>NZ_JBBATQ010000001.1:0-166045 GCF_040398665.1 Sandarakinorhabdus sp.
GCCAATTACTTCGCCGCCTGCGGGTATGATGCAACCTGATCGAAAACCGCTCTAGAAATTCCCAAGCAAGCCTGACCAGAAGATTTTGAATTGGCGCATGGCAAGCAACGGCCAGGCTGCTGAAATGCGGGTACCAGCCAAGAACACGGGAAGCTGAGTATCGGCCTTTTGCCAACCCACCCCGGCATTTCCTTACTGGAATGGGACGGCGTGGAGCCGCTCGGCAACAGAAGCGCGATGGCGCTGAAACATTCAGCCCTACACCCAAACGGATAACATCCGGCTTTCGCCACCAGTCCGGCTGCGCCCCGCTGTCGATCTTGAGGACGGACCAGGCGCTTGACAGCACCCCTCAATCGCCATAGCCTTATGATACAAACAAAAGTTCGCATTCCGAACATTAGGCGTGGGGAAGGGTTGGACGATGAGGCACAATTGGCTTTTGGGTACGGGACTGATCGCGCTCACGCTGGGCAATCTTCCGGCAATGGCTCAAGAGGCCCAGCCGGCCACGACTGCAGATGCCGCGGAAGAGGCGAGCGTTCAGGAACTGGTGGTGACCGGGAGCCGCATCGTTGCGTCGGGTGTCGCAGCGCCAACGCCCGTGACCGTCCTGGATTCAACCAAGATGCTTCAGCTTGCGCCTGCCGCCCTCGACGACGTCATCTCGCAGCTTCCGGCGTTCCGCAACAACTCCGGCCCGAACCAGGTACAGCGCAATGCCGGCAGCACCACGACCGGCCAGAGCATCGCCAATCTTCGCGGTCTGGGCGGGGCGCGGACCCTCACGCTGGTTGACGGCCGCCGCATGGTGCCGACCAACCCGTCTGCCACGACCAGCACGGCCATCATTCCGCTGGGCCTTGTGAAACGCATGGAAGTCGTCACCGGCGGCGCTTCGGCTGCCTATGGCTCCGACGCGGTTGCAGGTGTCGTCAACTTCATCCTTGCCGACCGCCTGGAAGGGGTCAGGGGTTCCATTTACGGCGGCATTTCAGAACATGGTGACAACGAGGAAGTCGGCGCCAACATCGCGTTCGGGATCAACGGTGCCGGCGATCGGCTGCGTCTGGTGGTCGGTGTGGACTACAACAAGAACTGGGGCGTCGGAAACATCTACAGCCGTCCCTGGAGCGCCGTGCAGCCCGGCAACAGCGGCAACCCGATCTCCTTCGGCGCGTCGCGCCCTGCCGGAACGGCTGCGTTCGGCTGGGCCAATGGCGTGCAGTTCGCGAACCAGACCCCGGGCGGCGTGATCAACAGCGCCACCACCCTCACCGGGGCAGCATCGACCGTGCTCAACCAGTTGACATTCAATCCCGATGGCACGACCAGCCCGCTCGTGCGCGGGCCGGTGTTCGGCAACCTGATGATCAATTCCAACAGCAACCCGATCGCGACGCCGATGGCGCAATGGAACCTCAAGCAGCCGCTGGAGCAACTGGCGTCGATGGCGCGCATCAGCTTCGACGTTTCCGAAACCATGACGCTGTTTGCCGACGTGAACTATGCGCGCAGCCGTGTGGTCACCTTCTCGCAACATCATCAGGCGGCTGCAATCACCATCCGGGCAGACAATCCGTTCCTGCCAGCCGGGATCCGGGCGCAGATGACGGCCAACAACATCGCCAGCTTCAACATGGGCCGGGTCAATACAGATTGGCTGGGAACGTCGGCCGACAACACCTACCAGAGCGCCCAGGGGGTCATCGGGGTCAAGGGCAGCATTTTCGACAAGTTCAGGTGGGATGCCTCGTTCACCCACGGCCGCTCCACAGTCGACGCCCAGGTCTACAGCACGCGCGAAGCCAATCTCTCTGCTGCGTTGTTTGCGGTGCGCGACAGCAGTGGCAACGTGGTCTGCGGCCCGATCGCCAGCAATCCCAATTTCGCTCCCAACCGCCTGACAAATTCCGTTCAGCCCGGAAATGTGTTGCCCGGCTGCGTTCCGATGAATCCGTTCGGGGTCGGCAATGTCACCGATGCGGTCCGCGACTATGTGTCAGGCTTCCAACCGACGGAGATCACGATGGATCGCACCGTGGCGGCGGTCAATCTGTCGGGTCCGCTATTCCGCCTGCCGGGGGGCAACGCGCAGATCGCCGTCGGTGCCGAAGCACGCTGGGACGGGCTGGATCAGGTGGCAGACGATCTGCAGATCCGTGGGCTGTATTCTGCCGGCAACAACCGGTCCTACAGCGGCAGGGAACGCGTGCAGGAAGCCTATGCCGAAATCGAACTGCCGATACTCGATCAGATTTCGCTGAACGGCGCGATCAGACGCACCAATTACCGGCAGTCAGGGTCGGTCACGACGTGGAAGGTCGGCGGCACGCTGGAGCCCTTGGAGGGCCTGCGCCTGCGCGCCACGCGGTCGCGTGACATTCGTGCGCCATCGCTTTCGGACCTGTTCTTGCTGGGCGGGGTTTCGGCGACCGGCTCCTTCGTCAATCCCTTCAACGGCCAATCGGATCGCCTGCCGGTGCAAACGACCGGCAACGCGGCGCTGCGCCCGGAAACGGCCGACACGTTCACGGCCGGCATCACCTATGAAGGGCACGATGCGCTGGCCGGCCTGCGGCTCTCGCTGGATTACTACCGCATCAAGGTGAAGGACGTGATCGCCACGGTCGGCGCGACGGATGTGCTGGCGCGCTGCTTTGGTGGGCAGCAGATCTATTGTTCGGCCATCACCTTCGACAACTCGCCATTTGGCATTGCGAAGATCTTCGTGCAGCCGTTCAACCAATCGCTGCTCGATGTTGAAGGCGTCGATGCCGAGATCGGCTATCGCACGCGCCTGGCTGGCGTGGGCCTGCCCGGCGAGATCGATGCGTCCATGTTCATATCCTGGCTCCGCCATTATCGCAGCACCGACCTCGCCGGCCCGGGTGGCACCACGCTCGACTTTGCCGGTTATCAGAATTCCGCGCCGAAGCAGACCGCAAGTGCATTCCTCAGCTATCATCTGGATCCGATCACGATCGGTCTGCAGATGCGCACCTTCTCCAGCATCTCCTACTCGCCCCTGTTTTTCGGCCCCGGCGAGGCGGGATATAATCCGGCGCTTTCCACCAGCATCAACAAGAACCGGTTCGAGCCACAGGCCATGTTCAACCTGAATCTGGCCTATGATCTGAAGATCGCGGGCAGGAAAGTGCAGCTCTTTGGCAACGTGGCCAACCTCACCAACCGCAATCCGCCCGAATTTGCGATTGCTGCCATCAATCTTGGCGGCAACCCGTATGATTATGTCGGCCGCTCATACAAGTTCGGCCTGCGGTTCGAAATGTGATGCGCCGCGCACTCGCTCCTTTGGCCTTGCTGGTTGCGACGGCGGCGCCGCTTTGCCAGCCGGCTGACGCCCAGACCGTGCTTTCGGATTATGAAAGCAACGATGCCGCCCAGAAAGCGCGTGCTAGCGCCGTCTGGCGGCTTGCGTTCCGCCCGACCCGGCAGGTGCTGGAACAGACCGTCGCCGGACTGCGCCGCACCCCCGGCGTGGCGCCGGAGCTGGTGGCCGAGGTCGACAGGCTGGTGGCTGCCACCCAGGGCAAGCCGGACACGGAGGCGCGCCGGGGCTTGATGCAGGCGGCGTCGCTGTTGCTCGGCAAGCCGTGGACAGCCGGCCAGGCGATGGTTGCTGCAACATCCCTGTCGCCCGCGCAGCCCGTTGCCACCGGCAACGCTGCGGTGATGATCTTCGCCCCGGGCTTTGCGACGCCAGCTGTGCCCGGCGGGCGATATGAACTCGATCTGCTGCGCGCGACACCAACGGCATCCGCAACGCCGCAGCCCGGTGAGACGGTGCGCCGATTGGCGAGCGACAAGCTCACCGGCAAAATCCAATCGATCAAGGTCGATCTCAAAGGCCTGCCCGACGGCTTCTATATTGCGCAGGCGCGGGTGACAGCCCCAGATGGTGGCAGCGACCAACTGGCCAGCGGCTTCCACATCGTCAACAATCTTGCGGCGCGGCAGCAGGCGATTTCGGCGCGCCTCGACCGTACGTCCGGGCATGACAGCGCGCGGGCGACAGCACTTTACCCGTTCGAACTCGCCGCCGCGCTGAACGCCGGCCGCCGCGAAGTCATCTCTTATGATTTTCCCGCCGCGCTCAGGCGATCCGAAGCGATTGCCGAAGCACTCGAAAAGGAGGCTGATCCTGTTGTCCAGGCCACTGGCCTTCAGAACCGCGCATACCGCTTTGCGCCGACCGGGGAGTTGCTGCCTTTTCAGCTCTATGTGCCCAAGGCATGGCGAGCGGATCGAAAATGGCCGCTGGTCGTGGCCTTGCACGGTGCCAACCTTGACGAGACCAACATGCTTGGCCGGGCTGGTGCGCGATTGCAGGCACTCGCCGAACAGCGCGGCATCATCGTGGTCGCACCGCTCGGCTACCGGCTGAACAGCGGATACGGCGTCCGCGGCATGCGCGCCTTCGCTCCCGAAGAGACGCGCCGGCGTCACAGTGAGGCCGATGTGCTCGCCGTCGCCGATCTGGTGGCCGCCGAATACAATGTCGATCCGGCACGCACCTATCTCACCGGCAATTCGATGGGCGGGGCCGGGACATGGTGGATCGGGGCCCGGCATCCACAGCGGTGGGCCGCGATCGCGCCAGCGGCCTTCGGCGGGGTCGAGCAGGACTATGTCTCCGGGCTGGCACAGCTGCCCATATTGGCGGTCGTGGGTGATCGCGACGAGCTGGGCATGCGAGACCGTGTGGCTGAATCCGTCGCGCTCCTGCGCAGCAACGGTCTTCGTCCCGGCTATCTCGAAATTCCTGGCGGCACCCATGCCAGCGGCTTCGACATCGCACTGCCGCAAATCCTGGATTTCTTTGGCCAGCATCGGAAATGATGCGTCCTGCCGCTCTCTCCCGGCGTTGCGCGCCGCCCGTGTTGCCTGCGGGCAAGCTGATGCTTAGCAAAGCATCCTCTGCGGGTGTCGTGAGGAATTCGAAAATGAGCGACGACAAGAATATCGTGAAGTCTGTGGCCAAGGCCTTTGCCGTGCTGCAAGCCTTCGGGCCCGACACCAGCGAGTTGGTGCTGGCCGACGTCGCGCGCGCCGCCAGTTGCGACAACGCCACCGCCTTCCGGATGCTCACGACCCTGGTCGCGCTCGGCTATGTCGAAAAGGTGCCCGAAAGCCGGCGTTTCCGGCTTACCTTCAAGTGCCTGGAACTTGGCTTCAACGCCATCGCCCGCTCCGACATTCGGGCGCTGGCCCGCCCGTTGCTGCGCTCTTTGGTGAACGAACGCATCGAAGCCGCGTCCATCGGAGTCCTCGATCATCACGAGGTCGTCTATGTCGAACGCATCCAGGCCGGGCTCCAGCGCCTCGCCGTCGATGTGCGGGTCGGCAACCGGGTGCCCGCCTTCTCGTCGGCGCTGGGCCGCGCCATCCTTGCGCACCTGCCAATCGCAGATGAACGCGCCATTCTTGAAGCCAATCCGCCCAAGCCGCTGACGGCACAGACCGTCACCGACATTGATGCGCTGCTGGCCACACTCGATCAGGTGCGGCGCGACGGCTTTGCGGTGTCGGATCAGGAAACCGTCACGGGCTTACGCGTGCTGGCGGCGCCGATCACCGATGTCGATGGCGTGCCGATCGCCGCCATGAGCGTGGCCGCGCCCACCTTCGGCCAGACGCTGGACGAATTCATCGCCGCGGCCGCCGGCCCGACCTGCGCGGCCGCGCAACAGCTATCGTTGGCTGTTCGTGCCGCCGGTGCCACGGCCGCCCATCCCCTATCCCCTTGACGCCCCCAACAGGAGTTTCGTGCCGGTGCACAGCGCTATCGATTTCAAAGGCCTGATCCCGGCCACTGCCGTTCCGTTCCGGGACGACTTCAGCATCGATGCCGATGCACTTGCGCATTTTGCGCGCTGGTTGTGCGGCCAGCCCGGCATAAAGGCACTGATGACCAACGGCCACACCGGTGAGGTCTTTTCGCTCACCACGCGCGAACGCGCCGAGGTGACCCGCCTGACGGTTGAAGCCGTTGCCGGCAAGGTGCCGGTCATCTCCTCCATCGTGTGCGAAGGCACGGCCGAGGCCGCCGAACATGCATTGATGGCGCGCGATGCAGGTGCCAGCGCGCTGGACGTGATGCCGCCGCACCACTGGCTGCGCTTCGGATTCCGCGCGTCGCACGTCATCGACTATTTCGACAATATTGCCCGCGCATCGGGCCTGCCGCTGGTCGTCCATGTCTATCCGGCCTGGACCAAGGCCTCCTTCCCTTCGGCGCTGCTGGCCGAACTGGCCCAGATGGAGGCGGTACAGGCGTTCAAGATCGGCACCCGCGAGATGAACAAATATGCCAGCGACCTCGCCGCCATCCGCGCGGTGGCGCCGGAAAAGGCGCTGCTCACCTGCCACGATGAATATCTGCTGGCCTCGATGGTGCAGGGGATCGACGGTGCCCTCGTCGGCTTCGCCTCGCTAATCCCCGGCCTGATCTGGGATCTGCTGCAGGCCGTGAAGGCGGGCAATCTGGCCGAGGCACAGCGCGTGCAAAAGCTGATCGATCCGTTGAAGGATGCGGTTTACGGCAGCGGCGAACCCACCGGCGAAGCCCATGCCTGCATGAAAGCGGCGATGGTCGAAGCCGGCATTCTGCCCAGCGGGCGCATGCGGCCGCCCACCGTGGAGCCCAGCGTCGCAGAACTGGCTCGCATCGCCGCTGCGGTAAAGGCGGCCGGCATTTCGCCAGCCCTCGCCGCCTGAAACCGACATGGCCGCGGCACGCACAGTCGCCGTTACCGGTGCCGCATCCGGCATCGGTGCGGCCATCGCCCGCCGCCTGGCGGCGGACGGCTGGGCCGTGACGGGCATCGATCTTCGGCCGCACAACGCCGATCTGCCGCCGTTGGCAGGCTGGCACATGGCCAACCTCGCAGATCCCGAAAGCGCGGCACAAGCCGGCCTTGCGTTGGCTGGCACCGACGCCCTGGTTCATGCCGCAGGGCTGATGCGCACCGGTGCTCATGATCAAGCCGCCCACGCCGACGGCGACCTGATGTGGGCCGTGCATGTGCGGGCGCTGGCCCTGCTGGCGGCTAAAATGGTGCCGGCCATGCCCGCCGGGGGCCGTATCGTCGCCATCGGCAGCCGCACCAGCGCCGGCGCGGCCAACAAGGGCCTCTATGCAGCCAGCAAGGCGGCTCTGATCGGTTATGTGCGCTCGCTCGCTGCCGAAGTGGCGTCGCGCGGCATCACCGCCAATATCGTGGCGCCCGCCGCCACGGCAACGCCGATGCTCGCCGATCCGGACCGCCAGGGCGTGCCGCCGCTTCTGCCGCCTATCGGCCGCTATGTGGAACCGGCGGAGGTTGCTGCCGCCACGGCCTTTCTCCTTGGCCCCGAAGCCGGTGCCATCACTGGCCAGCAGCTCATCATCTGCGGCGGCGCCTCGTTGTGACCGCCGCTGCCATCAGGAACCTGTCGTGACCATCCGCATCCTCGATATCGTCGAAGTCACCAAGCCGATCGCCTCGCCTATCCGCAACGCCTACATCGATTTTTCGAAGATGACCGCCAGCCTCGTCGCGGTTGTCACCAACGTCGAACGCAATGGCCGCCGGGTTGTCGGCTATGGCTTCAACTCCAATGGCCGCTATGGTCAGGGCGGCCTGATCCGCGAGCGTTTCGCCGGCCGCATTCGCGAGGCCGAACCGGCTGCGCTGCTCGATGAGAGCGGCGATAATCTGTGCCCGCACCGCATCTGGGCGGCGATGATGACCAATGAAAAGCCCGGCGGCCATGGTGAACGCTCCGTCGCTGTCGGCACCATTGACATGGCGGTGTGGGATGCCGTCGCCAAGATTGCCGACAAGCCGCTGTTCCACCTGCTGGCGGAACGCGCCGATCGCACGCCCGATCCGCGCGTCTTTGTCTATGCGGCCGGCGGTTATTATTACCCCGGCAAGGACGACGCCGCGCTCCGCGCCGAAATGCGCAGTTACATCGATCGCGGCTACACCGTCGTGAAGATGAAGATCGGCGGCGAGAGCCTCGCCATCGATCGCCGCCGCATCGAATCCGTGCTCGCCGAAATCGGCAGCGACGCGCAGCTCGCCGTCGATGCCAACGGCCGCTTCGATACGCTCACGGCGATCCAATATGCCCGCGCCCTCCGGGAGTATCCGCTGTTCTGGTACGAGGAAGCCGGCGACCCGCTCGACTATCGCCTGCAGGCGGCGCTGGCCGAGTTCTACCCCGGCGCCATGGCAACCGGTGAAAATCTGTTCAGCCATCAGGATGCCGCCAACCTGCTGCGCTATGGCGGCATGCGGCCTGATCGCGACTGGCTGCAGTTCGATTGCGCGCTGTCCTATGGGTTGGTGGAATATCTGCGCACGCTTGACGTGCTGCGCGAGGCCGGCTGGTCGCCGTCGCGCTGCATTCCGCATGGCGGCCATCAGATGTCGCTGAACATTGCGGCGGGCCTCGGCCTTGGCGGCAATGAAAGCTACCCCGATCTCTTCCAGCCCTATGGTGGCTTCCCTGACGGCGTCCGCGTCGAGGCCGGCCATATCGTCATGCCCGCGCTTCCCGGCATCGGCTTTGAAGGCAAATCCGATCTCATCCGCGTCATGCGCGATCTGGCGCAATAGGCCCGGTCATGGCCAACTCTCCCTTCACACCGGCCGAAACCGCGATCATCTTCATCGCGATCGCTGCCTATATCGCCTTCACCGGCTGGTTGACCTATCGCCTGCGCAGCCGAACCAACGCCGATTACATGGTCGGCAGCCGCGCAATGCCGGCGCTCGTGGTCGGCGTGCTGCTGATGTCCGAGTTCATCGGCGCAAAATCGACGATCGGCACCGCGCAGGAGGCCTTCCAGTCGGGCATGGCGGCAGCGTGGTCGGTGATCGGCGCCTCCCTCGGCTTCCTGCTGTTCGGCCTGTTCTTTGCCGGCCGGATCTACGGCACCGGCGAATACACGATCTCGGCAGCAATCTCCCAGCGCTATGGGCGCGGCACCATGACCATGGTCTCCATCATCATGATCTATGCGCTGCTGCTGGTGAATGTCGGCAACTATGTCAGCGGCGCTGCGGCGATCAGCCAGATTCTGGGCATGAAGCTGAGCTGGTCGATGGTCATCATCGCGCTGGTCAGCACCTTCTACCATGTCTTTGGCGGCATGAAGGGCATTGCCTATGTCACGCTGCTGCACAGCGCGCTGAAACTGGCCGGAATTGCCATACTGGCCGCGGTCGCCGTCACCGCGGCGGGCGGGGTGCCGGAACTGCAGGCCAGCTTGCCGCCGGACTATTTCTCGTGGGATGGCAAGATCGGCATCGCCACCATTGTCGCCTGGACGATCGCGACCATCGGCGCCATCTTCTCGACCCAGTATATCATCCAGGCCATATCGTCGACGGCCAATGCCCGCGAGGCCCGCAAGGCGGCGCTGTACGCCTCGCTGTTCTGCTTCCCGATCGGTTTCATGCTCGCGGCCATCGGCGTTGCCGCCAAGCTTGTCCAACCGGATCTTGAAAGTCTTTATGCGCTGCCGATGTTCCTCGGCCGCATGCCACTGTGGATGGCAACCGCCGTGACCGTCTCGCTGGTGGCATCGGTGTTCGTCTCGGTCAGCACAGTGGCCCTGGCGATTGCCTCACTTGTCATCCGCGACTTCTATGTGCCCTGGCGCGCGCCGGACGCCGATCAGCAATTTCGGGCCACCCGCATCGTGGCCATTGTCATCGCTTTCCTCCCACTTCTGTTCGCGCTGTTCGTGCCCGAAATCCTCAAGCTCTCCTTCTTCACCCGCGCACTGCGTCTCTCCATCGCCATCGTCGCGGTCATCGGCCTCACCCTGCCGCATTATGCCACTGCGCGCGGCGCCACCCTGGCGCTGGGCGCCTCGGCCGCGATGACAACGGGCTGGTACCTGCTCGACAACCCTGGGGGCATCGACAACATCTATGTCGCGCTGGTGGTGCCCCTCATCGTGATCTTTATCGAACGCCTGTTCGGTCGCTCCCCCAGCGGCCCGGAGAAATAGCCATGCGCCCCGTCGTCCCTCTGCTGATCGCTGCCCTGGCATTTGCCGCGCCCGCCGCTGCCGGTCCGGTGCCGCTCGGCCAGGACGGCCAGACCAGCGTTCCCGCACTGGATGTGCCCTCCAGCGATTTGATGAGCCCGGAAGGCAACCAGTCACGCGTCGAACATATCCTCACCGAACGCGCGCTGAAGGGCGCGCCGCTCGACGCCTTCAACGCCGCGCTGTTCGGCCCGCGGCTGGAGCGCACCAAGGTGGCCTTTCCGGTCACCGTCCGCCAGGATCGCATCGCCGGCGTCCCTGTCCTGATTTATGAACCGAACGGCGGTGTTGCCCCATCTCGCCGCCGGCAGCTGCTGATTAACGTCCACGGTGGCGGTTTTGTGGGGTGTTTCACCGAATGCGGTGGGCTTGAAAGCATCCCCATCGCCGCACTCACCGGCTTGAAGGTGGTCAGCATCGATTATCGCCTCGCCCCGGCCGCACGCTTTCCGGCTGCCAGCGAAGACGTCGCTGCCGTGTATCGCGCCCTTCTCAAGGAGATTCCAGCCAAAGGCATCGGCCTGTTCGGATGCTCGGCCGGCGGTTTGCTCACAGCGCAATCCTTGGCCTGGTTCCAGACCCACGACCTGCCGGCGCCAGCGGCCGCCGGCGTGTTTTGCGCCGGCGGCGATCCGGGCATGGGCGGCGACAGCCGCATCATCGGCATGGTGCTGGGCGACGGCGAAGCACCCGACGGCCCGGCCGGCGGACCACCCCGCGGCTACATGCAGGGCGCGCGCCCAGATGATTCCGCCGCATTCCCCGCTTCCGATCCTGCCACGCTGCGCCGCTTCCCGCCGACCTTGATCGTCGTCGGCACCCGCGATTTTGCGCTGAGCAGCGCCGTCAATCTGCACAGCAAGCTTGTTGCCAATGATGTCGATGCCCGTTTGCACGTATGGGAAGGCGGCCGCCACGCCTTCTTCTACGATGTCCGCGTGCCCGAAGCGCGCGAGGCTTATGATGTGATCGCGAAATTCTTCACTGACCGGCTTCGCTGATCGCGGATCACGGACCCTCCTTCGCCTTCTTGTAGATCATACGTGCGACGGAATGTTTCGTGAAGGACTGAAGAAATTGCTCTCATGATCCAGAGCAAACGATTCACCACCGGCCGCGGCATCGGCGACACGGCTGGCACCAACAACCAATGAACCGTCACGCTCGCGCCGGATGAACCGAATAATCGGCTTTTGCCGAGAGGCCGGCCAAATTTGACGTATCGCCTGCATGATCATCCCGGCCATCGCTCTCAGAACGAAAGCAATTTATTAATTGAAAATTAATGGTGCCGCTTAGGTGACTCGAACACCTGACCCCATCATTACGAATGATGTGCTCTACCGGCTGAGCTAAAGCGGCTCCGGGGAAGGAGGAGGCGATTATCAGGGGGCGGGAGTGCTGGCAAGAGGGAGCGCAATGTTCGGCCCCGAACGTCGTTATCAGGAGCATGAGCCATTCCCTGCCTGGCAACCGCACCGCGCCGCCGCTGGAGGCAATCAGCCGCCCTCGCACCGGGCCGCTGCGCGTCGATCAGGTCCCGCGCAGTGTGGTGGTGGAACGCCGGTTGACCAATCGGGCGCTGGCCGCCTGGCAGAACGCGCCCGAGCATGACATCGCCACGGCCCTGCAGGCGTTTTTCGATCACAGCCTGGTGGTGCGCGATCCCGCGGGGCGGGCCATCATCGACAGCGTCGGCGGCCCGGTGTCGGCGCGTTTTGGCCTGATGGCCGGCCTGCCACTGCTGCGCGATCCCGGGCTGGGCGAGGAACTGGTGGCCGCGTGCGAACTGGTGACGTTGCAGCCCATGCCGATCCCGTTCGAAGCCAGCGTGAACGATCCGATGGGCGCGCAGTTGCTGGTGCGCGGTTTGGCATTGCCGCTGCCGGCGGCTGGCGATCCGGCCGCCATGGTGCAGATCGTGCTGAGCTGGCGCGAGATCCTGTCAAAAAGTGCCGCCAAACGCCTGCGCGCTGAACTGGCCGGCGCCTTTGCCGACATCGGCCGCCTGCCGCCGGCTGGCGAGCCGTTCGCGCGCCGGGAGCCCATGCCGGATGTGATCAAAATCACGCATCTATGGAAATGATATCATCAGCACACTTTTCATTCCTGCAGGCAAGGCGCATAAGCCGCACGACGAACATCGCGGGAGCGAGCTTGGTGTCTGATAGTTTTGACGGTGCAGCCGTTGCTGGTGCCGCCCCAACGGCGGCATTGGCGGCCTTGGCAGAATGTTTCTTTGCCCAGGCTTTGCCCGGCGAGATCGAGGATCTGGATGATGCCGGCCGTACCGGTGTCGCAACGTTCATGGGCCAGGCCGCAGCGCAGCGGCTGGCGCATGCGGCGGTGATCCACCTCGACCCGCCTGATGACGCCAGTGGTCGCCGGCTGCGGCTGGCGATCATCGGCGAAGACCGCCCCTTCCTGGTCGATTCGACCGCGGCCGCCATTACCGCGGCGGGCATCGACATCCACCGTCTGCTGCATCCGATTGTCGATGTGCGCCGCGATGGCGACGGCCGGTTGCTGGCTGCGATGGTGCCCGCCGGCACCGCGCCAGCGCCGGGCACGGCCCGCGAATCGATGATCTACATGGAGATCGAGCGGGTGGACGGCGACGCGCGCACCGCGTTGATCGACAGCCTGGGCCAGGTGCTCGCCGATGTGCGCGCAGCCGTGGCCGATTGGCCGGCGATGCTGGCCCTGCTGAAAGCCTGCATCCGCACCTTGTCGGACAATCCGCCGCCGCTGGCGCCGCACCGTACCGCCGAAGCCATGGCGTTTCTGGAATGGCTGGCGGCGGACAATTTCACCCTGCTGGGCGCGCGGCGCTATCGGCTTGACGGCGATCTTGATGATCCGGCGATGCAGCCGGCCAGCGATGTCGGCCTGGGGCTGCTTGCCGATCCGGATTATCCCCTGTGGTCCGGGGTGCGCGGCGCGAATGATACACCGCGCGAGTTGAAGGCCTTGCTGGCCAGCCCGGAACCGCTGCTGATCACCCGCGCCGGCGCGGTGGTGAGCGTGCATCGCCGGGTCAACGGCGATCTGATCGCCGTGAAGGGTTTTGATCGGCAGGGCCGGGTGGTATCGGAAACCCGATTCCTGGGCCTCTACACCTCAGCCGCGCTCGGCACGTCGCCCCGCCAGGTGCCGCTGCTGCGCCGCAAGGTGGGCGAGATCATCGATGCGCTGGGGTTCGGCGAGACCGGCCACACCGCCAAGGCGCTGGTGCATGTGCTGGAAAGCTTCCCGCGCATGGAGCTGTTCGAGGCCAGCCCCGAACAGTTGCAGGCGATGGCGCTGGGCCTGCTCAGCCTGCTTGATCGGCCGCGTCCCAAATTGTTTGCCCGCGCCGATCCGTTCGGGCGGTTTGTGTCGGTGCTGGTTTATGTACCGCGCGATGGTTATTCGGTGCGGCTGCGCGAGGCGGCGGGGCAGATGCTGGCGCAGGAACTGCAGGGCCGCATTACCCGTTACGAGGTCGAGTTGCGCGAGGAGGGCCTGGCCCGTGTGCATTTCGTGGTTGATGTGGCTGATACCGCCAGCTTCACGCCCGATGTGGCCGCCGGGCTCGATCGGCGCCTGCGCCAACTTGTGCGCGGCTGGGAAGAGGATCTGGAAGCCGCGCTGGCAGAGCGCGTGGATGGCCCGCGCGCGGCGCGCCTGACCATCAGCCATGGCCGCGCCTTTTCCACCAGCTATCGCGCCCAGCATCAGCCGGCCGAAGCCGCGGCCGACATATTGGCGCTGGCCGATCTGGCCGATGATCGCGCCCGCGCCGTGCGCATCATGCCAGTCATCCCCGCCGACGCGGCATCGGCGCAGGTGCGGCTGAAAATCTATCGGTTGGGCCGCATCATCCCGCTTTCCGAAGCCGTGCCGGTGCTGGAGAATTTCGGCTTGAAGGTGATCGAGGAATATCCGTTCGATCTGGCCGGCGGGCAATTGGGCTGGGTGCATGATTTCCTCGCCGAAGTGCCCGACGCGGCGCTGTTGGCCGATCCGGCGGGCCTGCAGGCCCGGGTGGCACCGGCGCTGGCCGATGTGCTGACCGGTTCACGCGAGAATGATGGTTTCAACACGCTGATTCTGGCCTGCGGGCTGGAAGCGCGCGATGCCTCCCTGCTGCGCGCCTGGTTCCGCTACCTGCGGCAGACCGGCGTCACCTATGGCGTGATGACGGTGGTGGAGGCCTTGCGCCGCTATCCGGCGATCACCCGCGATCTGGTGGCGTTTTTCACGGCGCGCTTTGGACTGGATGTGACCGACCGCCAGACCGCACAGGCCGTGCTGGCGCGCATCGATGCTGGCCTTTCCGATGTGGCCAGCATCGATGATGATCGCATCATTCGCCTGTACCGTGCCGCCATGCTGGCGACATTGCGCACCAATTTCTTCGTGCCCGGCGGCCCGGAAGCCATGGCCTTCAAGATCGATTCGGCGGCCATGCCGGGCTTGCCGGCACCGGTGCCCTATCGCGAAATCTGGGTGTTCTCGCCGCGGGTGGAGGGTATCCATCTGCGCGGTGGCCCGATCGCGCGCGGTGGCTTGCGCTGGTCGGATCGGCGCGATGATTTCCGCACCGAAGTGCTGGGCCTGGTGAAGGCGCAGAAGGTGAAGAACACGGTGATCGTGCCCACCGGTGCCAAGGGCGGATTCTATCCCAAGCTGTTGCCGCCGGCCTCGAATCGCGACGCCTGGTTTGCCGAAGGCACCGAAGCCTATCGCGTGTTCATCCGCGCCCTGCTGTCGATCACCGACAATCTGGCGGTGGATGGCGCGGTGCTGCCACCAGACGGCGTGGTATGCCACGATTTGCCCGATCCCTATCTGGTGGTGGCGGCCGACAAGGGCACCGCGACCTTTTCCGATACCGCCAATGCCATTGCCCAGGCGCATGGTTTCTGGCTAGTCGATGCCTTCGCCAGCGGCGGCGGCAATGGTTATGACCACAAGGCGATGGCGATCACCGCCAAGGGCGCGTGGATTTCGGTGCAGCGGCATTTCCGCGAGCTGGGCATCGATGTGCAGACCGAAACGGTGCGGGTGGCCGGCGTGGGTGACATGTCGGGCGATGTGTTCGGCAATGGGCTATTGCTGTCGCCGGCCGTCGCGCTGGTCGCGGCCTTCGATCATCGCCACATCTTCATCGATCCGGCACCCGCCATTGCCGCGGCCTTTGCCGAGCGCCAGCGCATGTTCGCGCTGCCGCGATCGAGCTGGGACGATTATGACAAGGCGTTGATTTCGCCCGGCGGCGGCGTGTTCCCGCGCAGCCTGAAGGCCATCCCGCTGTCGCCGCAGATGCAGGCGATGCTGGGCGTGGACGCCGCCACATTGAGCCCCGCCGACCTGATCAGCGCCATCCTGAAGATGCAGGTCGATCTGCTGTGGTTCGGTGGCATCGGCACCTATGTGAAGGCCAGCACCGAAAGCCACGCCGATGCCGGCGACCGCGCCAATGATGCGCTGCGCATCGATGCGCGCCAATTGGGCGCGCGGGTGATCGGCGAAGGCGCCAATCTGGGCCTGACCCAAGCGGCGCGCATCGAATATGCGCGGGCGGGCGGCAGCATCAACACCGATTTCATCGACAACAGCGCCGGGGTCGATTGTTCGGATCACGAGGTCAACATCAAGATCGCCCTGAACGGCGAAGTGGCGGCCGGTCGCCTCACCCAGGCGGATCGCGACCTTTTGCTGAAGGCGATGACCGATGATGTCGCGGCGCTGGTGCTGCGCGACAATCGTCTGCAGACCCAGGCGCTCAGCCTGGCACAGGCCGGAGGCAGCGCCGCCATGCCGGCGCTGCGCCGGCTGATCCAGACGCTGGAACGCGAAGCCGGGCTGAATCGCAGCGTCGAAGGCCTCGCGAGCGACGATGGGCTGGCCACCCGCGGCGCGGCCGGCGAGGCGCTGACCCGGCCCGAACTGGCCGTGGTGATGGCCTATGCCAAGATGGCCGCCTATGAGGCGCTGGTGGCCAGCACTGTGGTGGATGATCCGCTGCTGGAGGCTGATCTGATTGCGGCCTTCCCGGCGGCGATGCTGGCACACCGCGATGCGATTCTGCACCATCGCCTGCGCCGCGAGCTGGTGGCGACGAAATTGGCCAATGAACTGATCAATCGCGCCGGCCTCGCCGCACCGTTCGAACTGGCCGAAGAACTGGGTGCCAGCCTGGCCGATGTGGCGCGCGCCTTTGTGGCCGCGCGTGAGCTGTTTGGCATGGGCCCCTTGTGGGCCGCGATCGATACCGCCGATGTGTCCGCTGCCGCCGCGACCACCCTGCACCGCGAGGCGCAAGGCGCGCTGCGGGCGCAGATGGCCGATCTGCTGCGGTTGGGCAGCGGGCGCGACGCGTCTGTGCTGGTGGCTGATCTGGCGCCGGGCGTTGCTGCCCTGGGCAGCGCCTTGGATCAACTGCTGCGCCTGGAAGTGCGCGGGCAGCTCGATCGGGTCACGGCGCGCCTGGCTGCGGCGGGGGCACCGGTCGATCTCGCCGCCGCCGTGGTGCGCATCCTGGCGCTGGACGGCGCCATCGGCACGGCCCTGCTGGCTGCCAGCCGCGATCTTGACGTGGCGGCGACGGCGCAGGCCTACACGATGTTGGGGGAGGCCACCGGGCTGGATTGGGCGCGCGGTGCAGCGGCAGCGCTGGCGCCGGTCGATCCCTGGGAACGGCTGCTCACCGCCACGCTGGTGCGCGATTTCGAACAGCTGCGGCTTGATCTGCTGGCCCGCATCGTGCCGGCCGGCAACGATCCGGTGGCGGCGACCAGCGACTGGCTGGCGCGCGAGGCCGCCAAGGTCGCGCGCATCGCTGCGCCGATCGGCCAGGCCCGCGACGGCGGGGCTTCACCGGCGATGCTGGCGCACGTGGCCGGGCTGGCGCGGGCTGCGCTGGTCTGATCGGGGCCTATCGGGACGCTTCGCCCCCTTGTTGGCGCGCGCGCCGCCTGCTAGCGGCAAGCCATGTCTGTGACCGATGAAACTGTGCGGAAAATTGCGCGTCTGGCGCGCATTGCCGTTGCCGAAGAGGACGTGCCGGGCCTGACCGGCGAGTTGAACGGCATATTGGGCTGGATCGAGCAACTGGGCGAGGTGGACACCACCGGTGTCGCGCCGATGGCCAGCGTCATGCCCGGCACCCTGCGCTGGCGCGCCGATGTGGTGAGCGATGGCGATATCCAGGACAAGGTGCTGGCCAACGCGCCGGATGCCACCAGCGGCTTCTTCGCGGTGCCCAAGGTGATCGAATGAGCCTGACTGACCTCTCCCTGACCGAAATGAAGGCCGGGCTGGACGCAAGATCGTTCAGCGCCGTGGAGCTGGCCCAGGCGCATCTGGATGCAATGGCCGCCAACCGGCACCTGAACGCCTTCATTACCGAAACGCCGGAACTGGCGCTGGCGCAGGCGCGCGCGGTGGATGATGGCACGCGCACCGGGCCACTGGCCGGCATTCCGCTGGGCATCAAGGATCTGTTCTGCACCGATGGCGTGCAAACGACGGCGGGATCGAAGATCCTGCAGGGCTTTGTGCCGCGTTATGAAAGCCGCGTGTCGGCCAATCTGTTGCGCGATGGCGCGGTGTTCCTCGGCAAGCTCAACATGGATGAGTTCGCCATGGGCTCATCCAACGAAACCAGCGCCTTCGGCCGGGTGATCAGCCCGTGGAAGGCGTCTGGCAGCGATGCCGATCTGGTGCCGGGCGGCTCATCGGGCGGCTCGGCGGCTGCGGTGGCGGCGCGGCTGTGCGCCGGCGCGACCGGCACCGATACCGGCGGCTCCATCCGCCAGCCGGCGGCGTTTGTCGGCATCGCCGGCATCAAGCCCACTTATGGCCGCGCCTCACGCTGGGGCACCATCGCCTTTGCCTCCAGCCTCGATCAGGCCGGGCCGATGGCACGCAACGTGGCCGATTGCGCGCATCTGCTCACGTCGATGTGCGGCTTCGATCCGCTCGATTCGACCAGCCTCGATGCGGCAGTGCCGGATTTTGCCGCTGGGCTCACTGGCAGCATGGCCGGCAAGCGCGTCGGTATTCCGGCCGAGTACCGCCTGGACGGCATGGACCCGGAAATCGCCGCGCTGTGGGATGCCGGCATTGCCTGGCTGAAGGACGCCGGCGCCGAGATCGTTTCGGTCTCGCTGCCGCACACCAGATATGCCCTGCCCACTTACTATATCGTGGCGCCGGCGGAAGCTTCGTCCAACCTCGCCCGCTATGATGGCGTGCGCTATGGCCAGCGCGTGCAGCCGCCCGGCGGCAATGTGCAGGACATGTATGCCGCCACCCGCGCCGCGGGTTTCGGCAAGGAAGTGCAGCGCCGCATCATGATCGGCACCTATGTGCTGTCGGCTGGTTTTTATGACGCCTATTATACCCAGGCGCAGAAGGTGCGGGCGCTGATCGCGCGGGATTTTGAAACGGCGTTCGAACGCTGTGACGTCATCCTGACCCCCACCGCGCCGAGCCCGGCCTTCGCGTTCGGCGCCAAGGCCGATCCGCTCGCCATGTATTTGAACGACGTGTTCACCGTGCCAGCCAGCCTGGCCGGACTGCCAGCGATGAGCGTGCCGGCCGGGCTGTCCGCCTCCGGCCTGCCACTGGGCTTGCAGATCATCGGACGGCCGCTGGACGAAGCTGGTGTGCTCGATGCCGGCCTGGCCATCGAGCGGGCGGCAAACTTCACGGCGCGGCCATAGCCACGCGCCCCTTGGAAGCCGGGGCCATCTAGGGCGAATCTGGCGATTCGGCGACTGTTCGCGGACTGCTGCGGCGTTGCGGCCGCTGCTCAAGGGCGCGTGCTTGGGCTTGGCGGTGTGGACCGGTCCGGCACTGATGATTTCCGTCCGGTAACGATTTACATGCCAGAATTTTTTCCTTAGTAATGAAGATAATGGATGATCATTACGGATTCTGTTGCAGATTTCTTGATAAATGTAATTTCATCAAGAATGTAAATTTCTTGGTGATTTATACATTATTTACGATTTTTCTGCAAACTAAAAAAGTTGGTTTCATTTTTACAGTATGGACAATACAGTCAGTGTAAAATGGATGGATATGTTCATGATGGAATCATCTTCTGTCAAGCGCTCTGCAAGGTCCGAATCCGCCCTTCGGCGTACAGCCATTACAGCCACTGATTTTTTTCTTTCAGGATTGTTGACTATCTGTGGGCCAGCACTTCGCCGGTTTGCGATCAGTCGTGGCCAGTTGCCGCGCGCTTCGGCCAGCGCCGATGACGCCCAGATTTCAATCATTCGCCATCATTATTATTCACCGGCGGTCAATCCACGCGATCTGCTTTTCGCGCTCGACAGCCCGCGTTCGTTGCCGGGAATCAAGCTTGATGTTGAACTTCACCGCAGTTTTCTCGACGGGCTCAATTTCGGCGATGAACTTCGCGCCATTCCGATGGATCAATCATCTCCAACCAGTTACGGCTACCGCAACGGTTTTTTCGAAAGTGGCGATGCTGAAATCTTGTACGGTGTCATAAGGCGAGACAAACCGCGAAGGATCATTGAGGTCGGATCAGGACGCTCCACGCTGGTTGCGGCTTTGGCCATTTCGCGCAATCGTGCAGAAGACGAGAGCTATTCTTGCCAACATATCTGCATCGAGCCTTTCGAATCGCCATGGCTGGAACAAATTGGCGTAGAGGTCATTCGAGATCGCATAGAACAGATCGATCCAGCATTTTTCGATCAACTTGAGAATGGCGATATATTTTTCGTCGACTCGTCGCATGTGCTGCGACCGCAGGGTGACGTTATTTTCGAAATCAATGAAATTTATCCGCGTCTGAAACCAGGCGTACTGGTCCAGATCCACGATATTTTCACACCGCGCGACTATCCCCACCAATGGCTGATGAATGAGCGTCGCATCTGGAACGAGCAATATGTGCTGGAGGCTTTTCTGTCCGGCAACCCGAACTATGACATTGTGTGCGCACTGAACTGGCTCGCGAACGATCATCCCGACATGCTGGCAAACGCATGCCCGGTGTTGCGCGAAACGCTGCCCAACCAGCCTGGCTCGTTCTGGATGCGCCGCAGCGTCACCTGAAGACATCAAGGACTTGCAAAGCGCGCCATGTCCTCGCACTAGACCTTTCATGACTGATACGGATGCCAAAGATTCCGCTGTGTACCGCATCAAGGGCGAGACCGGCGATTGGGAGATCGTCTGCGGCCTGGAAGTGCACGCGCAGGTGACGGCCAATAGCAAGCTGTTTTCCGGCGCCAGCACGACCTTCGGCGCCGAGCCCAATGCGCAGGTCAGCCTGGTGGATGCCGCGATGCCGGGCATGTTGCCGGTGATCAACGGCGAATGCGTGCGCCAGGCCGTGCGCACCGGGCTGGCCATTGATGCGCAGATCAACAATTGGTCGCGCTTCGATCGCAAGAATTATTTCTACCCCGATCTGCCGCAGGGTTACCAGATCAGCCAGCTCTATCACCCGATCGTCGGCGAAGGGCATCTCGACATCACGCTTGATGATGGCATCACCAAACGCATCGGCATCGAGCGCATCCATCTGGAACAGGATGCCGGCAAGTCGGTGCACGATCTGCACCCGACGATGAGCTACGTCGATCTCAACCGCTGCGGCTGCGCGCTGATGGAGATTGTTTCCAAGCCCGATATCCGGTCGCCGGCCGAAGCCGGCGCCTATGTGGCGGCGCTGCGCCAGTTGCTGCGCTATGTCGGCAGTTGCGACGGCAATATGGACGAAGGCTCGATGCGCGCCGATGTGAACGTTTCGGTGCGCAAGGCCGGCGCCGAATTCGGCACGCGCACCGAAACCAAGAATGTGAACAGCGTGCGTTTCATCATGGCCGCCGTGGAGCATGAGGCGCGCCGGCAGGTCGATGTGATCGAAAGCGGCGGCAAGATCATCCAGGAAACCCGGCTGTTCGACCCCGGCACCGGCACCACACGTTCGATGCGCGGCAAGGAAGACGCGCATGATTACCGCTATTTCCCCGATCCCGATCTGCTGCCGCTGGTGATCGACGACGCCTTCGTGGCGCAATGCCGCGCGAGCTTGCCCGAGCTGCCGGTCGCCAAGCGTGCCCGCTATCAGGCCGATCTTGGCCTGTCACCCTATCTGGCCGGCGTGTTGACCGCCGAACAGGAAACCGCGGCCTGGTTCGAAACCGCACTGGCGACGACCGCCGGCCGGCTGAACAAGCCCCTGGCCGACGTGGCCGGGCGCGTGGCCAATTTCGTTTCCGGCGATCTGTTCGCGGCGCTGAAGAAGCTGGGCGTGGGCGTTGGCGACAGCCCGGTGTCGCCTGAAGCGCTCGCCGAATTGCTGGCGCTGGCCGCCGACGGCACGCTGTCGGGCCCGTTGGTGAAACAAGTGTTCGAAGCCATGCTCGAAACCGGCGACAGCGCCGGCCACATCGTCGAGACGCGCGGGTTGAAGCAGGTTTCGGACACCGGCGCGATCGATGCCGCCATCCAGGCCATATTCGATGCCAATCCCGACAAGCTGGCCGAATATCGCAGCGGCAAGGACAAATTGTTCGGATTCTTCGTCGGCCAGGTGATGCGTGCCATGGCCGGCAAGGCCGCGCCGGCCGTGGTGAACGACCGACTGAAGGCTCTGCTGGACGGCTGATCGCGCTCCACTGGCCGACAGATACCGCCGCTTCGTCGCCATTGGGTTGACGAAGCTGTGACGGTCTCGCTACATCGTCGCTCTGTTTTGAATGGCAGGTGAATGGCTCGCTTTTGGCCTGATCTGCATGTCGTGCCTGTCGCGTTGGTGGCTCGTGTTTTCGCTGCCAATTGCCGCAGGGGCGCAGTCTCGGTTTGAGATGTGACCTTTACACCGCGTTTGCAGATGCTGGCCGCCAGTGCGGCCATCGTGATGACGTCAGGGCTGGCGCTCAACCATGTTGCCGCCCAGCCCAGCCCCGGCCAGGAGGCGGATATCGCCCCGCCCATCGCCACTGCCGCCGCCGCCCCGCAATCGGAGGCCGCCGCGCAGGATGCGGCAGACCAGGCCCCTGAACCGGACGCACGCCCCCGGCTTGATCCCCGCCAGATCAATTGCATTGCCAAGGTGGTGCATCACGAGGCCGGAAACCAGCCGCGCGAGGGCCAGATCGCGGTCGCCCATGTCATGGTCAACCGCGTCAAGCGCGGGTTCGGCGATGATGTGTGCGATGTCGCCAACCAGCCCGGCCAGTTTTTCCGGCTGAGCCGCTACCACCCCAATCGCAACACCGCCGCCTGGGCCGCAGCCGTTGACGTGGCACGAACAGTGCTATCCGGCAGCACGCGCGATTATTCCAAGGGCGCGCTGTATTTCCATGCCAACTGGGCCAAGCCCGATCGTTTCTTCCGCGGCCGCACCAAGCTGACGCGCCTGGAAGATCATGATTTCTATCGCTGATCGGCGTCTGCTGCGGTCTGCCCGCGCCAGCGCAGGGCCTTTGCCTGGTCCCAGCTTGATTTGAGCGCGCGGCGCGGCGCATCGAATCCGCGTTCCGCGGTGCGGTCGGCAAGACCATGGGCAACCGTGGCGATGGCGGCCGTGCGTGCGCCCGGTTCAAGCCCATCCGCCCACGCCGCCAATGCATGGGCATTGAGCATGGCCACGGTGAACAGCGCCAAGCCGACTGCCGTCACCATTTGGGTGAGGCCGGGCACGCCCTGCGCGTCTGCTGCAACATCCACAGGCGAGTCAAACTGGTCGGCCACGCGCGCGCCCTTTCAGAATTGATAATAGATGAAGGCCGCGACGCCTTCAAAGCGCATGGCATCGATCAGCAGGATGGCCAGGCCCACCGCCAGCCCCAGAACCGGCGCTGGCCACGCCGCCACCCGCCGCGCCAGCACCGGCAGCAACGTGGGCGGGGTGAAATGGATGGCGAGCCCGAGCCCGATCAGCCCGACCAGCAACGGACTGGCCAGCGCCACGCCCGGCCGGAACGCCCACAATTGTTCGAAATAGCCCAGCGCGCCGGCCAGCGTTTCAGCCCGGAAGAAGATCCAGCCTGCCACCACGACATGGAAGATCAGCAACACGGCCAGCGGCGTCGGCAGCGTCGGCCAGCCCGGCGGGCGCCATTCGCGCCAGATGCGTTCCATGGCCAGCACGCCGCCGTGCAGCGCGCCCCAGATCAGGAAGGTCCATTTCGCGCCATGCCACAGGCCGCCGAGCAGCATGGTTACACCCAAGTTGCGGCAGATGAACCACAGGCTGCCACGGCTGCCACCCAGGCTGATGTAGAGATAATCGCGCAGCCAGCTTGAGAGCGAGATATGCCAGCGCCGCCAGAAATCCTGCAGCGACGTCGCCCGGTAAGGTTGATCGAAATTGCGCGGAAACCGATAGCCAAGCAACGCCGCCAGCCCGATCGCCATGTCGGAATAGGCCGAAAAATCGCAATAGATCTGCACGGCATAGCCATAGGCGCCCGCCAGCAGATCAAAACCGGTTTGCGCCGCAGGATCGAAGAACGCCTTGTCGACCAGCGCCACCGACAATTCGCTGGCCACCACGGTCTTCTTGAACAATCCCCAGGTGATCAGGATCAGCGCGGTCGCCACCATGCCGCGCGTGAGGCGCGGCACCGACTGGAACTGCGGCACCAGATGGCTGGCGCGCACGATCGGACCGGCAACAAGGTGGGGGAAAAAGCTCATCAGCAAGGTGATGTCGAGAAAGCTGGCCGGCTTGGTTTGGCGGCGCGCGATGTCGATCAGATAGCTCATGCCCTGGAAGGTGAAGAAGCTGATGCCCACCGGCAGGATCACCTCGATGACCGGCAGATCGCGATCCCAGCCCAGCCGCGCCAGCACGCCGGCCAGTTCGGTGAGGAAGAAGCCGTAATATTTGAAACTGCCCAAGATGAAGAGATTGGCAGCGACCCCGATCGCCAGCCAGGGCTGTGCCGATGCATCGCGTTCCAGCCTGGCATGGATGCGCGCGGCAATCCCCCAGTTGATCGCCGCCGACGCGATCAGCAGTGCGACGAAGCGCCAATCCCACACGCCGTAAAACACCCAGCTGGCGATGAGCAGGATGATCTTGCGCCATTCGTTGCTGGCCTGCCCGACCGTCCACACCAGCACCAGCACGGGCACAAAGAAGATCGCGAAATCCAGCGTCGGGAACAGCATCAGCGGCGCGCCCCGAGCTGTGCCCCGGTGTTTGCCCCAAGGCTTGCCTTTCCGACGGCCTGTGCCGCATCGAGATCATCGAGCAACATGCGCGCCACTTCGGCGCCGCCGGCCGGCGAATAATGGATGAAATCCGGGCCCATCAAGCGCTGCTGCGTCCAGCGCACCGCCGCACAGGCGCCGCCCTGCCGCGCTCGCCAATCCCAGAAGGCCAGGCCCAGATCCGCCGCAACGCGGCGCTGCACCGCACCGACGACATCAAGGCCCGGCGGGGTGAACAGCGGCAGCCCGCGCCGCACCGCGCGCAGATTGGGGCCAGCGAAGGCCACCGGATCAGAGGCCAGCACGCCGTCGCCATCATTCCAGATCGGAATGTCGAAACCCGTGACCGGCAGCCGTTCCGGGCTGGATTCGATGGCCGGATTGCAATCGACCACGCGGCCCGCTGCATTGCCGATCAATGCCGTGGTGCGGCTGGCCGCATCGGGCGGGCCGAGCAACAGGATCGGCACCGGGCCGACAAGGGCGCGCAGCCGTGCCACCTGCTCGCGCAAACTGCTTTCCAGCCGCGCCGCGTCGGCATTGGGCGCGAAGCCTTCGTTGGTGCCGAAGGCCAGCACCACCAGATCGGGCGGCAGCGCCTGGAACTGCGCCGCCATGGTGGCAGTATCGGCGCGGCCGAGAAATTGCAGTTGCGATCCCGGCACACCAAGATTGGACAGGATCAGGCCGCTTGGGCGTTCCAGCCACCAGCCGGTGATGATCGCTTCACCCGCCAGCAATTCCAGCCTGGCGGTGCTGGCTTGGCGATCGGCGGGGAAGCGCTGGCAGCGCGGGGTGTCGCTGTCGCTGGTGAAATCCACTGTCTCAGTGCGGCCTCCCACCGTGATGGCCAGTTGCGGCCCTTCGGTGCTGGCGGCCACGCACACGCCAAAGGCGCTGAATGACTGGCTGGCATCGGCGGTCAATGCCAGTGCGGCGCCTGTGGAACGGCTGAACAGCGTATAGCCGGTGATGCCGCGCGGCGGCCAGGTTTCGGCGGCTCCGCTGCCGAACAGGCCGCGCGACTGCCACTTGCCAACCATGCTGACGGTCACGCCGCGGGTGCGCACGCCGGGATGCGGGCGGCCGGCGGGCATCAACCCCCGCCCGCCATTGCCCAGCCGCGCCTGCAACGCGTCGCGCAACGCGCCGGTGATGCTGTCACCGGCGGTGTGGGAATCGCCGATCTGCACGATATGCACCGGGCGGTCCGCCGGCATCGCCGCCAGGCTGAGGGGCACGCCGGCCAGCAACGCGCCGCCACACAGGCTGGCAAGGCAGGGCGCGGCAGCAAGAGCAAGCAGCGCCAGCATCATGCCTGCGGCGGGGTGACTTGCGGTGGCGTGGCTGGCGGTGGCGTGGCTGGCGGGGGGACAAATTCGGTGGCGGGCGGCGTGACCGGCAGCAAATCGGTCGGCAGCGGCATTGCCTGGGCCGGCGCGGGATCGGCTTCCATCGCTGGTTCGGCCAGCGCGGGATCGACCTTTGCCATATCCGTTTGCGGCAAGGCGACCGGTGGCGGCACCAGTTCTGGCGGCACGGCCTTGCCGCGACGCGCCGCCTGCCCCCACGCGCGCACGCGGACGGCCAGCGCGGCGGTAAGCAGGCGATAGCCCTTCATGCTCATGTGGATGCCGTCGCCGGCACGCACCAGCCACGGCGCGCCGCTGAGCTTGTCGGGCAGATGGGAGACATAGAGGCCATCGGGGCCGACCGCCGCCTGCCTTGTGTCGATGAACGGCACCTTCAGCCGCGCCATCACGCCGGCATGAAAGGCATTGAGGCCCTGCACCTGGGCGTCAAAGGCCGGATCGCGCATCACCGGCAGGCCGATCCACACCACATCAGCCCCCTGATCGCGCAGCATCCCGACATAACGGGTGATGCGCGCCGCGATCTCGGCCTGCCACAGCGGCGACAGCAACGGCGCGACCCGGCCATCGACGAAAATGCCCTGCACATCATTGGCGCCGAAACTGATCACCGCCACATCCACCGGGCCTTCGCTCAACTGGCCGGCCAGCGCCTGTTCCAGATTGGTCTGGCGATAACGGGTGAAGCCCGTGCCCTGCTGCGAAAATTGCAGCACATGAAAGGCCTCGCGGCGCGGCAACTGATTGTACAGCGCCGCCCATAGGCCATCGCCGAAACTGTCACCAAACACGCCAATGCGAAACGGCCGGCCCTGCGCAACGGCGCGCGCCAATCCCGCCGGCACATTTGCGGCAGCGGCCACATCTGCGGGCAGGCCGTCGGCGGCCGGCGGTGCGCCGGCCGGGCTGGTGACCGGCGCCGGCAAGCCGGGTGGCGCATCGGAGAGGAGCGTGTTCAACTGCGGCGCGAAAGCCAGCCCGATGGCAATGCCCGCCGCCACCCCGCAGAACAGGGCAGCAGTGCGATCAATCAACAGGAAGGCGGGATGGTCGGCCATGCAGTCTGCCGGGCTGATACACGCACCGGCCGATGGCGCAAGCACCTGGCTTCGCGGCCGGTCGTCAACCGCCCGTCAACGGCGATTTTCGCCCAAGCTGCGTCAATCTGTGTCTGAGCAGCGCCATGCCGACCACCGTGAACGGCACGGCCAGCACCACGCCCAGCGGACCGAGCAAGGTACCGGCGGCAATCAGGCTGAAGATGGTCAGCACCGGCGGCAGATCGCCAAATTTGCTCTGGGCGAGCGGCGTTACCACATTGCCCTGCAACTGCTGCACCACCACCAGCGCGACGACGGTGAAGATGCCGGTTTCCACGCCCTGGCCAAAGCCGAGGATGACCGCCGGCACCGACACCAGCACCACGCCCAGATAGGGCACGAATTCGCACAGGCCCGCCACCAGGCCGATGGCCAGCGGCGACGGCAGCCCGACCAGCCACAACCCCAGCGAAGTGCCCACTGCCACAAACGCCATGCCGATCGCCTGGCCCTTGAGCCAGGCGGAGATCGCATCGCGCACGACCCCCAGGATTTCGTTGGCGGGTTGCTGGGCCGCCGGCGGCAACAAGGCAATCAGCCCATCGACATAAAGCCGCGGCTGCGCCGCCAGATAGAGCCCGGCCACCAGCACCACGGCCAGGCCGGTGATCGCCGAGCCGACATTGGCCAGCGCGCTCTGCACGATGCCGGCGACCTGCGCCATGCTGGGGGTCAGGCCGCCGATCTGGGCGAGGACTTCGCGACCGATCGGGGTGGCGCGCGCCCAATCCTGCACATTCCTGAGCGCCAGCGGAAAGCGTTCGGCCAGGATGATGAATTGTTCCACCATCAGGCTGCCGAACAGACCGAACACCACCAACAGCACGATCAGCGGGATCAGGATTGCCGCCGCCAGCGCCACGGCAAACGGCAGCCGCAGCCAGCGTTGCAGAAGCACCGTGAAATCGTTGAGCATCAAGCCGATCAAGGCGGCGGCAAACAGGATCAGCACCAGTTGCTGCAACTGCCACGCCGCCAGCGCCAGAGCGATGCCGGCCATCACCGCCAGGGTGCGGCGGAACCAGTGGCCCGCGTCTTCGGGTGATGGGGGGAGAACACTCATCCTGCCTTCATGCGGCACCCTTCAACGCTTGCCAAGCCGCCGCCGGCAACATCACCCCGCCCTTACAGCAGCGTCCATTCGCCATCCCCGGCATAACGGTGCGACACGCGCCCTTCATCGTCCATCGCCCACAGATGCAGCCAGTGATTGTCCACGAGTTCGCGGACCATTTGGTTGGCCATGATGATGTCGGTCATCGCGGCCAGCGGTGCCGCGATGATCACGTTCAGGCGCAAGGGTTCGTGCAGCAGGCGCGTGCCATCATGCACGGATTGCCAGGCCAGCCCGGTTTTCAGATCGCCGCCATTGCCTTCCAGCACGCCCAGCATGCCGACCACATTGTGCAGCACCTTGTTGCCGGCGCCCCAAAGCTGATTGTTCACGACCGACCCGTAATATTGCAGGTTGATCCAACTGGCGACGACCATCGGCGCGGTCATGATCAGTTTCAGCACGCCAAAGCCGTCATCCCCGTGCCAATCATAGCTGTGCAGGAAGCTGCGCCCGCCCAGATCGATGCTGGCGGTGCGGGCCCGCGGCGCCGCGATGAAGGCGGCGTTGCCGGCCAGCCCCCATTCGGGGCGCACCTGCGCCCAATCGCGGCTGCGTTCGAGCATTTGCGCATCGATGTCGCCACCGGGTTGTTCGATATCCAGCAAGCGCGCGCGTTCCCGCCGCGCCAGCGCCGACGCCCGGTCCAGCCAGCCATCGATCGCCGGCAGATCAGCGCGCAGCGCCGGCGGCAGCCCGGCGCGATCGAAGATGGTGACGATATCGGTGGTGGTGTCGTGCAGCGCGCCCAGAAACCAGGTGTCATCCGGGATATCGATGCCGCGGCTGCGCAGGCCCAGCCGCACCGCCGGTTCGTTCAGGATGGCGGCGGCGATGCGGGCGCTCGCTTCGCCGGTATGGCCGCCGCAGGCGCCGCAATCGAGGCCGGAGGCGTGCGGGTTGTTCGCAGTTGTGCTGCCATGGCCAGCCAGCAGCACGAACGGCGCAAAATTGCGGGTCAGGCCCATGCCGCGCAGCACGGCTTCGGCCTGCGCCAGTTGCTGATCGTTGTTGAGCCCGGTCATCCGCCCGCCGATCAGGCGCGCTTCGAGGCGCGGCCCAAGCCGACCGATCACCGAGGCGTCCAACCCGTCCGTACCAGGATCAGACACGGTGCGGGTCAGCCCCAGCGCATTGCCGACCAGTTTCGGCGCAAAGGCCAGCCCCAGCGCCTCGACATAGGCAAAGCTGGACACGGCGGATTGCTTGAAGCCTTTCCAGGCCTTGGCGGCGCGGCGACGCAGCAGGCGCAGGCCCAGCGCTTCGATCTCCTCGTCAGGCGACGCGCCGTGCACATGTTCGCTGATGGTGAACGCCGGGGTGAGCAGCACCGGGCAGTGCGCCCCGCCGGTGTCGCGGCCGATCGGCACATATTCGATCGGATAGCCGAAGAAGCCGGCAAAGCCGATGGTGTCCACGCCAGGCACGACCTTTTCGAGCGCGCGGCGATAGACTTCGGAGCGCACGTCGATGCAGAACGCCGCCTGAAGCACCGGCCGGACAGCCGGGATCCTGGCCGCGGCCTGGTTGTGCAGCTTGGCCAGCAATCGTTGTTGCCACGCGATTTCATAGGCTTGCTGAAACAGCAGATCGATGGCCAGATCGGGATCGACGGACAGGCCCGCATCGTCGGGCAATTGTGCCGCCTGGCGCATTTCTTCGGCCCAGGCGCTCTTGAAGGCTGCATCGCTGCGCTGGCGGAACAGCGCATAGCCCCACGCCATGCGGATGGCGAGCAACTGCACCAGCCGATTGTCGGCGCGGCCATACAGGCCATTGTCCCACACCAGATAGCGCACATAGGCCGCCCAGCCGCCGATATCGAACAGCGCGCGGTGCAGATAATCCGTCAACGCCCGCGCCGGAATGCCGATCTCGGTGACGATATGGCGGATGGCGGCGTTCGGATCGGCCGGCAGGCTGGCGATCAGGGCACGAAAGCCGGTCAACCCCATGGCTTGCGGATTGCGATCGTGGCGCATGCTTTCCCGCCACGCCGCCCACGGCCCCATGTGGCGATGCGGCATCTGCCAGCTCGCCTGGCCCTCGTCGAAATAGGCGGCACACCAGCGCGATATTTCATCGACCATGAAGGCGGTGCGGCTGGCCTGCCGATCACCGGCCGACAGACGATCGAGCACTTCGGCAATGGTCGCGACAACCGCCGGGCCGCCCCGCGCTGCCGGGCCACGCGCCAGTGCAGCCCTGGCGCCCACGACGTCGACAGGGACGGGCGCATTGGCCGGCGCCTGGGCGATCGCCGCGGCAATATGGCCGTCATCCATCACGCCGTCGGCCAGCGCCTGCGCATAGAATGCACGCGGCATCAGCATGTCGGCCTTGCACACCCGGCGCAGCGTGGCGGCAGTGGCGGCAAAGCTCTGCCCCGAAAAGCCCAGCCACGGATTGACCGCGACGAAATGCTTGAGCGGCCACAGCGGCGCGATGCGCTGGCAGGCGGCGGCGATGGCGGCCGCGATGGCCTCTTCAGGCACATCCGACACCGTGGCGGCATCGGGGCGGGGCAAGCTGGTGGTAATCATGAGAAATATCCTTTCGGATCAGAAAGTTCAACGGCGTGCCCGCAAGCTGGTCGGCCAGAATTTCAGCACCAGCCGGTTGGCCAGCGTGTTGACATAAAGCCCGTTCAGCGCGTGGGCATGGAGCGCGCGCGCCCAATCCGGCGCATGGCCGCCCCGCGCCGCCAGCACGCTGGATTGGCCGATGGTGATCGCGGCAAAGCCCGCCACCACCAGGATGATGGCCAGCCAGGCCAGCGGATCGGCGCGCACCACCATGGGGGGCAAGGTGCCGGCCATCAGCGCCGCCATGCCGGCCTGCACCGCAAACCACAGCCCGGCCACCGCCAGTGTCGCCGCCGCCGTGCGGACCACGACATAGCCGGTCGGCCGTTCATCGATGCCCTGCGCCAGCAGATGCACCAAGCCCATCAACAGGATGGCACCCAGCGCGAACACTCCCGGTTCGCGGCTGAGCTGCAGGCCGGACAAGGTGCCCACCCCCGCCACCGTCGCCAGCACGCCGGCCACGGCCAACGCCAGTCGCCGCGGATGCGGTGCACCGCCGGGGCTGCGCGACCAGCTGGCGCGGGCGATATCGATGACACTGCCCGACGAAAGAAAGGCGTGCGCCTTGTAGAGCGAGTGCACCACGATATGCAGCAGCGCGGCCGGCCAGGCGCCAAGGCCGCATTGCAGCAACATGAAACCCATCTGGGCGATCGTCGACCAGGCCAGCGCCACCTTTATGGCATTCTGGGTGAGCATCACCACGCTGGCAAACAGGGCGGTGAAGCCGCCGACGATGATCAGCAGATCGAGCGACGGCGTCGCCAGTTGCAGCAAGGGCGAGAAGCGCAGCAGCAGGAAACCACCGGCGTTGATGATGCCGGCGTGCAGCAGCGCGGAGACCGGCGTCGGGGTTTCCATCACTTCGGTGATCCAGCCGTGCAGCGGGAATTGCGCCGATTTGAGCAAGGCCGCGAGCGCGATCAGCACCGCGGCACCCGTCAGCGCCGGCGCAGTGGCACCGCTGGCGGCCACGCCCGCCAGCGCCGCATGAAGCCCGGCAATGTCGAGCGTGCCGAAGGCCTGCCACAACAGGCCGAAGGCGATGACGAGCGCCAGATCGCTCAGGCGACTGGCAATGAACTTCTTGCGCGCGGCCAGGATCGCCGCCGGGCGGTCGCCATAAAACAGCAGCAGCTGGTTCAGCCCCAGCGAGGTCGCCACCCAGGCCGCAAGGAACAGCAGCAGATTGCCGGACAGGATCAGCAGCAGCACGCTGGCCAGCGTGAACGACAACAGCCGGGTAAAGCGGACATGGCCGGGATCGCCAGCCATGTAGGTGCGGGCAAACTGCACGACGATGCAGCCGACGAAGCTGACCAACAGGAACATCACCGCGGTCAGGCCATCGAACAGGATGAAGGGCAGCGCGGGCGTTGCCAGCGGGCCGGCGACGGCCACCACGCAAGCCATCAGGACAGCGCTGGCCAGGCCGAGCAGCGCAGCGGCGCGAACCCGGGTGGCAAGTGGCCTGGCAGCGCCGGCCGGCAGCGCCGCCAGGGCGAGCAGTGCCGCCGGCCCGGCCAGCACCAGCCATAACAGGGGGGTGATCGTCATGACGTCGCTCCATCGCGAAACAGGGAACGACACGCCAGATAGGGGGTGGAAGCATCTGCGTAAAATATATATAATGTCGATTATTGTTCGTTTTAATGAATGTATTTGCGGTGGCGGCCTTGAACTACAACCATTTGCGCTATTTCCATGCCGTGGCACACGCCGGCAGCCTGACGCGCGCCGCCGGGCAATTGCACCTGTCGCAATCAGCGCTGTCGGTGCAGCTGAAAAGCCTGGAGGAAGCGCTGGGCCACGCGCTGTTCGAACGCAGCCACCGCCGCCTGGCGCTGACCGAGGCCGGCAAGATTGCGCTGGATTATGCCGATACGGTGTTTGCCGCCGGCGATGCGCTGGTCTCGACGCTGGCCGGGCGGGTGCGGCTCGATCAGCAGGTGCTGCGCATCGGGGCGCTGCCCACGCTGTCGCGCAATTTCCAGGCCGAGTTCATCGCGCCGCTGATCGGCCGCCGCGATGTCGAGCTGGTGATGGCATCCGGCACCTTGCGCGACCTGCTGGCGCAGTTGGAAGCGCATGAACTGGATGTCGTGCTCGCCAACCAGCCGCCGCGTGGGCTGGTGGCGCCCGACATCATCAGCCGCCGCATCGCGCAGCAGCCGGTGGGCCTGGTCGGCCCGCCCGGCTACCTGCGCCGCCCACTGCGGTTCCCGCACGATCTCGCCAAGCTGCCGGTGCTGCTGCCGGCCAGGGGCCTCGATATTCGCACCGGTTTCGATCAATTGCTCGATGCCGCCGGAATCCAGCCGATCATCCTGGCTGAAGTGGACGACATGGCCATGCTGCGCCTGCTCGCCCGCTCCTCGCAAGCGCTCACCCTGGTGCCGCCGATCGTGGTGAAGGACGAACTCGCCGCCGGCACCCTGGTGGAGATTTTCACCATCCCCGGCCTGACCGAGGAATTCCACGCCATCACCCAGCGCCGGCGCTTTCCCAACCCGTTGCTGGCGCAGTTGCTGGCTTAAAGCCCCATTTCGGCCCCGGCCGCCCTGATCCGCCCCTGCGCCGCCGCATCGCCATTGAACGACGCCAGCGCCTGATCCCGCGCCGCGCGGGCCGCCGCCAGATCGCCAAGCACCTGACGGGCGCGCATCAGACGCAGCCAGCCGGCTTCGTCCCTGGGGTTGGTCTTCAACCGGTCGGCGAGCCGTTCGACCATGCCGCGGATCATCGCCTGCTGATCGGCCGGGGCCATTTGCTGTACGGCCTGCACCTGATCGCGGCTGGGGCTGGGCATCACGCCAGAAGGGCCTGCGGGCGGGGGGGCCGCACTGGCCGCCGCCGCCGCAACGGTTGAATCCGGCACACCGGGCACGGCGGCCTTGCCGGCGGGCTTGGTGGCGGCCAGGCGCGCGGCGATATCGATGCCGGCGGCCTGCGCGGTCTGCTGGATCACGGCACGCAATTGCGGCAACCACGGCGCGTCGGCCGGCGAATCGGCCAGCAACGTCAGCCAATCATTGATGGCGCCCGGACGATCGCCTTGTTCAGCCTTGCGCACGCCCAGAAAATAGCGGGCGCGGGCATCGGCGCCATCCTGTTGCGCGGCCTTTTCAAAAGCGGCTGCGGCTGCCGGCGTCACCTGGCCACCGGCATCCTGCACCAGCGCTTCACCATAGGCGGATTGAAAGCCGACGCCATCGGGCTTCAGCGCGATGGCGCGACCATAGGCCTTGGCGGCATCGGCGTAGCGCCCGGTCTGGAAATAGCTCCAGCCCAGCATGCGCCAGCCTTCGGGATCATTCGGTGTCGATTGCATCTTGGCTTCAAGGCCGGAAATCAACTGCGCCACTTCGGCAGACGGCGCAGCTTGCGGCGCAGCGGCCTGCCCGGCCGCAGCCGCGGCGGGCGCTGCCGGGGCCGGCGCGGCGCCACTGGCCAGTTCCGGCTGACCCATGCTGGCATAGAGTGCGGCCGCCGCCACGGCGACCATACCGGCCAGGCCCAGCGCCACGACGGACAGCGATTTCTGGCCAAGCGTGCGATCCAGATCGGCCGGGATGTGGCCGGCCGCCAGCAAGCGCCGGCGCACTTCGTTGCGCAGGCCCTCGGCCTCGGCAGGCTGGATGCTGCCAGACGCCAGTTGCACGTCCACATCGGCGAGCTGATCCTTCAGCACGGCGATGGTGGCGGCACGGGCATCCACCCGCGCTTCATGGCGGCGCACCAGCGGAATGGTGAGCCAGGCGGCAGACAGCGCCGCCAGCACGGTGAGGATGATCCAGAGTGTCATGAGGGTCTCAGTCAGATGGGCCGGACAACCGGTCAAGCTCGGCCTGTTCGGCCGCGGTCAAAGCTGTATCGGCTGCAGCGGCAGGACGGCGGCGCTGCCACAGGATCAGGCCGGCACCGCCCAGCAGCAGCACGGCGAACGGCCCCGCCCACAGCAGCAGCGTGTCGCCTTCCACCGGCGGTTTCAGCAGGACGAAATTGCCGTAACGTTCCACGACATATTCGCGCACCGCCGCGTCGCTTTTGCCGGCAGCGATCTGCTCGCGCACCAGCAGGCGCAGATCGCGGGCCAGCGGCGCATCGCTGTCGTCGATCGACTGGTTCTGGCAGACGACACAGCGCAAATCCTTGCTCAGCGCCCGCGCCCGCTGTTCCTGCGCCGCATCGGGCAACATTTCATCGGGGAGGACGGCCGCGGCGGGGGTGGCGAGGAGCAGAGCGAAAACTGCCGCGGAGCGCAATCCGGCTCCCCTCCCCTTCAGGGGAGGGGTTGGGGGTGGGGCTGTGGGGTCGAGGCGCAAGCTGGCCAGGAGGCGATTCACGGCACGTCCCCACTCCCGGCCCCTCCCCTGAAGGGGAGGGGAGAGGTTCAGCGCACGACCAACAACCCCGCTCATGCCTCGGCCCGCAATTGCTGCATCAGTGGCTTGATCTGGCCTTCCCACACCTCCGGGCTGATCGGGCCGATCTGCTTGAAGCGCACACGGCCCTTTTTATCCACGATGAAGGTCTCCGGCACGCCGGTAACGCCCAGATCGATGGCGGTGCGGCCCTGTTCATCGGCGGCGACGCTGGCATAGGGATTGCCATAGCGTGCCAGCCAGTTGCGGCTGTCTTCCGGCTTGTCCTTCCAGGCGATGCCGTAAACCGGGAAACCTTCGGCCGAAATGCGTTCCAGCACCGGATGCTCCTGCGGGCAGGCGGCGCACCAACTGGCCCAGATGTTGAGCAGGCGCGGTTCGCCCTTGAAGCTGGCGCTGGCAAAGCCCGCTCCCCCGCCCGCTTCGGCCGCAATGCCGGGCAGCGCGAATTCCGGAAGCGGCCGGTCGATCAACTGGCTGGGCAGGGCCTTGGGGTCTTGCGTCAGGCCGAAGCCCAGAAACGCAGCCAGGCCGGCAAAGGCGATGATCGGCAGGATGAAGATCAGGCGTATCATGGGCGCAGCTTATTCCGCCGGAACCAGGCCGGACGCAAGGGGTGCACGCACCTGCGGCGCGCCGATGCGGAAGCGGCGATCGGCCAGCGATGCCGCGCCGCCCATCGCCATCAGCAGACCGCCGAACCAGATCCAGCCCACCAGCGGATGCCAGTAAATACGCACGACCAATCCCTGCCCGCGCGCGTCGGACTGCACGTCGCCGATCGCAATATACTGGTTGCCGGCGATCGAAGCGTTGATGCCGGCTTCGGTGGTCTGGTTGCCGGAGACGGTGTACATCCGGCGCTCGGAGAACAAGATGTTGGTGTTGCCGTTCTGCGTCACGTTGAACTGGGCCCGCAGCGCGCGATAATTGGCGCCATCAACCTCCTGCGCACCCACCATCGTCACCTTGAGCGGGCCGGCGCTGGCCGTCTCGCCGGGGCGCATCACCAGGATCTTCTCGGCCGAAAAGGCCCCCATCGATGCTATGCCGGCCGTGGTGACGCCCAGGCCGGCGTGGGCCAGCACCAGGCCGATGGTCGCCGCCGGCGTGGTGCGCACCAGCCGCCACGAAAAGCCGCCAGCCCCCCACCAGCGCCGCACCAGCACCAGCACCGCCCCAAGGATCAACCAGGCGCCCAGCGCCAGACCCAGCGCCGATGCGGCCTGCGCCACGCCCAGCCAAAGCGTAAGGCCGGCCAGCAGTGCCAGCACGGCCGCCGCCGGCACCAGCAGCTTGCGCCCGACGCGGCCCAGTTCATCCCGTTTCCACGCCAGCACCGGCCCGACCGTGACCAGCATCAGCAGCGGGATGGCGAGCGGCGCGAACACCAGATTGTAATAGGGCGGGCCAACCGAAATCTTGTTGGTGGGCGCGATGGCCTCCATGATCACCGGGTAGAATGTGCCGAGAAACACCACCGCCGTCAGCGCCATCAACAACAGATTGTTGAGCGTGAGGCCGGCTTCGCGGCTGACGCTGCCGAACAGTGCGCCCGACCGCAGCATCGGCGCGCGCACGGCAAACATCGCCAGCGCCGTGCCGGTGGCGCCGATGATCATCGCCAGGATGAACACGCCGCGCTTCGGATCGACCGCAAAGGCGTGCACCGAGGTGAGAATGCCGGATCGCACCAGGAAGGTGCCCACCAGGGACAGCGAGAAGGCCAATATGGCGAGCAGGATCGTCCAGCCGGCCAGACTGCCGCGCTTTTCGGTGACGATCGCCGAATGCAACAGGGCCGTGCCGATCAGCCACGGCATGAAGCTGGCATTCTCCACCGGATCCCAGAACCACCAGCCGCCCCAGCCCAGTTCATAATAGGCCCAGAAGCTGCCCAGCGCGATCCCGCAGGTGAGCGGCACCCACGCCGCCAACACCCAGGGCCGCATCCAGCGCGCCCAGGCCGGATCGGCACGGCCTTCCATCAGCGCGGCCACGGCAAAGCTGAACGTGACCGAGAAACCGACATAACCCAGATAGAGCAGCGGCGGGTGGAAGACGAGGCCGGGATCCTGCAGCAAGGGGTTCAGTTCCGCGCCATCGAACGGCGCCGGGCTGAGCCGCGCGAAGGGATTGGAGGTGAACAGCGCGAACGCCAGGAACGCCACCGAAATCATCGCCTGCACGGCCAGCACGCGCGCCTGCAAGGTGGCCCGCAGATTGTCGCCGAAGCGGGCGATGCCCGCTCCATAGATGGACAGCACCAGCACCCAGAGCAGCATCGATCCTTCGTGGTTGCCCCAGGTGGCCGCCAAACGATAGGGCAATGGCTGCGACAGCGCGCTATGATTGGCCACCAGCGCCACCGAAAAATCGGCCTGGCCAAACAGGGTCATCAGGCAGCCAAAGCTCAGCGCGATCAGCCCGGCCTGCAACCCGGCGGCAGACCGCCCGAACGCCATCAGCGCCGCATCGCCGCGGATCGCCCCCAACAAGGGCAAGGTCGCTTGCGCAGCGGCCACCAGCAGGGCGAGGATCAGGGCGAAATGGCCGATTTCGGCAAGCATGGGCGCTGCGTCTCCGATGGGGCGGCAGAACAGGAACGTGCATTAATTGCATGGCCTGCGATTCTTGCTCTAGCCGATGCGTGTCAAGATGCTAGGATTTATCCAGAACAAGCGTAGGAAGACAGGGCTTGATCCGGGGGGCAAGGCCATTGTGACGACGTATCGCATCGCCATCGTGGGCTCCGGCCCGGCCGGTTTGTCGGCAGCGGCGCATGCGGCTCGGCTGGGCCTCAGCCATATCCTGCTCGAAAAGACCGATCATCTTTCCGATACGATCTACAAATATCAGAAGGGCAAGCATGTGATGGCAACGCCGTCGCAACTGGTCCTGCGCTCCCCGCTCGATTTCGATGCCGGCAAACGCGAAGTGGTGCTCGGCAACTGGAATGAGCAGACCGCAGCGGCGGCGGTGAATGTGAAATATCATGCCGAAGTGAAGGCCATTGTCGGCACCGGTGATCCGATTCCCGGCTCGATCATGAAGATCGTCAGCCGCAAGCGCGACGGCACCAGCGAAACCAGGGAAATCCAGCGCCTCGCCCCGCCCTATCGGCTGACACTCACCAATGGCGAGGACGTTCTGGCCGACACGGTGATTCTGGCGATCGGCACCCAGGGCAACCCCAATCTGATGGCATGCGCCGGCGGCAATCTGTCCCATGTGCAGTATCAGCTCGACGATCCGACCGCCTATACCGATGAACATATCTTCGTGATCGGCGGCGGCGATGCCGGCATCGAAAACGCGCTGGGTCTGGCTGCGGATCCGGCGCAGAACAACACGGTGACGCTGGTCAACCGCTCGGCCGATTTCGCCAATGCCAAGGATGCCAACGTCAAGGCCTTGATGGCAGCGCGCGATACGGGGCGCATGAGCGTCATGACCGAAACCACCACCAAGGTGATCGAACCGGATTGGGTCACGCTCGACACCCGCGAAGGCGAGGTGCGGGTCCGCTGCGATCGGATGATTGCCCGCATGGGATCGGCACCGCCGCGCGGCTTTGTGGAAAGTTGCGGGGTGGAATTCGCCTCCAACGACCGGCTGGCCTTTCCAAAACTGTCTGCCACCTTTGAATCGACGGCGCCGGGCATCCATGTGGTCGGCGCGCTCGCCGGCTATCCGCTGATCAAGCACTGCATGAATCAGGGCCATGATGTCGTCGAATTCATCAACGGCAATCTGGATCTGAAACCGGCCGACGAGCCGATATTGGAAGCCAAGCTGGCCGGTATGCCGGGCCGGCGCAGTGTGGCCGAATGGCTGGAACATCTGCGCACCAGCGTGTCGATCCTGAACGGCATGAGCAGCCTGCAGATGCGCGAGTTCATGCTCGATTCAAGCGTGCGGGCCTACCGCGCCGGCGATGTGGTGTTCGAACGCAATGCACCCGGATCATCGCTGTTCGGTGTCGCCGAAGGCCATGTGCTGGTCGAGGTCAACCCCACGGACCCATCGATCACCGTGCCGGTGGGCGCCGGCACGATCTTCGGCGAGATCGGCCTGATCTCCGGGCGTCAGCGCGGGGCCACCATCCGGGCCGGCAGCGATTGCGTATTGGTGGAAATCAGCCGCAACGCCGCGCTGAAGCTGATGAGCCAGGTGCCATCGGCCGCCCGCGAGATCACCCGCGTCACCACCGAACGCAGCCTGCTGCAGATCTTCAAATCCGGGCTGGTTTCGGCCGATCTGGTCGATGTGATCGCGGCATCCAAGGTGGAATCCCTGCGAGCCGGCCAGGAGATCATCAAGGAAGGCGAAACCGACGACGCCATCTTCCTGATCCGGTCGGGATCGATGGTGGTGGAAAAGACGCTGGGCGGCAAGCCGGTGTTCCTCGCCTATGTGCCGGCGGGTTCGTTCGTCGGCGAAACAGAAGTCGTCGAAGGCGGCCCGCGCGGCATCACGGTCCGCGCCGCCGTGAAAAGCGATGTCATCCGCCTGTCGGGCGAACCCTTCCGCGCCCTGCTTGCCGCCAAACCGCAATTGCTCGACAAGGTCCGTGGCGAGATGGCCAGCCGGGTGGCGGTGAACAACTTCATCGAGTCCAAGAAGGACAGTTTCTCCGGCATCGTCGAGACGTTCACCGGCGTCGCCAATTTCCTGGTGGATCAGGGTGTTGGTGAAGCGACCGACGTGCTGCTGATCGATGAAAAACTGTGCGTCGGCTGCGACAATTGCGAAAAGGCCTGTGCCGACACCCATGATGGCCTGTCGCGCCTGGATCGCGAGGCCGGCCGCACCTATGCCAATCTGCACGTGCCGACCAGTTGCCGCCACTGCGAACGTCCGCACTGCATGGCCGATTGCCCGCCCAATGCCATCCACCGCGGCCCCACCGGCGAAGTCTATATCGACGACACCTGCATCGGCTGTGGCAATTGCCAGCGCAATTGCCCCTATGGCGTGATCCGCATGGAAAAGGAGCCGCCGAAAAAACCCTGGCTGCTCAGCTGGTTCCTGTTCGGCAGCGGCCCCGGACCCGGTGAGCCCAGCTACAAATGGTCGAAGAAGGCCGATCCGGCCTATGCCGAAAGGGCCAAGAAGGCGGTGAAGTGCGACATGTGTTCGGGCCAGGATGGCGGCCCGGCCTGCGTGCGCGCCTGCCCCACCGGCGCCGCCATCCGGGTGTCGCCCGAACAATTCCTCAGCGTGGCGCTGATGGCACGGGACGGCAGCTGATGGCCAGCAAAGCCACTGCGCCCAACGCCGCTCCCCCCAACGCCGCTCCCCCGCGCCAAGGCACCCGCAAGGCCATGACCGGCAAGGCCGTGACGCGCGGGCCGCGCGATGTGGCGCATGAAGGCTTCCTCACCCACCGCCGCGCGCGCTGGGCGAAAATCGCCGCGACCGTTTCGCTGGTCGCGCTGGGCGCCTATCTGCTTGCCGATCCGATCCCGCGTCACAATGGCGGCACCTGGCTGGGCTACCTGTTGGGCACCATCGGTGCCGGCATGATCGTCTGGCTCAGCCTGCTCGGCGTGCGCAAGCGGGTGATCGGATCCAAGCCGTTCAGCCTGAAGGGCTGGACCAGCGCCCATGTCTATCTCGGCCTGTCGCTGATCGTCATCGGCACGCTGCACACCGGGTTTCAGCTCGGCTTGAATGTCCACACGCTGGCTTGGATGTTGATGATGATCGTCATCCTGTCCGGCCTGTGGGGCATCAGCCTTTATGCCACATTGCCCGAAAAACTGTCGGCCAATCGCGGCGAGTTCACCCAGTTGCAGATGCTGGAGGCGATCCGCACGCTGGATCGTCAGCTCGATACCGCCGCGCAGCCGCTGGGGCCGGACGACGCAGCGCTGGTGCGGTTGAGCCTCGAACAATGCCGCATTGCCGGCTCCTTGTCCCAGCGCCTGTTCGGCAGTTATGCCAAGGACGGCAACGCGCGGGCACTCGCCGCCATTTCGGAACGCGTGACGGCCGACAGACGCGCCGGCCGCGCCGATGAAGCCGTGGAGCAGATCCAGTTCCTGCTGGAGCGCAAGGAGGCCGCCTTGAGCCAGGCACGCCGCCATATCCGCCTGAAAGCCCGACTGGAATTCTGGCTCTATATCCACGTGCCGGTCACCCTCGCGCTGCTGGCGGCGCTGCTGGCGCACATCCTGTCCGTGTTCCTGTATTGGTAATGGCGATGCGTCGTTGGCAATGCACCGGGGAGCAATGCACGGGGGCGCGATGCATGGGGGGGCGATCATGAGCTTCATCATCCGCCAGGTCGCCAAGCGCGCCGACGGTGGCGACATCATCCGCACGCGCACCTTGTCCGCAGCCGAAATCAGCGTCGGGCGCGGCACCGATTGCGATATCCAGCTCGCCGATCTCGCGGTGATGCTGCGCCACGCCCGGCTTGCGGAAATCGCCCCCGGCCGGGTGAGCGTGGAAACCACCGGCGGTGTACCGGTCGCAGTGGCGGGCAAGTTCGTCACCCGTGCCGATGTGGCGATTGCCGATGCGCCGGTGATCGATATCGGCCCGTTCCGCCTGTCGCTGTCGGCAGGCGACGGCGGCGCCATTGCCATCACGGCCGAACGCGTGGTGCCGCCGATCGACACGGCAGACGCGGCGCAGGAAGTTTCGATCTTCTCGCTGCAGGGCGCGATGCCGACCCGGCGACGGCTGGCCTGGCTGGGGGCGCTGACCGTGCTGGCCATCATGCTGGTGCTGCCGCTGGTGCATTTTCTGCGCGAAGGCCCGACCGCGCTGCCCCGCGACATGCTGGCCGAAGCGGCGCAGCCCGACCGCGCGGCGCCGGCCTTTGGCCTGCAAGTGGCGCAGCCCCGCGCCACGCCGGCCGGCGGCCCCGCGCCTGACGAGCTCTGGTCCACCGGCAGCTTGTCCAACGCCCATGCCAGCCTGGCCAACAATTGCGGTGCCTGCCACAACAAGGCCTTTGTTTCGGTCACCGACAGCAGTTGCCAGGCCTGTCACACGCCCGCCGCCCTGCCGGGTCATGCCTCGGCGGCGCGGCTGGCAGACAGCCAGATGCCGGAAGGCGGCATCCTGGGGATCGCGCACAAGGCCTTCAACCTGCCGCAGGGGCGCTGCACCAGTTGCCACAAGGAACATGAAGGCGAAGCCACGGTGATGACGGTGGCGGCCAGCTTCTGCACCGATTGCCACGATGGCATGAAGACCCGGCTGGGCGACACGCAGGTGGCCGATGTGCAGGATTGGCCGAAGCATCCGGATTTCCGGGCCACGCTGGTTTCCGCACCAGCGCCGGGCACGCCGCAGTTCACCCGCACCGCGCTCAACGGCGCGCGCGAACAATCCGGCCTGCTCTACCCGCACGACCTGCACCAATCGACGCGCAATGCCGTGGCCAACATGGCGCAGAAACAGGGCCTGCCCACCAGCGCGGATGGCGCGCTGCCCTGCAATTATTGCCACAAGCCCGACACCGATCAGCTGCGCTTCAAACCGATCGAAATGGAGGCCAATTGCGGCGCATGCCATGATCTGGCCTTTGCGCGCGACGGCGACACGCTGCGTACATTGCCCCACGGCAAGCCGGCGCAAGTCGCCGGCATCATCCGCGATTTCTATCTGTCACAGGCCATCGCGCCGCGGGCAGGCGTGCAGCGCATCGCCTTTGAACGCCGCCTGCCCGGCCGCATGGCCGAGGTGGAGGCCACGCAATTGCGGCTGGGCGGCATCGGCGATGCCCGGGCCAGGGCGGCCTCGGCCGTCGAGGCGGTCTTCAACGGTGCTGGCACAGCCGGAAAGGGCATCTGCACAGATTGCCATGTCGTCTCCGACACCGGCGCCACCGATATCACCAAGCGCTTCGCCATCGCGCCGGTATCGATCAACGATCATTATCTGCCAAAGGGTCAGTTCCCGCACGGCCAGCACAAAAGCCATGACGGCAAGACCGGCCAGGCCGCCTGCATCGCCTGCCACACCGGCGTATTGAAATCCAAGGCCTCCACCGATGTGCTGATCCCCGGCGTTGCCAACTGCCGTGAATGCCATGGCGCGCCGCCAAAAAGCCTGCTGCCTGCCGCAGCCAAGGCCGGCGCCAGTTGCGACACCTGCCACGGTTTCCATGAAGGCAATACCGGCGCGACGCCGTTGCCAGCGGGGCATGGCGGCGCAGCAGCGCGCGTTGCGGCCCTGCGCAGTCCAAGGGCGCGTTCCTGGTGAAGGCGGGCCAGATGCCGGCGGCGGGCTTGCGCATTCATGACGCGTGCGTCACATTCGCCGCAAGATGCGTATCTGTCGGCGATCAAGCTGACGCCATTCGGGCGCAGCGGACGGGGGCCATGCGATGTTGATTGCCCAGGTCACCGATATCCACCTTGGCTTCCAGCCGGACGACCCGGCGGAGCTGAACCGCAAGCGCTTTGACGATGTGATCGATTCGCTGCTCGCGCTCACGCCGCAACCTGATCTGCTGCTGGCCACCGGCGATCTGACCGAACATGGCACGGACGCCTCTTACCAGACGCTGAAAACCGTGGTCGATCGCCTGCCCTTTCCGGTGCTGCTCGCGCTCGGCAATCACGACGACCGCAGCAATTTCCGCAATGTGTTTCCCGATGTGCCGATCACGGCGACCGGCCATGTCCAATATGCGCTCGTCCATGGTGCCCTGCGCTTTGTCGTGCTGGACACGTTGTCGGAAGGCCATCATGGCGGCGCCTTTTCCGCCGATCAGGCCGCCTGGCTGGATACCGCCCTGGCCCAAGACACGCGGCCGACCGTGCTGGTGCTGCACCACCCACCGATCGAAACCGGCAATGGCTGGATGACCGAAGACATCGATGCGCCCTGGGTCGGGCGGCTGGCCGCCGTGGTGGAGCGCCACCCCCACATCATCCGCATGGTCACCGGCCACCTGCACCGCGCCATGGTCACCAGTTGGCACGGCACCACGCTCGCCGTCTGCCCATCGAGCGGGCCGCAAGTCGCCATCGATTTCCGCGAGATCGACCCGGAAACCCCGGATGGCCGCGACATGATCGTCGCCGAAGCCCCCGGCTTTGCCCTGCATTACTGGACCGGGCGTGACCTGATCACCCAGTTCGGCAGCGGCGGCGATCACCCGGTGCTCGCCCGCTACAACGCGCGCATGCAGCCGACCGTGCAGCATATATTGGCGGAGCGCATGGGCGGGCATTGAGGGCCCCCTCTCCCTTGAGGGGAGAGGCGACTCGCCGACTTCGGCGAGCGGGTGAGGGTGTCCCTCTAACTCGTCAGGCGGGTAACCTCACACCCTCATGGGCATCAGCACATACAGCGCCCGCGAATCGTCATTCTCGCGGATCAGCGTCGGCGCCGACGCATCGGCCAGGTGCATGTCGACCTGATCGCTGCCGACCTGCGCCAAGATATCGAGCAGATAGCGATAGTTGAAGCCGACCTCCAGCGCATCGGCGCCATAATCGGCCGAGACTTCTTCGGAGGCCGTGCCATTTTCCGGACTGGTCACCGACAGGGTCACCTTGTCCGGCCCCAGCGACAATTTCACCGCGCGGGTCTTTTCGGTGGTGGCGATCGCCGCCACGCGGTCCACGCCTTCGGCCAGGCTGCGCGCGTCGATCTTCAGCAGCTTGTCGTTCGCCGTGGGGATCACCCGGCTGTAATCCGGGAAGGTGCCGTCGATCAGCTTGCTGGTCAGCGTTGAATCGGCCGAGAATTTGAAACGGATCTTCGCCGGCGACAGGCTGATTTCCACCGGTGCATCGCCGGCCAGTTCATCGAGCAATTTGCGCACTTCGTTCACGCATTTGCGCGGCACGATCACGCCCGGCATGTCGGCGGCACCCGCCGGCAGATCAAGCTCGATCCGCGCCAGGCGGTGGCCATCGGTGGCCACGCCGCGCAACCGCGGTGCCGAGCCAGCAGTGGCATGCAGATAAATGCCGTTGAGATAATAACGCGTTTCCTCGGTGGAGATCGCAAAGCGCGTCGCGTCGATCAATTCCTTCAGATCGGCCGCGGTCAGCGTGAAGTGCACCGGCAGATCGGTTTCGGCGATCACCGGGAAATCGTCGCGCTTCAACGTCGAAAGGCTGAAGCGGCTGCGCGCCGACACCACGCTCATGCGCTCGCCCGACACCGCCAATTCCACCTGCGCGCCCTCGGGGAGCTTGCGGGCGATATCGAACAAGGTGTGCGCCGAAACCGTGGTGGCGCCGTTCACATCGATCGCCGCCGGGATGGTTTCCACCACCTGCAGATCAAGATCGGTGGCCATCAACCGCAAGCCATCGCTGCGCGCCTCGATCAGCACGTTCGAAAGGATGGGAATGGTGTTGCGGCGTTCCACCACCGACTGGATATGGCCCAGACACTTCAGCAGCGTTGCCCGTTCGACAGTGGCCTTCATCCTGATCCCTGCAACATTGAAAAATTCATCATCACTATAACCATTCAGGGCGCGCGTGGTAGTGGCCTTCTGCGGCAATTCGGGGCTATGCCAAGGCCATGGATCTGATTCTCGCCCGCCACGCCGAAACCGTGTTCAACGCCGCCGCCCGCATGCAGGGCCACATGGCGCACACCCCGCTCACCCGCGCCGGCATCGCCCAGGCCGAAGCCATGGGCGTGGCCCTGCGCGAAGCCCTCGGCCACGCCCCCGATCTCGACCTCTACGTCTCCCCGTCGGGCCGCACCCAGCAAACCGCCGCCATCATCGGCGAGCATCTCGGCCTCGATTTCTTCCGCTGGCAAAAGGACGAACGCCTGCTCGAAATCGACGTCGGCGATTGGGAAGGCCGCTGGTACCACGATATCGTCGCCGAACTCGGCCGCCCCATCGTCGATATGGAGCGCGGCCTGTTCTGCGAGCCCCCGCCAAACGGCGAATGGTTCCCCGCCATCGCCGACCGCCTCAACGACTGGATCGCCAGCCTGTCCCATGATCGGCCCATCCTCGCCATCAGCCACGGCATCACCGCCGGCGTCCTGCGCGGACACCTCACCGGCGGCGACCCCTGGCACGGCGTCCCCGTCGCCCCGCGTGCGCCGCAAGGCACGGTGTTCCGCATCGTGGACGGCGTGGAACACGTGATCCACACCGGCAGCGGGGCGGTGGCGTCGCGGGCGGCATAGATTGATTTGAAGCCCCCTCTCCCTTGAGGGGAGAGGCGAGACGCGCGCCAGCGCGCCGGGTGAGGGTGTGCCCGCCCGACGCCACAGAAGACCACCCTCACCCGCTCGCCGAAGTCGGCGCGGCGCCCGCCCCCTCACCCGCCTCCGCAGCCTCATCCTCCGGGTCCGCACAAAGCGCCCGCAACTCCGCCCGCAGTTTTGCCACACTTGCCGAATCCGGCGGGATACGGCGCTGTTTTTCCTGCATTTTCTGTTTTTCGCGCTCCAGCCGCTTGAGATGAAACAGCAACAGCCGCACATCGGCCGGCCGCCGCCGCACCGCCACCACCACGCCCTCGCGCTCGATCACCTCCGTCTCACCATCGCGCAAGCGATCCAGCGCCATATCCTCGATCCAGCGGCCCGTATCAGCCAGCGCCGCATCCCAGCGCCGCGCGAAATCCTGGCTGTGCGCCTGCCCCCGCAACCAATAAGCCGACTGCTTCGTCATCCCCACCGCCCGCGCCGCCGCCGAAACATTGCCGTGGAGCGCAAGATGATCGAGAAACCGCTGCTGCCGCTCTGGCGACCAACCGTTGTGCTGCGGGCGCAAAGAGGTTTTGGGGGCGGGGGGCGTGTTGCTGCGCATGGGTTTGATATAACCCCTTGGCGGGGTTGTAGGACAGACCGGGAACAGAAGAAGTGGAGCCTCCGGCGGCAAGGGTCGCGGACCCTTGACCCGTCAGTTTTCGGGCAGTTCCTCGGCGTCGTCGTCCAGCAGTTCATATGGATCGGGCGGCTGCCGGGCCATCAGGCCATTGCCCAGCGCGCGGCAGAAGCGCTCCAGCATTTCGCGAGGCACGCTCAATCGCAAACACGGCCCGGCATCATGACAGTTCCAGCGGGCATCGCCGGCCCTTGCGGCGTGAAAGGCAAAAATCACATCAAACCAGTCTTCGGCCAGCTCGGACTGATCCGACAGCGTGCAGCTATCGCGTCCGCCGGGCACGATCAGCGCTGATACGTCGAGCGACTGCCAGCGCCCCACCTTGCCCCTGTCAAGGGCCGACTGGATGGCCCAGGTCAGCCACGGGTTGTCATCGCTGGCAAAGATGCTGCCCGGCGGTTGCCCATAAGCGATTTCTTGATCCAGCCGGCGGAACCAGTGATCCGGAAACATCGGCTGGCCATCATGCAATGGCTGCAGCCAGTAATACACCTTGCGGGTGCGGGCAGGCGCGCGGGAAAACATCAGCCGCAGCGAAATGCGCCCGTTGCGCAGCGTCAGGGCATCATTGTCGTCCGTCACACAGCACCCCTTAAAAAGCCCCGTCATGCTGGCGAAGGCCAGCATCCACTGCGCTGCCGGCACCCCATCATCGTCGCAGCCTGGGCGTGCTCCACGATGGATGCTGGCCCGTCACCCCGGCGAAGGCCGGGGCAGCATGACAGCGTTCTTTGGGGTTAAGAGGCACTGCCCCTTGCACCTGCCCCCAAACCCCGCCAACTTGGCCGCCATGACCAACCGGCTTTATTACGGCGACAATCTTGATTGGCTTTCCAACGAAAAAGCCTTTCCCGATGCCAGTGCTGATCTGGTCTATCTCGATCCGCCGTTCAATTCCAACGCCACCTATAGCCAGTTGTTCAAATCGCCCGATGGCAAGACGGCAGACAGCCAGATCGAAGCGTTTGAAGACACATGGAACTGGGGCGTTTCGGCCGAGGCCGCCTATGATCGGGTGATCAAGGGCCACAACACCGATGTGGCGCAATTGTTGAGCGCGATGCGCAGTTTCCTGCATGACAATGCGTTGATGGCCTATCTGGCGATGATGGCGGCGCGGCTGGTGGAACTGCACCGTGTGCTGAAGCCGACCGGGAGCCTCTATCTGCACTGTGACCCGACGGCGAGCCATTATCTCAAGCTGTTGCTGGATGGGGTGTTTGGGCCGACCGGTTTCAAAACCGAAATCAGTTGGCGTCGGCAAAGTGCGCATAACGATGCCGCACAAGGGCGGAAGCAATACGGAAACGTCCGCGATATCATTTTTTTCTATACAAAATCAGAATCTTGGACGTGGAACTGGCAGTTTACGGCTTACGATGAAAGCTATGTCAAATCCTTCTATCGTCATACCGAGGAAGGCACTGGTAGAAAATACCGGCTTGGTGACATTACCGCTCCGGGTGGCGCGAATCCGCAAAAGCGCAACCCGCATTATGAATTTCTGGGAGTCACTCGGTACTGGCGTTACTCGAAGGAACGAATGCAGGAACTTTACGAAGCCGGTCGCATTATCCAGACCGGCCCAGGGCGAGTGCCGCAGTACAAGCGGTATCTCGATGAAATGCCCGGCGTCGCATTGCAAAATGATTGGGATGACGTGTTGCCACTACACGGCTCCGACGCAGAACGCCTCGGCTACCCCACACAAAAACCACTCGCGCTGCTCGAACGCATCATCGCCGCCTCGTCCAATCCCGGTGATGTGGTGCTCGATCCCTTCTGCGGCTGCGGCACGGCGGTGCATGCGGCGGAGAAATTGGGCCGGCGCTGGATCGGCATCGACATCACGCACCTGTCCATCGCGCTGATCGAGAAGCGCATGATGGATGCCTTTCCCGGCATCGCGTTCGAGGTGGAGGGGCGGCCGAAAGACCTTGATTCCGCGATGCAACTGGCGCTGCGGGACAAGCATGAATTCCAGAAATGGGCGGTCACCCATATCGGCGGGCAGCCGTGGAAGGGCGGCAAGAAAGGCCCGGATGGCGGCATCGATGGGCTGATCTTCTTCAATGGCTTTGATGGCGACAAGGCCACCCATGAAAAGGCGATCATTTCGGTGAAGGGTGGGCTGAACAAGAACGTCAACGACGTCGCCAGCCTGGTGGAAACCATTGGCCGCGAAAAGGCGGCGCTGGGCATCTTGCTGGCCGCCGCGCTGCCGACGAAACAGATGGAGGCCCGCGCCGCCGCGGCGGGATTCTATGACCCTGGCACCGGCACGCCCGTGCCGCGCATCCAGATCATAACGCTGGCCGAACTCTTTGCCGGCAAGCGGCCGGTGATCCCCAATGTGAACCCGGCGATGTTCAAGGCCGCGCCAGTTGAGGCGAAGGAACAGGGCAAATTGTTCTGAGATGGCGCTGGCGGCGCGCACCCACCCCCGGCCCCTCCCTTGAAAGGGAGGGGAGAAGAAGGGTCGGGGTAGATCACCTCTCCCCGCTGGGGAGAGGTCGACTCGCGCGAAGCGCGGCGGGAGAGGGGTCGCGTTTGGGAACGGGCGGTGCAAAGCCCCTCTCCCGGGCCGGCTGCGCCGTCTCTCGACCTCTCCCCCAAGGGGAGAGGTGAATTACGCGCTGATCGCTGCGTAACGCGCCTTCAGCTCGTCCAGGCGGGTGAGCAGGGCGCCAATCGCGGTGACCGCCTGGGTGGTGGGCCGGGCGTCGGCTTGCTGGATCAGCTTCAGCATGAAGACGAGCTTCTCTTGCAGGCTGGTGATGCTTTCCTGATCGGCCGGCAGGGCGGTGATGCTGCCATATTTGATGTCGGGGTTGGGGGCGTCGCCGTCGCCGCGCAGGCGGAGCAGGGCGGCGCGTTTGGTGGCGGCGGCGGTGGCGAGGCGGGCGTCGATCTGGTCGCGCAGGGCCTGGGCGGTTTGGGTGGCGCGCAGCAGTTGCAGGCTGTGGCGGGATTGCAGGGCGAGGTCTTCGGGCGCCACCTGCACGCGCGGATCGAGGCGGACGTCGAGGTCGGCCTCCCGCACTGTGCCATCGGCGGTGAGGCGCACGCGGTAGCGGCCGGGCAGCACGAACGGCCCGACCGGATCGCTGCGCGTGTTCTGGTAGGTGGCGGCGATGTCGTAGCTGCGGCGGATGCCGGTGGGCGGTTCGTGGCGCAGATCCCAGACGAAGCGGTGATGGCCGGGCGTGGTGCCCAGGCGCTGCGGCGGCGCGATCCAGTAGGTGGGGTGCGGCAGGCTTGTCGGGTCCAGCATCTCCGGCTTGTCGTTGCTGGCATGGCGGCGGACCAGCGTGCCGGCGCTGTCGAAGATTTCCAGGGTGACGGTTTTGGCGGCGGCAGGCAGCAGATAATCCAGCGTGGTGCCATCGGGCGGGTTCTGGCCGGTCGGCTCTTCGGGCGGCAGCGGCGTATCGCCGAACATGTTGGCGCGCACGCGGGTGGCCAGCGCCGGCTTGAACAGATGCAAGCCTGTCGCGGCGGCCAGCTCGCGCAGCATGGCGATATTGTCCATGATCCAGATCGAGCGGCCGTGCGTGCCGATGACCAGATCATCATCATGCACCACCAGATCGCGGATCGAGGTGGCCGGCATGTTCAGGCGCAGCGGCTGCCAGGTCGCGCCATCGTCGATCGAAAAATACACGGCGCGTTCGGTGCCGGCAAACAGCAGGCCGGGCTGTTTCGGATCTTCGCGCACCACGTTCACCGGGCCGTCGTCGGGCAGGCCGGCGGTGATGCGCGTCCAGTTGCGGCCGAAATCATGGGTGCGCCAGATGTGCGGGCGCATGTCGTCGAGCCGGATGGCGTTGACCGCGGCATAGGCGGTGCCGGCATCGAAATGCCCGGCATCGAGGGCGGACAGCTTGTCCCAGGCGCGCAGCGAGGGCGGCGTCACGTTGGACCAGTTGCCGCCACCATCGCGCGTGATGTGGATCAGGCCGTCGTCGGTGCCGGCCCAGATCAGCTTCACGTCACGCGGCGACGGCGCCAGCGCATAGATCACCCCCAGCCGATCCATTTTTGCCAGCGCAGGTGTGCGGAAATCGCCGATGCTTGCGGGCACGTCCGGCCGTTCGCGCGACAGGTCCGGGCTGATGATCGACCAGCTTTCGCCGCCGTTCACGGTTTTCCACAACCTATTGGTGGCATAGAGCAGCGTCTTGGGATCGGCGGGGTGGAACATCAGCGGCATGGAGCGCTTGATGCGGTAATTGCCGGACCGCAGCGCTTCCGGCGCAATGTTGCGGGTCTGCCCGGTGCGCTTGTCGAAGCGCACGACGCGGCCGCCATAGATGAGATCGGGGTTGAGCGGATCGGCGACGACATAGGCATATTCGTCGGCGCCCACCCCCACCCAATCACGGAAGCTGATCTGGCCACCGTTGCCGCGGCTGGCGATGCCGATGGCGCCGCTTTCCTGCTGGCCGCCATAGATCCAATAGGGAAACTGGCGATCGGTGGAGACATGGTAGAGCTGCGCGGTGGGCTGGTTGTACCAGCTGCTCCAGCTGCGGCCGCCGTTGACGGTGATGGTGGCGCCCTGGTCCGCCGTGTAGATCATGATGTCGGGCTGTTTCGGGTTGATCCACATGCGCTGATAATCATCGCCGCCGGGCGCGCCCTTGTGCGAGGTCCAGGTCTTGCCGCCATCGTCCGATCGATAGCTGGCGGTGTTGGCGAGGAAGACGCGATTCTCGTCTTCGGGGTGGACGATGATCTCGGCATAGCTGCCGTCGGTGCCCCACAGGCGCTTGTCGGTGCTGACCAGCGCCCAATGTTCACCGCCGTCGTCGGAGCGGTAGATGCCGCCGCCTTGCACGGCGTTGATCACGGCATAGACCCGGCTGGAATTGCTGGACGCGACGCCCACGCCGGTCAGGCCCAGGCCCTGCGCCGCGCCCGGCAGCCCGGCGGTCAGCTTGCGCCAGGTGGCGCCGCCGTCGGTCGATTTGTACATCCCGCTGTTCGGCCCCGAAAAACGCGCATTTTCCCAGGGGCCTTCGCGATGCTCCCACAGATTGGCGTAGATTATATTGGGGTCGTTGGGGTCGAACTCGATGCGGTTCGCGCCGGTGTTGGCGTTGATGTACAGCGTCTTTTCCCAGCTCTTGCCGCCATCCCGGCTGCGGAACACGCCGCGCTCGCTGTTGGGGCCATAGGGGCGGCCCATGCCGGCGACCAGGACGATGTTCGGATCGGTGGGATGCACGATGATGCGGCCGACCTGGCTGACGTCCTTCAGGCCGATGTGCGCCCAGCTCTTGCCGCCATCCACGGATTTGAAGATGCCATCGCCGGTGCTGAGATCGGGGCGGTGCAGCCCCTCGCCGCTGCCGACATAGATCACGTCCGGATGCGAAGGCGACACCGCGATGTCCCCCACCGATCCAGTGGATTCCGCATCGAAGATCGGCCGCCAGGTGCGGCCATAATCATCGGTTTTCCACACGCCGCCATTGTTGACACCGACGAAGAAGACATTGGGCTGCGTGGGAATCCCGACCGCCCCCACGGTGCGCCCGGCGCGAAACGGGCCGACCAGCCGCCAGCGCAGGGACTGGTAGGCCTCCTCGCGCGGCGCCGCGCTGGTCAGTGCCGCGCTGGCGACGGTGAGGCCGAACATCAGGGCGACACAAAAGGCGCGGATCACCGGCAGCAGCGACATGTTGTTGTCCTCTGGCAAGAATATCGGTGCAGCATGCCAGTGGCCCAAGAAAACACAACTAGGTCGACGCCCAGGCTGCCACCATCGCTTCAAGCACGCCCATCGGCACCGGGCCGGCCTTCAGCACCAGATCATGGAAATCGCGCACGTCGAAACGGGCGCCCATCCGGGCGCGGGCGGCTTCGCGGGCGGCCATGATGCGGTTGGCGCCCACCTTGAAGGCGCAGGCCTGGCCGGGGATCACGCAATAGCGCGCAATCTCGCGGTCGGTGGACAGGGGCGGTTCGCCGGCGTTTTCGACCATCCAGCTTGCGGCCTGCTGCGGCGTCCAGCGTTCGTGGTGCAGGCCGGTATCGACGACGATGCGGGCGGCGCGGAACAATTGCGATTGCAGCGATCCGATGCGGCCGAAGGGATTGTCTGCATACACGCCGAGTTCGTCGGCGACCTGTTCGGCGTAGAGGGCCCAGCCCTCGCTGTAGGCGGAGAAACGCACGAGCTGCCGGAACAGCGGCAGAGCCGGCGTGCCGCGCATGATGCTGGCCTGATAATGGTGCCCCGGCACGCCTTCGTGGTGGATCAGGGTCGGCATGCGCCACGCGCCGTTTTCTTCCGGATGCAGCAGGTTGACGGCGATCAGGCCTTTGCCGTTGCCGCCCAGGCCGTAATACATCGCGCCGGGCGATCCCGGCTCCACGCCGGGCTCCATGCGGCGGACCTCGACCGGGTGGATATCGACCGTGTGGAACCCTTTGCCGAGCTTGGCGGTGGTGGCGGCGATCTGGCGCTCGGCCATCGCCAGCAGCCGGGCACGGCCCTGGTCCCCTGTGGCCAGCAGGCGCGGATCGGCATCCAGCGCCGCGAGGCGGGCGCCGACGCTGCCCTTGCTGAGGCCTTGCGAGATCAGCAGGCGGTCGATTTCGGCGGCGAGCGCGCGGCATTGCGCCAGGCCTTCGCGGTGCAGATCGCCAGGCGCCACATCGGTGGTGGTGTTGGCGCGCAGGGCCGCAGCGTAATAGGCCGCGCCATCGGGCAGCCGCCACACGCCGCCGATATCGGACGCTTGCGACCGCAGCGCGTTCAGCGCGGCGATCTGGCGGTCGAGCGCCGGCACGATGCGGGTGCGCAGTATGGCCCCGGCGCGCGCCGATGCATCGGGAAAACCCCTGGCGGCGATGCGCGCCAGCATCGGCGCGATCAGCCGGCTCTGCGCCAGGGGTTCACCGCGCAGCGCCTGCAACTGCGGCACGGTGCGATCGATGACGAAGCCCGGCGGCGCCACGCCGGCCGCGGCATCGTGGCGAATCCAATCGGTTTCCTGATCGAGCGCCGTGGCAAAGCCATCCAGCCGCGCCAGCCAGATGTCGACATCGGCCGGCGCCGCCAGCGGTTGCCGCTCGCCAAGCGCGCCCGGCAGCCAGTACCAGGCGCCGCCCATCTGCTGCACGACATAGGGGCTGGGCCGCAGATTGAGATCGACGAAGCCATAGCGGCCGAGCAGATCATCGAGCGCGGTATAAACAAAGCGCGCCACATCAAGATCGAGCGCGGCTGCGGGCGAGAGCGCCGCGCGATCAATGCCCGACAATTCGATGAGCGCCAGTTTGACCGCCGCGCGGTCGCCGGCGCGCGCCGCCAGGGAACGATCATCGAGCCTTGACCGCAGGGCCGGCGAGGCGCTGTCCGCGCGCCGGCCGCCGGTCGCCTCCTCCGGCATGCGGGTCAGATAGGCTTCGGCATGACGCTGCAGCATGGCCGCCAGTGCGGCGTCTGGTGCGTCTGCGGCGAAGGCCGGCCCCGCACCGCTCATCGCGAGCAGTGCTGTACCGGCCAGGAATTCGCGCCGCTCGATCATGTCAGGCTCCGTCTGTCAGACCGATGGCTTAACGCGTCCCTGCGCGCGGCCTCAAGCCTGTTGTGCGGTCGCTGGCCGCTGTTTCCGCTTCCCGCGCTGGTGGGCGCAGCCTATGTGCAGTGCAGCAAGCCAGCCGGAGTCGTCATCATGTCCGCTGATTCCCCCAACGATCCTATCGTCATTTCCGCTTTTGCCCGCACGCCGATGGGCGGCTTTCAGGGCGCGCTTTCCGGCATGAAGGCCACCGAGCTTGGCGCAGCGGCGGTGCGGGCGGCGGTGGAGCGGTCGGGGGCAAACCCCGAGACCATCGCGCAGATCATCATGGGTTGTGTGCTGCCCGCCGGGCTGGGCCAGGCGCCGGCGCGGCAGGCGGCGCTGGGGGCAGGATTGCCGCTCGGCATCGAGGCGACCACGGTCAACAAGATGTGCGGCAGCGGCATGCAGGCGGCGATCATGGCGCATGATGCGATTGCCGCCGGCAGCGCCGACATCATCGTGGCGGGCGGCATGGAGAGCATGACCAATGCGCCCTATCTGCTGACCAAGCATCGCGGCGGCGCGCGCATCGGCCATGATGCGATCAAGGATTCCATGTACCTCGATGGGCTGGAAGATGCCTATGATCCGGGCCGGTTGATGGGCAGCTTTGCCGAAGAATCCGCGCGCGAATATCAGTTCACCCGCGAAGCGCAGGATGAGTTCGCGCTCGCCAGCCTGGCGCGGGCGCAGGCCGCCATCGCCAGCGGCGCCTTTGTCGGCGAGATCGTGGCCGTGGCCACCAAGGCCGGCACCATCGACACCGACGAGCAGCCCGGCAAGGCCCGGCCGGACAAGATCCCCACCCTGAAACCCGCCTTTGCCAGGGACGGCACGATCACCGCGGCCAATGCCTCCTCGATCAGCGACGGCGCCGCCGCGTTGGTGATCACGCGAGCCAGTGTCGCCGCCGCGCGAGGGATGGCCGTGCAGGCGCGCATTGTCGCCCACGCCGCCCACGCCCATGAGCCGGGCAAGTTCACCACCGCGCCGGTGCCGGCGATCCGCAAGCTGCTGGCCAAGGCGGGCTGGAGCGTCGCCGATGTCGATCTGTTCGAAGTGAACGAGGCCTTTGCCGCCGTGGCGATGATCGCCATGCAGGATCTGAACATCCCCCATGAAAAGCTGAACATTCACGGCGGCGCCTGCGCGCTCGGCCACCCGATCGGCGCGTCAGGCGCGCGCATCATCGCCACATTGCTCAGCGCGCTGGAACGCACGGGCGGCACGCGCGGCGTGGCGGCCCTTTGCATCGGTGGCGGCGAAGCCACGGCCATTGCGGTGGAGCGGATCTGATGAATGAATTGAACGGCAAGCGCGCGCTGGTGACCGGCGCGACCAGCGGCATCGGCCTGGCCATCGCCACTTCACTGGCAAAGGCCGGTGCACGCATCATGATCAATGGCTTTGGCGACGATGCGCAGATTGCGGCGGCACGGGCGGCGGCCGGCGATGCCCATTATCACGGGGCGGACATGTCGAAGCCGGCCGACATCGCCGACATGATGGCAGCGGCGCACACTGCGCTGGGCGGCATTGACATCCTGGTCAACAACGCCGGCATCCAGTTTGTCGCGCCGGTGGAGGATTTCCCAGCGGAGAAATGGGACGCCATCCTGGCCATCAACCTCAGCAGCGCCTTTCACACCAGCCGGCTGGCGGTGCCGGGCATGAAGGCGAGCGGCTGGGGGCGGATCATCAACACGGCATCGGCGCACAGCCTGGTCGCTTCGCCGTTCAAATCGGCCTATGTCGCCGCCAAGCATGGCCTGGCCGGCTTCACCAAATCGATCGCACTGGAACTGGCGACGCACGGCGTCACCGCCAATTGCATCTCACCGGGCTATGTGTGGACGCCGCTGGTCGAACGCCAGATTCCCGACACGATGGCGGCGCGCGGGCTGACGCGCGATCAGGTGATCAATGATGTGCTGCTGACGGCGCAGCCAACCAAGCAGTTCGTGACCGTGGAACAGGTGGCGGCGGCCGCGATGTTCCTGTGCAGCGATGCCGCCGCGCAGATCACCGGGGCCAACATCAGCATGGATGGCGGCTGGACGGCGGCTTGAGTTATCCCCGATATCCCCGTTATCCACAGGGGCTGGGGCAAATATTTCATTTTGACGACTCTGGGGTTGGTGAGACCATTCATCTGTAGCCGGGAATTGACGGCGGCGGAAACGCCAAAGGAGATGAAGCGGTTATGGCCAATCATCAGGCGCGATCCAGCCGTTGAGGCAGGATTTTCGAGCCGTTGGCAGGTCGAACTGGCCGACTGGAACGGTGGCAATTCGCCCTGATGCAGATCAGGGGGCAGGCCGCCGGAAAGGCCGGGCAGTTCAGGGCTGAAAGCCGGGCCAGGTGGCCAAGATCAGCGGGTTCGCCCGACGGATCACAACCCCGGGACCGCAGACAGCCAACAGGCTGCAACGCCAACCATGCGCGCAAGGTTCGCCCCAGGCGCGGGACGGGCACGCAGTCTGGGCCTCACCGCCCGCCATCAGGGCCAACGCTTCGGCGATGGCACCAGCGGCGGCGCGGGACGGTCCGGCAAGGGTGACGAGACGGCTCCGCCGAGCCGCCCCGCCACCCATTGCGAAAGCGCCGGGACGGTCGAGTGACCACCGTGGCTGCCCCTGTCGAGCCTGCCCAGGCCCGGCCAGGCGAGCGCCACGGACCGGACAGACAGAACGGCGCGACAGCGTGGCTGCTGGTGGTGACACCAGCGGCCATTTTGCTGCGCAGCGGCGCGCGCTCCTGCGCGCCGAACAGCTTCGACGGCGTGGCTATGCCACGCTCTTTCTTGCTTCCGTCCTTGATACCCCAAGCGGGCTCGGCGGCTCCGCCCGCACGAACGCAATTGGCTTTGCGGCACGGCCCCGCCCCCAACCCCTTCCCTCTACGGGAGGGGCATCGTTCAGGGCTTCACATCCGGCGGCACTTCACCCGCCATGCCGGCCGCCACTTTCTCCGCAGCCTCCATCGCGCGCAGCAGATTGCCGCCGGCGATCTTCTCGCAATCGGCCTCGCTATACCCACGCCGCAGCAGTTCGGCGATCAGCGCCGGATAGGTCTCCACGCCCTCCAGGCCGGTCGGGGTCGAATCGATGCCGTCCAGATCGCCGCCGATGCCGACATGATCGATGCCCATGGCCTTCACCAGATGCGCGACATGATCGGCAACATCGTTGATGCCGACCGGCGGCGGTGGGTTCTTTGCGTTCCATTCCGCCATCGCCGCGCCCTGCCGTGCCGGATCGGCAATATAAAGCGCCTGCAACCGCTGCCGCTCACCGCTGCGCGCCGCTTCCCAGGCCTGGTGCGCCGCGTTGATGAAGCCGGGCACATAGGTGACCATGATCACCCCGCCATTGGCCTTCACCAGGGGCAGCACATCATCGGGCACATTGCGCACATGATCGGCAATGCCGCGCGCCGACGAATGCGAATAGATCACCGGCGCCTTCGTCACGCCCAGCACCGCCTTCATCGTGCCCGGCGAGACGTGGGAAAGATCGACCAGCATGCCGATGCGGTTCATTTCCCTGATCACCGCCTGGCCATAGGCGCTGAGCGGCTGCGGCCTTGCGGCTTCGTTGGCGCTGTCCGCCCAGTCATTATGTCTTGTGTGGGTGAGCGTCATGTAACGCACACCGAGCGCATGATAGATGCGCAGCACGGGCAGGCTGTTGTCGATCTGGCTGCCGCCCTCCACGCCCATCAGGCTGGCGACCTTGCCGGTTTTCTGGATGCGGCGGATATCGGCAGCGGTACCGGCCAATTCGAAATCCGCCGGATATTTCGCCACAAAGCCGCGGACGATATCGATCTGTTCGATGGTCGCCTTCACCGCAGCCGGCCCGGTGACGGTGGCAGGCACATAGACGCTCCAGAACTGCCCGCCAACGCGGCCCTGATGCAAGCGCGTGATGTCGGTCATCAACGGCCGCTTGTATTGCCGGCTGTCGCTTTTCAGATCCTGGCTCCACCAGCCTTCGCCGAAGCTGCCGCGCAGCGCGCCCGGCCAGTCATTGTGGCCATCGATGATCGGCTGGCGCTTCAGCACCGCCTCGGCGCGTTTCAGATACGGGTCTTCCAGCGCGTGGGCGGGAATGGTGGTGGCAGCCAGCAGGCCGGCAATCAGGAGCTTGTGCATCATGGCGCGCACTGTGGCACCGTGCCGCCCTCTCTTGCAAGACAGGTGACGACCCTGTCTCACTGGCCACATAAGATTGGCCAGCAATGTTCTCGGAGAATGACGATGCTCGAAGCCGCCGACCGCCGCGTTTATGGCCCCGATGAAACCGCGTTCCGCGACACGGTGCGCAAGGTCTTCGAAAAGGAGCTGATCCCCAATCTCGACCGCCATGAAGAAGAAGGCCTGGTCGATCGCAATTTCTGGCGCGCCTGCGGCGATGCCGGGCTGCTCTGCCCCGGCGTGCCGGAGGAGTATGGCGGGCTCGGCCTCGATTTCCGGTACAACGCGATCGTCGATGAAGAACTGTCCTATGCCGGTTCATCCGCCGGCATCACCCTGCAATCGGACATCATCGCCGATTATCTGATCGCCTATGGATCGGAAGAGCAGAAGCAGAAATATCTGCCGAAGATGATTTCCGGCGAGATCATCACCGCCATCGCCATGACCGAACCCGGCGCCGGCAGCGACCTGCAAGGCGTGAAGACCACGGCGCGCAAGGACGGCAACCATTATGTCATCAACGGTTCGAAGACCTACATCACCAACGGTCAGAACGCCGATCTGATCATCGTTGTCGCCAAGACCGAGCCGGACAAGGGCGCCAAGGGCACCTCCCTGATTCTGGTCGAGGCCGATCGCGAGGGCTTTGCGCGTGGCCGCAACCTCGACAAGATCGGCCAGAACAGTGCCGATACGTCGGAACTGTTCTTCAACGATGTGCGCGTGCCGATGACCAACTGCCTGGGTGAGGAGAACAAGGGCTTCATCTACCTGATGAGCCAGTTGCCGCAGGAGCGCCTGTCGATCGCAATTGCCGCCCAGGCCGGCGCGCAGCGCGCGTTCGACGAAGCGGTGAAGTTCGTCAAGGATCGCAAGGCGTTCGGCAAGACGGTGTGGGATTTCCAGAACACCAAGTTCGTGCTGGCCGGCCTGAAGACCGAGCTGCAGGTCGGCTGGGCGCATATCGATTGGGGCTTGCAGAAACTGATTGAAGGCAGGCTGACCGCCGCCGAAGCCAGCGCCGCCAAATTGTGGCACACCGAATTGCAGGGCCGGGTGTGCGATGAAGCGCTGCAACTGCACGGCGGTGCCGGTTACATGAACGAATATCCCATCGCCCGCCTGTGGCGCGACGCCCGCGTGGCGCGCATCTATGGCGGCACCAGCGAAATCATGAAGGAAGTGGTGAGCCGGACGATCTGACGTCTACCGCCGCCCAGGCTGCGACATTTTTCGCGGCGTTTTCGCCGGGTTTCTGCCCTTAACCCGACGCAATTTGCGGGCATAGGGCGGAGCATGAGAGCTGATGCGTCCCTGATGAATGTGAGCGTGGCCCGCCCGCTGGAGGCGCCGTTGCTGCGCGCCAGCGGCGGCGCCATGGCCGGGGAGGACATGGCGTTGATCAAGCTGGCGGCCGCGCTGGGCCGCGAGCTGGGCGCCTATCGGCCGGTCCTCTATTGGCTGGATACGCTGGCGTCGGCCATCGTCGGCTGGGGGGCGCTGGCGGCGCTGATCCTGGTGCCGGGTCTGCCGGTGGCGGCGCAGGCCGTGTTCGCGGTAGCGGCCGTGCTCGGCCTGTATCGGCTGGGCAGCTTCATCCATGAAATCACCCACATGAAGGCCGACAGCGTGCCGGGCTATCGCCTGGGCTGGAACCTCATCGCGGGCGTGCCGCTGATGATCCCCAGTTTCATGTATGAAGGCGTGCACACGTTGCACCATGCCAGGAACCGATATGGCACGGCGCGCGATCCGGAATATATGGCGCTGGCGCTGAAGCCGAAGCTGAGCCTGCCGCTGTTCGTGGCAGTCTCGGCGCTGGGGCCGATCGGGCTGATCATTCGCTGGGCGGTGCTGACGCCGCTGTCGCTGCTGCCGCCGGTGCGCGATTTCGTGCGGACACGGCTGTCGGCGCTGTCGATCAATCCGGATTTCCGCCGTGAGCCGCCGGTTGGTGCAGCGATGACGCGCTGGAACCTGATGGAGGCGGCAACGTCGCTGTTCGTCATCGCCGTGCTGGCTTCGGTGGCGGCTGGCATCATCCCGCTGCGCGCCGTCCTGATCTGGTTGGGCGTGCTGTCGGCCAGCATGGTGATCAACCAGGTGCGCACGCTCGCTGCGCATCTGTGGGAGAATGATGGCGCCGAGATGAGCATCACCGCGCAATATCTCGACAGCGTGAACGTGCCGCCGCCAGCCCTGCTGCCGGCACTGTGGGCGCCGGTGGGCCTGCGCTATCACGCGCTGCACCATCTGCTGCCCGGCCTGCCCTATCATGCGCTGGGCGCGGCGCACCGCCGGTTGCTGGCGGAATTGCCGGCGGGCAACGCCTTTCATGGCGGCAACCACCCCAGCCTGGCCGGCGTGGTCGCGCGGCTGTGGGCCAGCGCCGGCACCGCGCGAGGATAGGGTCCTTCCCTCCTATCAGGGCTTTGTCATGCTGGCGAAGGCCAGCATCCATTGGGCCGGCTTGCCCGTGTGTATCGACACAAGCACCCAGCCCCACGGTGGATGCTGGCCTGCGCCAGCATGACGTGGTTCAGGTGAAAAACGTCACCCGTCACGCCGGCTGGCCGTGCGCCTCCAGCCACTTGGCCACCCGGCCCATCGCCATCTCCACCAGATGCGGTGCCATGGTTTCCGGCGGCGGCGGGTAACTGGTGAATTCGCGGCTTTCGCTCAACAGCTGATCACCGCGGGCAATCACGAAGCCTTCCCAGCCCTTCGCCTTCACCGCGTTGCACGTGTCGGTATAATGGTGGAGCCCGCCGGCATAGGCCATGAAGCGACGTGGCTTGCCCGGCACGTTGGCGCCCATGTACCAGCTGTTGGCTTGCGGCAGCAGCGTCATCGCTGCGGTCTGGTCGCAATGGTCGGTCCACAGTTTTTCCGCTTCCGGGCTGGCCTCGATGCGGCCCGCTTGGCTGGCGTTCAGCGCCGCGATGATGTCGGCGACATATTCGACATGCTGTTCGATGCTGTGGATCATGTTGGTCAGCACCGAAGGGCTGCCCGGCCCGGTGATCAGGAACAGATTGGGAAAGCCGGCGACCATCAGGCCGAGATAGGTTTCCGGCCCGGCGGCCCAATGATCCTTGATCGTCTCACCGCCGACCCCGCGAATGTCGATGCGTTCGATGGCGCCGGTCATCGCGTCGAAGCCGGTGGCAAGCACGACCGCGTCGAAATCATGGCTGGCGGCCTGTGTCTGGATGCCGGTGGCCGTGAAGCTGACCAAGGGATCGGCGCGCAGATCGAGCAGCTCCACATTGTCGCGATTATAGGTGTCGTAATAGCCGGTATCGACACAGGGACGCTTGGTGGCGAAGGGGTGGTCCTTGGGTGTCAACAGTTCGGCCACGCGCGGGTCCTTCACCCGTTCGCGGATCTTCGCGGCGACGAAGTCATGCACGACGCGGTTGGCTTCCGGATCCAGCGCCTGATCGGCGAACGCGCCCAGGATACGGAAGCCCCCCCAGGCCCAGCGCCGTTCGAGTTCGGCCTTGATCTCGTCTGGCGGCGTGTGGATCAGGATGGCGTCTTCGCGCGCCTCGTTCCAGAAGCCGCCGACCGTGGCGCGGGACCGGGCGCGATAGGCGCGCGGATCGGCCAGCCATTCCTGGAAATCCGCGTCCGGGATCGGGCCGTTGTGGGCGGGCATGCTGTAGTTCGGTGTGCGCTGGAACACGGTGAGCTGGGCGGCCTGCGCGGCAATGATCGGGATCGACTGGATGGCCGACGAACCGGTGCCGATTATGCCGACGCGCTTACCGGTGAAATCGACGCCGTCGTGCGGCCAGCGCGAGGTGCGGTAAACGTCGCCCTGGTAGTCGTCGATGCCGGGGAAGGTGACATCGGTCGGCACCGAAAGGCAGCCCGTGGCCATCACCACGAAGCGCGCGGCGCGGGTTTCGCCGTTGTCCAGTGTCACGGTCCAGCCATCGGCGGCAGCATCCCAGTGGGCAGCCGTGACCCTGGTGTTGAAGCTAATGTCGCGGCTGAGATCGAAGCGGGTGGCGACATGATTGGCATAGGCCAGCAATTCCGGCTGTGGCGCATAGCGTTCCGTCCAGCGCCAGTCACGTTCCAGTGCTTCGTCAAAGCCGAAGCTATATTCCAGGCTCTGGATGTCGACGCGCGCACCGGGATAGCGATTCCAGTACCAGGTGCCGCCGACGCCGCTTCCGGCCTCGATCACCTGGACCTTCAGGCCCTGTTCGCGGCATTTCATCAACATGTACATGCCGGAGAAACCCGCGCCGACAATCAGCACATCCAGTCGTTCTGCCATGACCCTGTCCTCTCCCAAGACTGCGCCCCATTCGCGAGGTCTGCTGGCGACACGCTAACATGGCGCGGCGCGGTGGGAAGCTGGGATTATTGGGTGCGACACAAATGAAAAGGCCCGGCACCACCGGGTGCCGGGCCTTTCATGCATGGCACGACAATCAGGCGGCTGGCTTTTGGGTCGCCGTTTCCGCTGTTGCGTCCGCCGGTGCTGCGGCAGGCGCTTCGGCCACCACCGGCGCCGGGGCCGGGGCCGTGTCATAGCTGCCCTTCAGCGCCGGATAGTCCTTCAGCATCTTGTACCCACCCAGCGGCTTGTTCACGCCCTGGTGGCAGGTGGCGCAGTTGACCTTCAGCGGATCGCCATGCGGACCACGACGATTGCCATAGGTGCCCTTGCCATTCGCCGGCCAGACATCACCCAACGCACTGATATAGTTGTTGTTGATATCCCGCACCATGCGGATGCCATACCAGGCGGTGACACGCTGCGGCCGGCTGTCTTCCCACTTCGCGAAGTTGTTCGAGTTGTGGCAGTAGCTGCAGTTCACGCCGAGACCCTGGCTGATGTGCATCATCAGGCCGTAGGTCTTCTCGGTGCTCTGGATCGAGGCATTGCTGGCTGCCGTCGGGAAGGCCTTGCCGCCGACGCGGATCGATTCCTTGCCAGCCAGGTAATCCGTGAACGGATCATAGGCGAGGCTGGAATAGGCAACCGTCTTGGACGGCGTGTTGCCGCCGCGCTTGTTGCCCGCGATCGTGGCGGGATCCGGCACAGCCGTCGACCAGTTGTAAGCCGGGACCGGTTGGCCACGGTGACAGGTCCAGCAGGTGACGCCGGCATTCTGCTGGCCAGCGAAGTGCGGAACCCACTCGGCGTTCACCTTGCGGGTCATCAGCAGCATCTTGCGGGCGACGACCTTGGTGTATTTCTCGTCGGACGCCATGTTCTCAGGGTTGTGGCAATAATTGCAGCCAGCATCCTTGATGGCACTGCCGTCCGGCGCGACCCAGTTGGTCATCGCCTGCATCAGGTAGTTGAACTCGTCCACCGAGACATCGCCCAGCACCTGGACGTTCTGGTAAGCCTCACGGGATTTCTGCCCGGTCAGCATGTCGGCCGTGAGTTCATAGGGCGGAGCCGGAACTTCACCCACCTTGGCCTTGCTGTCCGGATCACTGATCAGCACCAGCGCCGTGCCGCGCGGGCCGACCTGTTCCTGTTCCTTCATCCCCAGTTCGCAGCCCGCCAGCAGCAGCGCCGGCAGCGCGATGGCCACAAGCTTGTTCAGCGCGTTCATTGCGGTGCTCCCGGAAGCGTGGAGGGATCGATGACACCGGTTGCGGGGTATTCGAGCGCGAAGCCATGCTGCACGGCCCAGAGATACCAATTGTCGACGACGGTGCCGGTAAGCAGGATGCCGATGCCGCCCGTGAGGGTGGTCAACACGGCGAACCACCAGGCCCAGCGGTGGATCGATTCCATCGTGGCGTTCCAACCCATCGTCCAGCGCCAGAACAAGGCGGCGCGTTCGGATGCGGTGCCACGATCGGTGATCTGTTCGATTTCGCGTTCACCGCCGTAACGGCCAACCGCGAGGATGGTGGCGCCGTGCATGGCGAACAACAGGGTCGAACCATAGAGGAAGACGATGCTGAGCGCGTGGAACGGGTTGTAGAACAGGTTGCCGTAGCGGATCGAGAAGGCTGCGGTCCAATCCAGGTGCGGGAAGATGCCGAACGGCACGGCTTCCGCCCAGCTGCCCATCATCAGCGGGCGAATGAAGCCCAGCACAAGATACAGCCAGATCGCCGAACCGAACGCCCAGGCAACGTGCGTGCCCATGCCGAGTTCCTTGGCGCGCACATAGGTGCGCGCCCACCACAGCAGGATGGATGCGGTCAGGAAGAAGCCGGCCGCAATCCACCAGCCGCCATCATTGAGCGGCACGTTCGCGGTGAAGCCGTACTTGGCCGGCGGCGGTTCGAGCGCGAGCCAGAAGAACTGGCGCACGAACTGGATCGGGCTCCAGTTCACCGAGGCGGCCATGTTGAGCCCGATGATCTCGATGGCGATGAAGCCAGCGATCAGCGACGCAACACCGAGTGAGCCGAGGTAGACCGGACCAAGCTGAGCGCCGCCCAGCTTGCCCATCAACCAGGAGGTGCCGAACGGGCCGATGCGGGCATCGTTGTGCGGTCCCAGCGGCACGCCGGGTTCCAGCTCACCGCGGAGCTGAACCTGCGTGAAGAGATTTTGATAAGCCATGGTGCTTGTCCGTCCTCAACGCCAGATCGGCAGGTTGAGCCACCAGGTCCACCATTCGGGCCAGCCACGTGACCAGAAGGGGCCTGAGATGATGATGCACACCGCGCTCCAGAAGCCGGCGTTCATTGCCAGCAACAAGCCCACACGGTGAATGCCGAGCGTTCCCACCGAATACCCGATCAGGTCGCGGAAGAACGTGTCTTCATACTCCGGCGATTTCACGGTTTCGCCCTTGGCCGGATTGACCGCCGAAAGCACCAGTGCGCCGTGCAGACCGAGCGCCAAGGTGGTGGTGAAGAAGAAGCTCACCGCCAGCATGTGCGCCGGGTTGTAGTGGAAATGCAGATATTGATAGCCGGTGTTGGACACCCAATCGAGGTGCGGGAAGATCCCGTAGGGGAAGCCATAGCCCCAGGCGCCCATCAACATCGGGCGGAACACCACCAGCGTGACATAGGCGAAAATCGCCATGCCGAAGGCTGCGGGCACATGATAACCGATGCCGAGTTTCCGGCAGATTTCGACTTCGCGCAGCGCCCAGCTGCCAAAGGCGCCGATCGCGCAGATCGTGATGATCTGCCACAGTCCGCCGGCCTTCAGAGGAGCCAGTGCCAGCCCATAGCTGATATCCGGCGGCGCGATATTGATAAGCCACGGGTTCCACGTCGGACCGATGGCGGCGCCGTACAGGATCAGCGCGGTGCCGAGGGCGGCGAAGAAAGTGGTCGTGACCCCGAAGAATCCGACATAAAAAGGACCAACCCAGAAATCGAAGAGGTCGCCGCCGATGAGCGTGCCGCCTCGCACTCGATATTTTCGTTCAAAACTCAGCACTGCCATGGCGCATCTCCTCCTCGACCCCGCAATTCACGCCGGCACGTCACCAAACGGCACGTTCTGCGAAGACGGATGGGCGGGCGTTTTAACGAACCCGCCCATCACGTCAGCAGAATCAGCCGGTCGGGCTGCCTGACTTGCGTCAGGCGGCCAGGTTGGCTTCGATGGCGGCCGTGGGAGCGGCAGCCGGTTCGGCACCGTCGAGCCAGTTGTAGCGTTCGGTGCTGAGCAGGATGAAGTGAATCAGGACTGCCAGCGTGAACAGGAACACGGCCAAGGCGGTCAGGATGCGCTGCGGATTGAATGTTTGCCAGATCTTCCACATTTTCGTCGCTCCTTAAGCCAGCGGCGCAGCGGTGCGCGAGGCATCCGCTTGCTGGATCTGGTGGATTTCCACGGCCGCATACGGACGCTTGGATCCGAACCACGGACGCCACACCCAAACCAGCCAGTGGGCGATCACCGCCACAATCACGAAAAACGCCATCGACACGACGAAGCCCCGATGGAACTCCTTCGCTTCGGCGTCGGTCAGGTAGGTACCCGGACCAATCTTGTTGTCACTCATGCCTTTTCCTCCGATGGTTCCGCCGCACGAGACCGTCATAGCCCCGCCCGACCGGCGGCTTTGCGGCGTAGGATGATTCCACCGCAAAGTATTTGAAGCCTGTTGGGGGCAACCCCGCAAGGCCAATTCCGACATTGCCGACCATGGCAAGTTTGTAATGGTTTGAAAAGAGGGAGAACGCGTCAATCACGCAGATTGTGCTTCATAAAGTCGCGCGGCAACGCGCAGCCTGTCGATTGTGACGAGTTTCTCACCGGCGTCGCGGGTGGCGCGCTCTGCCGCATCACGCAAACGCTTGGCCGCAGAAATGCGCACCAGCACCGGTTCCTTGTCAACCATGCGATCCAGCTCCGACCGGGCATCGTCCTCCCACAGCACCGCCTCCAGCAGCCGCGCCGGCGTGGCATCGGCCTTGTCCATCATGGTGGACAGCGGCAGGATGAAGAACAGCGCATCGAACAGCGCATTGCACACTTCCTGCATCAGCCAGGTGCAGCCGGCATAGCCCATGTACGGCGTGCCGGTGTGGCGCCGGATGGCGGCGCCGGGGAAGCTGGCGTTGATGTAGATCGAACGGCTGTTGGCCTCTGCCATGTACATGCGTTCGTTGTAGCTGCCGAACACGATCAGCGGGCTGGTGGTGCGGATCGCTTCCCGCACCGCCTGATTGTCGGGCTTCACGCCGGCGTTGCGCTGGAAACTGAACACGCAGGGCATGCCCATGTCGTCTTCCAGGAACACCTTCATGCCGCGCGCATAGGTTTCGGTCGCCACGATGCCAAAGCTGGCGGTGGCAAAGAAATCCTGCGTCACGCTGCGCCACAGATCCCACAAGGGCTTGATCGTGGTGTGCTTTTCCTTCTCAATGAACGGTTCCGGATCGATACCGGTCAATTCACCCAGTTTGCGCAGGAACGCCGTGGTGCTGGCCAGCCCGATCGGCGCCTGCAGATAGGGCCGTTCCAGCGTCTCGCACAGATTGCGACCCCATTCGCGGTACATGCACACATTCACCGAGGCGTCGGCCAGGCGGCGGATGTCGGCCAGATGGGTCCCCAGCGGGAACACCATGTTGACCTCGCAGCCCACGCCTTCGATCAGCCGGCGGATTTCGGCCAGATCGGACGGCATGTTGAACGTGCCATATTGCGGCCCGATGATGTTGACGAGCGGCTTCTCGCCCTCCTTGCGCGCCTTGGGCGCCGGCATCTTCTTCGGCCCGAATTCCTTCCACAACCAGGTCAGCGCCCGGTCGGCCGATTGCCACTGATCCTCATCGATGGTGCGCGGCAGGAAGCGCACGATGCTGGTGCCTTCCGGCGTCACGCCGCCGCCGATCATTTCGGCGATCGATCCGGTGACGACCACCGACGGCAACGACGGGTCCAGCGTCTTCCAGGCGCGTTTCATGGCGCCTTCGGTGCCGGTCTTGCCCAGTTCCTCCTCGGCAAGACCGGTAACGACGATGGGCAGTTCGTGCGGCGGCAGGCCGTCGGTATAGTGCAGCACCGAAGTCACCGGCAGATTTTCACAGCCCACCGGGCCGTCGATGACAACTTGCAGGCCCTTCACCGAGGTGAAGCTGTACACTGCACCCCAGTAGCCACCGGCCCTGTCATGATCGAGCACCAACATCAGAACGCCTCCATGACCGTGGAGACGATCATGACAAAACCGACAACTTCATGAACCAGAACCAGCATGGTATCAGTTTCCGATGGCTTCGCTCGCCTTGGCGGCGGCGATCATCTTGCCTGCGAACTTCTTCTTGAACTCCGGCCGGTCAACCGGAACATCTTCCCAGATGCCGGCGGCATGGCCTTCGCCCACCCCGGCGAAAAAGCCCTTCATCATGTCGAAGCGGTCCTTGTTGCCGAGCGCCGCATTGATGACCTGGGCGAGGCTGCCGGCACCGGCGGGGCCCATCAGCGGGCGGGCCGAGATCAGATTGGTGAAATACAGGCCGGGTGTCGCCTTGCTCTTGGCGTGCTGCACCACCGGCGTGGTGCCGATGGCCAGATCCGGGCCATATTCCTCCACGGCGGCGATGTCCTGTTCCAGGCTGGCGCGATACTGGATGCGCACGCCCCTGGCTTCCAGCCACTCGCGGTCCGGATCGGACCAGCGGGTGCGCGGGCAGGCGGTGCCCACATAGGGCACATCGGCGCCCGATTCGATCAGCAGGCGGGCCACCAGCAATTCCGACCCTTCGTAACCCGAAACGGTGATGCGGCCCTTGATCGGTTTGGCCGCCAGGGCGCCGGCAATCGCCGGCAGCCACTTGTTCTGCGCCGCGGCGACCTTGTCGGCCGACAGGCCGAAGGCGTCGCCGATCGCAGCAAGCCAGGCGGCAGTGCCGTCACGGCCAACAGGGGCGGAGCCAATGATGGTGCGGCCAGCGGCTTCGAACTCCCGCACGGCCGCGGTGTAGAAGGGGTGAATGGCCGCGACCACGGGCGACGCCAGCGCCGCATACAGTTCACGCCATTCCCGCGTCGGCACCACCGGCCCGGTCGTCAGGCCCATCGGTTCCAGCAGCATCGAAATGCCCACCGGATCGGCCGGGAACATTTCGCCCAGCAGCGTCACGGTCGGCTTGTCGGGCATCACAGCGGGCGCCGCGACCGGGCCGGCCATGATTTCATTGCGGGCATAGTGGAGCATGGCGCCGGCCAGCACATCCTTGGCTTCGGCATGGGTCGGCACGCCAAAGCCCGGCACATCGATGCCGATGATGCGCACGCCATTGATCTGATCAGGCAAGAGTTGCAGCGGCACGCCGGAAGCCGTCGGCACGCACAAGTTGGTCACCACGATCGTGTCGTACAGCGCCGGATCGGCCATGTCGTGCACGGCCTCGCGGATATCCTCGAACAATTTGCCGGTAACCAGCGTTTCCGAACTGAACGGCACATAACCCACCGTGCGCCGCGCCCCATAGAAATGCGACGTGAAGGTGAGGCCATATACACAGCAGGCCGAACCGGACAGGATGGTGGCGGTGCGGCGCATGCGCAGGCCGACGCGCAGCGAACCGAACGCCGGGCACATGGATTGCGGCTGGTCGTGCGGACCCTTCGGATAGTCGGCCGCATAACGGTCGAGCACTTCGGATTTGCCGGCCTTGGCGGCGGCATCACGCATCGTATCGGCACCGGCGTGGCAGCCGGCGCCTTCGGCCACCGGCAGCGCCTCGATGGTGGGGGCAAGCTCCTCAGACATTGTCGTACACCACTTCCAGGGTCGGCCTGGTTTCGTAGGTGCCGCCGCGCAGATCGGCCTGGGTGGCCGGCTTCAGCACGACGTTGCCGCCGGTGTCTTCCGGCTTGAACAGGCCCAGCAGGCCATCCTGATCGAGCGGGGTCGGCCGCACCGGCGGTGCGGTTTCGACGGCTTCGGCCAGTTCGGCAAACAACGGGCCCCACTGGCTCTCGCTGGTGCCGATGATCTGATAATTGGCGGATTTCTTGCGGATGTCGTCGTGGGCCGGGATGCTGACCAGCACCGGAATGCCCACGGCATTGGCAAAGGCCTGGGCTTCGCCCGAACCATCATCCTTGTTGATCAGGATGCCGGCAACGCCGACATTGCCGCCCATCTTGCGGAAATATTCCACGGCCTTGCAGACATTGTTGGCGACATAGAGCGATTGCAGATCGTTCGAAGCGACCACGATCACCTTCTGGCACATGTCGCGGGCGATCGGCAGGCCAAAGCCGCCGCACACCACGTCGCCGAGGAAATCCAGCAGCACATAATCGAAGCCCCAATCGTGGAAGCCCAGCTTTTCCAGGGTTTCAAAACCATGGATGATGCCGCGACCGCCGCAGCCACGGCCGACTTCCGGCCCGCCCAGTTCCATGGCGAACACGCCGTCGCGCTGGAAGCACACATCCTCGATCGACAATTCTTCCCCGGCCAGCTTCTTGCGGCTGGAGGTTTCGATGATCGTCGGCGTCGCCTTGCCGCCAAACAGCAGGCTGGTGGTGTCGCTCTTGGGATCGCAACCGATCAGCAGCACGCGCTTGCCCTGCTGCGCCATCATGTAGGACAGGTTGGCGAGCGCGAAGCTCTTGCCGGAACCGCCCTTGCCATAAATGGCGATGATCTGGGTTTCCTTGGTGACTTCACCGGTGTGGACAGGATCCGGTTCGAGATCGGCCTCATCACGAAGCGCGGCGACCTGATCGAGAAGTGCGTTGATGCTCATGCGATATTTCTCCAGTCGAAGACCATCTTGAGACAGGTTGGGTCCGAAAAGGCGCGCCCATATTCGGTCGGGGCCTCAGCTGCCGGAACCCGGTGCGTCACAAGGCCCTCGAGTGACAGCCCACCGCTGCCCACCATGGCGAAACATGTCGCCAGATCGTCAGGCTGGAACTCTGTGGCGATGCGGATACGCGCTTCACGCCGGAAGGCCGGCGCGAAGTTGAACGACAGCGGTTCGCTGTAAAAGCCGGCCAGCACGATCTCGCCGCCGCGTGCCATGTGCATGACGGCCGAATCGAGAATGCGATGGTCACCGCTGGCGTCGTAGATCGAGCGGTAATCGCGCCGCTCGTCGCTTTCGGGCTTGATCACCCGATAACCCTCGCCACCCGACATGCGGGCGTCGTTGATTTCCCACACCACCGGCTCCACGCCGGCCGCCAGCGCCAGCCGCGCCAGCAGGCGGCCGAGCACGCCGTGACCGATGATCAGATCCGGCATTTCACCGCCGGCCACCGCATGCTGCGCCGTGGCGGCCAGGCTCATCAGCACGGCCTGTTCGCCCATGCCGTCGGGCATCGGTATCACCCGCGCCGCACCGGTGATCACCCGGCGGGCCTGCCCGCCGAACAGGCCGCGCGCGCCTTCGAATTTCGAGGAGCCCGGCACGAACACCGTCTGGCCGATGCGATCGCGCTGATTGGCGCCGGCATCGACGATGGTGCCCACCGCCTCATAGCCCGGCACCAGCGGGTAACCCATGCCGGGGAACGCCGGCATGGTGCCGTTGTACATCAATTTTTCCGTGCCCATGGAGATGCCGGAATAATCCACTTCCACCACCACGTCATCGGCGTCGGGCGGAACCAGCGTGAGACGACGCAGGGCGACGCGCTCAGGCTCCTCCACAACAACGGCCAATGTGTCCATTCAATCACCCCTAAACGAGTGCCGGCCAGCTGCAGTGCAACCGGCCAGGCCCCCTCAAACCTGCGGCAATCTATCCAAAGCCCCAGTCGGCTGTAAAGCGCGCTTGACGGGAGTGGAAGCAAAAAATTGGACAAGGACGGTCCACTTTAGGGCTTGACGGGGTTGGCGATTCGGCAATCCGCCCAAAAAATCGGCGCCATGGCCGCTGCAGCCTCAGCGTTCGGCCACGATCAGCCGCGTGACCATCGGCAGCGCGGTGGTCAGTTCACGGGCGTTGCGAAAGCCGGCATCGGCCAGCAACGCCAGATAGGCGGCGGCGGCGCGCGGCCTGCCCGATCCCATCGCCCACAGATACAGGCCGAAATAGGCATCGCCCATCACTTCGGCCCCCGGCGTGCCGGCCATCGGTTCGGCGATCAGCAGCCGGCCGCCGGGCGGCAGCGCAGCATGCGCCTTGGCCAGCAGCGCGCGCACCACATCGTCATCATGATCGTGGCAGATGCGCACCAGGCTGATCAGATCGGCGCCGGGCGGCAGCGGATCGTCGCGAAAACTGCCGCCGTGCCGCGCGACGTGGGAAAGCCCGCGCGCCGCCAGTTTCGGCCCGGCGCCGGCCACCACCGCCGGCAGATCGAACAATTGCATGGCGAGGCCCGGGTGGCGCGCCGCCACCTCGGCCAGGAAGCCGCCATGGCCGCCGCCGACATCCATGATGCACCGGTGCCGATCGAATCGATAGGCATCCAGCACCTGTTCGGCGACCATCGGCTGGCTGGCCGCCATCAACGCCGAATAGGGCGCCACTTCGCCGCCACCGTCGCCCTGCCAGCTCGCCGCATCGGCCGTTGCCGGCAATCCCTGCCCGGCCGCCGGCGCATAGGTCCAGAAGGCGGCGAGCTTGCCCTGCCCGCGGCCACGGCCCAGCATCGCCAGCGGATCGGCGAGATCATCATAGAAAATCTTGTGATGCTCGATCATCGCCAGCGCGCCCTGGTTGGACGACAGCGCCGCGCCGCGCTGGCCCAGCACCCACAGATCAGGCGCGGCCAGCTCCACGAGATCGACAGCCTTGGCGGCCCCCAACAGGCGCTGCATCGCCTCCACCGGCAGGTCGGCCACCTGCGCCAGCGCGGCCGTGCTGGCCGGCCCCTGGGCCAGGGTGCGAATCACCCCGGCATCCACCGCCGCCGTCAGCGCCTTGGTCTGCACAAAACCGGTGATCACCGCGAACATCGCATTGGCATGGAAGCGCGCGACACGGCGGAAGATGGGCACGCGCATGGCAAAACGCTGGAACGCCGGGTTCATCAGCACCCGGTTGCGCGCGTTCAGCCAGCGCAGTTTCCAGCCGATCGGGGCATCATTCGCGGCCATTCAGGGAGCCCCAAAGGTCAAAGATGTCATGAAATGATCTGGACAGGTCTGGCACAAGGGGTCAATCATCCGGGGATCAGTCAGGTTTGGCAGTCAGGTTTGAACGGAGAGCGTCTTGGCAGGCCCTGACGGCGTTGTCATCATCGGTGCGGGCATGGGCGGGCTGAGCGCGGCCGTGCTGTTGGCGGCGCGCGGGGTGCCGGTGACAGTGGTGGAGCGCATGGGCGCCCCCGGCGGCAAGCTGCGCACCGTCGATGTCGGCCCCCCCGGCCAAAGCGTCGCCGTGGATGCCGGCCCCACCGTGTTCACCCACCGGCCCGTGTTCGAACGGATTTTCGCCGATGCCGGCGCCATCCTCGATGATCATCTCACCCTGGTGAAATCCGAATCGCTCGCCCGCCATGCCTGGCAGGATGGCAGCCGCCTCGATCTGTGGGCCGATCACGCCCGCAGCCGCGATGCCGTCGCCGCCTTTGCCGGCACGGCAGAGGCGCAAGGCTGGGAGCGGTTCCAGCGCGAAGCCGCGCGCATCTGGAACGCGCTGCAAACCCGCTTCATGGAAAGCCCGGCGATGAACCCGGTGGGCCTCGCCCTGAAATACGCGCCGTTCCACCTGCACGAAATGTTCGCCATCAACCCGTTCCAGACGCTGTGGAAGGCGCTTGGCGGCTATTTCCGCGATCCGCGCCTGCTGCAGCTTTATGGCCGCTATGCCACCTATACCGGTGCCGATCCCTTCCAGGCCAGCGCCACCTTGATGCTGATCGCGCATCTGGAGGCGCGCGGCGTCTGGCTGGTCGATGGCGGCATGCACGAAGTGGCGCGGCAACTCGCGGCGCTGGCGGAGCGGCTGGGCGCGCGCTTCGTCTACAACGCGCATGTTTCCGAGATTCTGGTCCGCAACGGCCGCGCCGCCGGGGTGAAACTGGCCAGCGGCGAGGAGATCATCGGCGGCGATGTCCTGTCCAACGGCGATGTCTCGGCGCTGGCCGCTGGCCGCTTCGGCCCGGCCGCGTCGCGCGCCGTCACTGGCGTGAAACCGCAGGATCGATCCTTGTCCGGCCTGGTCACCATGATGACGGCCGAGGCCAGCGGTTTCGATCTCGATCGCCACAATGTGTTCTTCTCCACCGACTATGCCGCCGAATTCCGGCAGATCTTCGCCGAACGCCGCTTGCCGGCCGAACCCAGCATCTATGTTTGTGCGCAGGATCGCGGTATCCATGTTCCCCCGGCCGGTCCGGAACGCTTTCAATTGATCGTCAATGCGCCCGCCACTGGCGATGGGCAGCCACCAAGTGAAGAGGAGATGGCCCAATGTCAGATGTCGACCCTGGCCGTGCTGGCCCGGTGCGGGCTGACGTTGAAGCCGACGGCAATGGTGCCGGTGGGCCCGGCGATGTTCGAGGCACTTTTCCCTTCGAGCGGTGGGGCCCTTTATGGTCGGGCCTCGCACGGGTGGCAGGCCAGCTTCCGCCGGCCTGGCAGCAAGACGAAGCTGCCCGGGCTCTGGGTGGCGAGTGGCTCGGCGCATCCGGGGGCGGGCGTGCCGATGGCGGCCTTGTCCGGCCGCTTGGCGAGCGCAGCGATCCTGCAGGCCCGCGGTTTGACCAGGACGTTCCATCCGGCGGCTACCGCTGGTGGTATGTCGACGCCGAAAGCGACTGCGGACAATATGGCCTGACCATCATCGCCTTCATCGGCTCGGTCTTCTCCCCCTATTACAAGGCCGCCGGGCGCGGCGCACCGGAAGACCATGTGTCGCTCAACGTCGCGCTCTATGGCCGGGGCGTCCGCCGCTGGGCGATGACGGAGCGGGGCACCGGCGCGCTGTGGCGCGATCGTACCACCCTGCGCATCGGCCCCAGCCAGGTGCGCTGGGACGGGCAGACATTGGTGATCGACATCGAGGAAGAAAGCGCCGTGCTGCCGCTCCCCGTGCGCGGCCAGGTGCGGGTGACGCCGATGGTGTTCGGGCAACGCCGCTTCCGCCTCGATCCGTCGGGCCGGCACGTCTGGGAACCGCTCGGCCCCTGCGCGCGCGTGGAGTTGACCTGCTCCAACCCCAACATCAGTTGGGCCGGCACCGGCTATCTCGATGCCAACCACGGATCGGAGCCGCTGGAAGCCGGCTTCGCCGATTGGCAATGGAGCCGCGCGCATCTGGCCGATGGATCAACCGCGGTGATGTACGAAGGCCAGCTGCGCGACGGCACGGATTTCGGCATGGCCCTGAAGATCGGCCCGGACGGCCAGGCCGAAGTGATGGAAATGCCCGCCCGCGTCGTCCTCCCCAAAACCGCCTGGCGCCTCGACCGCTTCACCCGCGCCGACGCCGGCTACACCGCGCGCGTCCGCGCCACCTGGGAGGATACGCCCTTCTACAGCCGCACGGCGCTGGCCACGCGGCTGTGGGGCGAGGATGTGGTGGCGGTGCATGAGTCGCTGAACATGAATCGCTTCGCGACGGGCGCGGTGCAGTGGATGCTGCCGTGGCGGATGCCGCGGAAGGTGTGAGGAAAGGCACCTCAGTTTACCGGTAACGAACCGTACCTGCACCCGTTCCGGCACCGCCCAAGCCGCTGCAATCTTCAGGATCATACCGAGAGTCAGCGCGCGCTTTCGTGCAAGGATTTCGCTGGCGCGGGATTGGCCCACCAGCGCGGTCATTCAACCCTTACAGACCCGAAAAGGGTTGCACACTGGACGCCCCTGGCAGCGACCAGAATACTGAACCCTCCGAACGACACTCCGTTCACGGTGAACGTGCCTGCAGTATTGCTTGGAAAGACAGCTTTTACCGCCTGGCCGGCGGGCGCCCCATTTACGGAGACTGTCGGACCATTGGGGATCAGCGTTACGGGCAAAGGCGCCTTCGGCCCCGGCACGAGTACGACCGTCACCGTGATCGGAACATTGATCCGCAGTGTTGGTGGGTTGGATGATGGTGTGTTTGGCGGGATGGCTGAGGTAAGGAGCAGTTTTGGTGGGATAAACAGCAAGCGATCATAACCAGGCTTGCCTTTAACGTCGCCCTTGATGATGAATTCGTTGAACTGGTTAATCGGGACAGTGTTGCCTGGGTCCAAGACCCTCTGCTCCCCGGGCGGCAGGCAATCCGGACCTGGAGCCTCGATCGTGGTATCCGGCGCTGGAACCGGCGAGAAGCCGTTCAGCGGGTTGCCGTTGAGCGTTGCGGTAAACCCACGCGAATAGTCTTTCGGAAGATAGGCCTTGAGTGACGTAACCGGCACATCCGCCGTGACGACCCGCTGGAGCCCATAAGTCGCCTTCTTGCCCGAAGGATCAATGATCTTGAAGCCATAGCATCCTGACAACAGCATCGACAAAGCGACGGCGGCGATACTCGACTTGAAGGCAGAGGTCATGATCACGCTCCTGGTCTAAGATGGATAGCTGTTTGAGATCTCCGAAACGGCAATTGCAATCGTTACAACCATAATTCTAACATGGTAAATTCCTACGGCAATAGGTTTCCGCCAGCGGGGACTCCCCTCTGCCAATATACTTGGCAACGTCATCAAGTCTCAACGAAGCAACCGTCAGACCGCGCGCTTTTCCCGCTCGCGCAATTGAAGCTGATGGCGGACTAACCGGCCCGATTCATGAGCGAATATGCCGGCGCTTTGTCGATCTGGCTCTGAGGTTTCCGACGGAAGCGGGCCGCGGTTTTGTGGCATTACGGTGACAATGCACGCAATTCATCGTTTAACCTAGGCCGCTGCGATCTTGCGGATCATGCCGAGCGTCAGCGCGCGTTTGCGGGCGAGGATTTCGGTGGCGCGGGATTGCCCGACCAGCGCGGCCACATCGGCGCTTGTGTGGCCGTTCATCGCCATCGCAGCTTCGATGGCCTGCACCGGATCGAGCGGAGCGATGGGCCAGCGGTGCGCTTCATAGGCATCGACCAGCGTCACCAGCACATCCAGCCGGTCGCTGGCGTCGCTGCCGTCTTCGGCGTCCCACAGGGCTTCGATTTCGCGCAGGGCGGCTTCGTGGTCGGCATCGGTGCGGATGGGGCGGATGTGCATGGGTGTGGCCGGGTTTTGGGCAGCGAGGTCACCCGGCATCACAAAGCACACGTCACCCCGGCGAAAGCCGGGGCTTGGCTTGCTGTTGCTGCGCGGCGTGCCTGACGAACGCGAAGATAGCCGAACCCTGGATCACGTCCGGGGAGACGGGGAAGGGCCGGAAGGCCCCCTCTCCGTTGACGCTTCGCGTCGCCTGCGGCTGACGGGAGAGGCTGCTCGCCGGCTTCGGCGAGCAGCCTGCATCGGACGTGATCCGGGGGGTGAGGGTGGCTTTTTGTTTCGACGCGCGGGTTCACCCTCACCCGGCGCGCTGGCGCGCGTCTCGCCTCTCCCGCAAGCGGGAGAGGGGACTATTCGGCTTCGCGCTTATCCTTGTCCCCGGCTTCTCCGGCAAGCGCCACCAGCGCGCTGCGGCCTGTCCTACACGGCCCGAATATGGTTATGCTGGCGCCGCTCTTTCCACCGCCAGCACCAGAAGCAGCATGGGCAAAAACCATTTGTTCCAGCAAAATCAAGGCTGAATCCCACCCGATTCGTCACAACTGTCAAAACCGGGCGTCAAAACTGGGCGCGTTGCCAGGGCGACTCAGCCGCCCTCCCCGTCGTCCTTCTTGTCCCCCGGCTTCTCGCGCAGCGTCCACAATTGCCACCCGGCAAACGCCAGCACCGCAAACGCCGTGATGCCGCCTTCGATCAGGCCATAATATTCAACCGGAATTTCCATCACATCACCCCCGGCCAATTATCGACGGATCGGCCCATCGGGGCCATAGAGCGGGAAGGGCGGGCGCTTCGGCGTGGGCGGCGGAGTCTTGGCCAGCGCGTCGAGCGCGATCTGTACCGCCGTTTCGAGTTGCGGATCACCGCCGGCCATCATCGCGGCCGGGTCCTGATCGATCTCCACATCCGGGGGCACGCCGATATTTTCCACCGCCCATTCGCCCTGCGGGGAGAAGAAACCCACGGAGGGGCTGGTGACGTCGCCGCCGTCCATCAACGGCGGGATGCCGCCGATGCCGACGAGGCCGCCCCAGGTGCGCTTGCCGACCAGGGTGCCAAGATTGAAGCTGCGGAACATCCACGGCAGCATGTCCCCGCCGCTGGCGCTCGCCTCGTTGATCAGCATCACCTTGGGGCCAAGCACGCTTGCCGCCGGCGTGCGATCGATGCGGCCGTACCGCGGCTGCCACCAGTTGATCAGCCGGCGGTTCATCACCTCGATCATGTAATCCGCCGCCTGGCCGCCGCCGTTGAAGCGATCGTCGATCACCATGCCCTGCCGATCGTTCTGCGCGAAATAATAACGGTTGAAGCTGGTGTAGCCGCCACCGCCGGTGTTGGGCAGGTAGACATAGCCCAATTTGCCGCCCGACAGCCGGTCCACGCGGCGGCGATTGTCCTCGATCCACGTCAGGTTGCGCAGCGCATATTCGTTGCCGATCGGCACCACGGTCACATCGCGCTGCGCCGCGCCGCGCGCCACGGTCAGCGTGATGGCCTGGCCGGCGGTGCCTTCCAGATGGCGCTGGAGATCCTCGTCACCGCGCACGACGGCGCCGTTGATGGCGGTGATGCAATCGCCCGCCGCCACATCCAGACCGGGCTGCGCCAGCGGCGCCTTGATCCCGGGGCTCCAGGTGCCGCCGGTGTGGATGCGCGCCAGGCACCAGCGGCCGCCGTTGACGACATAATCGGCACCGAGCAGCCCGCCGCCCAGGGGCTTCGCCGCCGGGATGCTGCCGCCGCCACCGCGCAAATGGCCGATGGAAAAACCGGTGAGCGCTTCGTTGAACAGATAGTTGAGATCGGCGCGCGACTGGATGCCGGGCAGCCAGGCGGCCAGTGCTTTTTCGGCGGCCACCGTGTCATAGCCGTGGAAATTGGGATCGTAGAAATAGGCACGCTGGATGCGCCAGATTTCGCGATACATCTGCGCCCATTCCGCCGCCGGATCGACGCGCACACTCAATTGATCGAGCTTCAGCTTCACATCCGGGTCGCTCGGCTTGAACGGCTTGGTCGCATCGGCAACCAGCCAGCTCCCCTGCCCGCCCGGCGCTGCGGGGGTGCGCACCAGCAATTTGGTGCCGTCGGCGGACAGGCTGAATTCGGCGGCCTTGCCCAGCAACGTCTCGGTCTTCTTCCCCTCCAGCGTCCAGCGCAGCAGCGATGCGCCGGGCCGTTCATCGGCATCGACATCCAGCGCTTCATTGGCGCGCAGCAGCCACAGCACGCCGCCCTTGCCGGCCACCAGATTGCGATAATCGGCGGCGGGCAGCGGCAGCGCCACCATGCGCCGGGCGATCTGATCGAGGGACAGCCCGGCCAGATCGATCTTCGTTGGCGCGGTGGCGGGCGCGGCCGGCTTGGGTGCCGGCTTGGTGGGGGGCTTTGCCTCCACGGCAGGCGCGGCGGCAGCTTTCTCATCGCCCAATTCGGGGGCCAGCGGCGATGCGGTGCCCGCCGCCAGCGCCAGCGCATAGACGCTGCTGGTCGGGCTGTAGGCGTTGCTCGACATGTCGAGGCCGTTGACCGTGCCGCCCCCATTGTTGCTGGCCAGGAAATAGAGATATTTGCCGTCGCGATCGAAAGCCGGGGCGCTGGCCATCGCCATGCTGTCGGTGATCTGCGTCGCCTGGCCGGTGGCGACATTGTGCAGCATCAGCACCGGGAAATGATTGTCGGCCACGCGGGCATAGACCAGCCACTGCGAATCCGGCGACCACGCCAGTCCACGCGCCGGCTCGGCAAAGCCGCCGAAGGCATCGGGCGGACCAGCGGCCACCAGCTTGCCGCTGACCGTATCCAGGATCCAGCTGTTGAGGCGATTGTCGCGCAGCGCGATGCGCTTGCCATCAGGTGACCACAGGGGCTTGAAATAAAAGGCCGGTTCGGCGGCGAGCGGATATTTGCGCACGCCCTTGCCCGCGCCGGTCTGCGGCGCGACATGCAGGGCATAATGGCCATCCGCGTCGGAGACATAGGCAATGAACTGACCATCCGGGCTCCACGCCGGTTCCCGTTCCATGGTGCCCGGCGTGGCAGTGATGGTGCGGATGATGCCCTCCTTCACCGGCAGGGTCAGGATCTCGCCATGCGCTTCCACCGCCGCCCGAAGCCCGGTGGGCGACAGGCTGACATTCGCCACTTCGCTGCCGACATTGGCAAGGCGCGGGCGCACATCGGGCATGTCGCCATCCAGATCGATACGGATCGCCTTGGGTTCCTCGCCCGGCACCAGCGTGTGGATGGTACCGAGCCGGTCGAAGACGAGGCTGCGGCCGTCGCTGGCCAGGCTGCGGATATCGGGCCCACGGTTCTGCCAGACCAGCGCGGTCTGCCCGCTGGCGGGATCGAAGCGATACACCGACACCGGCCCCTTGCGGCCCGACAGGAAATACACGTGCCCGCCCAGCCATACCGGCGCGAAATCCGCGCCGCCATCCTGCGGCACTTTCCGGGTTTTCAGGCCATCCAGCGTGGTGATCCACACCTGGCCGCTGAGGCCGCCGCGATAATTGCCCCAGGCGGTATAGCGGGTGAAATTGAAGCTGAAGCCCTTTTCCTGCGGGATATAGGCGATGGCCTTGCCGTCGGCGGACAGGCTGCCCGCCGCCGCCATCGGCAGGGGCAACACGGCAGCAGCGCCGCCACCGGCCGCGACATCCCACAATCGTGTGTATCGGCTGGCAGCGTCACGATTGGATCGGAACAGCACCCGCGCGCCATCGGGCGACCAGCCCACCGCGACGTCCGCCGCCGGGTGGAAGGTCAGGCGTTTCGGCACGCCGCCGGCCAATGGCACGGTGAACACATCGACATTGCCATCATATTCGCCGGTGAAGGCGATGGTCTGGCCATCGGGCGAAAAGCTCGGCGCCTGTTCGATGCCGGTGCCGGTGGTCAGGCGCTGCGCCGTCCCGCCGGCGCGCGGTGCCACCCAGAGATCGCCGCCCGACACGAACGCGACATGGCTCTGGCTGATCGTCGGGGATTGCAACAGGCGCTGGGGTGGGGTGGCCTGCACAGCCCCGGCCGCCAACGCCACCATCGCGGCTCCCAGCCAACGCTGCCTGTTCATTGCTTTTTGCCCCATTTTCAAACCCGATTTGCCATCACAGCGTGGCAGCGGCGGCGGCCGGGGTCAATCATTCTGCCAGTGCTGACAGGGGGGCCATCTTGCGCCATGGTGGCTGTGGCAAGGGGGCGCCTGACCAACGCGAAGCGGGGCGGGCGCTGCAATGACCGCTTTTGGGGGAGAGCGACGTGCTGCGATTGCGACAGATTGCGATGGTTGCGCCAGAGCTGGCGCCGGTGGTCGAGGCCGGCTGCGAAACGCTGGGCGCTGTGTGCTTTCGCGATCCCGGCGTGGCGAACTATGGCCTGGAAAACGCGCTCTGGGCGTTGGGCGGCACGTTTCTTGAGGCCTTGGCACCGATCCAGCCGGGAACCACAGTCGCCCGCTATCTCGATCGGCGCGGCGGGCCTTCGGGCTATATGCTGATCATCGATTGCACCGATCTCGCGCCGGTGCGGCTGCGGCTGGCCATGTTGAACATCCGCATCGTCGAGGATCTCGACATGACGATCCATGGCGCGTCGGCCAAGGCCCTGCATCTGCATCCGCGCGACACCGGCGGCTGCCTGCTTTCCATCGATCAACATGGCCCGGATCAGACCATGCTGGGCAGCTATGCCTGGGCCGGGCCGGATTGGCACCGCCACATGAACCCCGACATGGCGATCACCGGCGCGGTGATCGCCTGCGACAATCCCGAAGTGATCGCCATGCGCTGGAGCACGCTGCTGGTGCGGCCCTGGCACAAGCTGGAAGACCGGTGGCGGCTGCAATTGAACCATGGCAGTATCGATTTCACTGCCATCAGCGACGGTCGCGGCGAAGGGCTGAGCGCGATCCGCATCGCCGGCTTGGGCGCCCCCATGCAATTGAGCGGCCTTGATCTTTTGCCGGAGGAATCAGCATGACCAATTTGCACAGCGACACCGATGATCTGCTGGCCAGTGTGGCCGATGGCGTGCTCACCCTCACGCTCAATCGCCCGGCGGCGCGCAATGCGCTGTCACGCGCCATGCTGGATGCACTGGCGCGGCTGCTGGCCGAGGCAGAGGCCGATCCTGCCATCGGGGCCATCGTCATCACCGGGGCCGGCGGCGCCTTTTGTGCCGGCGGCGATGTGAAGGGCATGGCGCAGCGCAATGATGCCGGTGAGGCCGAACCCATGGATCAGGCCATCGCCCGCCAGCGCCGCAACCAGCGCGCCGTGGCCGGCCGGCTGCACACCATGCCAAAGCCGACCATCGCCGCCATTCCCGGTGCCGCGGCCGGGGCCGGCCTGTCCATCGCGCTCGCCTGCGATCTGCGCGTCATGGCCGAACCCGCGTTCATGACCACCGCCTTCGCCAGGGTGGGCTTTTCCGGCGATTATGGCGGCACCTATTTCCTCACCAAGCTGGTCGGTGCCGCCAAGGCGCGGGAGATGTATTTCCTGTCTGACCGGGTCGATGCCGCCGAAGCGCTGCGGCTGGGCCTGGCCAGCCGCGTCGTGCCGGCCGAGGCGCTGGCGGCCGAGGCGCAGGCGCTGGCGGCGCGGCTGGCCGCCGGGCCGCGCGTCGCGCTGGCCTATATGAAGGAGAATCTCAACCGCGCCTTTTCCGGCGGGGACATGGATGATTGCCTCGATCTGGAAGCGACCCACCATGTCCATTGCGGCCTGACCGACGACCACAAGGATGCCGCCAAGGCCTTTGTTGAAAAGCGTCCGCCCGTGTTCCGTGGGCGCTGATTGCCCTTGCCGAGGAGCGTGATGATGAGCACCCGTCTGCTGGCCGCGCTGGCCGCCACCCTGATTGCCGCCCCGCTGAGCGCCCAGCCGGCCGCTCCCGCCACCACTGCCAGCGCCGCCGAGATCGCCGCCCTGAGCGAGCGGGCCGCGCGCGAGATCAAGCCGGGGCAGCCGCTGGTGGCGCTGCCGGTGATGGGCGTCGGCCCGTGGCGGGCGATGCTGGAGTATCGCCAGGCCGGCGCGCCCGCCTCGCTGCACAAGACGCAGATCGAGATTTTCCAGGTCGTCTCCGGCGCTGGCCAGTTCGTCACCGGCGGCACGCTGGAAGGGACGCGCGATGTGGATTCCGCCAACCAGAGCGGCACCGGCATTGCCGGCGGCACCAGCCGGCGCGTGGCCACGGGCGATATCATGGCCGTCCCGGCCGGCGTGCCGCACTGGATTCCCAGCGTTGAGGGCCGCCTGGTGCTGATCAGCCTGAAGGTGCCGACGCCCTGAGCAGGAATCAGGCCGGCAGCACGCCAAGCTCACGGGCAAAGGCGGTAATCAGCTCGGCATGGCGCTCCGGCGCTTCTTCGTGGGCGAGATGGCCCAGGCCGGGCATGGCGTGATGCACGGCGCTTGCGCCGTGCCCGGTCAGCCGCTGCGCCACCTTGCGCGATGTGTCGGGCGGCACCGTCTTGTCGCGCTCCCCGTGCAGCAGCAGCACCGGGCATTTGATGTCAGCGATGCTGCGTTCGATGATGTCGAGATCCCAATGGGCCATCAGCGCCAGCGCGCCGCCGGTGTGGGCCGAGCTGCGGAACAAGCGTTCATAATGTGCGATCTGTTCGCGGCTGGAGCGTGATCCGGTCCAGCGCGCCATCAGATCGGGCATGGATTGCAGGCGGGTGGTGAAGGAGAAGATCGCCGGCATGAACGGGTTGACGAACAGGGCCTTGGCAATGCCCGGATAGGCCTTGCCCACGCCATCGAACGGCAGCAGTGCGCCGCCCAGCGCCACGATGGCCTGCGGCTGCACCAGCCCGCGCGCCGCCAAGACAAAGGCGACGGCCGCCCCCACACTGTGGCCGAGCACGATGGCGGGCTGCACACCGAGTTCGCCCAGCAACGCCGCCAGCGCCTTGGCGACCGGATCGGGGCCAGGCGCGTTCATCTTGGCCGTGAAGCCATGGCCGGGCAGATCGGGGATCACCACGCGGAAATGTTGCGCCAGCAGCGGCGCCAGATCGGCAAAGCTGTGCGTGGTCGCACCGGTGCCGTGGATCAGCAGCAGGACCGGTGCCGCGTCCGGGCCGGTGATCTGCACATGAAATTTCAGCCCGCCAGCCGTGACAAAGCGGCTCCATTCGCGGTGCGGCACGTGGCGGCCATCGATATCCCAACGCACAGCCTATACCCCCGTTGTCGCGGCCTTGACGGCGGCCACCACCGATTTGGCGTCGACACGCGGCAACGTCACCAGCCGCGCGCCCATCGCGGCCGCCAGTTCGGCGCCCTGCGGGCGCGGGCGCGGCGCACAATCGATGAACACCGCCGTGATGCCCGCCACACGATAGGCCCGAGCCGATGCCAGCGCCGCTTCCTGCGGGCTGGTCTGGCCGTCGCCGCCGACATTGGCGCGGCCATCGGTGAGCACCACCACCAGCGCCGATCGCCCGCGGCCACGTTCGGCTTCGGCGACCTTGCGCGCCAGATCGAGGCCGGCGGCAATCGGCGTGCCGCCACCGCCAGCCAGCCCGGCCAGTTCCTTGCGGGCGCGCGGCAAGCTGCGGGTGGGCGGCAGCGCCAGTGACGCTTCTGATCCGCGAAATGCCACCAGCGCCACTTCCGCGCGCTTCACATAGGCTTCGGCCAACAACAGTTCGATGGCGCCCTTGGCCTCGGCCAGCCGGGCAAAGGCCGCCGATCCGCTGGCATCCACCGCAAAGATCGTCGTCGATTGCGTCTGCGCGATATAGCGGCGGATGCGCAGATCATCGGTGCGGATCGCCAGCCGGCCATCGGCGCGCGCCGGGCGCACTTTCTGCCACGGCGCGGCCGACTTGATGGTTTCGATCAGCGCCAGCCGCGCGCCGCGGCCTGGCATGCCGGGCCGCACACCGGCGGGCCGGCCGCTGGTGATGCTTTTCTGCTTGGCGCCCGATGCGCCGCTGCTCTTCGGAGCCTTGCTGATCGTGCCGGCGGCCAACGCATCGAGCAGGCCGGGCGGCAGCGTGGTCTGCGCCGCATCGAGCACCATGTCGGTCGGGTCGATCGGCGGCGGTTCCGGCTGTTCCTGATCGTCGCCTGGCGTGTCGTCCGATGGCGGTGGCGGCTCTGGCGGCTCCTGATCGGGTGGCGGCTCTTCCGGGGGCGGTTCTTCCGGCGGCGGCGGCTGTTCCTCTTCGGGCGGCGGCGGCATTCGCGTGGCGCGCGGTCCCAGCACCAGCGCGGCGGCTGCGGCCATGTCGGCCTCGCGCAGTTGATCGATGGCGTCGCTGCGGCCGTCGGCCCGGGCATGGGCGCGCGCCACCCGCAGCGCCAGGATCGGCGCACGAATCGACGCAATGCCCAGCGCGGCCGCTGCCACGCTGAGCGCGGTTTCCGGATCCTTGGCAACGGCGCCAGGCTCGTCCAGCATTGCGAGCGGCGGCGGCGCTTCACCGGCGAGCAGCGCCGCCATCGGCAGCCGCACGGCGTTGAGATCGATATGGATGGCCAACCGCTCCGCCAGTGAGGGCAGGATCCGCTCCCGCTCCGGATCGTCGGGATCGCCTTCGTCGAACAGGATCAGCGGCGGCGCATCTTCATCCATCGCCGTGGCCAGCCGCGCCGCCAGCGCCGGGTTCAACCGCTCCGCCATCGGCACCAGCAGCGAAGCCCCGCGCGCTTCGCGCAGCAGGCCGATGCGGTGCACCGGCTTGCCGCTGGCCAGCGTTGCGGTGAGATCAAGGCCACCATCGAGCGCGTCGGCATCGGCGCTGCCCGGCAGCCGCCGGCTGGGCAAGACCAGCGCCAGCGCTGCCGCCCAGGCATCGCGCACCGGGCCGGGTCGCGCGCGCAGCAGGATGCCGCCCACCCGGTTGCCGGCGGCCGCGATGATATCGATGGCGCTCAGCGCCAGTGCCCAGCGGTCTTCGGAATTCTCGTCGGGTGGGACTGGGGGCAGACCCACCCCCGGCCCCTCCCGCGCGCGGGAGGGGAGATCGGGCGTCATGCCGGGATCAGCTCCGCCAGCGCGCGGGTGATGCGCGCCGTCGAACCGGTTTCATCGAGCACATTGCGGCGCAGCCGGTGGCGCAGCGCCATCACCGCGACTTCGGCGACATGGTGCGCCTTCACCTCTTTCTTGTGCGCCAGCGCCGCCTGGGCGCGCGCGGCGCGCAACAGGGTCAGCTCGCCGCGCAAGCCATCGGCACCCACTGCCGAGCACAGGCGCGCGCCCAGCCCCAGCATTTCGTCGGCCACCTGCACCTTGGGCAGATATTTGCGCGCCCGGGCGATGGCATCGAGCGTTTCCTGCTCGCTGTCCTTGAAATCCGCGACGAAACCGGCCGGGTCACGATCAAAGCGGTCACAGCGCTTCACGATCTCGATGCGGTCGCCCATGTCGGTCGGCGTGCGCACATCCACGCTGAGGCCGAAACGATCGAGCAATTGCGGGCGCAGTTCGCCTTCTTCGGGATTGCCGCTGCCGACCAGGATGAAGCGCGCCGGGTGGCGGATCGACAGGCCTTCGCGCTCGACGACATTGGTGCCCGACACGGCCACATCGAGCAGCAGATCGACGAGATGATCCTCCAGCAGATTGATCTCGTCGATATAGAGGAACCCACGGTTGGCCTTGGCGAGCAGGCCGGGTTCGAAGCGCTTCTCGCCGGTGGCCAGCGCCCGTTCCAGATCGAGGCTGCCGACGACGCGATCCTCGGTCGCGCCCAGCGGCAGATCGACGAACGGCACCTGGGCTTCTTCGGTGCGCTTGCCGGCGCGTTCGCGGCAGCCTTCGATGCAGGGGCTGCGATCGTCCGGCGCGCAGCCATAGCGGCAGCCGGGCACCACCTTCATCGGCGGCAACAGCCCGGCCAGCGCGCGCACCGCCGTGGATTTGCCGGTGCCGCGATCGCCGAACACCATCACGCCGCCCAATCGCGGCTCCACGGCGGCCAGCAGCAGCGCCTGTTTCATTTCAGATTGGCCAACGATGGCCGTGAACGGGAAGGTCATTCGCATGGCCGATGCCTTAAGCGGCGCGCGGCCCACCAGCAAGCGCCGACGCAAAACGCCGCAGGGCGGCCACCGGGTTTCACCCGATGACCGCCCCGTTGCCGCACGCAATGCGCGCGTGGATCAGAAATCCTTCCGCAGCGTCACGAAGAACTGACGCGGTGCGGCCGGCAGCAGGGTCTGGTTGTCGCCCGAGAAGCCGAAGCCGTTGGAACCGATGGTGGCGACATAGCGGCGATCGAACAGGTTGGTGACCGTGGCTTCGATGGCCAGATTGTTCAGCCAGCGATTGTCGCTGGTGAACCGATAGCCGAGCTTGCCGTCCACGACGACGCGGCCGGAAACTTCACGGTCGTTGGAGAAGGTGAAGAAGCGGCCCGACATGGCGTTGGCATTGGCGCGACCGTAGAATGCGCCATCGTCATAGGCCAGTTCCAGGTTGGCGATGCTGCGCGGGCTGTCCACCACGGTGCGGCCGCGAATCGCCTGCACGATGGCGCCGGCGGCATTGCGGACGTCATCACGGTAGGTGTTTTCGTTGTAGGCATAGCTGGCGGTGACGGTGAACGCCTTCACCGGCTGCCACTGCAGGCCGATTTCCACACCCAGCGAGCGCACATCACCGACGTTGGACAGCAACGACGCATTGCCGACGATGCCCGGACCCTGCGGGATGGAAAGCAGGCGGTTGGAGAAATTGACCAGGTAAGCGGCGATCACGCCGTTCACCTTGCCTTCGCCAAAGCGGAAGCCGCCTTCGAAGGTGTTGGTCTTTTCCGGGCGCAGCTGGCTGGCGATCACACCAAAGCCGGCGGCCGACGTGGCGAACGGACCGGTGGTGGCCGCCGCGGTGAAGGCGCGCTGATTCTGGGTGAAGCTGGCGAACAGTTCGTTGCCGCCGCCCAGTTTGTAGAGCAGGCCAAGCTGCGGCAGGAAGAGATCTTCCGCCTTGATGCGGCCCAGCGCCAGCGGGCCCGGCACCGGATTGATCGCTTCGGCGCGCAGCTTCACGCTCTGGCCCTTGAAGCCAGCGGTGATGGTGAAATCATCCGACACGTTCCACTGATCCTGCACCGCGAACTGGAAGGTACGGGTGTTGTAATCATTGTTCCACTGCGTGAAGAACGGGTTGGATTGATATGTCAGCGCGCTGGTCAACGGCACGGTCTGGCTGGTGCCCATGTCGTAGAAGCGGCGCGCCTGTTCGAAATCATTGTTTTCGTACCAGACGTTCAGACGCAGCGTGTTGCTGCCGAGTTCCGCGGTCAGATCGCCGATCACGCCGATGCGCGCAATTTCATATTCGGTGGTGCGGAAGCTGAGCGGCAGGCCGCCGGGGCTGGCACGATAGGGCGTGATCCACGAACCCTGGCCCTTGTTGCTGTGGTAATAGGCCTGGATGCCGCCCTTCACCGTATCGGTGAAATCATGTTCGACGCGGCCACCGGCCAGCCAATCGCGACGCAGGCCGGCGGCATCATAATAAGCATCATCAACAAAGCGGATCGGTGCCGGATAGGTGGTGCCGAAGCTGTTGGGCGCGACCACCACGCCGGTATCGCCGCGGTTGGCGCCGACAAAGGCGATTCGCACCGCAGTCGGCCAGTCGTTGGCGATATTGTCAAAGAACGGACCGAGGCGGCCCAGCATTTCCTGGTTGAAATCCTGATAATCGCTTTCCTTGCGGTCGCTGAAGTTCAGGAAGGCGCTGAAGCGGGTCGAGGCGCTCGCATCGGTGGCGATCTTGGCGTTGATCTGGGTGGAGCGCTGCGGGCCGAAGCCCTTCCACTTGTCGGCACTGATGTGGGCGCCGCTGATATAGGCCGACACGCCACCGAGATCGCCGGTGTCGAGCGTGCCATAGATGCGGAAGGTGTTGCTGTCGCCATAGGTGGCGTTGCCGGCAATGCCCAGTTCCTGCTGCGGCGCGCGGCTGAAGAATTCGATGGTGCCGCCGAGGTTGGAGGTGGAGGCCGTACCGAGCGCACCGGCACCCTGGCTGACGCGCGTCACCCCGATATTGTCGGCAATGATGGCACGGCTGATGTGCAGGCCGTTGGTGTTGCCATAGCTCATGTCACCCAGCGGCACGCCATCCAGCGTGAAGCCGAGCTGGTTCTGGTTGAAACCGCGCAGCGTGATGCGGGTCGACCATTCATAGACGCCGAACGGATCGGCCGACTGGAAATTGACGCCCGGCAGCTTCTGGATGGCAACGAACGGGCTGCCACCCGGCACGGTCAGCTTGATGTCGTCGGCCTTGATCTCGGTGACCTGGCGCACTTCGCCCTTGCCGTACACGACAATCTCGGTGTCTTCGGTGGCGGCTTCGGCAGCATCCACGGCCGCCGCCGCAGTGACGATCGGCACAGCCTGGGCGGCGGCCACGGCCGGAACGGCAAAGGCCGTGCCAGCCAACAAGGCCAGGCGGATGGTGTGGGCAAGGCTTGTAGAGGCGCGCATGATCTTCTCCCGTTTACGGCGTCACGCCGGCTCTCGCAGGGAGTTGTTGCGAACAGATGCCAATCAGATTTCAAGGGGATGGCAATTTTGTTGCAGTGCGGTGACGTGGCTTTGCCGCCACACCGCGTCAGTCGAACTTGACGCCGCGCACCACTTCGACGTCCGACAGCAGCAGCATGAGATGGTGGCTTTCCAGCAGGGGTGCCAGCAGATCGACAAAGGCCGCCGCATGCTCCGTGCTGGTGATGGCCACCAGCATCACCTTGGCGGTCGCCCCCGACAGTTGGTCATCGCGCCAGCGGCCATGCGCGCCGGCACCGCCGATGGTGGGCATCAGCGTATAGTGGGTGATGCCGGCATTGTTCGCCAGGCGAACGATTGCCGTGATCAACGGTTCATCGGCAAGAACTTCGATGCGGCGGCGCTGGATGGTGCTGGTCATGTGCGGATCAATGGCCAAAGATGTGTGGCAAGCCAGGCATAATAGGCGATCCCCAGCGTGAGGTTGAACGGAAAGGTGACGGCCAGGCTCATGCCGAGATAGAGGCCCGGATCAGCGGCCGGCAAGGCGAGGCGCGTCACCGCGGGCACCGCGATGTAGCTGGCACTGCCGGCCAATATGCCCAGGGCCGCCGATGATCCGGCGTCGAGGCCAAGTTCCATGCCCAGCACTACGCCAAGCGAGCCGTTGAGGAGCGGCAAGGCCAGCGCCAGCGCCACGGTGCGCAGGGTAAGCGCGCGCCGATCCATCAGGCGCCGGGCGGCAATCAGCCCCATATCCAGCAGGAAAATGCACAACATGCCGCGGAACAGGCTGTCGAACACCGGGGCAATGCTCACCAGCCCATCCTTGCCGTCGATCATGCCGATCAGGAAACTGCCGAGCAGCAGGATCACCGAGCCGTTGAGGAAGGTTTCGTGCAGCAGGCCGCCGCGCGGGGCCAGGCTGTCAGTCCCGCCGGCGCGCGCCAGCAGCAACCCGGTGATGATCGCCGGCGTCTCCATCAACGCCAGCACGCCGACCATGTATCCGGCCGGCGCCATGCCGGACTGGCGCAGGATTTCGCTGCCGGTGGCAAAGGTCACGACGCTGACGGATCCATAATGCGCCGCCACGGCCGCCGCATTGGTGCGGTCCAGCCGGCCGGCGGTGCGGAGCAGCCAGAAGGCCGGCAGCGGCAACAGCAGCGACAGCGCCAGCCCGGCGCCCCCGGCCAGCGCCATGTCGTGGGTGAAGCCGGTTTCGGCCACTTCACCGCCGCCGCGCAGGCCGATCGACATCATCAGATAGAGCGATATTCCCTTGGCGACCGCTTCGGGAATCGCCAGATCGGAACGGGCGAAGGCCGCGAGCGCCCCGAGCAGGAAGAACAGCACCACCGGCTGAAGAAGAGCGTCCAACGCCAAGTCAGGTCATCCGCAGCGGCAAGATGACGATTCTGTAATGGCAATGATGGGGGTCAGCAAGCGGCTTTGCACGGCAAAAGGCCCGGCAGTCGCCGGCCGGGCCCTTGCTTTGCGTGGTGCCGGCAGCGTCAGGCCGCGGCTTCCACCCGGTGCAGGGCGCACTGGCCCCAGATGTCGGACAGCGCCTTCACCAGACGGTCGATGTCATCATCGCTGTGGACCGGGCCCGGCGTGATGCGCAGGCGCTCGGTGCCGACCGGCACGGTGGGATAGTTGATCGGCTGCACATAGATGCCATGATTGTCCATCAGCCAGTCGCTGATCATCTTGGCCTTCTTGGCGTCGCCCACCATCACCGGAATGATGTGGCTGGGGTTTTCCAATTGCGGAATGCCGGTCTGGCGCAGCGCGGCCCGCACCTTGGCAACACGCTCCTGCTGGCGCTTGCGCTCGAACGGGCTTTCTTTCAGATGCTTGACCGACGCCAGCGCACCAGCGGCAATCGCCGGCGGCAGGGCGGTGGTGAAGATGAAGCCCGCCGCAAAGCTGCGCACATAATCGCAGAGCGCCTTGGAGCCGGCGATATAGCCACCCACGACGCCATAGGCCTTGGCCAGCGTGCCTTCGATCACCGTCAAGCGGTCCATCAGGCCTTCGCGTTCGGAAACGCCGCCGCCGCGTGGGCCATACATGCCGACCGCGTGGACTTCATCGATGTAGGTCATCGCGCCATGCTTGTCGGCGACGTCGCAGATTTCCTTGATCGGCGCGATATCGCCATCCATCGAATAGACGCTTTCGAACGCCACCAGCTTGGGCACGGTCGCATCATACATGCCGAGCAGACGATCGAGATCTTCGGGATCATTGTGCTTGAACACATGGCAACGCGCGCGGCTGTGGCGGATGCCTTCGATCATGGAGCTATGGTTCAGCGCGTCGGAAAACACGACGCAGCCGGGGATTTTCGACGCCAGGGTGGAGAGCGCGGCCCAGTTCGAGACATAGCCCGACGTGAACAGCAGCGCGTCTTCCTTGTTGTGCAGATCGGCCAGTTCGATTTCGAGCTGGCGGTGCACGTGCATGGTGCCGGAGATATTGCGGGTGCCGCCCGAACCGGCGCCAGAGCGATCGAGTTCATCATGCATGGCGGCGAGCACATCCGGGTGCTGGCCCATGCCCAGATAATCATTGGAGCACCAAACCGTCACATCCTGCGTGGAACCATCCGGCAGGTAACGCGTTGCATGGGGATAATCGCCCTGATGCCGTTGCAGTTCGGCGAACACCCGGTAATTGCCGCGTTCCTTCAGGCCGTCCAACGCGTCCCGGAAGTGCGATTCATAGTCCATTCTTGTTCTCCCGGTGCCGTTCATTGCACGGCGTTTTGTCGCACCGCAAGCGGTTTTGTGTCAGTTTGAGGCGTCAGCACAGGGGCGTCCATCTGTGCCTGTGCAGCCATGTTGCGGGCGGTTTGGGGCATGGCCCAGCGGAAAATGGCGGTATCCTGCCAGGGCACAACAAGGAAACCATGTTCGATGAACGCCAGCGCCACCAGCGCAAACGCCAGCGCATAGCCTGTGGCAATGCCACCATGGCTGTGCAGCGCCAGATCGGCCAGCCAGGCCGCCAGGCCGGCAATGGCCGTCACCGATCCCAGGAAGAACCAGCGGGGCGGGCCTATGCGGAAATAGCTGGCGAGATAGCGCATGTGATCGGGCATCATTTCGGTCGACAGATGCGGCACCCCGGCGAAGATGTTGAACTTCGCCGACAACCGCATGACGAACAACAGCAGGAAGGTGAGGGTCGCGGTCTGATTGGCTTTCCCCCAAGTGAACGCCGCCATCGCAGCCAAGCAGGCGAACATCGCCACTTCGTGATAGATCAGTGTGGCGGCGGCCAGCCGGAACCGCTGCCAGCCGCGCGCCTCCGGTGGGCACGGCGTGCGGTTCGGGCCGGTGACAAAGCCCATCAGGAACGACAGTTCGTGCCAGCCCCACAGCACCAGCGCACAGGCAAAGGCCACATAGGCTGCCCAGGGCGACGTTTCCTCGGCTGTCGCGATGATGCCGGCCATGGCAAAGCCCGATGCGACCGTGGCGAGCGTGATGCTCATCGGCCAGGTGTGGCTCGGCAATTTGTCGAGCCACAGCACAAAGCCGGTGGCGACAAACCACAACACGGTGGCAAACAACAAAGGCAGCGCAAATTCGGTCACGACAATACCGGGGCGGGTTACCAGACCGGGGCCATGCGGACGTTCGGCGTCACCGCCAATTTGTCCACAGGATGGGTGTAGAGGCGAACGAAGGTGAAGGCCGCCTTCATCGACAGGCCAACACGCTTCAGCTTGCCGACAATGCCACCCTGGGCCACGGCCGCATCGATGGCGTCGCTGGTTTCGCGCATGGATTCGAGCAGGGCGCGATACGAAGGCGCATCGGTCTGCAGCCCGATCGGGAAGACCTGCTGGGTGATGTCGGTGGTGATGCGGAACACCCGGAACCCGAAGTCCGTCGGGTTGATGCCAAAGGCATCGTACAGCACCGGGCGCTTGTGATCGCGCACATACATGGTGGCATAGACCGCGTTCAGGAAGAAACGGATCCACAGCACATTGAGGCCGGACGTCAGCTTCGGATCGGACCGCATCAACAGGGCAAAGGCCTCGCCATGGCGATATTCATCGTTGCACCATTCCTGGAACCATTTGAAAATCGGATGGAACCGCTTCTCGGGGTGCTTTTCCAGGTGGCGGTGGATCGTGATATAGCGGGCATAGCCAATCTTCTCTGACAAATAGGTCGCGTAGAAGATGAACTTCGGCCGAAAGAACGTGTATTTCTTGGTCTTGGTCAGAAAACTGAGGTCGATGCCGATGCCGGCATCTTTCAGGCTGTCGTTGATGAAGCCGGCATGACGGCTTTCGTCGCGCGCCATCAGCTTGAACAGCGCCTTGGCATCGGGGTTCTTCACGCGCTTGGTGATTTCGGCGTAAAGGATGCAGCCCGAAAATTCCGAGGTCATCGACGAGACCAGGAAATCGACGAATTCCGGTTTCAGCGTCGGATCCATCGCGGCGATCACACCATCGAATTCCGGCGTCCGCTTGAAATGCTTCTTGTTGGGATCGGCCTGCATTTCGGCGATCAGGCTGTCCCATTCGGCGCGCACGCCTGACACGTCGATGCGGTCCATCGCGTCATAGTCGGTGGTGTAGAATCGCGGGGACAGCACCGTATCCTGCGTGGCGATGGCCATCGCATCGTCCCTGGTGAGTTCCACGGCGTCTTCGGCCTTGATCGGTGTCACGGCGTTCATCACGGCTTCTCCGAACTGAAGGTGATCTCGTACAAATCAGTCAATTCCATCTGGGCGCGCAGCCGCGTCCAGGCGCGTTCCCAGGGCGTGGCCTTCCACACCGTCGCCGGCCGGCGCAGCGTCAGGCGTTCGCCAAACGGCAGCCGCACCGCTGCACCATGGACCTTGACCTGATCGCCGGGGCCAAGCTGGTAATCATCGTCCAGTTCGACATGCGCGTGCAGGTTTTCAAACGTGTGCTCGATCTCGATCGTGCACTGCGTTTCGAAACGGTCGCGGCTGAACAGTCCCATCAGCCCGGTCCGCTCAGGAACGGCGCCGAGGATGCGTCGGGCATCACCGGGATGATCGGTTCGGCCGGCACGCCGCTGCCACCCTTCTGATAGGGCACCAGCAATTGTGCGAAGGCGGCGCGATTGGTCTGGCCGAAGCTGCCCAGTTCCAGGATGCGCCCTGTGGTCTTGTCTTCCAGGGTCAGCGCGCCGTCCTCCCATTGGGTCACCGTCACAGCGCCGGAACGCGGCACTTCGTGCAAGCGGCGTTCGCGCATCATCCCGCGCATCACGCCGCGGATGAAGCCGGTGTTGGTGCCGGGCTGAAAGATGAACACCAATTTGTTGGCGGCAACATCGGTGACGAGCAACGCGCCATCGGCGCGATCTTCAAACCGGAAATCGCGCGTTGTCGCCACTGCCACATGCCGACGCACGCGCGATTCGGGCGCCGTTTCCGGTGCCGGCAGCACGCCGGCCCGGATGCTGCCCACGGTAATGACGGCAATCGCGATCAACGCACCGGCGGCGTAAAGGGCCGAGGTCGGGAAGCGTTCGTTGGTGAAATCGGTCATGCCGCCGCCCCGACCATGGCGGCAACTTCGCCCCTGTCGGATGCCGCCACGGCCGCCTTGGCGGGATCAGCCTTGGCGAGCGCATCAGACAACAGCGGCAGGAAAGCCTGCGGCACCGATCGCAGCATCGGTTGCGGTGAACCGAATTTCCACGGCCGCACATGCGGCCACATCTGCAGATAGGCCAATGGGAAGCGCACGAGCGGCGTGAGCGACACATCGACGATGCCGTTACCGGCCGGCTTCACATCGGCGCGACCGACAAGGGCCAACGGCACATTCACGCATTTCGGCAACGCCACGCCAAAGCGCAGCACCACACGCTTGTTGGTGAGGGTGTAGATGGTCGATTTGGCCTGCGCCCGCGCCAGAATAGCCAGAACCGCCAGCCCGAGCGCGGCGACCGCCATGGTCACCAGCGCACCGGTCAAGCCGGTGCCGCCAGCCACAAAGGCAAAGCCGGCCACGACGACGAACCAGATCGCCACCAGCCGGGCATGGAACACGCCGCGGGCCACGCCGAGCCAATCCGGCGTGCCCTGCCAGATGATATGCTCACCCGGCGGCAACCGCCCGGGCAGACCCGGGATCGGCTCGTCTTCATACTCCATCGACACGTGGCGCTCCGTCCATTCCGTTCCAAAGCCGACCTTGGCCCAAAGGGTCGCGACCCTTCAGGCCGGGGCCGGATCAGATCAGCGGTTCTGCCCGTTCCGGTGTGGCCCACAAATAGCCGGCACCGAAATAGGCGGTGATCTTTTCTTCTTCCAGCAAGGTCACCTGATCGGCTGACTTGGTGCGCGGCACCTTGGCGAACTGCGCGCCAGTGATGGCATCGCTGATCACGCCGCGGCGCGACACTTCGGCCATGGTGATCGGCAGCAGGATGGCGCCAACGCCGCCTTCCAGTTCGACCTCAAGGTACCGCAGGCAGGATTCGGCGCGATCCATCCACAGATCCTTGATCGTGCCGGCCTTGCCGCCGTCCAAGCCGAACACCGGCAGACCGCGCGGATCGACATCATTGGCATGCACCGACACCGGATGGCTGATCACCCGGGTCGGCACGATGCGCGGCGCGCCGTGCATGTCCAGATCGGGGCGATCGGCGCGCTGGGAGATCGACGCCGGGCCGAGACCGGAGGTCAGCTTGTCACCCACCACATCCAGCGGCTCACCCGGCCAGGCGCGCGGCAACACGTTGGTCGGCAGCACGTCCCGATCATTGGCGGTGGGCGTGGTGATGTCACCCAGACCATGCGGCAGCTTGAAGGTTTTTGGCGGCTTGAAGAACAGCGGCTCGGTGCCGCCATGCTCGGAACCGGTCAGATCGTCTTCCACCGGATAGCCTTCGCGGCGGTCTTCACCGCGCAGATACCAGACGAGGCCCAGGAAAAAGAGGAAGAAAGCGAAAAACGTGAGTTCGGCGATATCCAGGCCACCCACCAGATGCACATTTGTCATGCGAGGCGTCTCCCCTCAGAAAAAACCAGCCCGATTGGCGCCAACCGGGCAGATGCAGCGCGAAACCCAAAGCCCCTATCCCACCGCGCCAGTGAGATATCAGGCGATTCCCGGCCTGCGCCATCACGTTGCACAAGACCTAACACGCCAGGCGCCACCATGGGTAGTGCAGAACATGACGCAATGGCAACGTCCCGCAGCGGGTTGGCGCGAATAATCCCGGCGCGGCGCGGATTCACCGCCACGCCCGCACCCGCCGGTGCGGCAGGCCGCAGGCGTGACCAGGCGCACGACGACCTCATCCCAGCAGCACTTCCTGGGCATGACTGGTGTAAAACCCGCGGCTGATGCGCTGATCCCGACCGAGCCGCGCCTGCGGCACGCTGCGCGACAGCCGGGATTTCAGCAGATCATGGGCCACCGGAATGATGCTGGGCGACCGGTCGGATTTCGGGAAAAACTGCCCGACCGCCCGCGCCGTGCGCAGCAGCGGCGTGCCCGGCGCGAAGGTGAACAGCAGCGAATGCCGCGCCCGTTCCGCCAGCCGCGCCGTCGCGGCTGCGATCTGGTCGCTTTCATAATGGATCAGCACGTCCATCGACACGATATGATCGAAATCGCCATAGCCGGCATCGAGCATGTCGCCGGCGTGCAGGCTGATCTTGCCCTGCACATCCGCCGGCAACCGTTCCTTGCCGATCTCGATCAGTTGCGGCGATACATCGATGCCGACCACGTCCCCGCCCCGCCTGGCCACTTCGATGGCCAGCATGCCGGTGCCGCAGCCGGCATCGAGGATGCGGCGACCGCGCAGATCCTGCGGCAGCCACCCCAGCAAGGTGTTGCGCATGTCCTCGCGGCCTGCCCTGACCGTGGCACGGATCTTCGACACCGGCGCATCGCTGGTCATCGCCGCCCACGCATCAAGCGCCGTGCGGTCGAAATACTGCTCCAGCCGGGCGCGCTTGGCCTCCCAGCCTGCAGCCTGTTTGGGTGCCTGCTTGGGCAGGATGGCGTTCATGGCTGCCGGCCTGTCACTCGAAACCGAGGAAATCGAAGATCTCGCGGTCCTTCATGGGTTTGGCCTGATTGGGTTCGACCCCGGCCCACAGCAGCGCCGCCAGCCGTTTATATTCATTCTGCGCCGCCAGGATTTCCGGCGTCTCGTCCATTTCGAAAATCGTGCATTTCTTCAGGCGCGAGCGGCGGATGGCATCAAGATCGGGCAAGTGCGCCAGCCGGTTGATGCCGGTGGCGCCGCAGAAGCGATCAATCTCGTCGGTGTTGGCCGAGCGATTCGCGATGCAGCCGGCCAGCCGCACTTCGTAATTCTTCGACTTGGCGGCGATGGCCGCCATGATGCGGTTCATCGCGAAGATCGAATCGAAATCATTGGCGGTCACCACGATGGCCCGCTCGGCGTGTTGCAGCGGCGCCGCGAAGCCTCCGCACACGACATCGCCCAGCACGTCGAAAATCACCACGTCGGTATCTTCCAGCAGATGATGCTGCTTCAGCAGTTTCACCGTCTGGCCGACGACATAGCCACCGCAACCGGTGCCGGCCGGCGGCCCACCGGCTTCAACGCACATCACGCCGTTATAGCCTTCGAACATATAGTCTTCGGGCCGCAATTCCTCGTGGTGGAAATCATGCTGTTCCAGCACGTCGATCACCGTGGGCATCAATTTCTTGGTCAGCGTGAAGGTGCTGTCATGCTTGGGGTCGCAGCCGATCTGCAGCACGCGCTGGCCCAGCAGCGAGAAGGCCGCCGACAGGTTGGACGAGGTCGTCGATTTGCCGATGCCGCCCTTGCCGTAAACCGCAAACACCTTGGCGCCTTCGATCTTCTGGCTCGGATCGAGCGCGACCTGCACGCTGCCCTCCCCATCACCGGGGCCCAGTTTGCGTGTCTTGTCGATGATCAGCGTCATGTCTGCCTTCTCCTCACGCGGCCAGCGAACCGGCAGGTGCCACACCTTCAAGCTGGTCTTCGATGGCGTCGGTGGCCGCATAAAGCGCGGCCAGCGTTTCGGCATCGGGCTGCCAGTATTTGCGATCTGCCGCTTCGATCAACCGGTTGGCAATCTTGGCGGCAGCGCGCGGATTCATTTCGGCAATGCGGGCGCGCATCTCATCGTCGAGAACATAGGTCTCGCTGATGCGGCTGTATACCCAGGGATCGACCTGGCCCGTGGTGGCCGACCAGCCCATCGTCGTGGTGACCGCGGCCTCGACCTGGCGCACGCCTTCGTAGCCATATTTCAACTGGGCTTCGATCCACACCGGATTGAGCGTGCGGGTGCGGGTTTCCAGCGCCACCTGCTCCTGCAAGCTGCGCACCTTGCCGCTGCCCTGCGTCTGATCGCCAATGTAAACCGGCGCCGATTCGCCGCCCTTGGCACGCGTGACGGCGCGGCTGATGCCGCCCAGCGTATCGACATATTGATCGATGGTGGTGATGCCGAGTTCGACGCTTTCCAGATTCTGATAGGCGCAGTCCACCGTCTTCAGCGCGCTGGCCAGCAGGCCGGGCTGGCGCTTGGGCTTGCCATCGACACCATAGGCATAGCCCTTCTGCTTCTCATAGACGTCGGCGAGTTCGTTGGGATCGGTCCAGCCGGCCGAGTCGATCAGCAGGTTGACGTTGGCCCCATAGGCGCCTTCGGCGTTGGAATAGACCCGCAAGCTGGCCGTCGCCATGTCGCAGCCATGCTCTTCCAGATAGGCGAGACTGTGCTTGCGGATGAAGTTCAGATGCCCCGGCTCATCGGCTTCGGACGCAAGCAGCGCCGCCTCGGCCAGCATCTTGGTCTGCAACGGCAACAGATCGCGGAACACGCCGGACATGGTCACCAGCACATCGATGCGCGGACGGCCAAGCTGTTCGAGCGGGATCAGCTCGGCGCCGGCCAGCCGGTTGTAGCTGTCAAAGCGCGGCTTGGCCCCCATCAGCGCCATCACCTGCGCCACCTGCGCGCCTTCGCTCTTCAGATTGTCCGTGCCCCACAGCACGACGGCGACGGTTTCCGGCAGCTTGCCGGCGTCTTCCAGCGCGCGATCCAATATGCGCTGTGCCTGCGCCGAACCATCCTTGCAGGCATAGGCCGACGGCAGCCGGAACGGATCGAAGCCGTGAATGTTGCGCCCGGTCGGCAGGATTTCGGGATCGCGCAGAATGTCTCCGCCGGCCACCGGCGGCACATAGCGGCCATCCAGGGCGCGGATCAGCCCGTTCATTTCATGATTCACCGACAGCGCGCTGTTCAGATTGACCAGTTCGCGCAGCACCGGCGTGTTGGGCACGATGCGGCCGTGGATCAGCTTTTCAACCGTATCGCGATCGATGATCTCACCGCGCGCCTGGGCGCTGGCCAGCAGCATGTCGATGCGCGCCTCTTCGCTTTCGGCGTCGCCGAACACGTGCAGGCCCTGCGGGATCAGTTCCTGCTCGATCTCGTAAAGCTTGGCGGCCAGCTTGGACACATCGCTGCAATCAAGGTCCATCGCGGCGGCCTGTTCGGCGATGATTTCTTCAAGGCCCGCCAGTTCGGGGCTGCCCGGCTCGGTCGACCGCCAGCGATCGACACTGGCCTTGATGTCCGAAAGCCCCTTGTACAGGCCCGAATTGGTCAAGGCCGGGGTGAGATAGGACACCAGAGTGGCGCCCGACCGCCGCTTGGCGAGCACGCCTTCGGACGGGTTGTTGGCGGCGTAGAGATAGATGTTGGGCAGATCCTGGATGATGCGTTCCGGCCAGCAGCTCATCGTCATGCCGGTCTGCTTGCCGGGCATGAATTCCAGGCTGCCGTGCGTGCCCCAGTGGATCACCGCATGTGCGCCGAAATCATTGCGGATCCAGCGGTAGAACGCCATGAACGCATGCGTCGGCGCAAAGCGGCCATCAAACAACAGGCGCATCGGATCGGATTCGTAACCGTTGGCCGGCTGGATGCCGACGAACATGTTGCCGAACTGCGCGCCGGTGATCAGCACGTTGCGGCCATCGGATTGGAACTTGCCCGGTGCCGGGCCCCATTCCTTTTCGATTTCGGCCAGATAAGGCTCGGTCTCGACAATGGTTTCCGCCGGCACGAAGGCGTGCACATTGGCTTCCTGGCCATATTGCATCGCATTGCCTTCGATCACCCGACGGCGCACTTCATCGGAATCGGCCGGCACTTCGACATCATAGCCTTCGGCTTTCAGCCGGATCAGCGTGCGGTGCAGCGAATCGAACACCGCAAGAAACTGCGCGGTGCCTGCCGCGCCACCATTGGGCGGGAAGTTGAACAGCACCACGGCCAGCTTGCGGTCCTTGTTGGCGGCGCGGCGCAATTGCACGAGCTTGACCATCTTGTCGGCCAGCGCCTCGGCGCGTTCCGGGCAGGACTGCATGGCGCGCACGCCATCGGACGCCGGCCAGGCGCAGCCGCGCGAACAGCCCGTGCAGGCCTCGCCGCCGGCATCGCTGCGGCCACCGAACACCATCGGCTGCGTGCCGCCATCCAGTTCCGGAATGGCGATCATGATGGTGGCTTCCAGCGGCAGCAGGCCCTGGCGGTTGGCGCCCCATTGCTGCAGCGTCTGGAACTCGACCGGGTGGGCCGAAATATAGGGCCGATCCAGCTTGGTGAGGATCGCTTCGGCCGATTTGGCATCGCTGTAGGCCGGGCCACCGACAAGGCTGAAGCCGGTCAGGTTGATCACCGCATCAACGGTCGCCTTCCCGTCCTTCATCATCAGCGTTTCGATCGCCGGTCGCTGATCCAGACCGCCAGCAAAGGCCGGGATCACGTTCAGGCCGCGGGCTTCCAGCGCGCGGATCACGCCGTCATAATGATTGGCATCCTTGCCGAGCACATACGAGCGCAGCATCAGCACACCGACGGTGCCGACCGCGTCCTTGCGATGCGGCAGGTCCGCCAGATTCTCCGACATGCGCTTGGCAAGATCGGGGTGATACACGCCGACTTCCGGATATTCCTGTGGCGCTTCCACTTTCGCCTTGCCACGCAAGCCTTTGCGCGGGCCGGCGGCATAGCGATCGACCAGCGCCGAAATCATCTGGAAGGCGTTGTCGTCGCTGCCGGCCAGCCAATATTGCAGGGTGAGGAAATAGGCGCGCACATCCTGCGCGGTACCGGGCACGAATTTCAGCAACTTGGGCAGGCGGCGGAGCACCGCGAGCTGCGCCGCACCGCTGTTCGGTGCACCATCCTTGGACGTGCCGCGCAGCTTCTTCAGCCAGCCCAGCGGGCCCTTGGGCGGCGCATCCATGCGGTAATCGCCCATCCGCGTCATCTTCACGACGTCGGATTGGCTCATCAGGCACACCATCGCGTCGCAATCCTCGCGGCGCGCGGTCAGCGCGTCCTTGATCATGCGGATCTGTTCATCGAGGAACAACATGGTGACCATGACAATGTCGGCGCGGGCAATGTCAGCCCGCGTGGCATCCAGCATGCCCGGCTTGTCCCAATCCGCCGCTGCGTGGAAACCGATCGACACCGGCAGGCCCATTTTCTGGAAGCGCAGCCGCGCCCGATCGATCGCGCCCGACAGGTGATTGTCCAGCGTGACGATCACCACATGGCAATGATCGGGCCGGTCCTGCTTCGATGGCGGGGTATCAGCGCGCATAATGGGATTTTGCCTCGTAGAGCGTATCGCGGGTGATGGTGGTCACGCCATGCTCGGCGGCATAGCGTTCGGTGTTGCGGCGGGCCTTGCCGCGCACGAAAAACGGGATCTTGCCGAGCTCGGCAAGGGCTTCGTTGGTCCAGCCACCAGCTTCTGCGGCGGCGGTGGGCGCTTCTGCAGTGGGCGCTTCTGCTACCATAGTTGCCGCTTGCGGGGCGTTCCCCACCCCCGGCCCCTCCCCTGAAGGGGAGGGGGGATGAGGGGCGTGCCCCAGATGGCTGGCGCCAGCGGCATCCGAAAATTCGAAATCGTCACGGAACATGGTGAGCAGATGCTCCTCCAGGCCCATCACCAGCGGGTGCACCCAGGTGTCGAACAGCACATTGGCGCCTTCGAACCCCATCTGTGGGCTGTGGCGGGCCGGGAAATCCTGCACATGCACCGGCGCCGAAATCACCGCACAGGGCAGGCGCAGCCGCTTGGCGATATGCCGCTCCATCTGCGTGCCGAGCACCAGTTCCGGCGAGGCTGCGGCAATGGCATCTTCCACCACCAGATAATCGTCGGTGATCAGCGGTTCGACACCATATTTGTCGGCCGCCGCCCGCACTTCACGCGCGAATTCCCGGTTGTAACAACCCAGACCGACCACCTTGAAGCCCAATTCCTCCGACGCGACCCGCGCCGCGGCCACGGCATGGGTGCCATCGCCGAAGATGAAGACGCGCTTGCCGGTGAGGTAGGTCGAATCGATCGAGCGTGACCACCAGCCGAGCCGGCCCTGATCCAGATCGGCCGGCATCGCGATGCCGGCGGCCGCACAGACTTCGGCCACGAATTCGCGCGTGGCGTTCAGCCCGATCGGCACGGTGCGCACGGTTTTCTGGCGAAACGTCCGTTCCAGCCAACTGCACGCCTGCGCCGCGATTTCGGGATAAAGGCAGATGTTGAAATCGGCCTCACCGATGCGGACGATATCGGCCGGCGTCGCGCCCAGCGGCGCCACCAGCCGCACATCGATGCCGAGGTCGCCAAGCAGCCTGGTGATTTCGGCCACATCATCGCGATGCCGGAACCCCAACGCTGTCGGGCCCAGGATATTGGCCAGCGGGCGGCGCGCGCCATCCGGCCCCATGGCGGCCGGCGGCTTCAACGCCTTGTCGGCCAGGCCGCGCACGATCTGGTAGAAGGTTTCGGAGGCGCCCCAATTTTCCTTGCGGCTGTAACTGGGCAGTTCCAGCGGAATGATCGGGCAATCCAGGCCCATCGTGGCCGCCAGGCCGGCCGGATCATCCTGTATCAGTTCGGCCGTGCAACTGGCGCCCACGATCATCGCCTGCGGCCGAAACCGGTCATAGGCTTCGCGCGCTGCCGACTTGAACAATTCGGCGGTGTCACTGCCCAGATCGCGCGCCTGAAAGGTCGTATAGGTCACCGGCGGACGATGGTCGCGCCGTTCGATCATGGTGAACAGCAGATCGGCATAGGTGTCGCCCTGCGGCGCGTGCAGCACATAATGCAACTGCTTCATGCCCGTCGCCACCCGCATCGCCCCGACATGCGGCGGGCCTTCATATGTCCAGACGGTCAACTGCACCGGTCAAACCCTCAACAGATCGCGGCGGTGGAGCGGGCGGGCGAACAATTCGGCCAGATCGCCGGCCTGATCATAGCCATGGATCGGCGAGAACACGAGCTCGATCGCCCATTTCGTCGTCAGGCCTTCGCGTTCCAGCGGGTTGGCCAGGCCCAGGCCGCAGACGGTGAGATCGGGCCGGCTGCTGCGCACGCGATCCAGCTGCTTTTCGACATTCTGGCCTTCGGAAATGCGCGTGCCCGGCGGCAGTGCCGCCAGCTCGTCGATCAGATGGCCCTTGTGCAGATAGGGCGTGCCGACTTCGACCAGCTCCATGCCCAGCTCCCCGGCCAGGAAGCGCGCCAGCGGCACCTCCAACTGGCTGTCGGGCATGAAGAAGATGCGGCGGCCGGCCAGTCGCTCCCGATACAGCGCCAGCCCCTTGCGGGCGCGTTCACGCGGGGACGCGATCACCTGCTGAAAGCGCGCCTCCGGGACGGCAAAGGCCTGCGCCGCAGCATGCAGCCAGGCCGTTGTGCCTTCGGCGCCGAACGGGAACAGCGCCGGCAGATGCACGCCGCCGCGCTTGTCGAGCGCCACACCGGTATCAGCCAGGAACGGCTGCGCCAGCAGATAGCGTGTGTTTGGCCCCACCGCCGGCATCTGCCCCGCCCGCCGCGCCGGCAGCGAAACGATCTTGGGAATGCCCAGATCGACGAGCAGCCGCGTCAGTTGATCCTCGACGATATCGGGCAGGCTGCCGACGATCATCAACTGCTGGTCATCGGTGAATGGCAGATCGGGCACCAGCGCCGCCAGGCAGGCATCCTCGCCTTGCGTGAACGTGGTTTCAATGCCGCTGCCGCTGTAATTCAACACATGCACCTGCGGCATGAACCGCGTGTTCAAACGCTGCGCCGCCCGGCTCAGATCGAGCTTGATGACTTCCGACGGACAGGAGCCGACCAGGAACAGCATGCGAATGTCCGGCCGCCGCGCCAGCAATCGCGTGACCACCCGGTCCAGTTCTTCATTGGCATCGGCAAGGCCGGCCAGATCCTTCTCTTCGATGATGGCGGTGCCGAAGCGCGGTTCGGCAAAGACCATCACGCCGGCCGCCGATTGCAGCAGATGCGCACAAGTGCGGCTGCCGACCACCAGAAAAAACGCGTCCTGGATCTTGCGGTGCAACCAGATGATGCCGGTAAGCCCGCAGAACACCTCACGCTGGCCGCGTTCGCGCAGGATGCCGTCAACGCCCACGGGCGGGGCATCACAGCCCGGAACAGGCCCCGCCGCGCTCATGCGGCCTGCGCAATCGCAAACGGCTGGTCCACGGACTGGCCCGCGCCATCGGCCTGGCTGGCCGCGGGGGCCGAAAGTCGCGCCTGCCGCAATTTCCAGATGAACTGCGCTGCGTTGATCACATAGGCGAGATAGCCGGCCAGCGCGGTTGCAAACAACACACCATCATCGGCGATGCCGGTGAACAGACCGAACAAATACAGCGAGTGCAGCACGATGACGAGCATCGAGAACACATCTTCCCAGAAGAAACTTTCGTGGAACAGATATTGGCCGAAAACGACCTTCTCCCAGATCGCGCCGGTGACCATGATCGTGTACAGCGCCATGGTCTTGATGACGACAGACCAGACTGCCCATTCATAATTGCGGCCGGTGTTCAGATAATCCAGCACCAGATACAGGCTGACCCCGAAAATCAGGAACTGCACGGGCGCCAGCAGGCCCTGCACCAGGGTCCATTTGCTGCTGTCACGGCGCACCCGTTCTTCGGGCGTGTACAGCGGGCGCCCAACCGACGCTGAATCCGATGCCGACCCCAACGATGACGATGCCGATGACAAGCCCTCAACCCCTCAAGCCCCAAGTGCAAAACCCTATCACCGGGCCTTTGCCTGTCAACCGCGATTGCGGCGCCACTGTCATGCCGACATGTCAACCGATCCTGTCAAACCAGTCTGACACACGCGCCGTGTCCGAAAAAACATTACACCACGGTAATGCCTTCTTGTTAGCCCCCAAAATTGCAGAAATCAACGCGAAACAGGCGGTTGCCTCCCGCCACGGTCTGACATAGCCTGCGGCAGCTTGTCGCGATTGTATCGTCCTGCCCGGCCCCGGCCGTGGCGAACGCGCAGACGCACGGACAGGCGCGTCCTGATCGGCCACAGCGCAGGCCAATTCGGAACGCAAGCGGAGGTCGGAGCGAAAAGGGCCGGGGTCGGGCGGCAATGGATGCCATAAATCTCAACAAGATCAGCAAGCTGCTTGATGGCGATGTGGCCTGCCTGGCAACGATGGTCGCCAGCCGGCCCGACAATGCGCTGGCGGCACTGCTGGCCGCTGCCGATTTGCTGCTGCTGATCGAACCGGGCGGCCGCATCGAGGAGGTGCATGTTGGCAGCGGCGATATCGGCCAGAACGATGTCGCCGGCTGGAGTGGCCAATATTGGGCCGAAACCGCCCTGGCGATCAGCCAGGATCAAATCACCGCGCTGCTCGCCGATGCGGACGTTCCGGCCTGGCACGATGTCATCCATGGCAACGGCAACCAGGGCAACGATGGGGGCGAACTGCCGCTCAGGTGGATGACGCTGCCGCTGCACGATGGCCGCCGGCTGGCCGTCGCCCGCGACCGCCGCGCCGCCGCCACGCTGGAACAGCAGTTGGCGCGCGCCCAGCAACTGAACGAACGCGATGCGATGCGGCTGCGCCAACTGGAGACGCGCCAGCGCCTGTTGTTCGACACCGCCGCCGAACCGATCTTCGTCATCGATGCCGTCACCCGCCGTGTGCTGGAAGCCAATGCCGCCGCGCGCCGCGCCACCGGCCTGTCGGCCAGCGCGCTGGTCGGCCATGGCTTTGCCGCGCTGGTGCATCCGAATGATCACGACAGCACGTTGGCCGCCTTGGGGGCCCTGACCGCCAGCGACGGGCCGCACCCGATGCGGCTGCGGTTGGCCGATGGCGCCGCCTGGTCGTTGAATGCCACCCTGTTCCGCCAGGATCGTGATGCACGGCTGCTGCTGCGGCTGAGCCCGCTGGCGGCGGCCTTGCACAGCACCGACGAATATCTGGCCGACGGCCTGGAACGTCTGCCGGACGCCTTCGTGCTCACCAACGACCGCTTCGATATCGTCGCCGGCAATGGCGCCTTTCTCGATCTGGTCGGGATGGCGCGTCACAAGGATCTGGTCGGGCAGCCGATCGGGCGCTTTGTCGGGCGGCCTGGGCTCGATCTCGGCGTGCTGCTCGCCGCCTTGCGTGAACATGGCCTGGTGCGCGGCTTCACCACGCTGGTGCGCCCCGGCCATGCCGATCCGGCCGCCAGCGACGGCGAAGCGGTGGAGGTGTCCGCCGTGTCCTCGGGTCACGCCGGTGCCCGTCACCACGGCTTTGCCATCAGGCTGGCGCCGCGGCCAGCGGTGGTCGCGGGCCAGACCGCGCTGTCGATGTCGCAATTGACCGAACTGGTCGGCCGCGTGCCGCTGAAGGAGATCGTGCGCGAATCAACCGATCTCATCGAGCGGCTGTGCATCGAAGCCGCCTTGACCTATTCGGAAGACAATCGCGCGTCGGCGGCCGAAATCCTGGGCCTGTCGCGGCAGAGCCTCTATTCGAAACTGCACCGCCACGGGCTGGGCAATCTGGGCGAAGGCAGCCCGGATATCGATTAGAGCCGGTCGCAGGGACGATTGGCGGCCGCCAAAAGTGTCAAGCAGCGTTGACGCCTTTCCGGTCTGCCGACTAGTTTGCGGCCATGGAACATGTGCCCCCGCCTCTGGCTGCCCTGCCCAGCAGCGCCCCGCGCCGCCGTCCTCGCTTGGGCGACGTGCTGGAACTGCTGAAGCCCGTCACCTGGTTCCCGCCGATGTGGGCCTTCATGTGCGGCGTGGTGTCGTCGGGCGTGCCGCTCAGCGAACGCTGGCTGCTGCTGGTCGCCGGCATGATGCTGGCCGGGCCGCTGGTGTGCGGCAACAGCCAGGCGATCAACGACTGGTTCGATCGGCATGTCGATGCCATCAACGAACCGCAGCGGCCGATCCCGTCGGGTCGCATCCCCGGCCGCTGGGGCCTGGGCATCGCCATTGCCGGCACGTTGATTTCGCTGATCGTCGGCTTCCTGCTGGGGCCGGTGGTGGGCTGGGCCACGGTGGTGGGCCTGATCATGTCGTGGAGCTATTCGGCGCCGCCGCTGCGCTTCAAGGCCGATGGCTGGCTGGGGCCGCTGGTCTGCGCTGCCGCCTATGAAGGCGTCACCTGGTTCACCGGCGCTGCCGTGATGGCCGGCGGCGTGCCCGACAGCCGCATCATCTGGATCCTGTGCATGTATGCGACGGGCGCACATGGCATCATGGTTCTCAATGATTTCAAGGCGGTGAAGGGCGATGCCCAATCGGGGGTCAATTCGCTGCCGGTGCAGATCGGCGAGCGCAACGCCGCCGAAATCGCCTGCTGGACCATGGCGCTGCCGCAGGTGGTGGTGATCATCCTGCTGGCGAACTGGGGGCTGCACTGGCCATCGGCGATGGTGGCGTTCAGCCTGACGATGCAGGTGGTGCTGATGCAGCGCGTGCTGGCCGCGCCTGCCGCCAACGCGCCGTTCTACAACGCCACCGGCACCACGCTCTATGTGCTCGGCATGCTCACCAGCGCCTTTGGCCTGTCGGTGATCGTATGAGCGGTAATCCTGTGATCGCACCCGCACATCTCGGCTGGGCCGGCATCGCGCGGCTGGGGCTGGTGCAAAGCGCCTTGGGCGCTATCGTCATGCTGGCCTCGTCGCTGCTCAACCGCATCATGGTGGTGGAATATGCCACCGCCGCCGCCCTGCCGGCCGGTCTGGTGGCCTTTCATTACGGCGTGCAACTTTCCCGCCCGAAATGGGGCCACGGATCGGACGCGGGCTGGCGGCGCACGCCGTGGATCATCGGCGGCATGGCCATGCTGGGTGGCGGCGGCCTGCTCGCAACCTTTGCCACCACCCAGCTTTCCGGGCCGTTCTGGCCGGTGCTGGGCCTGCTGGTGCTGGCCTATGCGATGATCGGCATCGGCGTCGGCGCGTCCGGCACGTCATTGCTGGCGCTGCTCGCCAGCCGCACGGCCGAGGCACGGCGCCCGGCGGCGGCCAGCCTGACCTGGATCATGATGATCGTCGGCATCGTCATTTCCGCCGGCGTCGCGGGCGCGCTGCTCGATCCCTATTCGCCGGCCCGGCTGATCAATGTCGCGGCCGGGGTTGTCGCCGTGGCGTTCACCCTCACCTGCATCGCGGTGTGGGGCGTGGAAGGCGCGCCACAGGCCGAGGCAAAGCGCGACGCCGTGCCGTTCGGCGAAGCGCTGCGCGGCATCTGGAACGATCCGCTCACGCGCCTGTTCAGCATCTTCGTGTTTTTCTCGATGCTCGCCTATTCGATGCAGGATCTGATCCTCGAACCTTTCTCCGGGCTGGTGTTCGGCCTCACGCCGGGCCAATCGACCAGCCTGTCGGGCGTGCAGCATCAGGGCGTGCTGGCCGGCATGATCCTGGTCGGCGTGGGCGGCCATGCCTTTGGCGGGAAGGCCGGGCTGAAGCTGAAGCGCTGGATCGTGCTGGGCTGCATTGCATCGGCAGCGGCGCTGGCGTTGCTGGCGCTGGCGGCGCGGGCCGGGCCGGGCTGGCCGCTGGCGATCAATGTCGCGGCGCTGGGCTTTGCCAACGGCATGTTTGCGGTCGCCGCCATCGGTTCGATGCTGGAACTGGCTGGGCGCGGTGGGCCGGGGCATGAAGGCATCCGCATGGGCCTGTGGGGCGCGGCGCAGGCTTCGGCGTTCGGCATCGGCGGATTCGCCGGCGCCATCGCGGTCGATGGCCTGCGCGCCATCGTCAGCGAAACCGCCCTCGCATTTGAGCTTGTATTTGCCGCCGAAGCCGTGCTGTTTCTGGGGGCAGCGATGATCGCATTGCGATTGAACGACAGCATGGGCGCCGCGACGCGCCCGGCACAGCGGGAGGCTTTGGCGTGAAAGGCTTTGGAGCATGACCGAGACATTCGACATGGTGGTGGTGGGCGGCGGGCCGTCGGGCGCCACCGCGGCCAATGATCTGGCCTTGAAGGGCTTCAAGGTCATGCTGCTCGATCGCATGGGCCGCATCAAGCCGTGCGGCGGCGCGGTGCCGCCGCGCCTGTTGAAAGATTTTGACGTGCCGCTGGATCTGCTGTGCACCACCGCCAACAGTGCCCGCATGATCAGCCCGCAGGATCGCAAGGTGGACATGCCGGTGGGTGAAGGCGGCTGGGTCGGCATGGTCGATCGCGATGTGTTCGATGAATGGCTTCGGGCACGCGCCGCGAAGAACGGCGCCGATCGCCGCGACGGCAGCTTCGAAGCGCTGGAGCGCGACAGCGACGGCACCGCCATCGTCGCCTACCGGCCCAAGGGCGCCCCGCGCGGTTCCGAGCCCGTGAAGGTGCGCACCAAGATGCTGATCGGCTGCGATGGCTGCAATTCGGCGGTCGCCCGCGCGGCGCTGCCGGAAGAGAAATTGCCCTTTGTCGCGGCCTATCACGAAGTCGTGGAAAGCCCGCCGCAAGGCTTTGGCGATTTCGCCGGCGATCGCTGCGACGTGTTCTATCAGGGCAAGCACAGCCCGGATTTCTATGCCTGGGTGTTCCCGCATGGCGACAAGACCAGCATCGGCACCGGCAGCGCCGTGCAGGGCTTTGAACTGCGCAAGGCCGTCACCCAACTGCGCGAAGAGCTCGGCATGGGCGAAGACACGTGCAAGACGGTGCGCGTCGAAGGCGCGCCCATCCCGCTGCGCCCGCGCAAGAAGTGGGACAATGGCAAGGATGTGGTGGTCGCCGGCGACGCCGCCGGCTGCGTCGCCCCGGCCAGCGGCGAAGGCATTTTTTACGCGATGACCGCCGGGCGCGAAGCCGCCAACGCCGCCGCCGAAGCCGTCAAGTCCGGCGATCCGGCCAAGCTGGCGCTGGCGCGCAAGCGCTTCCTGAAGGCGCACGGCACCGTGTTCCGCGTGCTCGGCATCATGCAATGGTGGTGGTATCGCAGCGACACGATGCGCGAGAAATTCGTCAAGCTGTGCATGGACAAGGATATCCAGCAACTGACCTGGGAAGCCTATATGAACAAGGAACTGGCGCGCAAGAAGCCGCTGGCCCATGTGAAGATCTTCCTGAAGGACAGTGTGCAGTTGATCACCGGCATCGTTTCGGGCGGGGGCGTGCGTGAAGGCAATAACGCCGGCAAACGCGCGCAGGTGTGAACCGGCAGGCATGAACCCATGTTGGGCGTGAGGGAGGGCTGAACCGCGATGGCCCGATTGTCCGAGCATGCCGCGGCGCGCTGGGTGCTGCCCGCCGCCATCGCCGCAGTGGCGGCCAGCTTCACCGCCGCGGTGGGCGCCACCATCACCGATATCGGCCCCTGGTATCAGGCGCTGATCCAGCCCGAATGGGCGCCGCCCACCTGGCTGTTCGGCCCGGCGTGGACGATCATCTTCATGCTGTGCACCTTTTCCGGCACCACGGCCTGGCTGGCCGCGCGCAGCACCGCGGCGTTTGAAGCCATCATCGGGCTGTTCGCCTTGAACGGCTTTCTCAATCTGTTGTGGAGCTTCCTGTTCTTCCGCATGCACCGGCCGGATTATGCGGCGCTGGAAGTCGGCATCCTGTGGAGCAGCATCGCCGCGCTGATCGTTGTCCTCTGGCGCATCTCGCGCCCGGCCGCCGCGCTGCTGCTGCCCTATCTGGCCTGGGTCAGCTTTGCCGCGATGCTGAACCGGGCGATCGTGGAGCTGAACGGGCCGTTCTAGGCCAAGCTGGCTGGCGGCGTGCCGCCGCCAGACCCGGCGCAGCGCCCGGCCGGGCTGGCAGCCGGGCTTGATCCCGGCTGAACAGCTTCGACGGCGCGGCTTTGCCGCCGGCCATGCGTTCAACTCACGCCTTGGTCTTGAGGTAGGCGATCACGTCCGCCCGGTCCTGCGGCGCCTTCAAACCGCCGAACGCCATGCGGGTGCCGGGCATGAACGCCTGCGGTGCCTCCAGATAGGTGAACAGCACATCCTCGTTCCAGGTCACACCGCTTTCTTTGTTGGCCTTGCTGTAATTGAAGCCGACCACCGTGCCGGATTTGCGACCAACCACGGCATAGAGTGACGGGCCGACGCGGTTCTTGCCGGCTTCGGCGACATGGCAGGCCTTGCACTGGCCAAACAGCTTCTCACCCTTGGCGGCATCGCCGGTCAGCGCGCCATAACTGACGGTGGTGGCGGCCGGCGCTGCCTCGGCGGGCGGGGTTGCCGGGACCGGTTCAGGGGCCGGGGCCGGGACCGGTGCCGGGGCCGGCGGTGCCGCCGCATCGGCGGTTTCGCTGGCAGCCGGGGCGGCAGCCGGCTTGTCACTGCCGCCACACGCCGCTGTCATCAGGGCAAGGCCGGCAATGGTGGCAACAGGCAAGATACGCATGGGGAAAACTCCTTGGGTAACAACCAAAGAAGCTTACCATCTTGTCATGTTTCTGGCCAGTGCAGATGGCGCGCCGGCCGGACGAGGCGAGCGCTATTCGGGCTTGAGCGCTGCCGCCGCTGCAAACGGCCCCACCGCCAGCGCCACCAGGCTGGCCGCGCCGAGCAGGCGGAATGCGCCGGCCACATCCGACCCCACCCCGAAAATCAGCACCGGCAACGCCAGCGGCAGCACGATCAGCCCGGCCAGCGCACCGCCGCCGCGCAGGCCCGCGGTCAACGCGGCGGCCACGACCGCCAGGCTGGCCAACGCCGGCGTGCCGAGCAGCAACGCCAGCCCGATGCGCATCCCATCGTCGCTGTTCATGCCCAACAGCACGCCAGCCACCGGCAGGGCCGCCAGCAACGGCAGCGCAAAGCCCACCCAATGCGCCAGGATGCGCGCCGCGCACACCAGTTCCAGCGATATGCCGCGTGCGATCAGTTGGTCGATGCTGCCATCCTCCACGTCGGGCGCCAGCAAGGTTTCCACCGGCAGCAGCGCCGCCAGCAGCGCCGACACCCAGATGATCCCCGGCGCGATTCGCGCCAGCAACCGCGCATCCGGCCCCACCGCGAACGGAAACAGCGCGGCGGCCAGCACGAAGAACATCACCGGCAGCCACAACGCCGGGGAGCGGGCGATCAGCAGCAGATCGCGGCGGACGAGCAACAGGAACATCAGCCGATCCGCACTTCGGCGGCATCGGCCAGGCCGATATCGCCGTGCACGGCCGCCACCACCAGGCCGCCAGTCGCCCGGTGTGCCGCCATCGCATCGGCCAGCAATTGCGCCGATGCGGTGTCGAGGCCGGCCGTCGGCTCATCGAGCAGCCAGCAATCGGCGCCGGCGGCCAGCACGCGCGCCAGCCCGGCCCGCCGCCGCTGGCCACTGGACAGATGCCGGCACGGCACATCGACCAGTGCCGCAACGTTCATGGCATCCATCGCCGCCGGCAACCGCGCCAGGCCATCATCCAGCCGCGCCCAATAGGCCAGTTCACTGCCCAGGCTCTGCCGGGGTTTCAGTGCCACGTCATGCCCCAGATAGGCGCGGCGGCCGCCACCACGCACATCGCCCACCTCTGCCTGCAACAGGCCGGCGAGCAGCCGCAGCAGCGACGATTTGCCAGCGCCGTTGCGCCCGGTGAGCAGCAGCGCACCGCCGGCTTCAAGCCGCGCTGACAAGCCTTCAAACAGCAGGCGCCCGCCACGCCGGCAGGCCAGATTGTCGAGGATCAGGGGTTCGACCACGATCTTCGCTTAATGGCTCGCCCCGGCTTCGTCACCCCCGTAGCCTGCGCAGGCGTGACGCAGGCGGCAAATCCGGTTAAGGGCAGCGCCATGACCGCCGAGCGCCCGAAACTGTCCACCGCCAGCAAGATTGCCGTCAATTTCGGCCCGTTGCTGCTGTTCTTCGCCGGTAGCAAGGCCGGCAAGGCGCTGTTCGAGCGCGGCGACCTGCCCGGCCTGGCCGGTGCCGATGTGGCCAGCGCCGTGATCGGCACCGGCGTGTTCATCGTCGCCACCTTGATTGCCGCCGTGTGGCATTATGCCAAGACCCGCCATCTTCCGGCCGCGATGATCTTCACCACGGTGGTGGTCGTGCTGTTCGGCGGCCTGACCATCTGGCTGCAGGACAAGGCGTTCATCCAGCTCAAACCCAGCATCATCTATGGCGTGTTCGCGGCGCTGCTGCTCGGCGGGCTCGCCACCGGCCGGCCGACGCTGCAACTGGTGATGGGTGAGGCCCTGCCCGGCCTGTCGGATCGCGGCTGGCGGCTGCTCACCCGCAACTGGGCGCTGCTGTTCCTCGCGCTGCTCGCCGCCAACGAAACGGCGCGGCGACTGCTCAGCTATGACGACTGGCTCAGCTTCAAGGTGTGGGGCGTCACCCTCGTGATTTTCGCCTTCACCATGGCACAGACGCCGCTGCTGGTGAAACATGGGATGAAGCTGGACTGATCGCTACTCCCCCAGCAGGTCATGCCGTTTCAGGGCATGGCGCAACTGGTCATAGCTCAGGCCCAGGCCGGCGGCGGTGCGGCGCTGGTTGTGGCGATGCTTGTCCAGCGCGCATTCCAATATCTGTTTTTCATAAGCCGCCACGGCGCCGCGCAGATCGGTGATCGTCTCCAGCCGCGAGGGCGGCGCGTCGCAGGCTTCGGCGACAGGATCGGCAACGGGCACAGCCGCAGCCGCGGCCCGCTGAGACGTCTTCGAGGGCTTGGGCCGCCACGGCGATTCGAACGGATCGATCACCAGTTGCCCGATCGGCCGATCGGCATCGCCCCAGCGATACAGCGCGCGCTCCACGACATTCTTCAGCTCGCGGACATTGCCCGGCCAGTGCCAACTGATCAATTGTTCCTGCACACGCGGGGAAAAGCCCGGAAAGCGCGGCCAGCCCAGTTCAGCGGCCATGCGGCGCGCGAAATGCATGGCCAAGATGTCGATATCCTCGGCGCGTTCGCGAAGCGGCGGCAAGGTGATGACTTCAAAACTCAGCCGGTCGAGCAGATCGGCGCGGAACCGGCCCTGCTCGACCATCGCCGGCAGATCCTCGTTGGTGGCGCCGACCAGCCGCACATCGACACTGATCAGCTTGTTCGATCCCAGCCGCGACAGCTCGCCATATTCGACCACGCGCAACAGCCGCTCCTGCGCCTGGCTGGACAGCGTGCCGATCTCGTCCAGAAACAAGGTGCCGCCATCGGCATCCTCGAAGCGCCCGGCGCGCGCGCGCTGCGCGCCGGTGAAGGCGCCGGCCTCGTAACCGAACAATTCGGCATCGATCAGATTTTCCGGCAGCGCTGCGCAATTCAAGGACACCAGCGTCTGCGACCAGCGCGGGGACAGGCGGTGCAGACGATCGGCGATCAGCTCCTTGCCGGTGCCGCGCTCCCCGATCACCAGCACCGGACGGTTGAGCGCAGCCGCCGCCGACGCCTTCTCGACCGCATCGAGGAAGCTGAACGAGGAACCGATCATCTGTGCAGGAGCAGCCATTCCACAGAGTTGGCATATTTTCCCAACTCTTGGCAAATCCTGCGCGAAACTATTTGCCAACATACAGGTCAGTGCCAATCTTATCAAGCACTTGTCGCGGGAAATCCACTTGGCACGACCCCTGCAATACATCTGGCATGAGCGGCACAAGCCGCGACAACCAAGCCAAGGAGACCAGAAATGACCATCAATATCCCCAACTTCGGCCGCAACCTCATCGCCCTGCTGGCCACTGTCGTGATCGGCTTCACCTTCATCGGCGCCGCCACTGGCCCGGCCATGGTGACGGCGGCTGCAAACGGCGATATCGTGGCGTGACGAACGCGGCGATGGTCGGGGCCCAAGTTCCCGGGATTCTTCCAGCGCACCGCCCCTTCGCAACGGAACCGGCCCCGGCCACTTTGAGCGCCGCCAAGTTCGAATTTCTGGAGATCAGACCAATGGGCATTTTTTCGCGAACCCGCGATATCATCGCAGCCAATGTGACCGACCTGCTCGACCGGGCTGAAGACCCGGCCAAGATGATCCGCATGATCATCATGGAGATGGAGGAAACCCTGGTGGAAGTTCGCGCCGCCGCCGCCCGCACCATCGCCGATCAGAAGGAAATGAAGCGCGCGATGATCAAGGCGAGCCAGGCCGTGCAGGATTGGCAGGACAAGGCCGAGCTGGCGCTGTCCAAGAACCGCGAAGATCTCGCCAAGGCCGCGCTGACGGAGAAGAACAAGGCCAAGGCCTTCATCGACACCACCCAGGCCGAGGTCGATCTGCTCAATGAAACGCTGGCCCTGAACGAGGCCGACATCGCCAAGCTGGAAAGCAAGCTGCGCGAAGCCCGGTCACGCCAGAACGCGCTGTTCAACCGCATCGAAAGCGCCACCCAGCGCTCCAAGCTGCGCGAGATGATCCGCGGGCCGCGCGTCGAAGAGGCGTTCAGCCGCTTCGAAGTGCTCGAACGCCGCGCCGACATGGCCGAAGGCCGCGCCGATGCGCTGGGCCTGGGCGGCCCCGCCGATGTGCGCAGCCTGGCCGACGAATTCGCGTCGTTGCAGACCAACGATGAAGTCGATGCCGAACTGGCCGCCATGAAGGCGCGCATCGGCAAGACGGAAGGTTGATCCGATGGAAATCACCGAAGTCATTGCCCTGTGCGTCGCGGTCGGCACGCCGATCATCGGCCTGCCTTGGCTGATCATGCATTATGTCACGAAATGGAAAAGCCAGACCGGTATTTCCAGCCAGGATGAAGCGCTGCTCGATGAGCTGCACGATCTCGCCCGCCGGCTCGATCAACGCATCGAAAGCGTGGAGCGCATCATCGCTGCGGAAAACCCCAACTGGAAAGACAGTCGCATCGCCGATCTGTCGGAACAACGCCGGCAGTTGCGCTGATCCGGTTCCAACCGATCACCTGGCCGAAAGGAGGCCCACATGAGCCGCCAATTTCTCCTCAACAAGTCCGCCGGCAAGATCATGGGCGTGTGCGCCGGCATCGCCGATTATTTCGGCTGGGATGTCACGCTGGTCCGCATTGCCTTCGTGCTCGCTGCGGTGTGCGGCGTCGGCTCGCCGGTGCTGATCTATCTGCTCATCGGGCTGATCGCCAATTCGATCCGCTGAACCACAGGCCGCCGGGACCGCGCTCGTCCGCGCCCTGGCCAACAGGGAAGACCATCATGTCTGCCAGCCGCACCCAATTCTATCTCGACAAACGCAATGGCAAGATCATGGGCGTTTGTGCCGGCATCGCCGATTATTTCGGCTGGGATGTCACCATCGTCCGCATCGGTTTTGCCGTCGGCACCATCGTTGGCGGGGGATCGACCATCCTGGCCTATCTGGCCATCGGCTGGATCGCCAATGCCAAGCCGAACACCTTGTATGACCAGAGCCCCGAGCGCGTGGAATTCTGGCGCGATGTGCGGGTGGCGCCCAAGCGCACCCTGCGCGATGTGAACGCCCAGTTCCGCGATGCCGATCGCCGCCTGCGTGATCTGGAGTTCCACGTCACCAGTGACAGCCGACAACTGGCTGACGAAATCGAAAAGCTGCGCTGAAACACACGCACCGGGGAGATACGCCATGGAATTCGGAGGCCCGACATTCGTCCTTGCCATCGTCGCGATGAGCTTTGTTGCCTGGATCATCACCACCCAGATCCGCGCCCGCCACGGTTATCCGCTGGAAGGCGAATGGGGCGGCAAGGTGCACAAGGAAAACCCCGAGCTGGCCCGCCAGAACCAGTTGCTCGCCCAGGAAAATGATCTGCTGCGCGGCAAGATCGGCCGGCTGGAAGAACGGCTGTCGGTGCTGGAACGCATCGCCACCGATGCCCCGGCCCGGCTGACCGCCGAAATCGAAAATCTGCGTTGAGGGACCCCACCATGAGCGAAAACGCCATTTTTGCCCTGATCCCGATCCTGGGCGTTTCCATCCCGATCTTCGGCATCCTGCTCACCGGCTTCCGGCGCTGGGCCGATCTGAAGGAAAAGCAGCTGCAGCTCACCGCGTCGGCCACCGCCGAACAGGCCGCGCAATATGCCAGCCGTGTCGCCACGCTGGAAGAACGTGTCGCCGTGCTCAACCGCATCGTCACCGATCGCAACGAGGGCCTCTCGTCACAGATCGAAGCGCTGCGCGACACGCCCAAACAATTGAACTGAAAGGCTGAGTTCGATGGCCGTGAATCCGGAAAATCTTGCGATCATCGCCAACCAGTTCGGCCCGGTGATCGCCACCGTCGGTGTTGCCGGCGTCATCGGCTGGGTGGTCACCACCTGGATGAAGATCAAGAACGGCTATCCGCTGGAAAACAGCTGGGGCAAGCCGCTCTATCCCAACGGCGGCGGCGAAGCGATGGAACGCATCCGGCTGATCAGCCAGGAAAACGCCCAGCTGCGCGCCGAACTGGGCAGCATCAAGGATCGCATGGCGGTGCTGGAACGCATCGCCACCGACAAGCCGACGATGCTCGCCGCCGAAATCGAAGAACTGCGCACCAAGCAATTGAACTGATCCCACCGGCCCCGCCGGGCCAGCAAAGGATACCGCAATGAACCCGTTTGAAATGGTGGTGATGATCGTGCTGATCGTCACCATTGGCCGAGTGTTTTCTGGCCGCATGAGCCGGAAGGACCAGCGCAAGACGTTGCAGGCCAGTGCCGGCGATGGTTCCGAAAATCTGCGGCTGCAGGCCGAGGTCGCGCGACTGAACGAACGGCTGCGCGTGCTGGAGCGGCTCGCCACTGATCCGGCCAAGCGACTTGCCGAAGAAATCGACTCGCTCAAGGACAAATGACCCCCCGGCTCGAACCTGAAGCCAAGGAAAGGAGACACAGATGCCCCCGCCAGTGCCTTCCGCCGAATATCTGCTGATCCTGTCCGGTGCGGCCCTGATCGGCCTTGCCATGCTGGGCAGCCTGGCCGCCTGGAGCTGGGCCGGCTGGCTGAAGCTGAAAACCCGCGAACTCGATGCCCGGCCGCGCACCACCGGCGAGGATCTGCCGGCGATCAGCCAGCGCATCGATCTGGCCGACCTGAAGGAGCGAATCCGCAAACTGGAAGCCATCGCGGCGGGTGTCGATCTCTGAGCCCATGCGGCCCCGGGGTTGACCGGCCCGGTCTTGCGCCGCAAGAACCGCGGCCATGGCCATCACCGATTTTGCTGATGTCGAGGCTGAGTTCGACGCCTTCGACGACTGGGACGACCGCTACCGGCTGATCATCGCACTGGGCCAGGCCCTGCCGGCGATGGACCCGGCCCTGAAAACCGACGCCACCAAGGTGCGCGGCTGCGCCAGCCAGGTGTGGCTGCATCCCAGCCGCGATGGCGATGTGCTGCGCTTTGCCGCCGACAGCGATGCCGCCATCGTCAAGGGCCTGGTGGCACTGGTGCTGATGCTGGCCGATGGCCGCCGGCCCGCAGAGATTGACGCGGCGGCGATCAAGTCGCGGCTGGACGGGCTGGGCCTCGCCAAGCATCTTTCGTCGAACCGCACGCAAGGCCTTGCTTCCATGATCGGCCGCATCGAGGCGCTGGCGCGCGCCGCCGACGGCGCCCCGGAAAGCCGGCGCGCATGACCAGCTTCGCCGATCAGGTCGGCCAGTTCATGGGGCCGTTCATCGGCCGGGTGCCGCACAACAAAAGGCTGGGGCTGCGCTTCATCACCGCTGGCGATCGCTGGGTGGAGCTGCAATTGCCGTTCGCGCCGCAACTGCTGGTCGATCCCGATCATGGCATATGGGCGTCCGGCCCGATCTTCACGCTGATGGACACGGCGGTGGGCATGGCATCGATGCTGGCGCGCGGCGCGTTCGAACCGCACGCCACGCTCGATCTGCGCACCGATTATGTCCGGTCCCCGCGTGCCGAAGCCACGGTGACGGCGCGCGGCGAATGTTACCGGATGACGCGCCAGATCGCCTTCGTGCGCGGCCTTGCCCATGATGGCGACCCGGCCGATCCGATCGCGCATGTCGCGGGCACCTTCATGTTTGCCGCCTCGAAACTGGCACCGGGGTGGCAGGGATGACCAGCCCGATCCTTGCTGCCGCCCTGAAGGGCCCCGCCGGCCGGCTCGACATGCTGCCCTATGCGGCGCTGCTCGATCTGTCGTTCGAGCGCGTTGGCGAAGAACTGCATCTGATCATGCCGTTCGACGAGACGCTGATCGGCTCCCCCGGCCGGCTGCACGGCGGCGCGATTGCCGGCCTGCTCGAACTGGCCGGGCTGTTGACCGTGATCGCCGCCCAGCCCGAAGGTGAAGCGCTGCCGCGTGTGCGGCCGGTGACGGTGACGGTGGATTACATGCGCGAGGGCGCCGCCACGGCCAGCCGCGCCACCGCCAGCATCACCCGGCTGGGCCGCCGCGTGGTGAATGTGCAGGCGCAGGTGTGGCAAGAGTCTGAAGGCAGGGGGGGCCGCGACAAGCCGATCGCGGCGGCGCACATCAATTTCGTGCTGGATTGGCCCCAGATGGCAGAGCCGCTGGAGCCAGCGCCCTGACCGCCGCCGCGGTCGAATCGCTGAACAGGCCATCGATGCCGGTGGCCAGAAACACCCGGATTTCCGCCTCGACATCACCGCGGCCGCGCGGATCGTTGCCGGCCTTCAGATCGGCCGGCACGAAGAAATTTTCCGGCCGGAACGTCCAGGGGTGGACCTGCAAGCCGGCGGCATGCGCGTCCGCCACCAGATTGGTTGGCGCAGCCAGTTTGCCGGCCGCATCGCGCGCGATGATCATCGTCTTTTCCGGGCCGATGCCAAAGGCGTAGCTGGCCACGCCCTGCAAGCCCGCCGGCGTTGCCAGTGCGGCATAATCATGGCCATCCGCCGATATGCCGGCCGGTGCCATCAACTGGATCAGGCGGACGCCGGTCTGCGTGTGCAAGGCCTTGAGATTGTCGATTTCAAAGCTCTGGATGAACACCGGCGCCGCCGCGGTGGTCCAGCCCGCTGCTGCCAATTGCTTCAGCAGCACCGGCTCGATGGGCAGGCCCAGCGTGCGGAAATAGCTGGGGTGCTTGGTTTCGGGATAGATGCCGATCGTGCGCCCGGTGCGGGCCGAGCCCGCCTTGGCCAGCGCGATGATTTCGGCGAAGGTCGGGATTTCATACTGGCCGTCGTAGGCCGTGTTGGCCGGGCGCAGTTGCGGCAGGCGCTCCCTGGCCCGCAGCGTCTTCAATTCGGCCAGGGTGAAATCCTCGGTGAACCAGCCGGTCATGGTTTCGCCGTCGATGGTTTTCGTCGCCTTGCGGGCGGCAAATTCCGGCCGGCTGGCCACATCGGTGGTGCCGGAAATCTCGTTCTCGTGGCGGGCGACCAACTGATGGTCCTTCGTCGGCACCAGATCGGGCTCGATGAAATCCGCGCCCTGTTCGATGGCGCGTTCATAGGCGGCCAGCGTGTGTTCGGGCCGTTCCGCACTGGCGCCGCGATGCGCGATGATGATCGGCGGCCCCGGCGGCGGCACTGCAACGGCTTTGGGAGGCGGAGCGGCAGCCATCAGCAGCATCACCATCGGCAGGAGGATTGATCGCATCATGTCTTACGCCTAGCCGCCCTGCATGACAGAAAAAAGACCTCAGCAGGCCAGGCGCATTTGCCCGCCAGTCTTGTCGTAAATGACGCTGGTGCAGCCCTGCGCCTCAAGCTGGTTGCGCGACAGCGTGAGCACATAGATCGCCTGGCGCTGCTTGCCGCTGCCGGCGCGCACGACGATCTCGGCCGGATCATCGTCGGCATCGCTGATCGCCTGCTGGCCATCCGCCAATTGCGCGGTGCCGTCGCGCCGGTCCGTCACGCGCACCGAAATCTCGGTGAAACGAAACGGCCCGATGACCAGCGGCGAATCGAGCACGAGCCGCCGCACCGGCCGGCGGATGCCGAGAAAAATCGCCTCCTGCCATGGCTCGCCGACCAGCCGGCCGCCCAGGGCCGCTGCCAGATCGGCACCGACCGCAGCCGACGCCAGCGGCAACCGCGTGCGCCCCCGCACATCCAGCGACAGGCCAAAGCCATAGCCCCGCCCCCGCACGACGCCATAGCTGCCGCTGTTGATTTCGCCATAGAGCGGCAAGGCAAAGGCCGGGCTTGTGCCGGGCTGCAATTGCACGATCACCACGCCCTGCGGCAGCGCCTGTGGCCCGATGCTGCCCTGTTGCGGCAAGGACGCAGCGCCTGAAAACCAGAACACGCGCTGGTTGAAGCGCACGCCGGCCAGCGCAATCTTGCCGGTGGCGTTGCGCCCGCTCAGCACCCGGCTCCGCCCGATCTTCACATCCGCCTTGCCGAACAGCCCGCCCGGCTTGATGCCCAGCCGCGCCACCGTGTCAGGATTGAGCGTGATGCGATCGACACCGCCGGTGGCCACCGACAGGGCGACCGTCTGCCCGTTGATGCTGGCCAGGATCGGCGCATCCACCGGCAGGCTGATTGCCGGCGGCGGCGCTGCACCGATCAACAGCAGCGCCAGCAACGGCAGCAGCCGGCGCATGGCTCAGGGGCACCAGTGGATATCGATGTCCATGTCCAGTTCGGCGAGCAGGCGACCGATCGGCAGCGTGCTGGAGGCGCCTTGCTTGATCGCCTGTTCCACCGTCTTGCGCTTGGCCTTGCCGCTGAGCACCAGCGTGACGACGCGCGCGGTCGCCAACGTCGGCCCGGTCAGCGTGACGCGCGCCACCGGGGCTTCGGCCGGCAGCGGATCGGGGCGCACGCCGATGGCGCGGCGCGCCTTGGGGCCAGCGATGGCGGCATCGAAATCCGGGCCGGGAAAGATCGATGCGGTGTGGCCATCTTCGCCGACGCCGAGCCAGGCGACGTCCAGCGGGAACTCAAGATCGGCGAGCCGTTCATCCGCCGCGCGGCCGGCCATCACCGGATCCTTCTCGCCCGCCGTCAGCGGCACAACACGCGCCTTTTTCGGCAGGAAGATCTTCGCCAGCATGCCGGCGTTGGACAGCGGATCGGTGACAGGCACCAGCCGATCATCGGTCGGGATGATCGTCACATCCGCCCATTCGATCGGCATGGCGGCAAGCTTCTTCAGCGCCGCCACCGACGTGCTGCCGCCGGGGAAGGCGACGATGGCGCGGCCACGGGCTTCCAGCGCCTGGCCGATGATATAGGCAATGTCGCCGGCGACCGCTTCGGCCATCTCCTCGGCGTCGTCATAGTCCCACCATTCGGCATCGATCACGAATCATCTCCAACAGGCACGGTGTAATTGAGGGCAAGCCGGCCGCCGTCGGCATAGAGCGTCTCGCCGGTAATGTAACTGGCCTCGTCACTCAGCAGAAAGGCCGCGATGGCGGCGATCTCGTCCGGTTCCCCGGCGCGGCCCAACGGCGTGCGCGACAGGATCTGGTCACGCGCCGCAGCATCGGCCATCACGGCGTTTTTCGCCAATTCGGTCAGGATGGTGCCCGGCCCGATGCCGACCACGCGGATGTTGTGGGGCGCCAGCGCGACGGCGGTGTTGCGGGTGAGCTGGTTGAGCCCGCCCTTGGCGACATTATAGGCCAGCAACGCCGGGATGGTGAGCAGCGCGTTGACGCTGGACATGTTGACGACGACGCCGCCCCCGGCCGCGATCATGTGCGGCACCGCCAGTTGGGTGGCATGAAAGGCCGCGGTCAGATTGGTGGTGATGACGCGTTCGAACTGGTCGGGCGTTTCGCTGAAAATGTCGCCCTTGGGCGCGATGCCGGCATTGTTGACCAGGCCGTCCAGCCCGCCAAAGCGCGCGACGGTCGCCGCAATGGCGGCGGCGATCGCATCCCGGTTGGTGACGTCGCAATGCACGAACGCCGCGCCCAGTTCGGCCGCCCGCGCCTCGCCTTCGGGCAGCACATCGGCCAGCATGACCTGTGCGCCTTCGGCCACGCAGCGCTGCGCAATGGCGAGGCCCAGCCCGCGGGCGGCGCCGGTGACGAGGATGCGGCGGTTGTGGAGGCGGGTCGGGTCCATGGCCGGCGATTAGCGCAAGTGGGGGGTGCGCGTAACCCCTCTCCCCCTGCGGGAGAGGGCGACTCGGCGCAGCCGAGCGGGGTGAGGGGTTGCAATTGTCGCCGCGTGGGCACCCCCTCACCCCGGGCCGCCCACGGCGTCTCTCGCCCTCTCCCGCCCAGAAAGCCTTGGGGGGAGAGGGGTTACTCCGTCAATTCGTTCCAGGCGTCTTTCAGCTTGTCGAAAAACCCTTGCGCTTTCGGCGTGTTGCGCCCGCCTTCGCTGGTTTCGATCGTCTGGAATTCTTCCAGCAGCTCGCGCTGGCGCTTGGTCAGCTTCACCGGGGTTTCCACCTCGACCTGGATGACCAGATCGCCATAGCCACCGCTGTTCAAGGCCGGCATGCCCTTGCCGCGCACGCGGAACTGCTTGCCGGTCTGGGTGCCGGCGGGCACCTTGATCACGGTCTTTTCGCGATCCAGCGCCGGCACATCGATGTCGCCACCCAGCGCCGCCGTGGTGATCGACAGCGGCGCGATCGCGAACAGGGTGGTGCCGTCGCGCTTGAAGATATCATGCGCCCTCAGATGCACGAAAATATACAGATCGCCCGCCGGACCGCCGCGCGCGCCGGCTTCGCCCTCGTTCGCCACCCGGATGCGGGTGCCATCATCGACACCCTTGGGCACGTTCACATTCAGCGTTTTCTGCTTTTCCACCCGGCCGGCACCGCCGCAGCTGGCGCATGGATCGGCGATGATCTGGCCCTGGCCGTGGCAGGCCGGGCAGGTGCGCTCCACCATGAACAGCCCCTGGCGCATGGCGACCCGGCCGTTGCCTCCGCAGGTGGTGCAGGCGCGCGCCGATGTGCCGGGCTTGGCGCCCTGGCCGCCGCACGGTTCGCAACTGGCCGCAACATCGATGGTCAGCGTCGCCTGGCGGCCGTTGAACGCCTCTTCCAGCGTCATTTCCAGATCATAGCGCAGATCGGAACCCCGCGCCGGCCCGCCGCGCCGGCCGCCACGCTGGCCGCCGCCGCCCATGAATTCGCCGAACACGCTTTCGAAGATATCGGCAAAGCCGCCAAAATCCTGCGCGCCGCCGCCGCCACCGCCGCCACCCTGGCGGAACGCGGCATGCCCGAAACGGTCATAGGCCGACCGCTTCTGCGGGTCCTTCAGCACATCATAGGCTTCGCTGATCGCCTTGAATCGCTGCTCGGCCACTGCATCGCCCGGATTGCGATCCGGGTGATATTTCATGGCGAGCCGGCGATAGGCGGATTTCAGCGCCGCTTCGTCGGCACCGCGCGCCACTTCGAGCAGCTCATAAAAATCGATTTCGGTTGCCATTTACGGCTCCCCTACCGCTTGCGGGAGGGGCTGGGGGTGGGCTCGTGCCGCCCGGCACCAACTTCCCGTCCCGATCCCCGATCCCACCCCCAACCCCTCCCGCGAGCGGGAGGGGAGACTGTGCTGCATTCGCGCGCCTCGCTCGAAGCGCGTAACCAACCCCTCCCCCGAGGGGGAGGGATCGCATTTACTTCTTGCCTTCGTCCACGTCAGTGAACTCGGCGTCGACCACATCGTCGGCCTTGGGGGCATCCCCGGCAGGGCTGGCGGCGGCGGCCTGTTCGGCCTGATAGATCGCTTCGCCCAGCTTCATGGCGACCTGGCCCAGCGATTGCACGCGGGTGTTGATCGTCTCGGCATCGCCCGAATCCATCACCGATTTCACATCGGCAATGGCGGTTTCGATGCTGGTCTTCACGTCGGCGGCCAGCTTGTCGCCATGTTCGGCCAACTGCCGCTCGGTCGAATGCACCAGGCTGTCGGCCTGGTTGCGGGCTTCGGCGGCGGCGCGGCGCTTCTTGTCTTCATCGGCAAAGGCTTCGGCATCGCGCACCATCTTGTCGATATCCGCCGGGGACAAGCCGCCCGACGGCTGGATGCGGATCTGCTGTTCCTTGCCGGTGCCCTTGTCCTTGGCATTGACGGACACGAGCCCGTTGGCGTCGATGTCGAAGGTGACTTCGATCTGCGGCACGCCGCGCGGCGCGGACGGGATACCGACCAGATCGAACTGGCCCAGCATCTTGTTGTCCGCCGCCATTTCGCGTTCGCCCTGGAACACGCGGATGGTCACCGCCGACTGGTTGTCGTCCGCCGTCGAATAGACCTGGCTCTTCTTGGTCGGGATGGTGGTATTGCGATCGATCATGCGGGTGAACACGCCGCCCAGCGTCTCGATGCCGAGGCTCAGCGGGGTGACATCGAGCAGCAGCACGTCCTTCACGTCGCCCTGCAGCACGCCGGCCTGGATGGCGGCGCCCATGGCGACCACTTCATCCGGGTTGACGCTGGTGTTGGGCTCCTTGCCGAACAAGTCCTTCACGAACTGGCGTACGCGCGGCATGCGGGTCATGCCGCCGACCAGGATCACTTCATCCAGATCGCCCGGCTTCACGCCGGCTTCCTTGATGGCATCCAGGCACGGCTTGCGGGTGCGCTCGATCAGATCGAGCACCAGCTTTTCCAGATCGGTGCGGGTGATCGATTTCACCAGATGCTTCGGGCCGTTCTGATCGGCGGTGATGAACGGCAGGTTGACTTCGGTCGCCGCCGAAGATGACAGCTCGATCTTGGCCTTTTCCGCGGCTTCCTTCAGGCGCTGCAGGGCCAATTTGTCCTTGGTCAGATCGATGCCTTCGGCCTTCTTGAAATCGGCCGACAGGAATTCCACCAGCTTGGCGTCGAAATCTTCGCCGCCCAGGAAGGTGTCGCCCGACGTTGACTTCACTTCAAACACGCCATCGCCCAGTTCGAGGATGGAGATATCGAAGGTGCCGCCACCAAGATCATAGACGGCCACGGTGCGGGCATCATTCTTCTTGTCGAGGCCATAGGCCAGCGCGGCCGCGGTCGGCTCGTTGATGATGCGCAGCACTTCGAGGCCGGCGATCTTGCCGGCATCCTTGGTGGCCTGGCGCTGGGCATCGTTGAAATAGGCCGGGACGGTGATCACCGCCTGCGTCACGGTTTCGCCGAGATAGGCCTCGGCGGTTTCCTTCATCTTCTGCAGGATGAAGGCGGAAATCTGCGACGGGCTGTAATCCTCGCCGCCGGCACGCACCCAGGCATCGCCATTGGTGCCGCGGGCGATCTCGTAAGGCACCAGGCCGGCATCCTTGGCGGTCAACGGATCATCGAAGCGGCGGCCGATCAGGCGCTTCACGGCAAACACGGTGTTGGACGGGTTGGTCACCGCCTGGCGCTTGGCCGGCTGGCCGACGAGACGCTCCCCATCCTTGGTGAAGGCCACTTGGCTCGGCGTGGTGCGCGCGCCTTCGGCATTCTCGATGACCCGCGGGGCGGAGCCTTCCATCACGGCCACACAGCTGTTGGTGGTGCCCAGATCGATCCCGATAACCTTTGCCATGATCGGCGCTTCCTTCTTGGTTCGTGGGCCCGGCCCCATGCACCCCACATGGGCAGCGCGGCAGGATCGTCCCTGGTTGATAATGTGGCCGGTGCCCCGGCGTGTTCACGTCAAGCAATTCCTATGGGGGCGATATAGGAAGCAAATCCGGGGCTGCAAGACGGCGGCGATGCGATTAACGTGCCCGATGATGGCCAATCAGGATGACTCGGTGCCGCAGGTGCGCGCCCTGACCGCCGGTGAAATGGCGCTGGCCGCCAGCGTGTTCGGCACGGCGCTGGATACGGCGCTTGTGACGGTGCGCCGCGCCAAATGGTGGGCGCTGCAGCCCTGGTGGGTAACGATGGCACCCGATGGCCATATCTGGTGCCACCCGAACGGGCCGAACTGGCGTGAAGATTATGCCGACGCCTCACCGGGGTATCAGGCGCATTTCATCCATGAACTGGTGCATGCGTGGCAGTACCAGCAGGGCGGGCATCTGGCGCTGCGCCGGCCACCGTGGGCGCGCTATCGCTATGCCATCGTGCCGGGCAAGCCGTTCACCCGCTACGGCCTGGAACAGCAGGCGTGCATCGTGGAGGACGCGTTTCGGGCGCGGCTGCGGGGCGACGCCGCGGCAGCGCTGGAGGCCCTGCTGCCGTTTTCGGGGTAGGCGGCGGCGGCACAACGCCCCCCCGCAACCGGGAAGGCGTTTCTCAAGGCGCGCTCACCTCGATCAGCAGCTTGCCGAAATTGCCGCCGGTATAAAGCTCGCGCACTGCACCAACCGCGTTTTCCAGGCCCGGCCTGATATCCTGCCTTGTCTTCAACTGCCCGCCCAGCATCCACCCTGCCAGCGCCGCGCCGCTTTCGCCAAAACGCGGTGCGAAATCGGTGACGATGAAACCGCGGATGGCCAGCCGGCGCATCAGGATCATCGTCCAGAAACCGGGTTCTTCGGTGGGGTTCACATCATTGTAGGTGGAGATCATGCCGCACAGCGGCACCCGGCCGAACAATTTCATGCGGCGAAGCACCTCGACCATGATCGGCCCACCGACCTGTTCGAAATTGATGTCGATGCCGCCCGGTGCCAGCCGGTCCAGCGCTGCGCCGACATCTTCGGCCTTGTAATCAATGGCCGCATCGAAGCCGAGTTCGTTCACCACATAATCGCATTTGGCCTTGCCGCCCGCGATGCCGATCACGCGGCACCCCTTGATCTTGCCGATCTGGCCGACGATCTGCCCGACCCCGCCCGCCGCCGCTGACACCACCAGCGTCTCTCCCGGCTTGGGCTGGCCGATATCGAGCAGGCCGAAATAGGCCGTGGGGCCGACCAGCGCCAGCGTGCCATAGGTGGCGGCCAGCGGCACACCGGGCAGTTCGGGCAGCGGCGACAGGAAGCTGCCGTCCGACACGATATGATCGGCCCATTCGCCCAGGCCGGCCATGATCTGGCCCTCCGCGATGCCCGGTTTGCGGCTGGCGATCACCCGCCCGCACACGCCGGCGCGCATTGGCGCCCCGATGGCGACGGGGGGCATGTACTGCTCCATGTCGCTCATCCAGATGCGGTTGGTGGGATCGAGGCTGATGTAGATCACCGCCAGCAGGATCTGCCCATCGGCCAGATCGGGCAGGGTTTCGCTCACCAGTTCCAGATCGCTGTCGGCGATATCCCCGACCGGGCGGCGCGCGAGTTTCCAAACCTTGCGAATCATGTCGATCTCCCCTGTTTCATGCGATTCCATCCAGAAATGCGCTCAACGCCGCCGCCACGGCCGGTTCGGCCAGCGTCGGCGGGTGGCCGACGCCCGGCACCGTCACACAGCGCAGGCCCGGCAGCCGCCGCGCCATCTGGCTTTGCGTCGCGGCCGACAGCACATCGGATCGTTCGGCGCGGATCGACAGCACCGGCATCCCGGCCAGGCTGTCGAACGCCGCCCAATCATCGGCGCCGGCATCGCCATGCGGCAAACGGAACGGTTCGGCGATGCGCGGATCATGATCGAGGATGATGCGCCCCTGCGCGCTGATCCGGCACAGCCGCTTGGCAAAGGCCAGCCAGTCATGCAGCCCCCAATCGGGGTAGACGGCGGCGTTGCGCGCGCCCAGATCACGCGCCGCGTGCACCCACGTCGGCCAGTTGCCGCTGCGCCCGACATTGGCGCGCAGCCGCGCCAGACCCTCGGCCTCGATGGTGGGGCCGATGTCGTTCAGGATCACGCCGGCCATCGCCGCGCGGTGCGCCGTCGTCAGCCGCAGCGCCAGCAGGCCGCCCAGCGACGAGCCGAGCGCCACGAAGCGCTGCACCCCGGCCGCTTCGATCAGCAGCGACAGATCGCGCAGATAGGTGAGCGAGACATAGGACAGCGAATCACGCGCCCAGCCCGATTCGCCGCGCCCGCGCAGATCGACGGCGATGATGCGCCAATCGGCGCCCAAACGGTCGCCAAGATGGCCAAAATCGCTGGCATTGCGGGTCAGGCCCGGCAGGCACAGCAGAGCAGGGCGCCCATCCGGCACGGTTGGTGCCAGATGATCATGCCAGCACAGGCGCACATTGTCTGGCGACCAGACATGGCCGGGCTGCCAGCCGGCGGCCGGCATCAATCGAGACGAGACAACAGCGGACGCCATGGTTTTGACTCTGACTCAACTGCCGCGCTATAGGAAGCCATTACCGTGGGGGTAAGGAAGAACAACGATCGTGGCAACGCGCGCTTTTGAATCACGTCCATCGTCTGGCCGCTCGGCTGGCCGCAACGCGGCGGCTGCCCCCGCACCCCGCGCGCCCGACATGCGGGCGCGGCGCTATGATCCCGGCGAAACCAGGGCGCGCGTGCTGGCTGCCGCCCATATGCTGTTTTCGCGCCAGGGCTTTGCCAACACCGGCACCGCCGACATCGCCCGCGAAGCCGACGTGTCGGAAGGTTCCATCTTCTATCATTTCGGCTCGAAAAAGGCGCTTCTCGAAGAGCTTGGCCGCCGCCACGGCGAAATGATGATCGCCGCGATGGAAGCCGGCTATGCCCTTGAAGATCTGGAACCCGGCATCATCATCCCGCGCGTGCTGCGATTCTGCCGCGACAATCTGATGTGGGAAGGCATGGATCGCGATTGCGCCGATTGCACCGGCCCGAAAGCCGCCATGGCCAGCAATCCCGATGCCGAACCCTTCTACCACGCCGCCAAGACCGCCACCGTGGCCTGGATCAATCTGCAGATGCAGGCGGCCGTGGCCAAACGCGGGATCACCGGCGTGGAGGTCGATCTCGCCGCCAGCTTCACCCACCATGTCGTCGGCGATGCCATCGATCTGTGGCTTTGCGCACCGACTCCCGAAGAAGCCGACCGTATCGAGCGGGAAACCGTGCGGTTCGTCCGCGCCGCCTGCAATTACGTGGTGGATTGACCGCGCGGCTGTGCCCATAAGTTGCAGGCATGATCGACGTTCAGCCTGAAACCGCCATCCTGTCGCTTGGGGCCGATTTCTTCGATCCGGTCGAAGCGGCGGCCTTCCCGCAAACCATGCTGCGTTTCCGCAACGATCGCGCCGCCGCCAGTGTGGGCCTGGCGGGCCTCAGCGACGGGCAGTGGCTGGCGCATTTCGGCCGCTTCACGCCCCTGCCCGGCAGCCTGCCGCAGCCGCTGGCGCTGCGCTATCACGGCCACCAGTTCCGCACCTACAATCCCGATCTCGGCGACGGCCGCGGTTTCCTGTTTGCACAGATGCGCGATGATGCCGGCCGGCTGATGGACCTGGGCACCAAGGGCAGCGGCACCACGCCCTGGAGCCGCGCCGGCGATGGCCGCCTGACGCTGAAGGGCGCGGTGCGCGAAATCCTCGCCACCGAAATGCTCGAAGCGCTGGGGGTGAACACCAGCCGCACCTTCAGCGTGATCGAAACCGGCGAGCGTCTGATGCGCAACGATGAACCCTCGCCAACCCGCGCAGCGGTGCTGGTGCGCCTGAACCACAGCCACATCCGCTATGGCAGTTTCCAGCGCCAGGCCTTTCACCAGAACCGCGAGGGGCTGACGCGGTTGGTCGATTATTGCCTGGCCAACCTGGCCCCACAGGCCAGCGGCCCGACCCCGGTGGCGGCGCTGATCGATCATGCCGTGCAGGGGTCTGCGCGGCTGGCGGCGCAGTATATGGCCGCCGGCTTCGTCCACGGCGTGCTCAACACCGACAATATCAACATCACCGGCGAAAGTTTCGATTACGGCCCCTGGCGCTTTGCCCCGGCCTGGGACGCCGGCTTCACCGCGGCCTATTTCGATCACAGCGGCCTCTATGCCTTCGGCCGGCAAGCCGAGGCGCTGCAATGGAATGTCTATCAACTGGCCAATGCGCTGCGCCCGATCGCCGAAATCGCTGAACTGAAGGGCCCGCTGGAAACCTATCCGATACGCTATCGCGCCGCGTTGAACGATGCGGTGCTCGGCCGGCTGGGCGTGCAGCGGCTGGGGGCGGAGCGCGACGAGGCGCTGGTAGATGCCATCCAGACCGCGCTGGTGGCGACCCAGATGGACCCGGACCTTTTCTTCTTCGATTGGCGCGGCGGCGCGCGGCGTGGGCCGTCACCGGCCGATCATCATTATGCGCACGACGCCTTTACCGACGTGATCCAGTTGCTCCCCGATTTCGCTACCGATGCGCCCACCCACGATTACTGGGCCGACGACGCGCCGTGCACCATGTTGGTCGACGAGGTCGAAACCATTTGGGCCGCGATCGCCGATCGCGACGACTGGACGCCGCTGCACGGCAAAGTCGCCGCCATCCGCCGCATGGGTGAGGCGCACACCTGACCCCTCTCCCCTTGCGGGAGAGGGCGAGAGACGCCGAAGGCGGCCCGGGGTGAGGGGTTGCCCGCGCGGCCACCCGAGCACCCCCTCACCCCGCTCGGCTGCGCCGGGTCGCCCTCTCCCGCAAGGGGAGAGGGAAGTGCTACCGCACCAGCATCGGCCCCAACGGCCGCCCGCCGAACAGATGCACATGGAGATGCGGCACCTCCTGATGCGCATCCAGCCCGGCATTGGCCAGCAGGCGATAGCCCGGCGCCTCCAGATCCAGCAGCTTCGCCACTTCACCCACCGCCCGCACAAAGCCGACAATCTCCGCTTCGCTCGCGCCTGCGGAAAAATCCGCCCAGCTGCGATAAGGCCCCTTGGGGATCACCAGCACATGCACCGGCGCCTGCGGGTTGATGTCGTGAAAGGCCAGCGCGTGGGGCGTTTCATGCACGCGCTTGCACGGGATTTCGCCGCGCAGGATGCGGGCAAAGATATTGTCCTTGTCATAGGCGCCCAGGGCTTCCACTGGCATTGCACGGCTCCGAAATTGTTGCGCACCCCTGCTAACACCGCCAGCGGGCCGCCGCCAAGGATCGCCTGATGCCCACCAGCGACGAAGATTATGTTTATGACGACGCCAGCGGCGAATGGCTGCCAGCCAGCGCCGCGAAGGCCGCCGCCGCGCCCAGCGACACGGTCGAAGTGCGCGATGCCGTCGGCAATCTGCTGGCCGATGGCGATCAGGTGACGCTGATCAAGGATCTCGACGTCAAGGGCGCCGGCCAGACGTTGCGCCGCGGCACGCTGATCAAATCGATCCGGCTGACCGGCGACCCGCAGGAAATTGACTGCAAATATGATGGCATCAAGGGCCTGGTGCTGCGCGCGGAGTTCGTGAAGAAGCGGTGAGGCGCGCACCTGCTTGACGATGCCGCAGCCGCGCTCTACGGCAATGGCAAGGCTCGCGCCCGTCCTGGTGTGCGACAACGGCCTTCCACCCTGATCACCACTGCCGGCCGCCAAGCGCCCGTGCCAAGGGAAGTGCACATATGCACCTGCAAGAACTCAAGAAGACTCCGCCGGCCGAACTGGTTGCCATGGCGGAAGAAATGGGCGTCGAAAACGCCTCCACCATGCGCAAGCAGGATATCATTTTCGGCATCCTGAAGGCCGCCGCCGAAGCCGGCACCGAAGTGATGGGCAGCGGCACCATCGAGGTGATGCCCGATGGCTTCGGCTTCCTGCGCTCGGCACAATCCAATTATCTCGCCGGGCCGGATGATATCTATGTCAATCCGCAGATCCTGCGCCGTTTCGGCCTGCGCACCGGCGACACGGTGGAAGGCGAGATCAAGGGGCCCCAGAACGGCGAGCGCTATTTCGCGCTGACTCGCGTGACCAACATCAATTTCGATGATCCCGAAGCCGTGCGCCACCGGGTGAATTTCGACAATCTGACCCCGCTGTATCCCAATGAAAAGCTCAATCTCGACATCTCCGACCCCACGGTGAAGGACAAGACCGGCCGGGTCATCGATATCGTCTCGCCGCTGGGCAAGGGGCAGCGCTGCCTGATCGTCGCGCCGCCGCGCGTCGGCAAGACGATGATGATGCAGAATATCGCCCGCAGCATCTCGGCGAACCATCCCGAAGTGTTCCTGATCGTGCTGCTGATCGACGAGCGCCCGGAAGAAGTCACCGACATGCAACGCACGGTGAAGGGCGAGGTGATCTCCTCCACCTTCGACGAACCGGCCACCCGCCACGTGCAGATAGCCGAAATGGTGATCGAAAAGGCCAAGCGCCTGGTCGAGCACAAGCAAGACGTGGTGATCCTGCTGGACAATATCACCCGCCTGGGCCGCGCCTACAACACGGTGGTGCCAAGCTCCGGCAAGGTGCTGACCGGCGGTGTCGATGCCAACGCCCTGCAGCGCCCGAAGCGCTTCTTCGGCGCGGCGCGCAACATCGAGGAAGGTGGCAGCCTCACCATCATCTCCACCGCGCTGATCGACACCGGCAGCCGCATGGATGAAGTGATTTTCGAAGAGTTCAAGGGCACCGGCAACAGCGAAATCGTCCTCGACCGCAAGATCGCCGACAAACGCGTGTTCCCGGCCATCGACATCGGCAAGAGCGGCACCCGCAAGGAAGAATTGCTGGTGGACAAGGCGACGCTGGCCAAGATGTGGGTGCTGCGCCGGATTCTGATGCAGATGGGCTCGACGGATGCGATCGAATTCCTGCTCGATAAGATGAAGGATTCGGTGAACAACAAGGACTTTTTTGACGCGATGAACCATTGAGCCGGCTGCGCGCGTGCCGCGCGCAGACCCGGCGAAATGCGGACGGCGAGCGAAAAGGGCGGCCCCAACAGGCCGCCCTTTTTGACTCGTCCGACGGCGTGGCTCAGCCACGCTCTTCCTTCCTTTCCTTCAACCCACCCAGCGGACTCGGCGGCTTAGCCGCCGGCCGCGCATGCGGTCAGCCACTATCCCACCGTCACAAAAGCGTCTGACGGCGCTGCTACGCGTCCTCAAGAGTGGCTTGGAGGCGGGTGATGATCGGTTTGGTAATAGGCTTGGCGGCGATCCTGATGGCGGCACCAGCAGCAGCTCAACCTGCCCCTATGCCGGCCGATCTGATCATCACCAATGCCCGGATCAAGACCATGGATGCCAGGCAGCCGACAGCGCAGGCGGTGGCGGTGCGCGACGGCCGCATCCTTGCCGTTGGCACCACCGCCGAGATGGCCCAATGGCAGGGCGCGGCGACTCGGCGCTTCGATGCCGAGGGCCACACGCTACTGCCCGGCTTCATTGATACCCATATGCATCCGCGCCCAGCGATCGACGAGATGTCGCCCTATGGCACGCTGGATGTGTCAGCCGAGGGTGGGATTCACAACAAGGCAGAATTCTTTGCCCGGATCAAGGCAAAGGCCGCGCTGTTGCCGGCCGGCGCGCTGATCCTGGGCCGGGGCTATGGCGACGATATCCTGGGCGGCCATCCGACCATGACCGAGCTTGACGCGGCAGCACCGAACCATCCGGTGATCATCATGCATAGCAGCGGGCACCGCCTGGTGGCCAACAGCGCCGCCTTTGCCGAGGCCGGCGTGACCCGCACCACGCCAGACCCAGCCGGCGGCCAATTTGAACGCCATGCCAGCGGCGCCTTCACTGGCCGGGTGCTGGAAGCGGCGCAATCGCCGTTTGGCCGGGTGATGGGGCTTGGGCCTTCATCACGCTCCACGCCAGAGGCCGTGAAGACCGAGGGCTATCGCCAGGAATTCCGCAACTTCCTGTCTTACGGGCTGACCGGCATTGCCGATGCCGGGATCGGACCGGATAAGGCGGCGCTGTATCGCACGCTGCTGGGCGAAGGCCTGCCGGTGACGATCTATGCCATGCTGGCCGCCGACCAGATCGATTGGTTGATCGCCAATCGCGCCAAGCCGGAATGGGCAGTGCCGGGGCTGACCATGCGCACCATCAAGATTTTTGCCGGCAACTCGCTGAGTGGCCAGACGGCGCTGCTGTACGAACCTTATGCCACGGATCCGCATTATTTCGGGCTGGAGCCCAAGTTGCAGCCGGCCGGGCTGCTGGCATTGGTGCGCAAATCCCAGTCCGCTGGCCTGCAGGTGGCGGTACACGCCAATGGCGACCGCGAGATCGACCGGGTGCTGGCGGCGTTTGGTACGGTGGCGGCCGAGTTGCCGCGCCGCGACGCCCGGATGCGCATCGAACATGCCAGCATCACCAACCCCGGCATTATCGCCCGCGCCAAGGCGCTGGATGTGTGCCTGGCGCCGCACTCCTATATCCTCAACCACGGCGCCAAGCTGGAGGCGTTCGGCGCCCAGCGTTTTGACTGGATCGAACCCAACCGTCACGCGATCAACGCCGGCGTGTGCATCGGCGGCACATCCGACCACCCGGTGAGCCCGCCCAAGGTGCTGGAGCGCATCCAGAGCCTGGTCACCAGGCAGGCGGCGAGCAACGGCAAGATCTATGGGCCGGACCAGCGGCTGACCCCGGACGAGGCGCTGCATGCCTTCACCATGGGCAGCGCCTATCTGCAATTCGAAGAGGCTGAGCGCGGATCGATCACACCCGGCAAGCGGGCGGATTTCGTGATGCTGGCCGATGATCCGGCGCAGGTGGCACCAGACCGCATCGCCAGCATTGCCGTGTTGGCCACCATCGTCGGCGGTCGGACCGTGTATGAAAATGTGAAAGGCAAGCCGCGTTTCGCCTGGTGAGGCGACCTCAGCCGGTGATGGCCTTGCGCACCTCGGCCGACTCCCAATCCAGCGTCCCCGCCACGCGCCACACCTCGCGGCCCTGCTCGTCATAGAGGATCGTCACCGGCAGCCCGCGCGCCTTCACCGCCTCCGCAAAACTCCCCGGCTGATCCAGCCCACTGTCGATATTCTTGAACTTCTTGCCCCAGAATTTGTCGACTGCCTGCCAGCCTTCCATGTCCTGCGAAATCGGCAGCACCATCACCGGCACTTCACCGGCCAATTTGTCGAGCGCCGGCATTTCGGCGATGCACGGTGCGCACCAGGTGGCCCACAGATTGACCAGCATCTTCATGCCCTTGTGATCGGCCAGGCTCTGCTTGGCGCCGCCCTTCATTTCCCAAACAACTGCCGCCGGGCCGGGTTCGCCGGCGTGGCTGCGATCGATGGTGTTGATGGCGGCCTGCGCAGGGGCGGCGGGCTTGGCAGCCGCGGGCGCTTCAGCCTTGGGGGTTTCGGCCTTGTCGCAAGCCGCCAGCGTCAACATGGCGGCCATCAGCATCATCTTGCGCATCGTCGGTTCCTTCACATCACCAAGTTTCCGATAAACAGCGCAGTGGCAGGCGGCAAGCGGCTGTGGCACTGGCAGCGGCACCAGCATCAGGGGGGGAACTGCCATGACGATCTCGCGCCGCGACACACTGAAACTGGCCGCACTGGGCGGCGCCGTCGCCGCCGGTTGCGGCGCTGGCGGCAATGGCCTATCGGCGGCGACCATGAGCAATGGCAATGATCTGGCCCCGCCCGCAGGCGGTGACGGCGCGGCAAACAGCCTGTGGGGCGGCCGGTTCGGCGCCGGCCCGTCGGCGATCATGCAGGAAATCAACGCCTCCATCGGCGTGGACAAGCGCCTGTGGCGCCAGGATATCGCCGGCAGCCGCGCGCATGTCGCGATGCTGGGCAAGCAGGGCATCGTTTCCGCCGCCGATGTCGCCGCCATCGACAAGGGGCTTCAGCAGATCGCCGCCGAATATGAAGCCGGCAAGCTGGTCGAGAATCTGGCGCTGGAGGATATCCACCTCCATGTCGAAACCCGCCTGCGCGAGATCATCGGCCCCGCCGCGGGCCGGCTGCACACCGCGCGCAGCCGCAACGATCAGGTGGCGGTGGATTTCCGCCTGTGGGTGAAGGCCGCCTGCGCCGAAGCCGATGCCGCGCTGAAAAGCCTGATCGCCGCGCTGCTCGCCCGCGCCGACGAACATGCCGATACGATCATGCCCGGCTTCACCCATTTGCAGGTGGCGCAGCCGGTGACGCTGGGCCACCATCTGCTCGCCTATGTCGAAATGCTCGGCCGCGATCGCAGCCGCTTTGCTGATGCGGGTGTGCGCATGAACGAAAGCCCGCTGGGCGCCGCGGCGCTGGCCGGCACCAGCTTCCCGATTGATCGGCAGATGACGGCAAAGGCGCTGGGCTTCAGCGGCCCGACGCGCAACAGCCTAGATTCAGTGTCGGACCGGGATTTCGCGCTGGAATATCTGGCCGCGACCCACATGACCGGCCTGCACCTGTCGCGCCTGGCCGAGGAAATCATCATCTGGGCCAGCCAGCCCTATGGTTTCGTGACGCTGCCCGATGCCTGGTCCACCGGCAGCAGCATCATGCCGCAAAAGCGCAACCCGGATGCCGCCGAGCTGGTGCGCGCCAAATCGGGGGCGTTCCTCGCCGCCTTCACCCGCCTGAGCGTGGTGATGAAGGGCCTGCCATTGGCCTATTCCAAGGACATGCAGGACGACAAGGTGACGGTGTTTGCCGCCCACGACGATCTTGGCCTGTGCCTGGCCAGCATGACCGGCATGGTGCAGACGCTGACCTTCAACAAGGCGAAGATGCGCGCGGCGGCCAACAGCGGTTTCTCCACCGCCACCGATCTCGCCGATTGGCTGGTCCGCGTCGCCAATGTGCCGTTCCGCGAAGCGCACGAGATCACCGGCAAATGCGTGAAGGCGGCCGAAGCCAAGGGCAGCGATCTGAATGGCCTGACCGATGCCGAGCTGCGCGCCATCGATGCCCGCATCACGCCGGCCGTGCGCGACGTGCTGAGCGTCGAAGCCAGCGTCGCCAGCCGCACCAGTTTCGGCGGCACCGCGCCGGCGAATGTGCGCGCCGCGATTGCCGCCGCCCGAGGGCGTCTGTGAGGCGCAGCGCTGCCTTCGCTGCACTGTTGCTGCTTGCGGCCTGCGGCAAGCAGGGCGCGTTGGAGCCTCGTGCTGGCCGCGCCGCCCCGCAACGCGCCGCCACCCAGGTGCGCGCTGCCACCCCGCAGGAAATGCTGAAGATCGATCCGCAGGCGGTGCCGCAGCGGGTGGATGACAATCAGGGCGCCCTGCCCGAACGCGGCAATGATCCGTTCAACCTGCCGCCCCCCCGCGAAGATTGAAGACCGAAGATGGACCATTTCCAATTTCGTGAAGGCGTGATGCATGCCGAGGATGTCAGCCTTGAAGTGCTGGCTGCCGACGTCGGCACGCCCTTCTATTGCTACAGCAGCGCCACCATCGAACGCCATTTCACCGTGTTCCGCGATGCCGTGGCCGGCCTTGGTTCAGGTGATCCGCTGGTGGCGTTTGCGGTGAAATCCAACCCCAATCTGGCGGTGCTGGCGACGGTGGCGCGGCTGGGTGCCGGTGCCGATGTCGTGTCGAGCGGTGAACTGGCGCGCGCGCTGGCCGCCGGCATTCCGGCATCGCGCATCGTGTTTTCCGGCGTCGGCAAGACCCGCGCCGAACTGGCCGCCGGCATCGCGGCCGGCATCCTGCAGTTCAACGTCGAATCCGAAGCCGAAATCGACATGCTGGCGCAGGTGGCGGCCAATCAGAACGCGATCGTGGAAATCGCCATCCGCATCAACCCGGCGGTCGATCCCAAGACCAACGCCAAAATCTCCACCGGCGGTGCCGATGCCAAGTTCGGCATCCCGTGGGAGCGGCTGCCGGCGGCCTTTGCCCAGGCCGCCGCGCATCCCAATCTGCGCCCTGTCGGGCTGGCCGCGCATATCGGCAGCCAGTTGACCGATCTTGGCCCGGTGGAAGACACGATCCGCAAGCTGGGCGAGCTGGCGCGCGCGCTGGAGGCGGCCGGCCATGTCATCAAGCGCATCGATGTCGGCGGCGGGCTGGGTGTGCCCTACAATCGTGATCTGCCGCCGCCGCCCAGCCCCGGCGATTATGCCACAATGGTGGCACGCGCCACCGCCGGCTGGCCGTGGCGGCTGATGTTTGAACCGGGGCGCATGATCGTCGGCAATGCCGGTGTGCTGGTGTCCGAAGTGATCCTGACCAAGGAAGGCGCGTCGCGGCATTTCATCGTGGTCGATGCCGCGATGAACGATCTGCTGCGGCCGTCGCTGTACAATGCCTGGCACGACATTCTGGCGGTACGGCACAAGGCGACGCGCACCGTCGCCACCGTGGTCGGCCCGATCTGCGAGACCGGCGACACTTTCGCCACCGACCGCGAAATGGAGGATGTCGGGTCGGGTGATCTGGTCGCCTTCATGACCGCGGGGGCCTATGGCGCCACCATGGCCAGCACCTACAACTCGCGGCCACTGGTGCCCGAAGTGATGGTGAAGGGCGCGCAGTGGGCGATCGTCAGCCAACGCAACACGCCCGAAGCGATGCTGGCGCTGGATGCGAAAGCGCCGTGGCTGTGAGCGGGAGAGCCAGCCGCAAAAAGGCACAAGTCATGCTGAACCTGTTTCAACATCCATGGGACGCGTGCCCCGCAAAGCCGGCTTTATGGGGCACGCGTCCCATGGATCCTGAAACAAGTTCAGGATGACGCGTTTCTCATGGTGAACCAGCCCTCCTCCGCCCGCATCCTCACCGCCAGCCTGGTCGGCACCGCGGTCGAATTCTATGATTTCTACATCTACGCCACGGCCGCCGCGCTGGTGTTCGGGCCGCTGTTCTTCCCGTCCGACAACCCCGATCTGCAACTGCTGCTGTCCTTCGCCAGCTTTGCCGTGGCCTTCGTCGCCCGGCCGATCGGCGCGCTGGTGTTCGGCCATTATGGCGACCGGCTGGGCCGCAAATCGACGTTGGTCGCCTCGCTGGTGCTGATGGGGGGTTCGACCTTCGCCATCACCTTCCTGCCGGGCTATGCCGTCATCGGCGTGGCCGCGCCGGTGCTGTTGTGCCTGTTGCGCTTTGGCCAGGGCTTTGGTTTGGGCGGCGAGTGGGGCGGCGCGGCGCTGCTGGCGGTGGAAAATGCCCCGCCGGGTTGGCGCGGCCGTTATGGCATGTTCCCGCAATTGGGCGCGCCGGTCGGCTTCATCGCCGCCAATGGCCTGTTCCTCGCGCTGGGCCTGTGGCTGGATGACGGCAGTTTTCGCGAATGGGGCTGGCGGCTGCCGTTTGCCGGATCGATCCTGCTGGTCGGCATCGGGCTGTGGGTGCGGCTGAACATATTGGAAACCCCGGCCTTCGCCGCGATGACACGGCATGAAAAGCCGCCAAATGTGCCGCTGGCCGAGCTGATCCGCCACCACGGCCGCGCCACCTTGTGCGGCATCGCGGCGGCCGTCACCTGCTTTGCGATCTTCTACATCTGCACCGCCTTTGCGCTCGGCTATGGCACCACCGCGCTGGGCTACAGCCGCGGCGAATTCCTGCAACTGCAACTGGGCGCCATCCTGTTTCTGGCGGGCGGCATCTTGGTGGCCGGCTGGCTGTCCGATCGCACCAGCGCACGGGCGGTGCTGTTGTGGGGCAGCATCGCCAGCATCGGCGTCGGCGCCGCGATGGGGCCGCTGATGCAGGCCGGTGCGGTGGGCGTGTTCGCCTTCCTCGCGCTCGGGCTGTTCGTGATGGGCTTTGTCTACGGCCCGCTCGGCGCCTTCCTGCCCGGCCTGTTCCCGGCGCGGGTGCGCTACACCGGGGCCAGCGTCGCCTTCAACATGGGCGGCATCATCGGCGGCGGCCTCACGCCGGTCATCGGCCAGGCGCTGGCCAGCAGTTACGGCATCGGCGCGGTCGGCTGGTATCTGGCCGGCGCAGCCTTGGTGAGCGCGGGCGGCCTTGCGCTCTTGCCGAAGACGGATCGGCTGAGTAGCGTTGCGCCATGATCCTGCGCGCGCTCCTCCTCACCACATTCCTCGCTGCCCCGGCCCTGGCCTCGCCGGAAACCGACCGATGGGAGCAGCGCAAGGCCGCTGTCACCATCACCCGCGATGATTTCGGCATCCCGCACATCAAGGGCAAGACCGACGCCGATGCGGTGTTCGGCATGATCTATGCCCAGGCGGAGGATGACTTCAACCGGGTGGAGACGAATTTCATCAATGCGCAGGGCCGGCTGGCCGAAACAGAGGGCGAAGCCGCGATCTGGCGCGATCTGCGCATGAAATTGTTCATCGATCCCGCTGAACTGAAGGCGCAATATGCCGCCGCGCCCGGCTGGTTGAAGGCGGTGAGTGCGGCGTGGGCGGATGGATTGAACTATTATCTGGCCACCCACCCCGATGTGAAACCGCGGGTGATCACGCATTTCGAGCCGTGGATGGCGCTGAGCTTTTCCGAAGGCAGCATCGGCGGCGATATCGAGAGCATCAGCCTGCCGCAGTTGCAGGGCTTCTACACCGGGCAAAAGGTGGCGCAGACCGATATCGAGGCCGGGCGTCAACTGGAGGAGCCGGGCGGTTCCAACGGCATGGCACTGGGGCCGACGCGCAGCACATCGGGCGATGCGCTGCTGCTGATCAATCCGCACACCAGCTTCTATTTCCGATCCGAAGCCAAGGTGGAAAGCGGCCAGGGCCTTGATGTCTATGGCGCCAGCACCTGGGGGCAGTTTTTCGTCTATCAGGGCTTCAACCGCCATGTCGGCTGGATGCACACCACGTCGGGCGTGGACAATGTCGATGAATATGCGCTGACGGTGGAAAAGCGCGGCGGCAAATTTGCCTATATGTTCGGCAGCCAATGGCGGCCGCTGATCGAAAAGCGCATCGATGTGCCGTATCGCGCCGCCGATGGCAGCCGGGCGGTGCGCAGCTTCACCACCTGGCGGTCCCACCAGGGCCCGGTGGTGCGCGGCGAAAATGGCAAGTGGATTGCCGTGCAGTTGATGCACCGGCCGGTGAAGGCGCTGGAGCAGAGCTTCCTGCGCACCAAGACCAGTGATCTGGCGAGCTATCTGAAGGTGGCGGAGCGGCACGCAAACAGCTCGAACGCGACGCTGTTTGCCAGCGACAAGGGCGAGATCGCCTATCTCCATCCGCAGTTCGTGCCGGTGCGCGCGCCGAAGTTCGACTGGACGAAGCCGGTGGACGGCAGCGACCCGGCAACGGACTGGCAGGGCGAGCACAGCCTCGATCAGTTGCCGAGCGTGGCCAACCCGAAGAGCGGCTTTGTGTTCAATGTGAACAACTGGCCGTGGACGGCGGCGGGGCCGGACAGCAAGAAACAGGCTGATTTTGCGCCCTATATGGACAGTGCCGGAGAGAATCCGCGCGGACCCAATGCGCTGCGCCTGCTTTCGGGGGATCGCAAGTTTGACCTCTCCAGCCTGACGACGACCGCCTATGACACTTATCTCACCGGCTTTGCCGATACGCTGCCCGCTGTGGTGGCGGCGTGGGAAGCCCTGCCGGCCGGTGATGCCCTGAAGGCGCGGCTGGCGGCGCCGGTGGCGGCGCTGAAGGCCTGGGATTATCGCAGCGGCGAGGCGTCGGTGGCGACGTCGCTGGCCAATTTCTGGGGCGCGGAAATGGTGAAGGTGCATGGCCCGGCCGCGAAGGCGGCAGAGGTGGCGATCGTGCCCTATCTGGCCGGGAAGACCAGCGGGGCAGAGAAATTGGCAGGGTTGACCGCGGCGGTCGATCGGCTGGCGCGCGAATTCGGCGGCTGGGATGTGCCGTGGGGGCAGATCAACCGCTATCAGCGGCTGACCGCAAACATCGCGCAAAGCTATGATGATCGGCTGGCTTCGGTGCCGGTCGGTTTTTCCAGCGGCAATTGGGGCAGCCTGCCGAGCTTTGCCGCCCGGCCGCGCGAAGGCACGAAGCGCTGGTATGGCGATTCGGGCAATTCGTTCGTGGCGGTGGTGCGCTTCGGCAAGGATGGGCCAGAGGCGCGGGCGGTGCATGCCGGCGGCCTCCGCGGCGAGGTGACGTCGCCGCATTTCCTCGATCAGGCGGTGCGTTATGCGACGCATGATCTGCGCCCGGTCTATTTCACCGACGCGCAGTTGCAGGGCCACACGGAGCGGAGCTACCGTCCCGGGGAATAAGCCGGCTGATGCGCATCGCCCTGTTCGAACCGGAGATCGCCGGCAATGTCGGCGCCGTCCTGCGGCTGGGCGCCTGCCTCGGCACGCCGGTCGATCTGATCGAGCCGCTGGGCTTCGTGTGGGATGATGCCCGCGTCCGCCGCGTCGCGATGGATTATATCGATCATGTCAGCATCGCGCGGCACCGGGATTTCGCGGCGTTCCGCGCCAGCATCGGCACAAGCCGCCTGATCCTGTTCACCACCAAGGCCAGCCAATCGGCCTATGATTTCCAATACATGCCCGACGATATCCTGCTGTTCGGCAAGGAAAGCGCTGGCGTCCCCACCGACATCGCCGCCGCCTGCGACGCCCGCGTGCGCCTGCCGATGCGCAGCGGCGTGCGATCGATGAACCTCGCCCTGTCGGCGGCACTGGCCACCGGCGAAGCGCTGCGCCAGACGGGCGGCCTGCCGGGTTGAACGAGTGACGTCAGAACGCGCCGATCACTGGCCCGCCTTCATCACCGGCCGCGCCGCCGCATTCGCGGCCGTTTCCACCAGCGTGTAATAGAAAAGGTTGAAATCCTGTGCGGCTTGCAAGTCCATCGGCGTGCTGATGTCGTCCTGCGGGCGGTGGTAACGGCGGTTGTACCAGTCGCGGTAGATGCGTTCTTCTTCAGTCCGCGGGTTGTAGGCGAAGATGAAGTTCACCGCCGGGATGCCGGCTTCCATGAACGGCCATGAATCGACGCGGCGGATCAGATTGCGTTCGGGTTCGCGATCGGGGCGGATTTCGATCTTCAGGCCTTCCGCCACCGATTTGGCGGTATCGGCCAGCGTGTTCTGGCCCAGACCGTGCAGGGTCAGCGCCTTCAGCGGGAACAGCGGGCGCAATTGATCGAGGTTGATCACGCCGGCGATCTGCGCCTTCGGCACGGTTGGCTGCTTCAGCCACCAGCGCGCGCCGAGCAGGCCCTTTTCCTCCGCCGTCCACGCCGCGAACAGCAGCGGCCGGGCAAAACCCTTGCCCTTGCGCCGCGTCGCCAACTGGCTGAGCAGCGCGACATAGCCGGCATCATCCAGCGTGCCGTTGTACAGCCCATCGCCATTGACCGGCTCGCCAAAGCCATAGCCATCGATGTGCGCGCCAAGCAGCAGAAATTCGCTCGCCCTGGCCGGATCGGTGCCCGGCAGCAGGCCGATCAATTGCTGGCTGGTGAAGCTGCGCTGCGCCGTCGTCAGCCTGGCTTCAAAGCGACCGGGGATATCGAAGCTTTCCAGATCGCGGTGCAGGCCGGCATCGGTGAGGATGGCGGCGGCCAGCCGCTGCGACCCGGCGATCAGCAGGCTGAGCGCCGCACCATTCACCCGGAACTGCGGCAGGCCGGTTGGCAGCGCCGTGCCCTCATGCGCCACGCTGCGCGCATAGGCATCCGGCCAGCGTGGCGGTTCGATGGTGAAGGCCCCATCATCAATGGTCAGCAGCGCGATGGCACCCGCCGCTGTCACCGCTGCCAGCCGCTCCGCCGCTGCGGCGCGGCCAGAGCGGCGGGTGCCGTAGCAGACGGCGATCTTGCCGCTCAGTTCGGGGCCGGCTTCGGCCTTGCTGCAATAGCCGGCAAATCGCATCGCGCCGGACAAGGTGGCCGGCAGATCGGTGGCCGGGCGCGGCGTGACATCGTGCAGGAATTTCAACGACGCGGCGCTGCCATCCAGGGCGACGACGCGCATATCGGCGCTGGTGACCCGCACTTCGTGCAGCGGCACCGTCTGGCGGAAGCTGCCATTCTCGCCAGCGGGTTGCAGCCGGGCGGCCTTGAACCAGGTTTCGACCAGATCGATGCCGCGCGCATGGCCGGGGCTGCCGGCATCGCGGCCCTCCATCGCATCACTGCTCAGTTCCGCGGTGCGGGCGAGCCAGGCGCGGGTATCGGCATCGGGCTTGGCGAGGGCCGGGGTTGCGAGCAGGGCGAGGAGCGGGAGAAGGGTGCGCATGCGGACAGCATGGCGCGGGCCGGCGTCTCAGGCAATGTGCTTGGCAGGAAAGTGTACGCTACTGTTGTGAAGCACCCAACTCCCTCCCCCTTGCGGGGAGGGCGACTCGCGCCCCTTGGCGCGAGCGGGGTGGGGGTTGCGCCCTTGGTGACAACAGGCGGGGTTCCCCCACCCCGCTCGGCTGGAGCTGAGTCGCCCTCCCCGCAAGGGGGAGGGAATCAGAGCAACGCATTCTAAACGGTGAAACTCTCGCCGCAGCCGCACGCCCCCTTGGCATTGGGGTTGTTGAACACGAAGCCGGCAGAGAAATCATCCTCGCGCCAGTCCATGGTGCTGCCGATCAGATACATCAGGCTGGCGCCATCGATGAACAAGGTGCCGCCCGGCGTGTCGATGCGCTCGTCGCCGGGCTTGGCGGCGGTGATATAGGCCAGATCATAGGCCAGGCCCGAACAGCCGCGGCGCGGGGTGGACAGGCGCACACCGATGGCATCGGCCGGCGCGCCGGCCAGGATGGCGGCGATGCGATCCGATGCGCCGTCGGTGACGATCACCGGGGCGGGGCGTGGGCGGCGGATGGCAGCAGTGGTCGCGCTGACGCGCTCGGGCGTGGTGGTTTCCATCACAACATTCCCATTTCGAGCTTGGCTTCGTCAGTCATCTTGCCGGGATCCCAGGCCGGATCCCACACCAGGTTCACATCGCAGCTCTGGATGCCGGGCACGGCACAGACGCGGATTTCGACCTCGCCGGGCATCGATTCGGCAACCGGGCAGCTCGGCGTGGTCAATGTCATCGTCACCACGGCATGGCCGTTGTCGACCTCCACGCCATAGATCAGGCCGAGATCATAGATGTTCACCGGGATTTCGGGATCGTGGATCTGGCGCAGTGCAGCGACCACGTCTTCCACGATACCGCCAACCGGGGCTTCGGCCGGTTCGGGCTGCGGGTTCAGGAAGCCGTCGAGATAATCGGGCTGGCGCGGTGCGGCGGCCGCCTCCGCCTCGGCAACGGCCCGCAGCGGCGGCGCCTTGGGCACGGGGGCGGCTTCGGTGACTTCTTCCACGGCAAAGCGACGTTCGGTCATTTCGTGATCCCAAAGATGCGGGTGACGCGGGTGAGGCCGGCAACCAGCCGGTCGACATCTTCGGCACTGTTGTACAGGCCGAAACTGGCGCGGGCGGTGGCGGGCACGCCCAGAACGCCCATCAACGGTTGCGCACAATGATGGCCGGCGCGAATGGCGACGCCGGCGTCATCCAATATGGTGCCGATGTCGTGCGGATGCACCCCCGCCATGGTGAAGCTGAGGATGCCGGCGCTGTCTTCCGGGCCGAGCAGGTGGATGGAGTTGAGGCCCGACAAGGCCGCGCGCGCCTGTTTGACCAGTGCGGCTTCATGGGCGTGGATGCGCTCGATGCCGATGCCGGTCACATAATCGATGGCGGCGGCCAGGCCGATCACGCCTTCGATATGCGGGGTGCCGGCTTCGAAGCGGCCGGGCGGCGGCGCATAGCTGGTGGCTTCGAAGGTCACGGTTTCGATCATCGCGCCGCCGCCTTGCCACGGCGGCATCGAATCCAGAATCTCGGCGCGCGCCCACAACACGCCGATGCCCGTCGGGCCATAAAGCTTGTGGCCGGACATCACGTAAAAATCGCAATCCAGCGCCGCCACATCAAGCGCCAGCCGCGGCGCGGCCTGGCAGCCATCGACCAGCAGCAAGGCCCCCGCGGCATGGGCGGCATCGGCAAGGCGGCGCACATCGGCCACGCCGCCGAGCACATTCGACACATGCGCGATGGCGACCAGCCGCGTTTCCGGCCGGATCATGGCAATCAACGCAGCTTCGTCGATGCGGCCATCAGCGGTGAGCGGCGCCAAATCGATGATGATCCCGGTGCGATCCCGCAGCATCTGCCAGGGCACGATATTGCTGTGATGTTCCAGCGCGGAAATCAGGATGCGATCGCCGGCGTTCAGGCGCTGGCCCCAGCTTTGCGCGACCAGATTGATGCCTTCGGTGGCGCCGCGCACGAACACGATCTCGTCGGTGGCCGCGCCGATGAAGCGGGCGACGGTGGCGCGCGCCGCTTCAAAGCGCAGCGTCATGGTGGCGGAGCGTTCGTAAACACCGCGATGCACGGTGGCATAATCCGGGCCATAGCAGCGCGCGATGGCATCGATCACGACCTGCGGCTTCTGCGCGGTGGCGGCGGTATCGAGATAGGCCCAGTCACCCACCATGCCGGGGAAATCTGCTTTCAAATCGAGCAAGCTGCGCCCCGCCCGCTCGCGGGAGGGGCCGGGGGTGGGGCTTGCCAGCGCGAACCCACCCCCGCTCGCCTGCGGCGAGTCGACCCCTCCCGCGAGCGGGAGGGAAGACGTTTGGGCGACCGTCATGATGACGCCTCAAGAATAGCCGTGATTTCGGCATCCAGCGCCTCGGTGGTGGCCTCATCGAGGCCATCGAGCGCATCGGACAGGAAGGCCCGCGTCAGCAGCGCGCGGGCTTGCACCGGCGGCACGCCGCGACTGGTCAGGTAGAAGAGCGCGCCCGCATCAATCTCGCCGACCGTGGCGCCGTGGGCGCATTTCACATCGTCGGCGAAGATTTCCAGCTCCGGCTTGGCATTGGCGGTCGCGCCGCGATTGAGCAGCAGCGCCTTGAACGACTGGCTGGCGTCGGTCTTCTGCCCGGTGCGCGCCACGGCGACCTGGCCCAGATAGGAGGTGGTCGCGGTGCCGCCAGCCACGGCGCGCACGATCTGGCGGCTGGTGGCCGCGACGCCGATATGGCGGACGGTGGTCACCAGTTCGATCTTCTGTTCACCGCGGCCGATCAGGATGGCGCCCAGTTGGAAATCCGCGCCGTCGTGCAGCGTCACGTCGATCGCGATGCGGCCATAGCTGCGGCCAGCGTCGAGGATGGTCAGCCGGCAGGCCCCGCCGGCGCCGATGGTGATGGCCAGGTGACGAATGCCCTCGTCCGCCGCGCGGATGATGTCGCTGTGCGTCGCGCCGGCCGGCACGTCGATCGTTTCGACCGCAACCGGCCAGTGGCGGGCGACCGCAACGAGATCGCTGTAGCGCCAGGCCTCATCCTTGCGGGTCGGAAGGGCACTCATGCCGCGATCGCGGAATAGCCTTCCGCCTCCAGCTTGTGCGCCAGTTCCGGGCCGCCCGACTGCACGATGCGGCCATCCATCAGCACATGGATCTGATCGGGCACGACATAATCCAGCAGGCGCTGATAATGGGTGATCAGCAGCGCGGCGCGGTCCGGCCCGCGCAGGGCGTTGATGCCATCCGAAACCACCCGCAGCGCATCGATGTCGAGGCCCGAATCGGTTTCATCCAGCACCGCGAACCAGGGCTGCAGGATGTGCATCTGCACCATTTCGTTGCGCTTCTTCTCGCCGCCGGAAAAGCCCTGGTTCACGGCGCGTTTCATCATGTCGAACGGCAGGCCGAGTTGTTCGGCGGCGGCCTTGGCCAGCTTCATGAACTCGGCGCCCGAGGCTTCGGGTTCGCCGCGCAATGTGCGCTGCGCGTTCAAGGCCGTGCGCAGGAACAGCAGGTTGGACACGCCGGGGATTTCCACCGGATATTGCAGGCCCAGGAACATGCCGGCCGTCGCGCGTTCGTGCGGGGCCAGGCTGAGCAGATCCTGGCCACGGAACGTCACGCTGCCGCCGGTCACCTCATAGCCATCACGGCCGGCCAGCACATAGGACAGGGTGGATTTGCCGGCGCCATTCGGCCCCATGATGGCGTGCACGCTGCCGGCCTCGACCGTCAGGCTCAGGCCCTTCAGGATTTGCTTGCCGTCGATTTCGGCGCAGAGATTGTCGATGACGAGCATGTTCAACGGTCCATATTCTGACGCTTGACGATGGTGACCACCGCCTGTTCGCGCAAATCTTTCTCGATCACGCCGACACTGGCTTCGGCGACGATGTCGGCCTGGTCGGCACTGTGCTGCGGATGGCCGAAGCGGTCGAACGAAGCGACCTTCAACTTCAGCGCACCCCGCAGCGGCTTGCAGGCCTTCACCGCTGCGATGGCAATGCTGCCAGCCGGGTCATTCGACACGTCGGCAGCAGCCACATTCTTGTCGACGCAGGCGGTATATGCCCGCGTCATCCGGTCAAGCTCGGCGCGCAGGATCTGGCCCTTGGGATCGACACGCGGCGCCGCCGTATCGCAGGCGGCGAGCAGCAGCGGGATGCAGGCAAGCGCCAGCCTCATCCGACGCTGCCTTCCAGGCTGAGGCCCAGCAATTTCTGCGCCTCGACCGCGAATTCCATCGGCAGTTGCTGCAACACCTCGCGGCAGAAGCCGTTGACGATCAGGCCGACCGCCGCCTCGGTATCGAGCCCGCGCGACTGGGCATAGAAGAGCTGATCGTCGCTGATCTTCGACGTGGTCGCCTCATGCTCCAGCGTCGCCGACGGGTTGCGCACTTCGATATAGGGCACGGTGTGGGCGCCACAGTTGCTGCCCAGCAGCAGCGAATCGCACTGGGTGTGGTTGCGCGCGCCTTCGGCCGTGGCGGCGATGCGCACCAGGCCGCGATAAGTGCCATTGCTGCGCCCGGCGGTGATGCCCTTGGACACAATCGTGGAGCGCGAGCCCTTGCCAAGGTGGATCATCTTGGTGCCGGTATCGGCCTGCTGGCAATTGTTGGTGACCGCCACCGAATAGAATTCGCCGACGCTGTTTTCGCCCGACAGCACGCACGACGGATATTTCCAGGTGATGGCGCTGCCGGTTTCGACCTGCGTCCAGCTCACCTTGCTGTTCTTCCCCAGGCAGTTGGCGCGCTTGGTGACGAAATTATAGATGCCGCCCTTGCCCTCGGCATCGCCGGGATACCAGTTCTGCACCGTGCTGTACTTGATCTCGGCATCATCGAGCGCGACCAGTTCCACCACCGCAGCGTGCAACTGATTCTCATCGCGCATCGGCGCGGTGCAGCCTTCCAGATAGGAGACATAGCTGCCCTTGTCGGCGATGATCAAAGTGCGTTCGAACTGGCCGGTGTTGGCGGCGTTGATGCGGAAATAGGTGCTCAGCTCCATCGGGCAGCGCACGCCCAGCGGGATGTACACGAACGTGCCATCAGAAAAGACCGCACAGTTCAGGCAGGCAAAATAATTGTCCTGCACCGGCACCACACTGCCCAGCCACGTCTTCACCAGATCGGGAAATTCCTTCACCGCCTCGCTGATCGAACGGAAGATGACGCCGGCCTTTTCCAGTTCGGCGCGGAAGGTGGTGGCGACCGACACGCTGTCGAACACCGCATCGACCGCGATGCGGCGTGCGCCTTCGACGCCGGCCAGCATCTTCTGCTCCTCGATCGGAATGCCGAGCTTTTCATAGGCCCGGCGGATTTCGGGATCGAGTTCATCAAGCGACGCCAGGGTCGGCTTGGCCTTGGGCGCGGCGTAGTAGTACGCGTCCTGGTAATCGATCGGCGCGATGTTCAGCTTGGCCCAATCCGGGCTTTCCATCGTCTGCCAGCGCGCGAACGCCTTCAGCCGCCAATCGAGCAGCCATTCGGGCTCGCCCTTCTTGGCGGAGATATAGCGCACCGTGTCTTCATTCAGGCCCTTGGGCGCCATTTCCGATTCGACGTCCGAGGTGAAGCCCCATTTGTAAGACGCCAGATCCTCGACCGCCGCGCGAGCAGCAGCGTCTTGAACAGGGGCATCCTGCACCGGTGCGGGTGCATCGATGACAGCGGTGAGGCTGTCGGCAGTGGCATCTTCAGACATGATCAGAACACTCTTGATGGTCAGTCGGCCAACGCGGCCTGCGGTGCGACGGGCACCGGTGCCTCCGAAATGGGGGGCAGCACAAGTTGGGCCAGTGTCACCGCGGCAAGCGCGCCGCGCACCGCCCGGTTGATCGGCGGCCAATGGCCCCGGATGGCGCAATGGCCTTCCATGGCGCAATCATGCACATCATTGCCGGCGCAGCTGGTCAGGGCGATCGGGCCATCGACCGCTTCGACAATTTCCGCAACGCTGATGGCATCGGCTGTCCGCGCCAGCATGAAGCCGCCGGCCACGCCCCGCGACGCGCTCAACAGGCCGCCGCGCGCCAGCGTGCCCATCAGTTTCGCCACGGTCGGCGCCGGAATGCCGGTCAGCTCCGCAACCCGCGCTGCCGAAAACTTCATCTCCGGCTCACGCGCCGCCGCAGCCATCACGACGACGGCATAATCGGCAAGATTGGTGAGTCGGATCACGAGGTTCAGGCAGCCTCAAGCAAAGTGGACAAATCTGGTCGTCTTATGCGGCCCACGCCCGAAACTGTCAATGTTGCGCGACCCGGCACGCCCCTCACCCGCCGGCCAGAAAACCGCCCGGCTGGCGTGAGCCATTCGCCAGAATGGGCCTCTCGCGGCTCGCAGGATCGGTCATGCGCAATCGGCACTGCGATGCGGTCTTTTTCGGACAGCGGGATGCGCTGCCGCGCGCAAACCTTTGCGCGCGCCGGCAAAGCGCCTAAGCGAGCCCGCGTGATCCCGCCCGCCCCTTCTGTCGCACCGGCTCGCTGGGCATTCCCGGCAATGGTCACCGGATCGGCGTGCCTGGCGTTCGGGCCGCTGCTGGTGCGGCTGGCCGATGTCGGGCCGATGGCTTCGGCCTTCTGGCGGATGGCACTGGCGGCACCGCTGCTGCTGATCCTGGCGCGGGTGGTCGGCGGAAAAGGCAGCGTGGCCTTGCCGGGCCCGGGCAGCCTGTGGCTGGCCGGATTGGCCGGCTTCGCCTTCGCTGGCGATCTGGCGGTGTGGCACCTGGGCATCATGCGCACCACGCTCGCCAATTCGACCCTGCTGGCCAATGCCGCGACCTTCCTGTTGCCGCTCTATGGGCTGGTGGCACTGCGACAACGTCTGGGCCGGCCGCAAGCCCTGGCGCTGGGTGTGGCGGCGGCCGGCATGGCGCTGCTGCTCGGGCGCAGCGCCGAACTGTCGCCGCAGCATCTGGCCGGCGATCTTCTGTGCCTGGCCGCCGCCCTGTTCTACACCATCTATCTGGTGGCCATCGAAAAGGTGCGCGGCGTGGTGGCCGCCCTGCCGGCGCTGGCGCTGGCGACCTTTGCCGGCGCGGTCTGCCTCGCGCCATTGGCCATGTTCTTCGATTCGTCCCCGGCTGGAGGCGGCGCCAGCGCTTTCTGGCCACAGGATTGGACGCCGGTGCTGGGGCTGGCGATCGGCAGCCAGGTGATCGGCCAGGGCCTGATCGTCTATGCGGTGCGGCATCTGCCGCCGCTGGTGATCGGCCTGTCGCTGCTGGTGCAACCGGCGATCAGCGCCGGTGTCGGCGCCATCCGCTTTGGCGAAGTGCCGGGGCCATGGGAACTGGCCGGCGCGGCGCTGGTGGTGGTGGCGCTGGTGATCGCGCGGCTTCCCGACCGCGCTTGAGCTTGCCGGTGGCGGCGGCTATGTTCCGCAATCGTTCTCCGAAACCGCAGGTGCGCCATGACTGAACTGCTGATTGCTGCTGTCGCGCTGCTGGCGGCGCTGTTTGTCGGCTGGTGGCTGGGCCAGCGGCCGCTGGCCGCGCTGCGCCATGATGCTGCCGAACAGCGCGAGAAAATCGGCCGGGCCGCTGTCGAGATCGACATGCAGCAGAAGCGCGTCGCCGCACTGGAAGGTGCCGAGCAGGCCCGCGAGGCGCTTGCCGGCGAACTGGCCGGGCTGAAGGCCGGGCAGGCCGAGCGCGAGCGTGCCCATGCCGCCGAACTGGCGCGCTTGCAGGAAACATTTGCGACACTGGCCGGCAAGGCGCTTGAAACAGCGCAGGCCAAATTGGCCGACAGTGCCGAACAACTGATGCTGCGCCAGCGCGAGGCCGCCGGCGCCGGCCTCGAAGCCAATCGCAACCAGCTCGCCGAATTGATCGCGCCGGTGAAGGACACGCTGGTCAAATATGAAACCCGGCTTGGCGAAGTGGAGGCGGCGCGCACCGAAGCCTATGGCAGCCTGAAGGCGCAGATCGCCAATGTCGTGCAGGGCCAGGAACGGGTGAGCGGCGCCGCCGCCAAGCTGGAAACCGCGCTGCGATCATCCGGCAAGGTGGCCGGGCGCTGGGGCGAGGAACAGTGCCGCAATGTGCTGGAAGCCGCTGGCCTTGTGGAAGGCATCGATTTCGAAACCCAATGGTCGGTGGACGGCGAGGACGGCAAGCAGCGGCCGGATTTCAAGATCAACCTGCCCGGCGGCCGTGTGCTGGTGATCGATGTGAAATGTTCGATCGATGCCTATGTCAGCGCGGCGGAATGCGACGATCTGGCCGCGCGGCAGACCTTTCTGGCGGCCCACGCGCGGGCGGTGCGCACCCACGCCGACGGTCTGGCGAAGAAGGATTATGCCAAGGCGGTTGGCGGCGCGGTGGAATTTGTCGTGCTGTTCGTGCCGGGCGAGAATTTCCTGGGCGCCGCGCTGGAACAGGATCGCGGGCTGATGAACGATTTCTTCAAACGGCAGGTGGTGCTGGCCGGGCCGGTCAATCTGGTGGCGGTGGCGCGCACGGTGGGGGCGCTGCGCGATCAGGCGCGGCTGGCCAAGGAAGCGGCCGAGATCGCCAAGCTGGGCCGCGATCTTTATGATTCGCTGCGCATCATGGGCGGCAATTTTGCTGCGGTGCAGAAATCGCTGGAAGGCGCGGTCGGCAATTGGAACAAGCTGGTTGGCCAGGCCGATTCCAGGGTGATGGCCAGAGCCCGCCGGTTCAAGGACATGGGGGCGGCCACCGGGCTGGACGAGCTGGCCGAACTGGTGCCCGTGGCCCAGGTGCCGATGCTGCCAACCGCCGCCGAGCTGACCGGCAATCTGCTGCCCGCGCCCGGCAGCGCCGAATGATCAATCCAGCACGCCGAGCAGGATCAGGATGACCAGATAGACCGAAAGGCTGAGGATGGCGGCGACCGACAGGTAGAGTGTGCGCCACGCCGCGCCGAACCAGCCGATCGCATAGGCGCCGCGCAACTGCGCGAACATGTGCACGGCCGGCGCCAAGGCCAGCACCGACCAGAACGCGCCGCTGGTGATGCCGGCGGTGAGCGCCAGGCTGCCAACCACGAACATCAGGCTGGTGAAACTGATCGAATAGAGCGCGAAGATCGCATGATCATACATGCCAATGCCGCGTCGCCAGAAAAACGCCAGCCACAGCCACGGCATCGACAACGGCACCAGCAGGAAGCTGAGCTTGTAAGCCTTGCTTTGCAATTTGTAGAGGAACAGCTTCGGGTTCTGCAACGCGGCCTTTGCCTTCGCATCGATCTCGGGGTCACCAAAACGGACCACCGCTTCGCCGCGTTCGTTGGCGGCGACGATTTCCGCGCCGACACGTTCCATCAGGTCGCCGGCCGACGCATCGGGTTTGGCGGCCACGTTCGCCACCGAAACAAGCCCGGCGCGCGTGCTTTTCAGCCGGGCCAACGCGTCGCGCTTTCCGGCTGCCGCGGCGGCGGCGATCTCGGCGTCGATCCTGGAAAGCTCCACCTTGATCTTCGCGCTGCGCTGGGCCGGCGTGGCGGCGGCGTTGATCTCCATCGCGTCGGTCGGCAGCTTCACGAACGACAGCACGAAGAACATGGTGAACACCACCAGCAGGAACAGTGGCACTGGCGCGATATAGCGGGCGCGGTGGCCTTCGATGTAGGTGCGCGTCAGCTTGCCAGGGCGGAACAGCAGCATCGGCAGTGTCTTCCAGGCCTTGCCGTCGAAATGGGTGATGCCGTGCAGGAATTCGTGGAACACCGCGCCCACCGTGCGGTGCAGATGGGCGCGCTGCCCGCACTGGGCGCAAAACGGGCCGGCCAGCGCCGCCCCGCAATTGGCGCACGTGGCCGGATGCGCGCCATGGGGCGGTGACGGATGATCCAGCGCCTGCGCGGCAAGGCCGGCGGTGGCGAGGGCTCCGGCTGCTTCGCCAACCGCCTCAATCGTGTCGGACATGCGGACTCCCGCCAAAGCCACGCCGCGAACCTGCCGCGAAATCCACAGGAGATGCAAGGGCAGAACAACCAACCTGGCGGCCACCACATTGCTTCGCTGCGGCCACGGCGCTAGGCTTTGCCCAAGACAAGGAGACGACAATGGCCGGCGTGAACAAGGTGATTCTGGTGGGACGGCTGGGCAAGGACCCGGAGACCAAGAGCTTCGCCAACGGCGGATCGGTGACGCAATTCACCATGGCCACATCCGAAACCTGGCGCGACAAGGCCAGCGGCGAGCGCAAGGAAAAGACCGAATGGCACAATATCGTCATTCGCAACGAGAATATCGGCAAGGTCGCCCAGCAATATCTGCGCAAGGGCAGCGAGGTCTATATCGAAGGCAGCATCAGCACCCGCAAATGGCAGGACCAGAACGGCGCTGATCGCTACACCACCGAAATCGTCATCGGCCCGTTCAAGGGCGAACTGTCGCTGATCGGTGGCCGTGATGGCGGCGGCGGCATGGGCGGCGGCGGCAGCAGCAGCCGGGGCAGCGATGATTATGGCGGTGGCGGCTATGGCGGCGGCGCGCCAGCGGGTGGCGGCTTCGGCGGTGGCGGCTCTGCGGGCGCCGGCAAGCGGCCGGGCGCGTTCGACGATGATCTGGACGACGACGTACCGTTCTGATCGGCCCGTTCCGATCGCATCCCGCACAAGCGCCCGAAACTCCCTCCCCCTTGCGGGGAGGGCGACTCGGCGCCAGCCGAGCGGGGTGGGGGTTGCCGCCTTTGGTGACGTCAGGCGCAACCCCCACGGGCCTCGCCTTCGGCTCGTCTCTCGCCCTCCCCGCAACGGGGAGGGCGTTGAAACCGCTACGATATATTTGAAACTCAGCTCTTTTTCAGCACCGCAAACGGGCTGCGCGCGATCACCGCTTCCGCTTCGCTGATCAGGCCGGGCACCTTCACCGCGCTGCGCGGATAGGGATCGAGGCCGAGCGCAAAGGCCTGCGCGGCGATCTCGCCCACGTCCACCACATCGCCGATCAGCGGTTCGACATCCAGATCCGCGGTGGCAAGCTCGATCTCGCCGCCGCCCGGCACGTCGAACACCAGCCGCAGATTGATGGACTCGGTGATCAGGAACGGCACCGGTTCGCCGCTGGCCACGCACGGCTGGCTGCCCCGGCCATGCACCTGGCCCGTCACGCCGATGCCGGCGGCATCGCGCTTCACCTCCAGCGCGGCATTCAGCACATCGAGGTCGATCAGGCCAAAGCGCGCCGCCAGCGCCGCCCGCTGCGCCGCGTCGGCTTCCAGCATCAGGCGCTTGGTGGCGGCGCCAATGTCGGTCAGCTTCAGGCTGTGGCTGAATTCGGGCGTATCGGTCATCCTGTCACTCAATGGTTCAGGTCAAGAGTGCCGGCGCAGAGCCGGCCAAAGTCGCTTTGGGTGAGCTGCGCGGCGATCCGGCGGGCTTCGGCCAGTGTCCACGCCAGCGCGGGCGCAGGCACATCGGCGCCGCGATACAGATTGCGCTGCAGCGCGTCGGCCATGGCGCCGGCGTCAAGGCCGGCGGTGCGGTACGCGCCCAGCCGCCCGCCCAGCGCCGCCATCATGCGGCCCATATGCTTGGGCACCGCCTGATCGCCGATGCCATCCTGACGCAGATTGCCTTCCATGTCGGTGATGAAGCGATCGGCGAGATCGGCCGACAGACGCGCGGCCGGGTGGCGGGGATTGTCCGCGGTTTCCTGTTCCAGCCGCAGCATCAGCAAGGCCAGCACCAGCACCAGCGCATCGAACCGCCCGTCCATCGTGTCGGGCACCGCGCCTTCGACATACCAGCCGGGCTGCCGCGCCGCGCGCACGACCGCATCATAAAGCTGGTCCACCGGTTCCGGCGATCCGGCGACAAGACGTTTCAGGCTGGCAAAAAGCGACATGGCCAAACCGCCTAGCATAATCGCCCCGGCTGGCATATTGGGCGATGGGCACGGGTTTGTCGCAGTGGGGGCACGGCCGGCCATCGGTGTGGAGCCATGAATGAAGACGCTGATCCCCTCTGTTCTGTTGATCGCCGCAGCGCTGGCCACCAGCGGCTGTTCGCGCATCAAGGCATCGCAAGGCTATCTGATCGATGAAACGCTGTTCACCTCGATCCTGCCGGGGGTGGACAATCGCGAATCCGTTTCCCGCACGCTGGGCCGGCCGACCTTCGCCGCGCAGTTCGATACGGGCAGCTGGTATTATGTCAGCCGTCTCACCGGCCAATATGCCTTCATCGCGCCCAAGACGCTGGAACAGCAGATCCTGATCATCAATTTCGACGCCGACGGCAATGTATCCAAGGTGGAACGGCGCGGCATGGAAAAGATCGCCAACATCAACCCGGTGAACGACATCACGCCGACCCTGGGCCGCAACGAAGGCTTCTTCGAAGAATTGTTCGGCAACATCGGCGCCGTCGGTGCCGCCGGCGGCCCGCTGGGTGGCCAACCAACCGGCCGTGACGGTCCGCGCTGATCGCGCCGGCCGGTGATGTCCGGATGGATGTTCGGCATGATCGGCCCGGCCGCCCTGTTGGTGGCCGCCGGTGGGGCGATGGCACAAACGGGTGCGCCGGAACCGGGGCCTGAACCGACCCCATCAGCCGAACAGCAGAGCCCGCCCGCGCCCGACACGCTGTCCAGCCTGTGGTGGGCCGATGGGCAGACCCGCGATCAACAAAGCCTGGAAACGCTTGCTGACGGTCTGCGCCGTGCACCGGGGCTGATCGCCAGCGCGGCGCCGGGCAATGGCACCATGTTGCTGGCGGTGCAGCATGGCCGCGCGCGACCGGGCGTGTCGGTGAACGGCATCCTGCTGCCCGGCCCATTGCCGATCGATCTGGCGCTGCCCGACATGCAAGCGTTGCTGGCGGCGCCGCCATCGGGGCTCGATGCTGGCCCGGCGGGTGCTGCGGGGGTGGCGGCGCTGACGTTGCGGCGGCCGGCGGCGCGGCTGTCGGGGGCCGGCGAAGTTGCGGCCGGTGCCTTTGGCAGCCGGCGCGCGCTCGGCCGCCTCGATCTGCCGCTGGCGGGCGGCGCACGCCTCGGCATCGGCGGCGTGCTGCACCATGATCTGGGCTGGTTGCAGAATAATCGCACCGGCGAACGGCTGAATCGCGGCCAGCGCGGCGGTCTGCTGGCCAGCCTCGATCTCGATCCGGCGGCCGATCTGGCCGTGCGGCTCGACGCCTTTTATCAACGCAGCGCGGCCGGCAACCTGCCCTCGTTCGCCTGTGATCCGATCGCGCCGACCCGCTGTGGCGGGCGTTTTGCCAGCACTGGCCGGCGCAGTTCCGACCGCGGCGCGCAAGCCGACCCTGGCTGGGGGCCGATCAGCGCCGATCTGGCGGGCCAGGCGCTGGGCCAGCGCGCCGATCTGACCTTGGTGGCCGCCGAACTGGCGTGGACGCCGCCGCGCGCCTCCCTGCGGCTCAGCGCCGGCCTGACCCGGCAGATCGATCGGCTCGGCCTCGATCTGCGCGATGGCCGCCGCGCGGGCACCATGTCGCAGCCGACCGGGCTGGCCAGCGGCGGTTATGGCCTGATCGCGCACGGCACGTCCGCCGGCCGGCAGGTCGATCTGTCGGCCGGGTTTGAACGGGGTGCCCTCACCGTCACACTCGCTGCCGGATTGCGCAGCGAGGATCTGGCGCGGGATCAGGCCGATACCGATGCCGGCATCGTGCTGGCCGATCGCGCCATCGGCCAGACCCGCGATGTCCGCCACGCCGCGGCCGCCGCGCATCTGGCGCTGGCCGGCGGTCGGCTGACCCTGGATGCCGGCGTGCGCTGGACCGATGAACGGCTGGACCTGACCGTGCAGGATCGCCGCGCCGGTTGTGCGCCTTGCCTGCGTGTCGCCGGCGCCGATCGACAGCAGCAACGGTTCTGGACGCCGGAACTGGCGCTGGGCTGGCAACAGGGCGACGCGCTGATCTTTGCGCGCTCTGCCCGCACGGCGCGACTGCCCGGCTGGAATCTGCTGGCGCGCAGCACTGCGGAGCTGGCGGCCTTGCCGGCCGAAACCGGCTGGCACCATGAAGCCGGCATCAGGATCGGCAGGGAAGGCCGACTGCAATTGACCGCCAGTGGCTTTGCGGCGCGGACCAGGGCGCTGGCCTCGCCGCTGCTCGGCATCGATCCGCTGGCCATGGCGGTCGGCGTGGCGATGGCGGGGGGGCAGCGGCAAGACCTGACCAACGCCGGTATCGACGTGAGTGCGCAGGCACGGCCGCTGCGCCAGCTTGACGTGTCCGGCACTTTGACCGTGCAGCGCGCCCGTTGGCGCGAGGCCGTATCGGGCACGGTGCCGGCCGGCGTGCCGTCACGGCCGCTGTTCACGCCGGATGTGACCGCCAGCCTGTCCGCCGCCTGGACACAGGTGCTGGTTGGCGCCGGCGCCAATCTGGTGCCGCGGCTGACCCTGGACTATCGCAGCGCCATGGCGGTGGCGGCCGGCAGCGTGCCGGGCGCGCCCGGTGGATTTGCACCGGCCGGCTGGCAGGTCGCGGGCGCCTTGCAACTGGACATCCCCGGCGGCGGCTGGCTGGTCAGCCTGGAATGCCGCAACTGCCTTGATCGCACGCTGGTCGATGGGGCGGTTGCCGGGCTGGCGACGCTCAACCCGCCGCGCTGGTGGCAGGTTCGGCTGCTGCGGCGCTTTTAATGTTCGAAATGGTTGCAACTTTGTCACGCAAGTTGCGTATTGGCAGCACTACCTGCGTCCTGCGCGATTTTTGGGCTTGCACCAGCAGGGGGAAGGCCGCTTAGAAAGCGGAATCAGGGTCAACTGATATCATGGCCGCAGTAACGGCCAGCAACGGTGAAGGGGATAGACATGGCGAAAGAAGCCAAGCCCGCGGGCAAGAAGATCGACGCGCTGATGAAGCCTTTGACGCCGCAGGGCCCGTTGGCTGCAGTTGTCGGCAGCGAACCCCTGCCGCGTGGCCAGGTTGTCGCAAAGATGTGGGACTATATCCGCAAGCACGACCTGCAGAAGCCGACGGACAAGCGCGTCATTGTTGCTGACGACAAGCTGAAGGCGATCTTTGGCAAGGACGAGTGCACCATGTTCGAAATGAACAAATATATCGCGCAATATTTGAAGTAAGCCCCAACAACGGAGCTTTTGTGAAAGGGCGCCGCCGGGCAACGGCGGCGCCCTTTCCAATTCATTGAACATTTTCCGATCAAGTCGGGTTATCGGCGCGGCGGCGAATTTGGTTCAGGGCCCAAGGAATCTCTGGGAGCGAGGCGGGCGCGGTGCGCTTTGCATTGCAACCGACGAGGGACGCCGCCCCGAATGGATCGCCCGAAGGGGCGAAGACAATGATCCAAATTGGTCGGAAAGCAGTCTAATCTGATATGCGCCTGAAACGGGCGATGAAAAAGCCATCGAGCCCGCCCACGACCTGGCCAGGCAAGGTGCGCACCCAGCCATCGGCGGTGGGAATCAGCCCCGCCGGCAATTCATCGGCCGTAATCAAGTCGCGCGGCGCACCGGCCACCACCCGCTCGGCAATGCGTTCGCCTTCGCGCGGATCGAGGCTGCAGGTGGCATAGACCAGCCGGCCGCCGGGTTTCAGCCATTGCACCGCCCGGCGCAGCATCGCGGCCTGCAACAGGGTGATCGGCGCCATGTCGGCATCGCCCTTCAGGTGCAGCACATCCGGGTGGCGCCGGAAAATGCCGGTGGCCGAACAGGGCGCGTCGATCAGTATATGATCGAACAGGGTTTCCGGCTGCCAGCGCAGGGCATCGGCCACGACCAGCGTGGCATCAAGGCCGGTGCGCGCCAGATTCTCGCGCACCCGGTCCAGCCGCTGTTCCGCCATGTCGAGCGCGGTGACCAGGCAGCCGCGCGCCGCCAGTTGCAACGTCTTGCCGCCGGGCGCGGCGCACAGATCGAGCACCCGATCCCCGGCCTGCGCCGGCAACAGCCGGGCGGGCAGGCTGGCGGCAAAATCCTGCACCCACCAGGCGCCCTCGGCAAAGCCCGGCCAGCCGGTGACGCTGCCCTTCAAGGGCGTGCGGACATGGCCGGGTGCGAGGCTGATGCCGCCCAGCGCTTCGGCCCAATGCGCGGTCTGGCCGGCGTCCTTCAGGGTGAGATCGGTCGCCGGCTCCTCGGCCATGGCGGCCGCGGCCGCGTCGGCCATCTCCGCCCCCCAATCATGCGCCCATCGTATATCGAATGGCGCGGGCAGCTGCGGCCGATCGGGCAGCGTGGCCGGGCGGCGGATCAGGCTGCCCAGCACACCATGCACCAACCGGCGCGGGCCGCCTTCCACCAGCGGCAGCGCGGTGGCGACCACGGCATGCGGCGGGGTGTTCAGCTTCAGCCAGCCGGCCAGCGCGACCCGCAGCGCGTGGCGCGCACGGGCATCGGGCGGCAGCGGGCGCGGCGTGGCGCTGTCGATCAGGGCATCAAGATCGGGCAGCCAGCGCAGCACGGTGAGCGCCAGCGTCCGCGCCAGCGCGCGATCCTGCGGCAACGGCAGATCGTCGGCCATGTTGGCGGCCGCATCAAAGCTTTGGCCACGATCGAGCACGGCCTGGCACATGCGCAGCGCAGTGCGACGGGCCGGAACGCCGGAATCGATACGGCCGTTGACAGGGACAAGGGGTGGGGGATTGCGATTGTTCATCGCCCGCCCCTTGCCCGAAGTGCGGGCCATTGCCCACCCCTGCCCCCCGGCGAAGCGATCAACGCCGGCGGCCACCGAGAAAATTGCCGATCCGGCGGAAATGCGATTCCGGGAACAGCCGCACCATCCAGTCGATGAACCGCGCATCCGGGCCGATCAGCACGCGGGTACGGCGGCGCACCATGCCATCGACGATGGTTTGCGCCGCCTGTTCCGGCGTGGTGCGCGCCGCCTTTTCGAATTCGGCGGCGAAATCGCTGTCCGGGTCCTGGCCGGGCAGCAATGCGATGCGCTTGCTGTTCCTGGCGACATTGGTCTTGATGCCGCCGGGGTGGACACGGATCACCGCCACATTGGGATCGGTGATGGCCAGTTCCAGCGCCATGGCTTCGGTGAGGCCGCGCACCGCAAACTTGCTGGCGTTGTAGGCGCTTTGCGTGGGGTAGCCCATCATGCCGAACACCGACGAGATGTTGACGATCCAGCCGACGCCATCCTTGGCAGCGGCGCTGCGCACATGCGGCAGCGCGGCGCGGCAGCCGGCCACCACGCCGGTGAAGTTCACCGCCATCACCCGATCAAAATCTTCGGCCGGGCAATCGGCAAAGGGCGCGACCACCGACAGGCCGGCATTGTTGATGATGCCATCCAGCCTGCCGAAATCGCTCACCGCCGCCGAAATCCAGCCGTTCAATGCGGCGGTATCGGTTACGTCCAGCGTGGTGATGCTGGCCGGGCGATTGCCAAGCAGGCGCCTGGTCTCCGCCAGGCCGTCGGCGTCCTTGTCGGACAGCGCCAGCACCGCGCCGCGCTCTGCCAGATTGAGCGCCAATGCCCGGCCGATGCCGCTGCCGGCGCCGGTGATGGCAATCACCTTGTTGTCGAACATCATACACCCCTGCTTCGCTTCACCCCATTGCCAGCAGCCGGGCCGCAATGGCAACCTCCCGGCATGGACAAGCAACCCGCCCCCGATCAGCCCGACCAGCCGCCAGCCGCCCCCCCGATACCCCCGCCGCCCCCGCCCACCGACAAGGAAGTGGGCGGCCGCGGCGGCCCCGATCCGGTGCGGTACGGCGATTGGGAAAAGGGCGGGATTGCGGTGGATTTCTGAACGGTCAGGCAGCCGATTTGCGTGGTCTGCCGCCCTTGCTGCCGTTGCTGCGCGCAGCGGCCGTCTTGGCCGGAGAGCGGACCGCACCGCCCTTGCGCCCCATTTCGCCGGCCATCCAGCGCCTTGTGCCAAACACGCCGTTGACCAGTGCAGGCAGCCAGATATCCGCATCGATGGCAGGCCAGGACAGGCCGAGGCCGTGCGGTCCGATGTCAATCACCGCCAGATCGGCATCACTGGCCCCGGCCAGATCCTGTACCAGGCGCGCCGGAAAGGCGAACAGGCACCCATTGGCCAGTTCCACCATGACGCGGCCACTGCCGGCATCATAGCGGGCAGATGCGGCACGCGGCAGCACGTCAAGCTCTGCCAGTCCCGCGGCCGTGGCGGCTGCAATTTCGGTATCGGTCAGCTCATCAGCCATGAATCCTCTCCCATTCCGCCAGCAAACGCAGTCTTTCGAGCGCGACTTCCGCCACCGCCCGCCGCAAATCGGGTGCGGACAGCCCGAAATTGGTCATCAGGCGCCCATCCAGCAGATTGATGCGCGCTTCACCGTTTGCGCCGCGCACGTGCACATGGGCTGGCTCATGATCCTGCGTGTAAATGATGAAGCGCAGGCCATGCGCCCGATGCACTGTAACCTTCAAGCCGAATAACCCATGCAGCTTGGGTTTACAAGTGCAGCGTTATTCGGCCTTCAATGGCCGCGCCAGCAACGCGCTGATCGTGTCGCGCACCGGTGCGCCGGCGAGCAACGCGGCGACGGCGGCGGCAATCGGCATTTCGACACCAGCGGCGCTGGCGGCCTCGACGAGCACCGGCGCAGTCGCCGCGCCTTCGGCCACGGCCGGCCCGGCGAGCAGATCGGCGAGCGGGCGGCCTTGCCCCAAGCCAACACCCAACCGGAAATTGCGGCTGTTTTCCGATGAGCAGGTGAGCACGAGATCGCCCAGCCCCGACAGGCCCGCCAGGGTTTCGGCCCGCGCGCCGCGCGCCACGCCGAAGCGTGTCATTTCGGCAAAGCCGCGCGCGATCATCGCGGCGCGCGCGTTGAGGCCAAGGCCGGCGCCCTCCACCACCCCGCAGGCGATGGCGAGCACATTCTTCACCGCGCCGCCGATTTCGGCACCGACCACATCGTCGGATTGGTACAGCCGGAATTGCGGCCGGGCCATCGCCGCCACCAACGCCGCCCCCGTGGCGGCGTCCGCACAGGCGAGCGTGATGGCGCAGGGCAGGCCCCGCGCCACTTCGGCGGCAAAGCTGGGGCCTGACAGCACGGCGAGCGGATTGGCCACCAGATCACGCGCCACCTCCACCATCAATTTGAGGCTGCCGGCCTCAATCCCCTTGGCGCACAGCACCAGCGGTGTGGCTGGCGGGATGGCGGCACTGGCCAGCACGCCACGCAGATGCTGTGCCGGCACGACGATCAGCGCCATGTCGCACGTGGCCAGATCGGCGAGATTGGCGGTGGCGGCGATGCCGGCCGGCAGGGTGATGCCGGGCAGGAACAGGCGGTTTTCGCGGGCTTCGTTGATCGTGTCGATCACTTCGGCTTCGCGTGCCCACAATGTCACCGGGCCATTGCCGGCCAGCGTGCTGGCCAGCGCCGTCCCCCAGGCCCCCGCCCCGATCACAGCAAAGGTCGTCACGCCTTCACCCCTGCGCCGCGCGCCGCTTCGGCGTGCGGATCAAGCGGCCAGCGCGGGCGGGCGGGGGCGTGGAGATCATCGATGTCGCCCAGCGCCAGCCGTTCCTGCCCGGCCCAGGCGATCATCGCCGCATTGTCGGTGCACAGCCACAGCGGCGGCGCGACGAACGGCAGGCCATGCGCGCCGGCCAGCGTGGACAGCGCGCCGCGGATCGTCTGGTTGGCCGCCACGCCGCCGGCCACCACCAGCGCCGTCGCCTGCGGAAACGCGAGAATCGCCCGCGCCGTGCGATCGACCAGGCAATCGGTGGCGGCCTGCTGAAAACTCGCGGCCAGATCGGATATGTCCTGTGTGGACGCTTCGGCAATGCCGGCGCGGGCGCGCAGCACCGCCGATTTCAGGCCGGCGAAGGAAAAATGCGGATCAACGCTGCCGACCAGCGGCCGCGGCAGGGCAAAGCGCGCCGGGTTGCCGCCACGCGCTGTCCGCTCCAGCGCCGGCCCGCCGGGAAAGCCCAGGCCCAAGACCTTGGCGGATTTGTCGAACGCCTCTCCCACCGCATCATCGATGGTGGTGGCCAACCGGCGATAACGGCCGACGCCTTCCACCCCCAGCAACTGGCAATGGCCGCCCGACACCAGCAGCAGCAGATAGGGAAACGCCAGCGAGGCCTCGGCCAGCCGGGGCGACAGGGCGTGGCCCTCCAGATGATTGACGGCAATCAGCGGTTTGTTGGCCGCGTAAGCCAGCGCCTTGGCGGTGACCAGCCCGACCATCACGCCGCCGATCAGGCCCGGCCCGGCGGTGCCGGCAATGGCATCCACATCGTTCAATGCGATGCCGGCTTCGGCCAACACGGCTTCGATCATCGGCGCCAACCGATCGGCATGGGCGCGCGCCGCAAGTTCCGGCACCACGCCGCCGAACGGCCGGTGCGCCTCATCCTGGCTGGCGATGCGCTGTGCCAATATGCGGCGGTCGGCGCGCACCAGGGCCACGGCGGTTTCGTCGCAACTGGATTCGATTCCGAGAACAAGTGGCCCAAGAACAAGCGGTGCAGACATCGGTCTCAGTTAGGGCCGGTCTTGCCAATCGGCAATGCCCGCGCCATCAGCGTCGCATGAGCTTCAAGATCGGAACCCGCGGTTCGCCGCTCGCGCTGGCA
>NZ_JBBATQ010000001.1:166055-321871 GCF_040398665.1 Sandarakinorhabdus sp.
GCTGGCACAAGCGCACATGACCGCCGCGGCGCTGAAAGCCGCCCATGGCTGGGCCGACGACGACGTGGAGATCGTCGTCATCCAGACCACCGGCGACAAGGTGCAGGATCGCGCGCTGGCCGAAATCGGCGGCAAGGCGCTGTGGACCAAGGAGCTGGACGCCGCGCTGATCGATGGCCGCATCGATATTGGCGTGCATTCGATGAAGGATGTCGAAACCCAGTTGCGGGACGGCATTGCGCTGGCCGCCATGCTGCCGCGCGCCGATGTGCGTGAACGGCTGATCGGCGCGACCAGCATCGCCGCGCTGCCACAGGGAGCGCGGGTCGGCACCTCATCCCCGCGCCGCGCCGCGCAAGTGAAGGCGCAGCGCCCGGATATCAGCACCGAAATCCTGCGCGGCAATGTCGCCACCAGGTTGGCCAAGGTGGAATCCGGCGCCATCGATGCCACCTTGCTGGCCGCCGCCGGGCTGGATCGACTCGGCCAGTCGGTCGGCAGCCTGATCGAGCTGGACGCGATGCTGCCGGCCAGCGCCCAGGGCGCGGTGGGCATCACGGCGCGCGAAGGCGATGTGATGACGCTGCTGCGGCTGGCGCCGATCAATCACCCGGATACATTCATGTGCGTGTCGCTGGAACGCGCCTTTCTGGCGGCCTTGGGCGGCACCTGCCATTCCCCGGTCGCGGCGCTGGCGCAGTTGACCGGTGACACCATCGCGTTCCGGGCCCAGCTTCTCGCCGAAGACGGCAGCGAAGTGCAGGCGGGCAGTTTCAGCGCCCGGATTGATCACGCACAGGCGCGCGTCGAGGCGCTGGCTGCCGAACTGCTCGGCCGCGCCGGCCATGCCCTGCGCGGACTGTTCCACCCGCCCGGCGCCTGATGCGCGTACTTGTCGTTCGCCCCCAGCCCGGCGCAGCGGCGACCGCGGCGCGGGTGACGGCGCTGGGCCATGCGCCGCTGCTGCACCCCCTGCTGGCCACAGAGCCAGCGGACTGGACGCTGCCAGCCACCCCGCCCGACGCCGTGATCCTGACCAGCGCGGCCGCCGCGCGGCTGGCCGGGCCACAGGCACAATCGCTGCTCCACCTGCCCGCCCTGTGTGTCGGCACCGCGACCGCCGCTGCCGCGCGCGCCGCCGGCTGGACAGATGTGCAGGCGCAGGATCCGATGGGGCCGGGCACGGTGCAGGCGCTGCTCGATGGCGCAACCGCCGGCCCGTACCGCCACCTGCTGCACCTGGCCGGCGAAGACCGCACCGCCACCCAAGTGCCCCCCGGCCTGACGGTTGACGTGGTGATCCTGTACCGCGCCGTGCTGCAGCCGCTGCCGCTGCTGCCCGATGCGACGGCCGTGCTGCTGCATTCGCCGCGCACCGCCCGGCAGTTTGCCAGCGAATGGGATCGGCTGGGCGGGCAGCGCGCGGAGATCGCGGTGCATGCCATCAGCGCCGCCACCCTGGCCGCCGCCGGGCCGGGCTGGCGCGCCGCCCACACCGCCGCCCATCCGGACGACGATGCCCTGCTGGCGACGCTGCCCAAAGCCGGCTAGGGTGAGGCCATGAACGAGCCGTTCGACCGGGGTGACATCAACGAGGCCAGCCTGGCCGCGACCGAGCGTCTGCGCGCCCGGTTGATGTCGCAGCCCGCCACCAGCACCCGCCCGGCGCCGCGCAGCGGACTGCCCTGGGCGGTGGCCGCCGCGCTGTTTGCCTTTGCCGCCGGCATCATCGCCAATCCCTGGTTCGAACAGGCGGTGCGCGGCCGGCTGCCGTTCGTGCCGACGCCGGCGGTGATCGCCGATCCGGCCACGGCAGCACTTGCCGCGCGGCTGAAGACCCTGGAAGCGCGGGCGCAAACGGCGGCGGCCGGGGCACCGGTGGTTGCCGCCGAACGCCTCGCCGCAACCGAAGCCCGCGTGGACAGCAGCACCGATCAGATCGAACGTGATGCCCAGCGCATCGACACCCTGACCGGGCAGGTCAGCCAGTTGACCGCACGGCTGGCGGTGGAGGAAGCCCGCGACGCCAATCTGATCACCGCCGTTCAGGCCAGCGCCGATCGCGCCGAAGCCATGCTGACCGTGCTGCTGCTGCGCCGGGCGGTGGCCGCCGGCCGGCCGCTCGATGCGCTGTTGCCCGCCACGCGCCGATTGTTCGAGCCGCGCCATGGCGACGCGGTGGCCGCGGTGGCCGCGGTGTCGGCGCAGCCGGTCACACCGGCGCGGCTGGCGCGCGATCTGGCCGGGCTGGCCGATCAGGCGCGCGGCGATGCGCGGCCCAATTGGTGGCAGGCATTGATGGACCGGGTGCAAGCGGCATTTTCCGGCGCGGCCACCGGCAGCCCGGTGGCCCAGGCACAGTCTGCGATGGCGCGCGGCGATCTGGCCGGCGCGGCCGCGCGGCTGCGGGCCAGCCCGGCCGCCCGCTCCGAACCGCTGGTGCGCGCCTGGCTGGCCGACACCGATCGATTGCGCGCGGCCGAAGCGGCGCTGGCCGAACTGGAAGGCGCGGCGGCCGAAGCGGTGCCCCTGCCTGGGCCGGCTCTGGCACCCGGCGCAAATCCTTGAGCCAAGCCGCCGCGCCACCATCCCGAGCCGCCGCCGGCTGGGTGATCGCCCAGGCCGGGCGTGACCCCTATATCATCCTGGTCTCCATCTATATTTTTGCCCCGTGGTTTGTGGCCAATGTCGTCGGCGATCCGGTGATCGGGCAGGCGCTGATCGCGCAGATCGGCAAATGGGGCGGCTGGGCGGTGATGGCGACGATGCCGGTGCTCGGCGCCGCGGTCGATCGCCTGGGGCCGCGCAAGCCCTTCCTGGCGCTGGTCGCGGCCCTGATGACCTGCCTGGCCGCCAGCCTGTGGTTTGTGGTGCCGAAAGACAGCGGCCTTGATGGTCTGGGGGTGGCCTGGGTGATGTTCGTCGGCGCCAGCATGACCTGGCTGCTGTCTGCACATGAAACCCTGCACAATGCTTTGCTGGTGCCCGCGGCCGGGATCTCCGGCGCGGCGCGGGCCAGCGGGCTTGGCCTGGCGATGGGCAATGCCACGGGCGTGGTGATGCTGGTGGCGCTGCTGTTCGGCTTTGCCTTGCCCGGCACGGTGGACTGGGCCTTCCTGCCGGCCCAGCCCTTGTTCGGGCTCGATCCGGCGCTGGGCGAACCGTCGCGGCTGACCGGCCCGATTGCGGCGGTGCTGATGGCGGTGGGGATCGTGCCGTTGCTGCTGTGGTCGCCGGATCGGCCGCGCACGCAGGCCAGAATGGGTGCGGCGCTGGTGGGCGGCCTGGGCGATCTGCTGCGTCTGTTCCGTGAGGTGCGCGGCAATGCCAATCCCCTGCTCTATCTGCTGGCGCGGATGCTGTTCACAGATGGATTGACGGCGATCCTGCTGTTCGGCGGCGTGTTTGCCGCAGGCGTGATGCAGTGGGGCACGCTGGAGATGCTGGGCTATGCGGTCACGCTCAGCACGGCGGCGGTGGCCGGCGGGCTGCTGGCCGGCCGGCTGGATACCTGGCTGGGCCCGCGGCGTGCGTTGATGGCCGAACTGGCGGTGCTGATCATCATGGAGGCGGCGTTGCTGGGCAGCGGCCGTGCGCGCATCCTGTATCAGACGGTGGCGCCGATCCGCGTGTGGGATGCACCATTTTTTGCGACGCTTCAGGAACTGGTGTTCCTGGGGCTGGGCTGCGGCCTCGCCATCACGGTGACCGCCGCCTATGCCTCATCGCGCACGCTGATGACCCGGCTGGTGCCGCCGGAACGGCTGGGGGCGTTTTTCGGCCTGTATGCGCTGTCGGGTTCGGCGACCATGTGGCTGGGGCCGCTGCTGGTGGAACATGCGACGCGCGCCGGTGGCAGCCAGGCGGCGGGGTTCATTCCAGTGATCGGCCTGCTGGCGGTGGGGCTGCTGCTGGTGGGCTTCGTGCGTGGCGGCGGGCGGTTGCAGGCTGACGGGTGAACCGGATTGCCGGCGACCTGCTTGTCGATCACCATGGCTGTGCCGGGCCGCTTCACCACGGGATCATCGCCAGATGCGCAACGCAGACCATATCGACATCGACCGGTTGCGCCGCCTGCGGGAGCGCCGTGCCGAAAACCGCAAGCAGCCGGCCGCAGCCGCAGCGCCGCTCACCCTGGGCCAGCGCGTGGCGGACCGGGTGGCGATCACGATGGGATCATGGTGGTTCATCATCATCCAGTCGGTGGTGCTGGCGATCTGGGTGACCCTGAATATCGCCGCCTATATGGGCCAATGGGATCCCTATCCGTTCATCCTGCTCAATCTCGTGCTGTCGTTCCAGGCGGCCTATGCCGCGCCGATCATCATGATGAGCCAGAACCGGCAGCAGGATATCGACCGCCGCGACGCCGCCAATGATTACGAGATCAACGTGAAGGCCGAATTGGAGATCGAACTGCTCCACGAAAAGATCGACGCGCTGCGCGAGCAGGAAGTGGTGATGCTGACCAGGGCCGTGCAGGAGCTGACGCAATTGCTGCATGCCGCCGGCCATCTGCCGCCGGGCAAGGCGCCGGCCTGATGCTGACGCGCCCCTCTCCCTTGAGGGGAGAGGCGAGACGCGCGCCAGCGCGCCGGGTGAGGGTGAACCCGCACCCCGAAACAAGAGGCCACCCTCACCCGCTCGCCGAAGACGGCGAGTCGCCTCTCCCCTCAAGGGAGAGGGGCGCACCAGTCTCGGTGCGATCGACCCTATCCCTCGATCTTCTCGCGGGCGTAGGTGCCCCACATCTCGCCGCGCAGGATATAGCCGGATTTGCCGTCCTTGCTCACCCGGCACCACATGTCTTCGCACAGGGTGATGGTCACCACCGCACCGGGGGCGATGCGCCAGGCGATGCGGCTGTTCACATCGGGGGCGACATACATCAGGCGCACCTGATCCTTGATGATGCCGGTGCGCTGGCCGGCCAGCAGCGCCTTTTGCATCCAGCCGATCTCGCCATCGGGGTCGCGCACCTGGCGCCAGATTTCATATTCCTTCAATATTTCCATGGGCAGGCCGGGGCGGCGATATTCCCATTTGATCGGGAAGCGTTCGCCGGGGCCGCTGCGCATCATGGCCTTGCCGCGCTTGATCGACACAAAGCGCGGCTTCGGCAGATCGGTGGTGCCGTCAGCAAAATCCGTGGCCACGACAGGCGCGGCAAAAAAGGCCAGCAAGGCGGCCACAGGCAACAGGCGCAGCATGGCTTTCTCTTGACCGTTCGGCCGTTGCCGCGCAAGCCTTGGCGACTCGCCAACGCTCCTGAATTCGGGTTCCCCTCATGCCGAACACGCCGCGCCCCAAGGTCATCGTCACCCGCCGCCTGCCGCAGGCCGTGGAAACCCGCATGGCCGAATTGTTCGATGTGGAACTGAACCTGACCGACACGCCGTTCAGCCAGGCGCAACTGGCCGATGCGGCGCGGCGCTGCGATGTGCTGGTGCCCACGGTGACCGATCATCTGGATGCCACGGTGTTTGACGCCGGCCGCGACGGCGGCAAGCTGAAGCTGTGCGCCAATTTCGGGGTGGGCGTCGATCATCTTGATCTGCACGCGGCGCGCGGCGCCAAGGTGACCGTGACCAACACGCCCGGCGTGCTGACCGACGACACTGCCGACATGGTGATGGCGCTGATCCTGTCCGTGCCGCGCCGGCTGGGCGAAGGCGAGAAACTGGTGCGCGCTGGCGATTGGCAGGGCTGGTCGCCCACCGGGATGCTGGGCCATCGCATCACGGGCAAACGGCTGGGCATCGTCGGCATGGGCCGCATCGGCAGCGCGGTGGCGCGCCGGGCGCGGGCCTTTGGCCTGACCGTGCATTATCACAACCGCACCCGCCTGCCGGCCAGCGCCGAGGCCGAGATGGAAGCGACCTGGTGGGCCGATCTGGATGCGATGCTGGCGCGCGTCGACATCATCACCATCAACTGCCCGCACACGCCCGACACCCACCATCTGATCGACGCCCGCCGCTTTGGGCTGATGCAGAAAAGCGCCTATCTGATCAACGCGGCGCGCGGCGAGATCATCGACGAAAATGCCCTGTGCGAAGCGCTGGAGCGCGGCCAGATCGCCGGCGCCGGGCTGGACGTGTTCGAACATGAACCCGCCGTCGACCCGCGCCTGCTGGAACTGCCCGGCGTCGTGGTGCTGCCCCACATGGGCAGCGCGACCTTCGAAGGCCGCCAGGCGATGGGCGAGAAGGTGATCACCAATATCCGCGTGTGGATGGACGGGCATCGCCCGCCGGATATTGTTTTGGAAGGTTGGATCTGACGGCTCCCCTCCCGCTTGCGGGAGGGGCTGGGGGTGGGTTTCACCGCAATTACCAACCTCAATCACTGAAGTTCGACATTCCCACCCCCAGCCCCTCCCGCAAGCGGGAGGGGAGCCGCGCGCGCAAATCGGCCTAGGCTGCTCCCAACCCACAGGAGCCCCCCCATGAAAGCCATCCGCCTTCGCCACCCCGCCGGCATCGACAATCTGCGCCATGAAGACATGGCCAGCCCCGGCGATCCCGGCCCTGGCCAGATCAAGGTGCGCATCCGCGCCAGCAGCCTGAATTACCATGATTATATCGTCGTGGTCGGCGGCATCCCCACACCCGATGGCCGCATCCCGATGAGCGACGGCGCCGGCGATGTGCTGGCCGTGGGCGAAGGCGTCACCGAATTCCGGCCGGGCGACCTGGTGGTCTCCACCTTCTTCCCGACCTGGCTGGATGGCCGCCCCTCGATGGCCGGCTTTGCTGGCGTGCCGGGTGATGGCGCCGATGGTTATGCCGTGGAGGAGGTGATCGCCCCGGCCACCAATTTCACCCACGCGCCCTTCGGATACAGCCACGCCGAAGCCGCGACGCTGACCTGCGCCGGCCTGACCGCCTGGCGCGCGCTGGTGACCGAAGGCCAGCTGAAGGCCGGCGATGTCGTGCTGGTGCAGGGCACCGGCGGCGTCTCGATCTTTGCGTTGCAGTTCGCCAAGGCCATGGGCGCGACGGTGATCGCCACCAGCAGCAGCGACGAGAAGCTGGCGCGGCTGCAGGCGATGGGGGCCGATCATGTGATCAATTACAAGACGACCCCCGGCTGGGGCGGCGAGGCGATGCGCATCACGCATGGCCGCGGTGTCGATCATATCGTCGAGATCGGCGGCGCCGGCACCCTGCCCGAATCGATCACCGCCTGCGCGATCGGCGGCCATATCAGCCTGATCGGCGTGCTGGCGGGCTTTGCCGGGCCGGTGCCCACCGTGCAATTGATGGCCAAGCAGATCCGCCTGATCGGCATCACCGTCGGCACCCGCCGCCAACAGCAGGACATGATCCGCGCCATCAACCAGAACGGCATCCGCCCGGTGATCGATTCGCAGTTCCCGCTCGCCGAGCTGGGCGCCGCCTTCCGCCACCAGGAATCGGGCAAGCATTTCGGCAAGATCTGCGTCGATCTCTGAGCGCCTGTATCGATTGCGGCGTTTGGCACGAACAGGAGAGGCCCCTGTTCGAAAGCCCTCCCATGCGCCGCCTCGCCGTCCTGTTCGCCGCCCTGTCCCTGATCGCCGCGCCGGCGCTCGCGGCCGATGCCGCGCACCCCAGCGTGATCGAATTGTTCCAGAGCCAGGGCTGCTCCTCCTGCCCGCCCGCCAATGAAAATGTGATGGCGCTGGCCGATCGGCCCGACCTGTTGGTGCTCAGCTTCGCCGTCACCTATTGGGATCGGCTCGGCTGGAAGGACCGTTTTGCCAAGCCGGAATTCACCCAGCGCCAATATGCCTACCGCGATGGCCTCAAGCACGACAATGTCTGGACCCCGCAAACCGTGATCAACGGCCGCGTGGACGTGACCGGCATCCGCGCCGCCGAATTGGGCCGCGCGGTGACGGGGGGCGCGCGAACCGACGCGACGCCGAGCCTGACCGAAAAGGCCGGCCGCATCGATCTGGGTGCCGGCACTGGCAAGGCGGACGTCTGGCTGGTGCGCTATGATCCCAGGATCGTGCAGGTTCCGGTACGCGCCGGCGAAAATGCCGGCCGCACCCTGCCGCACCGCAATGTCGTGCACGATTTGGTCAAGCTCGGCGCATGGACCGGAAGTGCCGCGCATTGGGCGCGGCCGGCGGCAACGCCGGGGCTGGCTGACGCGGTGCTGGTGCAGCGGCCGGGCGGCGGCCCGATCCTCACGGTGCTGCGGCTGCGTTGAAAAGCCGCCAATCCACGCTCGCTGAAGGTGACGCGCGCCCCAAAACACCCAGTCATCCTGAAACAAGTTCGGGATGACTGGTGCGTTTGCCGCGTGCGGGCGACCTCACTCCCCAGTGCGCAGCCGCTCCACCAGTTGCTTCACCGTCGGAATGAAGCCGTTCGAATACCAGGGATCGCTGGAAAAACGATAGGCGCTGTGACCGGCGAAGGCGAGATTCTGCTCCGGATCACCGCCGTGGGCGATATCCTGCAGCGTCTTCTGGATGCAGAAGCTGCGGGGATCAGCCAGCCGCCCGGTGCTATTGGTGTCGGTGTCTTTCCAGGCCGAAAAGCCGCAGTGCGATAGGCAGCCCATGCAATCGGCCTGATTCTTGCGGATGTCGGCGCGTTCGGCCGGGGTGACGAACACCAATGTGTTGTCCGGCGTTTTCAGCGCTTCGGTGAAACCGGCGCCGTGCCATTCGCGTGCGTGCAGCAGATCGCCGCCGGTGACGAAAAAGCGTTTGCTGCCCACGCCGACATCCAGCGCAAACTGGTGATCGCCCGTCGCTGTGGTCGAAAACGCGATCTGCCGTTCACTGCGGGTTTCCAGCGCGCGCAGGTAGGGGTTGCGGATGGCCGACGAATAGAACCCGGTCGGCGAGAATTTGTGCAGCAGGATATCGCCCTCGTTCAAATGCAGCAGCCGTTCCTTCCACGCCTGCGGGATCGGGCTTTCCTGGGTGAGCAAAGGCCGGGTGCCGAACTGGAACACCACCTGGCCCAGTTCGGGATTGTCGAACCAGTTGGCCCATTCGTCCAGCCGCCACACGCCGCCGGCCATGACGATCGGCACCGATTCGGACACGCCGAGTTCGCGCATGGTGGCGCGCAGTTCGGCGACGCGCGGATACGGGTCCTGGGGGCTGCGCGGGTCTTCGGCGTTGGAGAGGCCGTTGTGGCCACCGGCCAGCCAGGGATCTTCATATACCACCGCGCCCAGCCATTCGGCGGCCTTGGAATAGGCGCGTTTCCACAACGCGCGAAAGGCGCGGGCAGACGAGATGATCGGATAATAATGCACGCCATATTGCGCGGCGATTTCGGAGAGTTTGTAGGGCATGCCCGCCCCGCAGGTCACGCCGTTCACCAGGCCGCGCGTGCCTTCCAGCACGCCGTGCAGGATGCGCTGCGCCCCGCCCATTTCCCACAACACATTGATGTTGATGGCGCCGATGCCGCGCTGCAATTCCGGGGCGGCGATCTCATAGGCACGCTGGACCTGGGCGATGCCGCCCGCGATGCCATAGTGCACCAGTTCCTCATGGCGATCCCGGCGCGTGGCGGAACGGTAAATCTGCGGCACGATGTTGCCATCGTCATCATAGCTGTCGGCATTGACCGCGCTCACCGTGCCGACGCCGCCGGCCAGCGCCCAGGCGCCCGACGAGGCATGGTTGGTGGCGGAAACGCCCTTGCCGCCTTCCACAAGCGGCCACACTTCGCGACCGCCCATTACCAGCGATTTCACACCCGACAACATCCGGCCCCAATCTGTAACGGCCGGCTTGGTTCCGGCGAAACCTCTCTTGCGGCAGATTTGTGGCAAAGCGCAAGCAGCGCGCGTGCCGACGGCGTTTTGGTGCGGCAATGCTGGGCGGCCTTTTCGCCGCGCCGGCAATCGGGCATTGGCCGCTGCATGGCCGATTCGACCGCATCCGACGCCGCAGCGCCGGTTTCAGACCCCACCACGCTGCGCCGCCTTTATGGCCGGCGGCAGGGCCATGCGCTGCGGGCCGGCCAGGCGGCCCTGTTTGCCGATCTGTTGCCGCATATCGCCGTGCCCGAAGCCGGCGCGCTGACAGCGACAAGCCTGTTTGGCCACGATTGCCCGCTGTGGCTGGAAATCGGCTTCGGCAAGGGTGAGCATATGGCCGCCCAGGCCGCCGCCCATCCGGATGTCGGCCTGATCGGTGCCGAACCGTTCGTTGATGGTGTGGTGGGCGCGTTGATGGCCGTGCGCGATGACGGCCTTGCCAATGTCCGCATCCATCACGGCGATGCCTTGGATGTGCTGGAGCGGCTGGCGCCGGCCAGTGTGGATCGGGTGTTCCTGCTGCATCCCGATCCGTGGCCCAAGGCCCGTCATGCCAAGCGCCGTTTCATGAACCCCGGCCCGATCGACCGAATCGCCCGCGTGCTCAAACCCGGCGGCGAGTATCGTTTCGGCACCGATCATCCGATCTATTGCCAGTGGGCGCTGATGCAGATGGCCAAGCGCCGCGATTTTCACTGGCTGATCGACGGGCCGGCCGATTTCCAGGTGCGCCCCGATGATTGGCCGCAAACCCGGTATGAAGCCAAGGCGCGGCGGCTGGGCCACGAGGTCTGGTATTTCCGCTGGCAGCGCGCCTGACCGGCCTGCGACAGGGTGAAACCATGGCGGCAGTTGACCAAAGCGCGAATTTTCGCCTAGGCCCACAGATGTGAGCACCTATCTCGACTTTGAAAAGCCGATCGCCCAGATCGCACAGCGCGCCGCCGATTATCGCGCCGGCGGCGATGAAGCCGGCGCGCGCCATGCTGATGGCGCGGCGCGGCGGCTGCTGGCCGAAACCTATGCGCGCCTGACGCCCTGGCAGAAGACGCTGGTCGCCCGCCATCCGCAGCGCCCGCATTTTTCCGACATGGTGAAGGTGCTGGTCGAAGATTTCCTGCCGCTGGCCGGCGATCGGGCCTTTGGCGAGGATTCGGCGATCATCGGCGGCATCGGGCGCTTGCGCGGCCAGAATGTGCCGGTGATGGTGATCGGCCACGAAAAGGGTCGTGATACCGCCGCGCGCGTGCGCCACAATTTCGGCATGGGCCGCCCCGAAGGCTATCGCAAGGCGGCGCGGCTGGTCGAACTGGCCGGGCGCTTCAATGTGCCGGTGGTGACCATCGTGGACAGCGCCGGCGCCTACCCCGGCGTCGATGGCGAAGCGCGCGGCCAGGCCGAAGCCATTGCCCGCGCCACGTCCGCGTTTCTGGCCGCTCCCGTGCCGATCATCGCGGTGATCACCGGCGAAGGCATGTCGGGCGGTGCCATCGGCATCGCCGCGGCCGACCGGGTGATCATGATGGAACACGCCGTCTATGCCGTGATTTCGCCGGAAGGCTGCGCCTCCATCCTGTGGCGCGCCGCCGAAAAACAGGCCAACCGCGCCGGCGACGCCGCCGAAGCGATGCGGGTGAGCGCCAGCGAGTGCAGGAATCTGGGCGTGGTGGACAATATCGTTGCCGAACCGCTGGGCGGCGCCCACCGCGATCCGGCCGCGGCCATTGCGTCCCTGACCATGGCGATCGCGGCCGAACTGCAGCCCTTGCTGGTACAGCGCCCGGCCGAACTGATTGCCCAGCGCCGGGCCAAGTATCTCGGCATGGGCCGCCAGCTCTGATCTGCGGCTGGCGCGAAACGCACGCTTTGGGGTAATATTGCCCCATGAACCGCCTCCCCCCCCTGTTGTCCGCGGCCCTGTTGCTTGGCCTTGCCGCCCCTGTGCTGGCGCAGGCCCCGCCCGGCCTGACCGAAAGCGAGCGCCGTGAAGGCGCGCAGGCCCATCCGCAGATCCTGCAACAATTCGGCGGCGCGATGAGCGGCCCGGTGGCCAATTATGTGCGCGGCGTCGGGCAGAAGATTGCCGTGCAATCGGGCGGCGGCGCGCGGGCACAGGATTACAATGTCACCTTGCTCAACAGCAATGTGAACAACGCCTTCGCCATCCCCGGCGGCTATGTCTATATCACAAGGCAATTGCTGGCGCTGATGAACGACGAAGCCGAACTGGCCTTCGTCATGGGACACGAGGTCGCCCATGTCGCGGCCCGCCACGGCCAGAAGCGGCAGAATCGCGCCATGCTGTCCAACATATTGGCCGGCGTGGCCGGCGCCATCACCGGTTCCGATCTGGTCGGGCGCGGGGCCGGGCTGGTCGCCGGGCTGACCACGCTGGGCTACAGCCGCGAGCAGGAGCGCCAGGCCGACAGCCTGGGCGTGCGCTACCTGGCCACTGCCGGCTATGATCCGTTGGGCAGTGTCGACAGCCTGGCGGCGCTGGGCGCGCAGACCGCGCTGGAAGCACGATTGAAGGGCCAGAGCGGCGCCGAACCGTCGAAATGGCTCTCCACCCACCCGGCCAATGAGGAACGGGTGGCGCGCATTCGCGGCGAAGCCCAGACGCTGCTGCCGCGTGCCGGCGCGCGCGCCCACAATCGCGATGCGTTCCTGAATGCCATCGATGGCCTGGCCTATGATGATGATCCGGCCGAAGGCGTCGTGCAGGGCAGCAGTTTCCGCCACGGCGGGCTGCAATTGGCGCTGTCCGCACCGGCCGGCTATGTGCTCGGCAATGGCGCCGAGGCGTTGAGCGGGCGCGGGCCGAATGGCGCCAGTTTCGAATTTCGCGCCGCCACCACCCGCGCCGGCGATCTGAACGCCATTGCCGCGGCACGCTGGCAGCAACTGGGCGTGACCGCACCGCCGATGCGAGCCACAAGCATCAACGGGCTTGATGCGGTGACCGGCAGCATCCGCGCCGGCACCAATCAGGGCCCGGTGGAGGCCACGCTCACGGTCTATCGCTGGACGCCGCAACTGGCCTTCACGCTGATCGCCATCGCACCGCAGGGCCAGGCGGCGGCGATTGCGCCGGTCGCCGCCAGCGTCCGCAAGCTGAGCGCGCAGGAAATCGGCACGATTCGCACCCGCCGTATCCAGGTGGTGCGGGTGGCAGCCAGCGATACCGTGCAGGGCCTCGCCGCCCGCATGGCCTATGACGATGATCGGCTGGCGCGGTTCCTGACGCTCAATCAGTTGGCCGGCAATGCCCGGTTGCAGGCCGGGGACCGGGTCAAGCTGGTGGTCTGGCGCTGATGCGGCTGGTGCATGTGGTGGCGGCCGCCCTGATCGCCGATGATGGACGCGTGTTGCTGGCACAGCGCCCGCCCGGCAAATCCCTGGCCGGGCTGTGGGAGTTTCCCGGCGGCAAGCTGGAGCCTGGCGAGACGCCCGAAGCGGCGCTGGCACGCGAGCTGGAGGAGGAACTCGGCATCATCGCCGGGCCGCTGCAGCCGTTCACCTTCGTCAGCCATATGTACGCCGATTTCCATCTGGTGATGCTGCTCTATTGGTGCCGGGCCTGGACTGGCGAGCCGGTGGGGCGCGACGGCCAGGCACTGCGCTGGGAACGCCCCGAAGCCATGGCCGCCTTGCCGATGCCGCCCGCCGATGTGCCGTTGGTGGCGGCGCTGGAGCAGGCGCTGGCAAGCTGACGAAGTCCACAAGGTTGCACCTGTGTGACAGGGCGGCTATGCGGCGGCGACGAAGCGACAGCGAGCGGTACGCGACATGAAGATCCTGGCTGGCAACGGCAATCCCGAACTGGCCAAGGCCATCGCCGCCTATCTGGAAATTCCGCTGACCCACGCCTCGGTGCGGCGCTTTGCCGACGAGGAGATTTTCGTCGAAATCCATGAGAATGTGCGCGGCGAGGATGTGTTCGTGGTGCAGCCCACCGCCGCGCCGGCCAACGACAATCTGATGGAATTGCTGATCTGCATCGATGCGCTGAAACGCGCGTCGGCGCGGCGCATCACGGCGGTGATCCCCTATTTCGGCTATGCCAGGCAGGATCGCAAATCCGGATCGCGCACGCCGATTTCGGCCAAGCTGGTGGCCAATCTGATCACCATGGCGGGGGCCGATCGTGTGCTCAGCCTCGATCTGCACGCCGGCCAGATCCAGGGCTTTTTCGATATCCCCACCGACAATCTGTTCGGCGCGCCGGTGATGGCGGCCGATATCCTGTCGCGCATGAGCCTGGCCGATCTGATGGTCGTCTCGCCCGACGTTGGCGGCGTGGTGCGGGCGCGCGCCCTGGCCAAGCGGCTGGGCAATGCGCCGCTGGCCATCGTCGACAAGCGCCGCGAGCGGCCGGGCGAATCAGAGGTGATGAACATCATCGGCGACGTGCGCGGCCGGCGCTGCATCCTGGTCGATGACATCGTCGATTCGGCCGGCACCTTGTGCAACGCGGCGGCCGCGCTGATGCAGGCCGGGGCGGCCGGCGTGACCGCCTATGTCAGCCACGGTGTTTTGTCAGGCGGCGCGGTGGCGCGGGTCGATGCATCGGCGCTGTCGGAACTGGTGGTGACCGATTCGATCGCCGCCACCCCGGCGGTGCGCGCCTCCAGCCGGGTACGGTTGATCACCATCGCGCCGCTGCTCGCCGAAGCCATGCGCCGCACCGCCGAAGAAAGCTCGGTCTCGTCGCTGTTCGACTGAATTCGGTGATCAATTGCCCGTGGAGCGGATCTTGACCGTGCCATCCGGCAGATAAACCTTCTCCGGCGTCACATATTCGCCCTTGGGCGTGCAGATGCCGCCCGGATCCTGGGCGCGCATCTTGGCGCAGAATTCGGTATCGGGGCGCGGTTGCGCCTGGGCGGCCGCCGGCAGGGTGCCGATGGCCAGCGTAATCAGGGTGCCGGCGCCCAGCGCGGCGAGAAGGACAGACTTGTTCATGCGCACGCAATAGCGCGCAAACGCTTGCGTGGCCATGAACAAGCTGGCTATTCGCAGGCGTGGACCTTCGCCCGCCCCCCATGGCCCGTTTGCACCTGTCCGCCGCAGCGCTGGTGGCCAATTGGCAGGATTTTGCCGCCGCCGTCGGGCCGGCCGATTGCGGTGCCGCGATCAAGGCCGACGCCTATGGCCTGGGCGCCCGCGCCGTACTGCTGCGGCTGGCCGCCGCCGGCTGCCGGACCTTCTATGTCGCGCACTGGCACGAAGTGCCGCCGTTATTGCCACTGCCGGATGGCGTCACGCTGTCGGTGCTGCACGGCGTGACCGCGGCGGAGCTGCCCGCGGCGCTGCAACTGCCGGCGCGCCCCGTGCTGATGACGGCCGCGCAGGCGGCGTTGTGGCGGCAGACCGGGCGGCCGGCCGACGCCATGATCGAGACCGGCATGAACCGGCTCGGCCTGGCGCCGGCCGACGCCGCCGCCGCGCTGGCCGGGATCGAGATTGCGGTGCTGCATGGCCATCTCGCCTGTGCCGATGAGCGCGCGCATCCGATGAACGCCGCGCAGCGCGACGTTTTTGCCGGGCTCGCGGCGCAGATTCCGGCCGGCATGCGCGCGCTGGCCAATTCGGCCGGCGTGGCGCTGGGGCCGGGATATCATTTCGATCGGGTGCGGCCCGGCATCGGCCTGTTCGGCGGGGGCTTGCTGCCCGATGGCCGGCCGTCGCGCCCGGTTGCCGCCATCGCCGCCCGCATCCTGCAACTGCGCGACGTGCCGGCTGGCGGCACCGTGGGCTATGCCGCCGCGTTCACTGCGACACGGCCAAGCCGGATTGCCACGGTGGCGCTGGGTTATGCCGATGGCTATGCGCGTGGGCTTTCCAGTGCCGGCTGGGCATTGGTTGACGGCGTGCGCTGTCCGGTGGCCGGGCGGGTTTCCATGGATTTGTGCAGCTTTGACGTCACCGATGCCCCCGGCCTGGCCGAGGGCGACTGGCTCGATATCCCGTTCGATCCGGAAACCGTGGCGGCCTTGGCCGGGCGCAGCAGTTACGAATTGCTGGTGGCGTTGGGCCAGCGTTTTGAACGGATCTGGGCATGATCGGCGTGCTCGCCGCCATCGGTGCGCCGGTGCTTGCCGGCCTTGCCGCCATCGGCCGGCTGGCGCGCTTTGCCGCGGCGGCAGTGGCGGCGCTGCTGCGGCCGCCCTGGTATCCGGGGCAATTGGCGCAACAGATGCTGATCATCGGCTGGCTGTCGCTGCCGGTGGTGGGGCTGACGGCGATCTTCACCGGCTCCGCGCTGGCGCAGCAGATCTTCATTGGCGGCAGCCGTTTCAATGCCGCCGCCACCGTGCCGGCGGTGACCGTGATCGGCGTGGTGCGCGAGCTGGGGCCGGTGCTGGGCGGGCTGATGGTCGCCGGGCGAGTCGCATCGGCCATGGCGGCCGAACTGGGCACGATGCGTGTCACCGAACAGATCGACGCGCTGGTCACGCTGCGCACCGATCCGTTCCGCTGGCTGGTGGCGCCGCGGCTGCTGGCGGCCGTGCTGGTGATGCCGGCGCTGGTGCTGGTCTCCAACGCGCTGGGCGTGATGGGCGGCTGGCTGCTGGCCACGCAGCGGCTGGGCTTCAACAGCGCGCAATATCTCGCCACGACGGCGCGCTATCTGCAGATCGACGATGTCGTCTCCAGCCTGGTGAAGGCGGCGGTGTTCGGGTTCTTCATTGCGCTGATGGGCTGTTATCACGGCTATCACAGCGGCGGCGGCGCGGCGGGCGTCGGGCGGGCGACCACCAACGCGGTGGTGTCCAGCTTCATCCTGATCCTGCTGTCCAACCTGATCATCACCGTGATCGTGTTCGGATCATGACGCCCTCAATCGCCCTGTCCGGCGTCGCCAAGCGCTTTGGCCGCCGCCAGGTGCTGGACGGCGTCGATCTGGCCGTGCAGCCGGGGACCAGCCTGGTGATCATCGGCGGATCGGGCACGGGCAAATCGGTGCTGCTGAAATCCATCCTGGGCCTGATCCCCATCGATGCCGGATCGATCCGCGTGGATGGGCAAGAGGTGGCCGGGCTGCGCGGCGCGGCGCTGGCCGCCCACCGCACCCGCATCGGCATGTTGTTCCAGGGTGGCGCCCTGTTCGATTCGCTCAGCGTCTGGCGCAACATCAGCTTTGCCCTGGGTGGCAGTGCCGCCAACCGCCGCGCTGTGGCGATCGACAATCTGGCGCGCGTGGGGCTGGGCGCCGAAGTTGCCGATCTCAAACCATCCGAGCTGTCGGGCGGCATGCTGAAGCGCGTTGCGCTGGCCCGCGCCATTGCCGCGCGCCCGCCGATCCTCTTCTTTGATGAGCCCACCACCGGTCTCGATCCGATCAACGCGGCAAAAATCAATAATTTGATCCGCACTCTCGTTAAGGATTTGAAAATAACAGCGCTCACGATTACGCATGATATGACGAGCGTCAGGGTTATCGCAGACAAGGTTGCAATGTTGCACGCAGGACGAATTATCTGGCAGGGACCGCTGGCCGCACTGGACGGCTGCGACAATGCATATGTGCGCCAGTTCGTTACCGGCAGCGCAGAAGGGCCGATCGGTGGATTGGTCGCATCGTGACCGCGCCACACGCCCATAGCGCCGGCGCCGCCGAGCTTGCCGCCTTGCTGGCGCGGGTGGCCGATGGCGATGCCCAGGCCTTCCAGCAATTTTATGATCGCACCAGTGCAAAACTATTCGGCATCACCCTGCGTATATTGATCGAGCGGCAGGAAGCCGAAGATGTGTTGCAGGAGGTTTATGTGTCTGTGTGGCGCAAGGCGGCCACGTTCGACCCGGCTCGGGCCAGCCCGATCACCTGGGTGGCGACGATTGCGCGCAACCGCGCCATCGATCGGCTGCGCGCCCGCCCGGCCCGCGCCCACGTGCCTGTCGAAGCCGCCCATGATCTTGCCGACACGGGCCCGGCCCCCGATGCGGCGCTGGTCTCCAGCCAGGATGCCCGACGCCTGCACGCCGCGCTTGGCCTTCTGGAACCGCGCCATGCCGCCGCCATCCGCGCCTGCTATTTCGAAGGCGTGACCTATGAGGAACTGGCCGTTCGCGAGGCGGTGCCGGTGGGCACGCTGAAAAGCTGGGTCCGTCGCGGCCTGATCCGCATGCGCGGCCAGCTGGAAGGCAGCGAGGCATGAGCATGACGCCGCGCGATGGCAGCCGCGACAATGGCCTGGCCGGTCTGACCGAAGCCGAAGCGCTGGCCATGGACTATGCGCTGGGCGGCATGAGCCGCGCCGAGCGCAAGGCCGCCGAAGTGCGGTTGGCCAGCGATGCCGCGTTCCGCGAAGCCGTGGCACGCTGGCAGGCATTGCTCGGTCCGCTCGATGAAACCACCGCGCCCGTGGCTCCGCCGGCGTCGCTGTGGCAGGCGATCGCCGCCGAAGTGCAGTCGGCCCGGCAGACATCGACGCCCGCAGCGGCGGTTCCGGCAGCGCGCGGCGGCTGGTGGCACAATCTGGCGCTGTGGCGCGCCGTGGGCATTGGTGGCCCGGTGCTGGCGGCGATCACCGTCGCCCTGTTGGCCATGCCGCCCGCAACCACGGTCGCACCGGCCGCTGTCAATGCCGGTCCCGCACTGGTGGCCACGCTGGCCGATGCCGAAGGGCGGCCGCTGCTGGCGGCGGCCTATGATCCGGTGGGCGGTGCCGTGCGCTTTGCGCCCGTGGCACAGGGCGGCGCCAATCAGGCGGGCAAAGTGCCGGAACTGTGGGTGATCGAAGGCCAGGCGGCGCCCAAATCGCTGGGCGTGATCGATATATCGGCCGGCAGCAGCCACGCCATCCCGCGCGAACGGCTGGCCGGGTTGAAACCTGGTTCGATCCTGGCGATCTCCATCGAACCGGTCGGCGGGTCCCCCACCGGGGCACCGACTGGTCCGATCATCGCCACTGGCGCACTGTCTGCCGCATAAGGCGGCGGTTCACTGGGGTGGCCAGCCTGCTTTGTCGCAGCGGCACTCGGCACTGCAGCAATCGATGCCCATATGGCGTACTTGCCATGTCCGCCGAACCTGGCGGGCCTGCGAGATTATGGAGCATCCCCCATGCGTCAAACCAACATGCTGCGCGCCGCGCTGTTTGCCATTGCAGCGGCCGGCCTTGCGCCTGCGGCCAGCGCCCAGACGATGGTCGGCGGTGCGGCGATGTATCCGACGAAGGACATCATCGACAACGCGGTGAACAGCAAGGATCACACCACGCTGGTCGCCGCCGTGAAGGCCGCCGGCCTGGTCGATACGCTGAAGAGCGCCGGTCCGTTCACGGTGTTTGCCCCCACCAACGCCGCCTTTGCCAAGCTGCCGGCCGGCACCGTTGAATCGCTGCTGAAGCCGGAGAACAAGGGCACGCTGACCGCGGTGCTGACCTATCATGTGGTCGCTGGCCGTTTCACCGCCGCCGATGTGGTTGCCGCCATCAAGGCGGGCGGCGGCAAGGCCGAACTGACCACCGTGCAGGGTGGCAAGCTGACCGCCTCGCTGATGGGCAATGTCGTGATGCTGACCGACGCCAAGGGCGGCATGAGCCATGTGCGCATTGCCGACGTGATGCAGTCGAACGGCGTCATCCATGTCGTCGATGCGGTTATGTTGCCGTAATCTCGCGGTCGCTGAAGGCCAGGGGGCCGGTGGCAACACCGGCCCTTTTTTGATGCGCGCGGGTCAGGCGGGGGACAGGCGGCGGGTCTGGCGCTGGCGGCGCAGTGCCGCACCGGTGAGGCCAAAGCCAAGGATCAGCATCAGCCAACTGTCTGGTTCAGGCACCGCCAGATTGGCGGCGCGGGCCAGAAACCCGATCTGTACCGACTGGAAACCGTTGTTCAGCGCCTGGGGCGCGACCGGCGCGGCAAAGCGCAAGCCGGTGATGGCGCTGAGGAAGCGGCTGTGGATCGAAACCGGCACGAAGCCGCTGAACTCGCCGAAGCTGCTGTTGAGCCTTGTGTCCACATCACCATTGGCGCGACCAAAGCTGAGGCCGAAGGAGGTCAGGGCGGCCAGCCGGCCATCCACAAACGCGGGGCCGCCCGAATCGCCCGGAGCGACGGCGGCTTCGCGGTTGCCGCGGCCCAGCCCGCAGACGCCCGCCACGATGCAACTGGCATCGTTGGCCGCCAGCCCGCTGTCAAAATCCGACAGCCAGTTGAAGCTGTTGGGGGCCGTGCCAAACAATCTGGTGAACAGGCCGCCAAAGCTGAGATCGCCCAACCGGAAATCGAAATCATTCTGTCCCACCCGCAACAGACCGCTGCCGGTATTGCTGCCCACTGCACCGCCGACCGTCGAGCGCATGCCATAGCCGGCCACTTCAAAGCCCCGGCCGGCCAGTGATACATCCGTGGCCAGATCATAGGTCTGCACCCAACTGGGGGCGGCCTTGGACAGGCGCAGCACCGCGATATCATTCTGATCGACAACCTGGCCGGTATAGTTGGGATGGACGAAGCTGCTGCTGGCCATGATCAAGGCGCGGTTGCTGCCATCGGTGGTGAACCGGCTGACATCGGAATCGGCGTGGACATTGGCCGAGAAACGCACCGTGGTTTTGCTTGGCGCTGCCGAGCCTGGACCGGTGCTCAGGCAATGGGCGGCGGTCAGCACATGGATCCGATCGGCCAGCAAGGCACCCGAACAGGCCGACGTGCTGCCATTGGCACGTTGGATGGTGATGTGGGAAACGCCACTGTGGCGCGGCATGGTCGGGGTGTAGCCCCCTGCGATCGTCAGGGTGGAACCCCTGCCGACGATCAGGCTTTCGGCTTGCCACCCATTGCCATCCGGCATGGTTCCGGCAGCGCCACTGGCGGCGCTTGGACCGCTGACGCTGGCCAGCATCGCAAGGCTCAGGACAAAATAGCGCATCTCACCGCCTCACTTTCGTAACAGATAGTGCGACAGAATGGGGCATGCTGGCAAGCGCCAGCATGGTGAATGATGATCAATAATCGTTAATTACGCCGGAGCGAGGCCGGCAATTTCGGCTTCGGCCTGTTGCAACGCCCACATCTCGGCATAGGCGCCGCCGCGCAGCAGCAGCGCTTCATGGCGGCCGCGTTCGATGATGCGGCCTCGATCCAGCACCAATATTTCATCGGCATCGGTGATGGTGGACAGACGATGCGCGATGACGATGGTGGTGCGGCCCTGGCTCACGCCGCCCAGCGCATCCTGAATGCTGGCTTCGGTGGCGCTGTCCAGCGCGCTGGTCGCCTCATCGAGGATCAGGATGGCCGGATTCTTCAGGATGGTGCGGGCGATGGCCACGCGCTGTTTCTCGCCGCCAGACAGTTTCAGGCCGCGTTCGCCCACTTGCGTGGCATAGCCGTCGGGCAGGCCGAGGATGAAATCGTGGATGGCCGCGCCGCGCGCCGCCGCGATGATGTCGGCCTCGCTCGCATCGGGCCGGCCATAGGCGATATTGTACCGGATGCTGTCGTTGAACAGCACCGTATCCTGCGGCACGATGCCGATGGCGCGGCGCAAGCTGTTCTGGGTGACGCGCGCGATATCCTGCCCATCGATCATGACCCGCCCGCCCTGAATATCGTAAAAGCGATAGAGGATGCGGCTGAGCGTCGATTTGCCGGCGCCCGAATGGCCGACCACCGCCAGCTTGGTACCGGGCGGCACGTCGAACGAGACCTCGTGCAGGATCTGCCGGCGCGGATCATAGCCGAAATTGACCGCATCGAAGCGGATGTGGCCGCCATTCACGATCAGCGGCGCGGCATCGGCGGCATCGGCGATTTCCGGTGCCGTATCGGTCAGCCGGAACATCGCATCCATGTCGATCAGGCCCTGGCGGATTTCGCGATAGACCATGCCGAGCATGTCGAGCGGCCGGAACAATTGCAGCAGCAGCCCATTGACGAAGGCGATATCACCCACGGTGAAGCGGCCCTGATTCCAGCCCCACACGACATAGGCCAACGCGCCGGCCATCAGCAGGTTGGTGATCAGGCTCTGGCCGACGTTCAGCCAGGCCAGCGACACTTCGGATTTGGTGGCGGCATCGGTGTAGCGCTTGATCGCCTTGCCATAATTCTCATTCTCATGGGCTTCGGCATTGAAATATTTGACCGTTTCGTAATTCAGCAAACTGTCTACCGCCCGCGCCGTCGCGCGCTGGTCGCTTTCCACCATCTCGCGGCGCAGCGCGGCCCGCCAATCGGTGATGCGCTGGGTATAGACGATATAGGCCACCACCATCACCAGCGTCGCCGCCACCAGTTCCGGCCCGAAGCCGCGCCAGAACAGCAGGCACACCGCGGTCAGCTCGATCACGGTCGGGAAAATGTTGAACAGCAGAAAATAGAGCATGGTATCGATGCTCTTGGTGCCGCGTTCGATCAGGCGGGTGAGCGCGCCGGTGCGACGTTCGAGGTGAAAGCGCAGCGACAATTGATGGATGTGGGTGAACACGTCCAGCGACAGGTGCCGCGCCGCTTCCTGCCCGACGCGTTCGAACACGGCGTTGCGCAAATTGTCGAACAACACGCCGGTAAAGCGCGCCAGCGCATAGGACGCGACCAGCGCCGCCGCCACCATCACGCCATCAGGTGGAGCAAGGGCCTTGGGGGCCGCCATCGCATCCAGCGCCAGTTTCAGCGTGTAGGGCATGGCGAGTGTCACGCCCTTGCCCAGCAGCACCAGAGCCAAGGCCGCGACCACGCGCAGTTTCAGATCGCCGCGCCCCGCCGGCCACAAATAGGGCAGGAACCGCCGCAACGTCCGGAAATCGGCATCACCTTGCGGCGGCGCGTGCGGGGCGGCCATGGATTGCATGGCTGCGCATATGGGCCGGGCGAGCGCTGCGCACAATGGGGCCGATTTGCTCACCCCAAACCCCACCCCCGGCCCCTCCCGCAAGCGGGAGGAGAGTCGTTCGGGCTGGTGGGGGGGGAATGCCCCACACGCACAATCTGCTCCCCTCCCGCTCGCGGGAGGGGCTGGGGGTGGGGTTGCCCCTGGCCCCCCAAGCGCCCATGGTGCTGCCCATGTCCCGCCCGCCGCGCCGCCCTGCCCCCGGCCTGCCAGACCGGCAGGCAATCCTCGATTTCATCGCCACCCAGAGAACCAGCGTCGGCAAGCGCGAGATCGCCAAGGCGTTCGGCCTGCACGCGCAAGACAAGATCGCGCTGAAATCCCTTTTGAAAGAAATGATGGAGGCCGGCGAACTGGAAACCGGCCCTGGCCGCAATCTCCACAAGGGTGGCGGCCTGCCCAAGGTCACCGTGCTGCGCGTGGCCGATATCGCCGATGGCCAGGCCATTGCCGTGCCCGACCGCTGGGAACACCCCGGCCCGCCCCCGCGCCTGCGCGTGATCGAAGGCCGCAAGCGCGGTGCCTTTGGCCTGGGCGATCGTTTCCTGGCGCGCATCGAGGAACAGGGCGGCGGCTTGGCGGCCTTCCCGATGAAGGCGCTGGCCAAATCGGAAGAGTATATCCTCGGCATCCTGCGCCGCGAACCGCTGGGCTGGCGGCTGGTGCCGGTGGACAAGAAGGCGCGGAGCGATCTCGCCATCAGCGACCCCGGCGACGCCCAGGCCGGCGATCTGGTGCTGGCCGAACCCAGCGGCCGCCCGCCGCGTGTCACCGGCCGCGTCGTCGAGGTGCTGGGCGACCCGTTCCTGCCGCGCGCCTTCAGCCTGATCGCCATCCACGCCAAGGGCATTCCCCACCGCTTTGATGAATCGACGCTGGAGGAGGCCGACCGCATTGCCAAGCAGCCTTTGGGCCATCGCGAGGATCTGCGTGCGCTGCCGTTCCTGACCATCGACCCGTCCGACGCGCGCGACCATGACGATGCCGTGTGGGCGGCGCCCGATCCAGACCACAAGGGCCAGTTTCGCGCCATCGTCGCCATTGCAGACGTCAGTTTCTACGTGCGCCCCGGCAGTTCGCTGGACCGTTCGGCGCGCAGCCGCGGCAACAGCGTCTATTTCCCCGATCGCGTCGTGCCGATGCTGCCGGAAGTCCTGTCGGCCGACGCGTGCAGCCTGGTGGCCAACGAAGACCGCGCCGTGATGGCCTGCCACCTGCACATCGATGCCGACGGCAAATTGCTCAGTTGGCGCTTCACCCGCGCCGTCATCCGCTGCGTCGCCAACATCGCCTATGAAGAGGCGCAGGCCACCATGGACAGCGGGGCGGGCGAATATCTGCCCGTGCTGCAACCGCTGTGGGATTGCTGGACCGCGCTGAAACACGCGCGCGACCATCGCGAACCGCTGGCACTGGAACTGCCCGAAAAGCGCGTCGTGCTTGATGAACAGGGCCGCATCGCCGGCATCGCGGTGCGCGAGCATCTCGCCGCGCATCAGGTGATCGAGGATTACATGATCGCCGCCAACGTGGCGGCGGCGCGCGCGCTGGAGAAGAAGAAAGCCGCCTGCATCTTCCGCTGCCACGAAGCCCCCAGCCGCGAGAAGCTGATCACGCTGAAGGATTATCTCGAAACCCTCGGCCAGAATCTCGCCATGGGCCAGGTCGCCCGCCCCGCCATCTTCAACCGCATCCTCGCCCGCGCCAAGGACGGCGAGCATTATGAGGAAGTCTCCCAACAGGTGCTGCGCACGCAAACGCAGGCCTATTACACGCCGGAAAATGTCGGCCACTTCGGCCTGGCGCTGGGCAGTTACGCCCACTTCACTTCGCCGATCCGCCGCTATGCCGATCTGGTCGTGCACCGCAGCCTCGCCGCTGCCTATCGGCTGGGCGATGGCGGGCTGCACGCCGAAGAAGACAAGACGCTCAGCAAGACCGCCGACCACATCAGCATGACCGAACGCCGCGCCATGGAGGCCGAACGCGACACCATCGATCGCTATGTCGCCTCCTACCTGTCGACCATGGTCGGCGACGTGCTGAAAACCCGCATCACCGGCGTCGCCAAGTTCGGCTTCTTCGCCACGGTCGAAGGCCTGGGCGGCGACGGGCTGGTGCCGGTTTCCACGCTGGGTGCCGAACGCTTCGTGTTTGATGAAGACGCCCGCGTGCTGGAAGGCACGGAGAGCGGCACCCGCTATGCCGTTGGCCAGCGGCTGGAACTGCGCCTGGTGGAGGCCAGCCCGATCACCGGCGCGCTGCGCTATGAACTGCCCGAAGCCGGCAGCAGCGCCGGGCCGCGCCGGGACCGCACCCGCCCGCGCGGCGGCTTCACCCCCCGCCCCGGACAATCCCGCGTGCCGCCCGGCGTGCGCCGCGGGCGGCGTTGATTGCATCGGGCGGTCATGTCATCTGGGCGGCAATTGCGAATGAAACGGGGACACTACACATGAAAAACCTGCTGCTCGCCGGCCTGCTGCTGGCCACCGCCCACCCGGCGCTGGCCCAGGACAAGCGCCAATCCCCCCGCGACGCGATGATCGCCGAAGCCGATGCCGCCACCGCCCGCGCGCCGGTGGAGGAACAAACCGCCGTCTCCAAGGGCAGCGTCACGGTCAAGGGCAAGGCGATTGCCTACACCGCCACCGCCGGCACGCTCACCATCCGCGACGACAACGCCCGGCCCACCGGCAGCCTCTTCTACACCGCCTACACGACCGGAGAACCCAACCGGCCTGTCACCTTCTTCTACAACGGCGGCCCCGGCTCGGCGACAATCTGGCTGCACATGGGCAGCTTCGGCCCCGTCCGCGTGAAAACCGACAAGCCCGCCTATGTGCCGCCGCAGGATTATGCCGTCGGCCCCAATCCGTGGACCCTGCTCGACAAGACCGACATCGTCTTCATCGATGCCCCCGGCGCTGGCTGGTCCCGCCCGCTGGGTGACAAGACATTCCGCGATTTCAACGGCGTCGATCAGGATGGCGATGCCTTCGCGCGCGCCATCATCCGCTATGTGAACAAGAACAACCGCTGGAAATCGCCGAAATTCCTGTTCGGTGAAAGCTACGGCACGCTGCGCTCCGGCGTGCTGGCGCGCATGCTGGAAGAACGCGGCCTGTCGCTGAACGGCGTCGCCTTGCTGTCGACCATCATGAACTATGGCGTGCGCCAGGCCGGCTATGACCAGAATTACCTCACCCTGTTCCCCGGCTATGCCGCCACCGCCTGGTATCACGGCACAATGCCCGGCGCGAAGCCCGCCAATATCGACGCCTTCGTCAACGAAGTCCGCGCCTGGACGCTCGGCCCCTACGCCGCCGCGCTGATGAAGGGCAGCAACCTCTCCGACGCCGAAGCGGACGCCATCGCCGCGCAAATGCACGCCTACACCGGCCTGCCCATCGATTTCCTGAAACGCGCCAACCTGCGCGTGGACCTGGCGCATTTCCAGACCGAACTGCTGCGCACGCGTGGGCAGTCCATCGGCCGGCTCGACACCCGCTACACCCTGCCGCCCACCGACCTCAACGCCGACAGCCCCGACGAAGACCCGGCCAGCACCGCCATCACCGGCGCCTATTTCAGCGCCTTCCAGGATTATGCGGTGAAGACCCTCGGCATCAAGACCGACCTCCCCTACCGCCTCACCGCCCGCGAACCCGGCTGGAGCTGGGACTGGACCCACCGGGGCCCCCGTGGCGGCGGCGTCCAAACCACCCCCAACACCGCCGTCGACCTCGCCTACACCATGCGCGCCAACCCGCGTATGAAAGTCCTGTTCCTCAACGGCTACTACGACATGGCCACCCCCTTCTTCGGCGCCGAGTTCGACGCCAGCCACATGGCCCTGCCCGCCGACATCCGGAAGAACATCAAATTCACCTACTACCAGTCCGGCCACATGATCTATCTGTCGGAGCCGGAATTGGCCAAGCTGCGCGATGATGTGGCGGCTTGGTACGATGAGGCGCTCCGGTAGGTTTCAAGGAAGGGGGGCCTCCGGCGGGCAGGGTCGAGGACCCTGCACCCGATTGTTTTCGGGTGCGCTGGGCGGCAGCAATTCGCGCTATTTTCGGACGTCTGAGTAGGTCGAGTTTATTCCCACAAGCGGACGCTCTGCTATGGACTTAACGGCAGTCAGGCTGCCTTGCGCCTCAGTTCCGATCGTGAGACTACTCGTCTACTGAACGTAAGATCTGCTTTTTTCATATTGCAGGCGGTAACTAAACTCGGATCTGAAGGAGCTGACGCTTGAATTCGGATTTGGAAAACATACCGGATCGCATTCTAAACCTCGCGATCGGCGCGCTCAGCCAAGCTAACACACACGCTGTCTACTCCGATCCTGGCCGGGAATATTGGGATCATTTGTGCATTCTCAACGCGGCTCACGCAGGTGAGCTCTTTTTGAAGGCAATTATTGCCCGAGAGCATCCACTCCTAATTTTCAAAGATCTGTTCGCCTTGGACGAAAACAATGGCAAGCTTCTCGATATCGAAGCGCTGATCAGGCGGGGCAGGACACATGATTTTGAGCGTCTGCCCCAGGTGCTTTGGGCGACCACGGGCAGGCGCATTCCTAACCGAGAATGCTACGAGCGGGTGAGGTTGGCGCGCAATTCCATCCAGCACTTTTGCGCCCCGGAGAAGGATGATCTCCGGACCTTGTCACTTGAGTTCATCTACACCATCGTCGATCCGCTCATAATGGAGGTATTTGGCTTATGCGCGATCGAATATCATGAAGACCCAAACGTCGGGTACGACTATGTTGTCTGCTCGCTGATCCGAAGAGGACTCAAATTTAGTATTCCTAACAATTTTTCGATTACCGAGATCAGTATGCGTGAGGAACTCGAAGGCACGAGTGCAAAATATAAAATCTGGATCAAGAATCAGTTGACGAAGGTCGGTAGGCTTGACCTCCTATCCTAATATCGCCGGTATGAACCAATTTAGGCAGCGGGGATGGTGGGAATGGCGCAGAGACCGAAACGCAATGCCGCAAATAAACTGGAACGTTGGGAAATCGCGCTGATTAAGCGCATGATCTCAGAACTTAATTTAATCGATCAGGACATCCTTGCCTACTTTACGAGGCCAACTCGTAGCATCAACCATGCACGGATTGCCGAAATTCGGAATCAAACAAAACACCGCAACGTTGCTGCCGCCAGCCAAGCAGAACTTGATGCATTTTTGCAGGCTTGGCCACAGATTGATCCGGTCACCGGAGCTCACCTTCGCGGCGACGAGTTGCTTGTTAAAGCGCGCGAAGCGATGCTCCAAGCGGTGCAAGGCTTCAATAATCCCCGTGCCTATTTTAAGAGCGAAATGTTCATTGTCATCGCGGTAATTGCTTACGTGTACCTTCTTCACTGGCATTACCGTCGAAACGGTGTCGATATCCGTTATAAGCGAACGGTGGACGGTGTTGAGACCGTCCTGAAAACGCGGCACGGAGCAGACAAACATTGGGAGCTTGAGGCGTGCATCGACTACGCCGAATGTCCTCTCGATGCTCCGACGATTGCGAACCTCAGGTTTTTGATCACGATTCGGCATGAGATTGAGCACCAACTCACAAACCAGATCGATGACACGATCTCAGCGAAGCTGCAGGCCTGCTGCTTGAATTTTAACCGTGCTATAAAGGAGATTGCCGGCGCGCAGCACGGCCTCGACCGAGATCTATCCCTCGCCCTGCAGTTCAGCGGTATCAGCAGAGATCATCGTAACATTCTGCTCTCCGCGACGGATATGCCGGCTCACATCCAAGCAGCTCACACTGAATATGAGGATGGGTTGACCGACGAGATGGTGGCTGATCCACGCTACTCTTATCGCGTCGCGTACATCGAGCAAGCCGTGAACTCGCGAGGCAAGGCAGATCAAGTCATTGAGTTTCTCCGTCCGGGCACTGAGAAGGGTGACCATGTTCGACTGGCGTTGAAAGAAGTCGAAAAACCGAAGCTTAAGCCGGGTCAGATCGTCTCTTTGATGAGAGAGGAGGGCTATCCGCGCTTCAATTTTCATAATCATACACAGCTTTGGCAGGCGGCGGACGCTAAGGCTCCAGGCAAAGCATTTGGGACGACTCTGGCTGATGGGGCATGGTATTGGTACCCGGCGTGGGTCGACCACGTGCGGGCGCATTTACAAGCGAATGCTCATCAATATGGGCCAGTACCAGCCGTCTAAAGGAAATCGAGCGCCATCGGCATGTGCACGATCAGCGATAAGCTATTGCAATTGGGCAACGTATGTCTGCTTCCCCAGAAAGAGCGACTCGGACCCGAAATTCCGCTCACCGCCCCATACCTGCCACCAAGGGCACCCAGAAACTCATGGGTGCAGGGGCCTCGCCCCTGCCCGCCGGAGGCCTTCTTTCCTCACTCCGTTGCCACCAGCGCCGGTCTTCCGGCACCGCACAAGCCCGGCCCATGTCCCGCGGCGCACCTCAGCTTTCGCGCACCTCAATAGCTTCATCCAGCGCCCAGACCGGTGCCTCTAGCGCGGCGGCCAGCTTGGCGCGCGTGGTCGGCGTGCCGTACCCCTTGCCGGCTTCGATCCGGTTGACCCAGACTTGGGAGAGGCCGGCGCGGCGGGCCAGTTCGGTTTGGGTCAGCCCGCGATGGCGGCGCCAGGCGGCCAGGGGCGAGAGGCCATCCCTGATCATCAGCGCCACGACCTCGCCCGGCACCGCGCCGTCCTGCGCGATGCTCGCCAGGCCGGCGCGGCCGGCGATGATGTCTTCGGCATCTTCGGCCAGCAGGGACAGCCGTTCATAGTCAGCCGCCGTCAGCACCACCATTTCGGTGCCATCAGGGGCCTGAAAACGCTGGGGTTGGTGGTTCATCGTCCATCCTCATTCATAAACGCTGCCGCGACTGGCGATGCGGATGATGGCCAGCACCTGGCCATCGCGATACACCACCCGCCAATCCCCCACGCGCAGCCGCATCAGATCATCGCCGCCGGCCAGCCGCTTGATATTGTTGGCCAGCGTTTCGGGCGCTGTCGCCAATTGTTCGATCTTGGCGACAATCCGCGTGGCCGTGGCCCGGTCCATCCTCGACAGGCTTTTCAGGGCGTCCCGGCTATACGCGATGGGCTTGACCATACAAGTGTTTATAGCGTTTTGTTATAAACATCAACCCCGAGGTGTTGGCACCATAGCTGTCCTACACGGGTAAAGCCTGTCATCATGGCGAAGTCGGTTGATTTTGTGCGGCGGAATTGAGTTGATCAATGAAAACAAGGCTGAATCCCGGCCGATCCGTCCAATGCGTCAAAACTGCAACGGCGCATGGGGTGGCGAAAACCACCGACAGATATTGGCACATCATGTGCCGGCAAACCCGAAAAAGCGGAACCTTTGTAACCTTGTAAATAACATTCTTGGGAATTTGGTGGCTGGCAAGGATGCTGATCCGACGCGCCAAGGAAGCCAAGCCCCGGATCAAGTCCGGGGTGACGAGTGCGCGTTGGCGGCAGGTGCAAATGAAAACGAAAGTGGGTGCAGGGCCTCAGGCCCTGCCCGCCGGAGGCCTCTTTCACGCTGCAAGAATCGAAACCGCGTCCCCCGGCGCCATCGCTTCCAGCCAGTGGAAGAGCGTTTCGCGGTCTTGCGCCGCGCAGCCTTCGGTGGGGCGGCCGTCGGGTTGGCGGCAGTGCCAGAAGATGGCGCTGCCCAGGCCGGGGGTGGGGGGCGCGTCGTTGTGGGCGAGGATGAGGATGAGATCGTAGGCGTGGTCGTCGCGCCAGAGGGACTCGGCGCTGAAGGGGTGCGGCATGAAGACGGGGCGGTTGTAGGCGGGGTCGGTGATGGCGTCGCTCCAGCCATCCCAGGGGCGGAGCCAGCGCCAGGGGAGTGCCGTGCGCGGGGTGGGCAGGCGATCGGGGCGCAGGAGGGCGGCGCGGATGGGCCAGAGGCCCAGCGGGGTCTTGCCGTCGCCTTCGCGTTTGTCGGGCGCGGGGCAATATCCGCCTTTGCCGAAGCTGGCGGGGTGGGTTTGGCCGAGACCGGTGATGCTGTGGGTGGTTGGGTTGGCGTGGAAGATGGTCATGGGTTGCCTCTATCACGGCGTTTGCAACCCCTCACCCTCCCGCCACTGCGCGGCGGGCCCCTCCCTCTCCCGCAAGGGGAGAGGGGTTAAAGGAGATGCCCCTGCCGGTCGCGTTTGGTGGCGAGGTAGGCGGCGTTGTGGGGGTTGGGAGGGAGATCGTGGGCGATGCGGTCCACCGCCAGGCCGTGGGCGGCAAGGCCGGCGACTTTCAGCGGGTTGTTGGTGAGCAGGGTGACGCTGCCGACATCAAGCGCGCGCAGCATGGCGGCGGCCAGGCTGAAATCGCGCTCGTCGGGTTCGAAGCCGAGGCGGGTGTTGGCGTCGACCGTGTCCCAGCCCTGATCCTGCAGGGCATAGGCGCGGAGCTTGTTGAGCAGGCCGATGCCGCGGCCTTCCTGTTGCAGATAGAGGAGGATGCCGCCTTGGGGATTGCCGGCGATGGCAGCGATGGCGGCGTGGAGTTGGGGGCCACAGTCGCATTTCAGGCTGCCGAGCACATCGCCGGTGAGGCAGGCGCTGTGCAGGCGGGTGAGCACGGGTTGATCGGTGGCGGGGCTGCCGATCACCAGCGCCAGATGCTCCGGCCCGCCATCGTCGGGGCGGAAGGCGACGACGTCGCAGTCTTCGGCGGCCGCCAGCGGCAGGCGGGCGCGGCTGGACAGGCGGACGCGGGCCATTGCGGGGGGCAGGGCGAGCACGGCATCGGCGGGGCAGGTCAGCGCCGCGTCTACGCCGGCCAGCGGTGCGGCATAGACGGCGGGGATCAGCCCGGCATGTTTGGCGAGCGCGATGGTGGCGCGGGCGGAAACCGTGTCGCCGGCCAGCGCCCTTGTGCGGAACGGGCCTTTGAACGGGGTGGCGAGATCGAGCACCGGATCGGCGACGGCGCGGCTGCCGGGCAGATCGAGCCAATCGGGCCGATCCACCCACACCGGTTCGGGATCGGGCGCAGCGGCGGCGATCTGGTTGGCGAGGTTGAGCACGGCAGCGCGGCGGGCGGTGATGATCAGGCCGGCGCGCGATGCGGTTTCCAGGGCCGCCAGCGAATCGGCATCGGCCAGTTCGGCGGAAAGGATGGCCAATGACCCGACGCCCACGATCCGCCCGCGGCGCAGCGCATCGCTGGCGGCTTCGGCAAGATAGGCCGGCGCGATGCTCACAGATCGAGCGTGACGATCTGCGGGATATGGTCGGACGGCTTGCCCCAGTCGCGCGCGTTGCGCACTGCTTCGAAGGCGGTCACCGCCGGTGCCAGCACGGGCGAGCACCAGACATGATCGAGCCGCCGGCCACGATCGGAGGCGCGCCAGTCATTGTTGCGATAGCTCCACCAGGTGAAGAATTTTTCCGGTTCCGGCACGAAACGGCGGGCGACATCCACCCAGTTGTGGCTTTGCTGGAACGCGGCCAGCGCCTCGATCTCGATGGGCGTGTGCGACACGACATCGAGCAGCGCCTTGTGATTCCACACATCGCATTCCAGCGGCGCGATATTGAAATCACCAACGATCACGGTGGGTTCGGCCAGCGTTTGCGACCAGCGGGTCATGCGTTCGACGAAATCCAGCTTCTGGCCGAATTTCGGGTTGAGCGTGCGATCGGCGACATCGCCGCCGGCCGGCACATAGACATTTTCCACCAGAATCCCATTCGTCAGGCGCACGCCGATGTGGCGCGCTTCGCCATTGTCCTGCCAGTCATAGCGCCAGGCACCCTCCAGCGGCACGCGGCTGATGGTGGCAACGCCGTGGTGCATGCGCTGCCCGTTCAGGAAGCGGTGATCATAGCCCATGGCTTCGAACAATTTGTGGGGAAACACATCGTTGGCGACCTTGGTTTCCTGCAGGCACAGGATGTCGGGTTCATGATCGCGCAGGAATTGTTCGACAATGTCGATACGGGCGCGAACGCTGTTGATGTTCCAGGTGGCGATACGGATGGCCATGGCCAGCGTTTAGGCGAAGCCGCGCGGTTCGTCACCTGCCAACAAAAACCCCTGGCGCCGGGGGTGTGGCACCAGGGGTTCCTATGTGCGCTCGTCACGCAAGCAGAACGACCTTGTTACGTGTCCCTTCCGGTCAACAGGGGGGCAAACCCGAAAGGCGACGTGTCGTCTGCTGCGACCGTTATGGCGGAGTCGACCTTGCCGCCCCATGAACGAGACTGGCCTTCATGGTTCATTTTGGGGGTGAAGTTCACCGCACCGCATCGCGGCGGGGATCGGCAAAACCGAACGAGACCCCGTTCAGGCTGGCGTTATAGCGGACATTGGCCAGCCGCACCTCGCTGCGGCCGCCTTGCGCATCCAGCGCGGACCAGCCGGCCAGGGCAAGACCGCCCGGTGCGCCCGCCGTGCGGGTGAAGCGAATCGACAAGGTGCCAAATTCCGGCCGTTTGGGATCGCGCGCCGCCACTTCGACCAGATCGGCATTGTCGGTGGTGATGCGGGCGATCGGCGCCAGATCAGGTTCGGCGGCGAGCAGGATCTGCAACGGCGTGCGGCGTACCGGCCACTGGCTGACCTGTTTCACCTCGTAATCGACAAACGACAAGGTGCGGCCATCTGCAACGAGCAGCATGCGGGCCGTATCGTACTGAAACCGCACCTTCCCGGGACGCGCCAGCCACAATTTGCCAGAGAGCACGCGGCCGTCGGCGCCGGCCTGGGTGAAATCGGCGGCCAGGCTGGTGGTGCCTTTCAACGAGGCCGCGATTTCGGCCAGGCTGGTGGCAGCAGCGGGGGAGGCCAGCATCGCGGCCATAAGGAGGGCAAGCTTCTTCATGGCGCAGCCTTATCGGGCCACGGCTTCACCCGCCATGAATGAAAATCAGGCTGCAGCGCCCAGATAGCCGAGTTGCGCGGCCTTGAAGATCGTCTGGCTGCGGTTGACGGCGTTCAATTTCTCGCCGGCATTCTGGATATGGAAACGCACGGTGGCGTGGCTGCGCGACAGGATCAGGCTGATTTCCTTGTCGGTCTTGCCGATGCTGGCCCAACGCAGGCATTCCACTTCGCGTTTGGTGAGCTGGCAATCGCACGGCAGCCAGCGGCGGGTGCGGTGTGCCTTGACATATCCGGCAACGAATCGGTGCGACAGCAGCGCGAATTCATCGGCAAAGGCATCATATTCTGCCGACAGATCGGCGCGGGCCGGATCACGCGACACGAAGCACACTGCACCGATCTGGCCGAACGGCAGGTGCACGGGCACGACGATGGCGGCCTTGGTCAGCGCGCGCTTCTCGAAATTCTCGAGGCTCATTTCGTCGAGATAGGGGTTGGGCTGGCGCGTGCGGAAGCCTTCGGCATTGGCCCAGAACACTTCGGATTCATAACGACAGGCCCGCGGCAGCGGCGACGACAGCGCCAACTTGCTGTCTTTCCACCAATGTTCGTTCTCGCCTGTCCAGCCATAAACATCGGCGGCCAGCACATTGCCCTCGGCATCCTCCATCGGTGCCTTGGAAGCGATATTGTCGGTCATCACGATGTGCAGTCCGCTGCAGCCGAGCGCGATATCACGCAGGGCCTCGGCAGCGATGCGCACATCGCCCATGCAACGGATGGAAACGGCGGCAAGATTGGCATGCAGGTCCACGACATCACTCCCCAGAGCTCACGAATCGGAGGTGGCTGCCTCGTCGGGCACGTGTTCCCCACGCCCCCTCCCAAATTCGAGCGGGAACTAATCACACGCAGCCGGTGACCGCAATGGGCTTTGACATCAGAGGCGCCTCAGTGGCCGCCGTTTGCGATCGCAGCATGCTATGGTTCTTCAGATGCTTGCAACCATCGCCGGCTTTGCTAGGCTGTACGGCACCGGGGGTACAAGGCGTGCAATGGCATCGAACAGGCGTGGGCCAGGGGGCATCCGGCACGCAGCTTCAGCGGATGCTGCGCGCTGCTGCCCTGCTGATCCTGCTGGGCGTTGGTTTTGGCCGCCCTGCGCTGGCCGCCGGGCATGACCGTGCCCTGCACCAGGGCGTCGCGAGCTGCGCCGGCTCAACCTGCCATGGCCGGCAGGAAGCCACCGGGCCGCGGGTGCGCCAGAATGAAGTAATGAGTTGGAGCGATCCAGCCAGCCTGACCGGCGTGCACAGCCGCGCCTGGCGGGTGCTGGAACAGCCGCGCGCTCAGGCCATCGGCCGGCGTTTGGGGATCGCCAATGTGAACGCCAGCCCGGAATGCATCAATTGCCACGGCGATCCGGCGCCGGTGCGCGGGCCTGGATGGCAGCAATCCGATGGTGTGGGCTGTGAGGCATGCCACGGCGGATCGACCAACTGGCTGGCCAGCCATGCCAGCGTGAAGGCCAGCCATGCCGACAATGTGGGGCGCGGCATGTGGGCGATGAACGATCCGCTGGTGCGCGCCCGCGTGTGCCTGGATTGCCATTTCGGTTCGGACAAGCCGGGCCAATTCGTGTTTCACCGCATCATGGCCGCAGGCCACCCGCGCATCACCTTTGAACTTGATCTGTTCACCAGCCTGCAACGCCATCATGATGAGGATGCGGATTATCGCGCCCGCAAGGGCATCGCCGGCGGTGTGAAAACCTGGGCGGTGGGCCAGGCGCTGGCGGTGGAGCGCGCGCTGGCGTTGCTGCCGATGGTGCCGGCCAGCGTGGCGGGGGCGGATTATTATTTCTATGATTGCCGCAGTTGCCATCGCAGCTTCAGCGACGATCCGGCGGCGACCCCGCAGGCGCGCACCAACGGCTGGCGGCCGATTCCGCCCGGTCAGCCGGTGTGGAACGATGAACAGATGATCATGCTGATGGCCGCGGCGCGGGTCGCGGCGCCCGATCTGGCGCGCAGTTTCGATGGGCAGTCGCGCGCCTTCCATGCCGCCATGGCCGGGGATCGCACCACGGCCATGAAGGCGGCGGCGGCCTTGAAAACCACGGCTGCGGCGCTGGCCCGGCGCATGGCCACGGCCAGCTTTGATCGCGCGCAGAGTTTTGCGCTGATCAACGCCGTGCTGGTCGGCAATGCGCCGGCCTACACCGACTATCAGGGCGGGGTGCAGGCGGTGATGGCCGCCGACACGCTGATTGGCGCGCTGGTGGCAGCCGGCCAGATTGATCGCGGCGCAGCGCTGGCGCTGCGGCCCGAACTGGACCGGGCCTATGCCTTGGCCCGCGACGCCAATCGCTGGGATTCGGCAGCCTTCCGATCCACACTGGCCCAGGTGGCAAACCGGGTTCAGGCGTTGCAATGAAGCTGCGCCCACGCATCGCGGGCGGCGTGGCGGCGTTGGCACTGCTGCTGGCCGGTTGCGGTGGCAGCAGCGCGCCGCCCAGCCCGGTGGCTGGCGGCGGTGTTGGCGGCGTGACGCCCACGCCAACCGCGCCCGCGGTGCCAGCCAGCGTGTTCACACGGCCCGCCGCTGAAGCGTTGACCGTAACCGACGTGCAATCGATCATCGCCCGCGCCGCCGCAGAGGCCAGCGCGCGCGGCCTGCCGGCCGTGATCGCCGTGGTGGACCGGGTCGGCAATGTGCTGGCGGTCTATCGCATGGCCGGCGCCCGCACGACCGCCACCACCCGCGCCAATGCCAATGGCGCCAATATCGATGCGCAGGGCGTGACGGTGCCCGCCGAACTGGCCGCCATCGCCAAGGCGGTCACCGGCGCCTATCTGTCGTCGGGCGGCAATGCGTTTTCCACGCGCACTGCATCGATGATCGTGCAGCCGCATTTTCCGCCCTCGGCGCGCACCGTCGGGCTTGAATCCGGCCCGCTTTATGGCGTGCAGTTTTCACAACTGCCCTGTTCCGATCTGGTGACGCGCTTTGGCGTGGGCAGTCCGTTCATCGGCCCCAAGCGCTCGCCGCTTGGGCTCGCCGCCGATCCGGGTGGCTTTCCGTTGTACAAGAATGGCGTGGTGGTGGGCGGAGTCGGCATCATGGCCGATGGCGATTATGGCTTTGATGCCGAAGTCGTCGATGTCGACAACGACGATGAAGAACATATCGCATTGGCCGCCACGGCGGGCCATGCCGCACCCGAAGCCATCCGCGCCGAACGGATTTCAGTGGATGGCACGCTGCTGCGTTACAGCGATGCCGTCGCCAGCGGATTCAAGAGCAATCCCGCCAGCCCGCCGCCGTTCGCGGGCCTGACCGGCGCGCTGGTGGCCGTGGCCGGTTTCAACGCGGCCAGCATCATCGCGGGCACCGCCTATGGCAGCGAGGCCAGCGGCGTCCGCCCGGCGACTTTGGCCGAATTCAACCATCCCGATGCCTATCTGCTGTCAGACGGGGCCGGCTTGGGCCGCTATCCGCTGCGCGCCGCTACCGATGCCGGCGATGTTGCGCAGCCGATCACGGCAGCCGAAGCGCGCGCCGTGCTGGAAGAGGCGTTCGCGATCATGACCCGTGCCCGCGCCCAGATCCGCCAGCCGCTCGACAGCCGCGCCCAGGTGTCGATCAGCGTGGTGGACACACGCGGTGCCGTGCTGGGGCTGGTGCGCTCCCCCGATGCGCCGGTGTTCGGCATCGATGTCAGCTTGCAGAAGGCACGCACGGCCGCCTTTTTCTCCAATCCGCGCGCCGCCGCCGATCTGGGCGCGGTGACCACAGCGGCCGGCGCCGGCGATGCCAATGTCCGCGATTTCGTCGGCCGCTCCAATGCCTTCTTCGGCAACACCGGCTTCCTCACCGGGGCCGTGGGCGTGAGCAATCGCGCCATCGGCAATATTGCCCGCCCCTATTTCCCCGATGGCGAAGCCGGGCGGCCGCCCGGCGCGCTGTCGCGGGACATTCGCGGCTGGTCGCCGTTTTCCACCGGGCTGCAATCGGCGCTGATCATCCAGAATCTGGTGCAGGTCCTGGGCGGCGGCGATCCGCGGCAATGCACCTTCCTGCCGAACACGCCGGGCGGGCAGAACCGGCTGGCCAACGGCATTCAGATCTTCCCCGGCGCCGTGCCGATCTATCGCGGCAGCACGCTGGTCGGCGCCATCGGCGTGTCCGGCGACGGCATCGATCAGGATGACATGATCAGCTTCCTCGGCGCATCGAACGCCGGGTTGCGGCTGTCGGGCGCCATCGGCCTGCCGCCCGCCGGCATCCGGTCCGATCAGGTGGAGGTGCCGCTGGCCGGCGGCACGCGCGTGCGGCTGCGCTTTGTCGGCTGCCCGTTCGCGCCCTTTGTCGATACGGCGGAAAACAATGTCTGCCAGGCGCGCTGAGATGGCGGGCCGCCGTCTTCTGATGCTGGCGCTGCTGGCCAGCGCGGCGCCGGCCGAAGCCAAAATGTTCGGCAAATGGTTTGATTGCTATGCGAAAATCGCGCCGCCCAAGGATCGCCTGCCGGCCGAAGCGGAATCGATGCCGGTCGATCCCGATGCCGAAGCCCCGCCCGGCCGCCGTGTGCCCGGCCTTGGCGGCGCGCAAACCTGGGATCCGATCGTCCAGGCCAATGATGGCGCGGTGGCCTGGCCAAAACAGGGTGATTTTCCGGCCGATCATCTGCCGGTGCCGGATCGCTGGCGGCTGATCGAAACGCTGGGGCTGGTCAAGTCCAACTGGAAGGACCCCTATAATCAGAACACGTTGAAAGGTGACCGACCGATCTGCGGCACCCATGATCTGTTCGTGCAACTGACGGCAATTTCGGACACGCTCGCTGAACCGCGCAGCTTCCCCATCCCGGTTGGCGTGCAGACCACCGAGCGGCCGGGCAGCAACGATGTGTTCGGCCGGCAATATAGCGAAGTATTCGCGCAGACCTTCATTCTGGGCGCCGCGCTGATCAAGGGCAGCACCAATTTCAAGCCGCCCGAATATGAGCTGCGCGCCGTCATCGCCTTCAATTTCAACCATGTCGATGTGCCGGAGCGCCGGGTGCTGTCGGTGCTGCCGTCGCGGCGCAGCTTGCGATCCGATGCGTTTGTCGGCGTGCAGGAATTGTTCTTCGATTATCACCTGCGCAACACGTCTGATCGCTATGATTTCGATTCGATCCGCTTCGGCATCCAGCCCTTCTCCAGCGATTTCCGCGGCTTCCTGTTTCAGGACAATCAGCTCGGCATCCGTCTGTTCGGCAACCGCGACAACAACCGGTTTCAATACAACCTCGCCGCGTTCCTGCGGCTGGAGAAGGACAGCAACAGCGGCCTGAACGCCGTGCTGCGCCGCCCGCGCGAGGATTATGTGCTGGTCGCCAATCTCTATCGTCAGGATCTGCCGTTGCCAGGCCTGACCAGCCAGGTCAGCGTGACATGGAACATCAACCGTGAACGCGATGATGTGCAGCTCGATACCAACGGCTTCCCGGTGCGGCCGGCGCTGGTCGGCACATTGCGGGGTCGCGCCTATGATGTCGTCTATCTCGGCTACAACGCCGATGGCCATATCGGCCGGCTGAACCTGACCTTCAGCGCCACGCACGCGACGGGCAGCAATCGCAACAATATTTTCACCGACCGACGCGCCAAGATCAACAGCTGGTTCGTGGCGTTCGAGCCCAGCTATGATCGCGGCTGGGTGCGGTTTCGCGGTTCGGCGCTCTATGCGTCGGGGGACAGCGACCCCCATGACGATGTCGACAGCGGCTATGCGGCGATCTTTGAAAATCCGCAGTTCGCCGGCGCCGACACGAGTTACTGGGTGCGGCAGACCATTCCGTTCGCGGGCGGCGGCCGGGTGATTTCGGTGAACAGCCGCAACGGCATCCTCAATGATCTCAGATCATCCAAGGAACAGGGCCAGGCCAATTTCACCAATCCCGGCACGATGTTGCTGGGGGCGGGCGCGGATTTCGACGTGCTGCCGGAACTGCGTGTGTCCGGCAATGTGAACCATCTGTGGTTTGCCACCACGGCCACCTTGCAGGCACTGCGCGTTGAGGGCTCCATCCCGAAGGATATCGGCTGGGATGTGTCGGCCGCGGCGACCTATCGCCCGCATTTCAATCAGAATCTGGTGTTTCGCCTGTCAGGCGCTACGCTGAAACCCGGCGCGGGTTTCCGCGATCTGTTCACCAACTCTGCCCGCAACGGCAGCTATTATTCGGTGCTGTTCAACGCTGTGCTGGCTTATTGATCATGTGGAAACGTCTCGCCCTGTTGGCTCTGATTCCGCTGGTCGGCGTTGCCATCGCATCCGAAGGCGAGCTGCCCGTGGAGCGCGACTACGCCCGCGTGCGCGCCGCCCCGGCCCCGAAATGGCAGGTGCAGACGGATGCCGATGCCAAATCGGCCGGTTGCATCAGTTGCCACACCGCCAGCGACGAAGTGACGATGCATGCGCCGAAATCGGTCGTGCTCGGCTGCACCGATTGCCATGGTGGTGACCCGAAGGTGGTGGCATCTGCCACGCTTGCAGCGACTGACCGCAATTATATCAAGTTGCGCGATGAAGCCCATGTGCTGCCACGCTTCCCCGAAGCCTGGCATTTCCCATCCTCGGCGAACCCCAAGCGCAGCTACACATTGCTCAATCGCGAAACGCCGGAATTCGTGCGGTTCGTGAACCCGTCCGATTATCGCGCGGCGCGTGATGCCTGCGGCGCCTGCCACCTTGAGATCATCGAGCGCGCCGAACGCAGCCTGATGGCCACTGGCGCGATGCTGTTCGGCGGCGCATCGTACAACAACGGCATCTTGCCGTACAAAAACTATGTGCTGGGCGAAGCCTATGTGCGCCCCGGCCAGGCCAGTGCGCTGCTCGGCGCGTGGAATGGCGATGCTTCGGGCCATGGCGAGGTCGGCATCAAGCATGATGCCGGCCACGCCCCCGAAGCCGGCCATGGTACGGCGACCGGTGGGCATGGAGCAGCCGCGGGCGGCCACCACGATGAAAGCCTGCCGGCGCTGGTGTGGGCGCCCGGCAATGGCGGCACGGGCATCGGCAGCCTCACCGCCGCCGAACGGGCGCGTGGCAGCCTGCCGTTCCTGGCGCCGCTGCCGGCCTGGCAGGTGATCCCGCCCGGCGACATTTTCCGCGTGTTCGAGCGCGGCGGCCGCAACATCAACCCGAATTTTCCCGAAATCGGCCTGCCCAACAGCCTGGGCGCCATCCAGCGGCTGGAAGAGCCCGGCCGTCCCGACATCCGCCAATCGAACCGCGGCCCCGGCACCGGCCTGCGCATCGCCGTGCCGGTGATCAACATCCACAAGACCCGCCTCAACGATCCCTTCACCTGGTTCATGGGCACCAATGATCAGCCGGGCGACTATCGCACCTCCGGCTGCGGTTCCTGCCATGTCGTTTATGCCAATGATCGCGAGATCCGGCACAGCAGCGTCTATGCCGCCGGTGGCCGCGACGGGCAGAGCCAGAGCGCCGACCCGACGATTTCCAAAACCGAAAGCGGCCACCCGCTCAAGCACAGCTTCACGCGGGCCATGCCGTCGTCCCTGTGCATGAATTGCCACATGCACCAGCCCAACATGTTCGTGAACACCTACTATGGCTACACGATGTGGGATTATGAAAGCGATGCGCCGCGCATGTGGCCGGGCGCCGAAAATCCCTATCCCAAGCCGCCGGGGATGAGCGAGGACGAGTATCAGCGCCTGTTCAAACGCCAGCGTTACCCGACCGCGGCGCAAGTGCGCGAAACCAATGATCGCAACCCGGAAGGCGCTGCCGCGCGCGGGGCCTGGAGCGACGTGGACTTCCTGCGCACGGTCAACGATCGCAACGGCACCATGAAGGACACGCAGATGGCCGATTATCACGGCCACGGCTGGAATTTCCGCGCCGTCTACAAGCGCGACCGTGAAGGCAATCTGCTCGATGCCGGCGGCAACATGGCGACCTGGGGCACCGATACCGCGCACATCATCGATCCCAATGACCCGGAAAAATTCCGCAAGGCCGGCACCCCGCAGTTCGTGAAGCCCGCCGCCGTGCCCGGCCCCGGCCAGCCCGGCAAGGCCGTGCACATGATGGATATCCACACCGAAGTGGGCATGCAGTGCGCCGATTGCCATTTCGCGCAAGACAGCCACGGCAATGGCTTCATCCACGGTGAAGTCGCCAACAGTGTCGAGATCGGCTGCAAGGATTGCCACGGCACTGCCGACAAATACCCCACGCTGCGCACCTCCAACCTGGCCGCACCGCCGGCCGGCACCGATCTGTCCTTCATCCGCAACCCCGATGGCCGGCTGCGCTTCGAATGGAGCCAGGACAGCGCTGGCCGCCGCGTGCTGGTGCAGCGTTCGGCCAGCGATCCCAGCCTCGTCTGGCGGGTAAAGCTGGTGAAGGACAGCGTCACCCAGGGCCACCCGGATTTCAACGCAAAGGCGGCGCGCGCCAAGCTGGTCGGCACGCTGGCAGCCACCGGCGGCAAGATGAGCTTTGGCCCCGGCGTGGCCGCACGGGCCCACAACGACGACAACATGGCCTGTTTCAGCTGCCATACCAGCTGGACCACAAGCTGCGGCGGCTGCCACCTGCCGATCGAGGCCAACTGGAAAGCCAAGACCAACAAATATGAAGAGCAGGAGACCCGCAATTACGCCACCTACAACCCGCAGGTGGCGCGCGACGAGATGTTCCAGCTCGGCCGCCACCAGACCAGCAAGGGCAGCATCATCGCGCCGATCCGCTCCTCATCGGCGCTGATCCTCACCTCCACCAACATCAACCGCGAACGGCTGTATGTGCAGCAGACGCCGATCTCGGCATCGGGATTTTCGTCCCAGGCCTTCGCGCCGCATTTCCCGCACACGGTGCGCACCCAGGAAACCAAGACCTGCACCGATTGCCATGTCAGCGAGGATGACGACAACAATGCCATTCTCGCCCAACTCACGTTGCAGGGTACGAATTTCGTCAATTTCGTCGGCATGCACGCGTTTTTCGGCCTGGATCGTGGCGTCGAAGCCGTGCGCGTCACCGAATTCGGCGAACCGCAGGCGGTGTTCGGTTCCTACCTGCACCGCTATGCCTATCCGGATTTCTGGAAGCTGCATGTGGAGCGCAACAAGCGCGAGCTGATCAACTGGACGCGTGGCAAGATCTTCGACAAGCGCCTGTCGGGCGAGACCAACCCGGCCGAGGAGATCCGCAACATCACGCAAGCCACGTCGGGCGAAGTGCGCTGCATCCAGAACCGCGGCGAGTATCTTTATGTTGCCGAAGGCCGTGGCGGCTTTGTCGCCTATGACATTGCCAATCTTTCGAACAAGGGCGTTTCGGAACGCATCGTCAAATCGCCCTTCTCGGCGCTGGGCCATGATGCCCAGGTGAAAACCAGCAATGCCACCTGCATGGCCATCGCCACCACCCAATCGATCTCGGTGGCGCGCAATGACAAGATCGTTGGCGAGCAGAGCGCGCGCGCCAAGGGCGAAGCGCTGGCCGATCCGCTCGCCGGCTTCAACCAGGAGCAGAAGATGCACGAAATCTACCGCTATGCGGTGGTGACCGACAGCATCGAGGGCCTGGTGCTGGTCGATGTGGACACGCTGGCCGATGGCGAACCGCGCAACAATTTCCTGAAGCGCACAGTGCTTGAAGGCGGCAAGTCGGCATGGAACCCGGATGGCGTGCTGACCGGTGCCCGCCACATCACGCTGGCCGGCCATATGGCCTATGTCACCACGCCGCGCAGCCTGGTGGTGATCAACCTGGACAATCCGAAGGCGCCGAAGCTGACCAGCGCGCTGCCGCTCACGGACGCGCGCGCCAGTGCGGTGCAGTTCCGTTATCTGTGGGTGACCACCGCCAAGGGCCTGGAAGTCTTCGACATCGCCGATCTGGCCAAACCCATTCATCGCCCGGAAGCGACCTTTGCCATTGCCGACGCGCGCAAATTCTATCTGGCGCGCACCTATGCCTATGTCGCGGCCAAGGGCGAGGGCCTGATCATCGTCGATGTGAAGAAGCCGCTGGCGCCGCAGCTTTATCAACGCTTCACAGCCGACGGCACGCTGAACGATGCCGAGGATGTGGTGGTGGCCAGCACCAACGCCACGCTGTTCGCCTATGTGGCCGATGGCAAGAACGGCGTGAAAGTGCTGCAACTGACCAGCCCGGACAGCCAGCCGGCCTTCTATGGCTTCTCGCCGCGGCCCAAGCCGGAACTGATCGCCTTTGCCCGTACCGGCCGGCCAGCACTGGCCGTGTCCAAGGGGCTGGACCGGGACCGCGCCGTCGATGAAACCGGCGGCCAGATCGCCATCCTCGGCCGGCTGGGATCACGCCCGTTCAACCGCAAGGAGACGGAGCGCTTCTTCGTCGGGGAAAATGGCCAACCCTATCGTGTGACCGACCGGGTGAGCATGACGGACTGGTCACCGCTGCGGAAATAACAGGCCGGCACCGCCCATAAACAACCCGTCATGCTGGATCAAACCCTGCATGACTTGAACAGGGTTGCCTCCTACGGTGCCACAAGCGGGAAATCGCCCTTCGGCGGCTGGAACAACGTCATGAACCGCTGAATGACGGCCAGATCACCCTTGATCTGCAACTGCCCCGCCGCCATCAGATCGGGCGCTTTCACCGCGCCGCCGATCAGGCCGATCAGCGCGCGGCGCGGCACCACCAGCGTTGCCTGCGCCGCGTCGGTCGAGGCCAGTTCGTGCAGCATCACGCCGTTGCCCACCGTCACCAGATGGCGTTCCTTGGTGTCCGGAATCTCGAAGGCGATGGTCATCGGCGCGATCGCGCGCTCCGGCAGCACCCGCACGCTCATCGAATCGAGCAGCATCGCCACCGACAGATTGGCGGCAATGCCCGCCGCATTGGTCACCGGGCTGGGCTTGATCCCCTGTTCCAGTTCCTGCGCGCCGGTGAGGTAGAAATCCCGCCACGGCGCGGCTTCAGCGCGCCAGGCCAATTGCCGATACACAGCGGCCAGAGCCGGCTTCGCGCCCGGCGTGTCGGGCGCGGCGCGGACCAGTGTAGAGAGCAAGGTCGCGGCCCAGCGGTCATCGCCCTTGGCCGCTGCCGCCCTGCCGGCCGCCAGCACTTTCTTGGCACCCCCCATCTGCGCCACCAGCCGGGGCGCCAGATCGGCGCGCGGCAGCGGATCGAGATTGGCGGGATCGCCATCGAACGCACCCAGATAGCGTTGATAGACCGCGCGGGCGTTGAATTTCAGATTGCCATAATTGGGCCGGTTGAACCACGCCCTGGCCAGCGGCGCCGGCAACTGGATCGCCTCGCCGATTTCCACGGCATTCAGGCCCTGGTTCATCAGGCGGACGCTTTCGTTGTGCACGAAGGCGTAGGCCTGCGCGTGGCGCAGCAGATAATCGTTGATCTGCGGCTTGCCCCAGCGCGGCCAGAAATGGCTGGTGAACAGCACATCGGCATCAGCCCCCCAACGCCGCCGCGCCGTCACCAGATAATCGGCCCAGCCCTTCGCATCGCGCACCAGCGCGCCGCGCGGCGTGAGCAGATTGTGCAGCGACGCATTGGCATTTTCCGCAAGGCACAACGCGTGCCACGCCGGCAGATAGAAGTTCATTTCGGCTGGCGCCTCGGTGTTCGGCGTCAGCTGGAACTGGAATTCCACCCCATCAATCACCCGCCGATCGTTGCCGGGCGTGATGCTGTCGGTGGGCGGGATCAGACCATAGGTACCCGGCGTGCCCATCGCCGCCAGGCCGGACGAGACATGCCCGGTCGCCCCGCGCGGCAAGGTGGTGCCGAACATGTAGGTCGCGCGGCGCAGCATGGCCGGGCCGGCGATGACATTTTCCGATACCGCATGTTCCAGAAAGCCATCGGGCGCGATGATCGCCGTCTTGCCGGCCGCAACATCGGCCGCGGTGGTAACGCCAAGCACGCCGCCGAAATGATCGACATGGCTGTGGGTATAGATCACCGCCACCACCGGCCGCTGGCCCAGTTTCTCCGTCACCAGCGCCAGCGCGGCGCGCGCCGATTCGGCCCCGGTGAGCGGATCGACGATGATCCAGCCGGTGGCGCCGCGGATCACGGTCATGTTGGCCAGATCGAGGCCGCGCACTTGCCAGATGCCATCCGCCACCTGGAACAGCCCGTGCTTGGCGCCGAGCACCGCGTTGCGCCACAGACTGGGATTGACGGTGGGGGGCGCCGCGCCGCTGAACTGGGCTTCATCGGCCAGATCGCGCAACACGTTGCCGGCGGCGTCCCTGATCTTGCCGTCAGCGATGGTGCCGAGATAGCCGCGCGAGGCGAAATCGAAATCCTGCTCGTCCGCCCAATCCAGCGTGGCGGCCAGCGCTGCATTGTCGGCCCGCACCTGCGGACTTGACGACGGGCTGGTGGGCGGTGCAGCGGCGGCAGAGGCGAGCAGCAGGGCGATGAGATGCGGTGTCATGACCGAAGGCTACGCCTGCGCTGCCCCCTGCTCAACTGTGAATACGGACAATCATGCTCTGGCTGGCCGTGGCCATCAACGTACCATCCTGGGCAAACAGATGCACCCGGCCATGGGCAAAGCCGGCATGCACGGCATGGATGCGCATATCGGCCAGCACCCATTCGGTGGGCACGACATTCATGAAACGGATGGTGTTGTCGAGGCTGTTGCCGCCGGCATGCGCGCCCAGCGCATTGCCGACGCCCGACGGCAGGAAATCCGCCATCACCGCCAGCGCCAGCCGATCGATGGGCACAGCCAAATCGCTGGGTCGCACCCACAGCCTGCCAATGCCATCGGGAGAGGGCGGCGCGGTGCCGCGCGCCGCACCAAAACTGCCATGGGCGACCCGTCGGTCGAAATGGCTGTTGAGGTCATCCCGGTCACGGTTCCAGCGGATCACCATAGGCGGGCAATCCTGCGGTGGCGGCACGTCGGGCATTTCCGCCCATTGCTGATGCGGATTGTCTGGCCGGCTGCCCAGCGCGGCGTTGACGGTGATGATCTCCTGATGGCCAGCGCGGGTGATGACGCGGGCCTGGCTGGTCTGCTTGCCGGCCACTGGCACGACCACCTCCAGATCGAGATCGGTGCCAGGCCGCGCATACGACAGATATTGCGCCGCCGCCCACACCGTCGGTCGGCCGGTGTGCGCCTCCACCGCGGCCAGTGCGCTGGCCAGACCCATGCCGCCAAACATGAACATCGAATCTGGCGGGCCGACACAAAGGGGTTTGGTCACGGTCAGGCGATAATGGCCTGGCGTGTCGCCGGGGGTGATGGGGATCATGCCGCCTCGATAAAGGCGCGGATACGCGCCGTGAAGGCCGGATCGGCATGCGCCGCAATCGGCGCCGGCGCCTGGCCGGCATCGGTCAGCAAGGCACTGGCGCGGGCCTTCAGATCATCGGCATCGGCGGCCAGGTGCAGGCCGGGCCGAATGCCGACATGTTTGGCGGTGGCGAGTTGGTGATCGGTGTTGTGTTCACCCAGCGCGTGGCTGCGCGGCAGCATCAGGATCGGCTTGCCGGCCTGGATCGCCGTGATGATCGACCCCATGCCGCAATGGGCGACAAACAGCGCGCAGCCGGCAACCCGCGCCTGATATTCGGCCAGCGGCAGGCTGCGCACCCAGCGGGCGTGGCGCGGTTCATAGGCGCCCTTGCCGATCTGGATTTCCACCGCGACGCCCGGATTGGCCGCAGCCCATTCATCCATGGCGCGGCACAGCCGATCGAAGGGCATCATCGATCCCACCGAAACGAACAGGCTCACAACACGTTGCCCCAGTGTTCGGTCTTGCCGCTGGCCAGATGCGGCCACTGCGTGATCACCTGGTTGCACAGCTTGCCGGCCTGGCCGCCGCTGCCCGACAGAACTTCGCTGTTGGCGATGCTGTCCACCCACAGGCTGCGCACCCCGAACGGCCGCGCCAGCGCCGAGGCGATCAGGCCGGGCAACGCGCCGGTGGTGATGATCACCTGCGGGCGCACGGTGATCAGGATTCGGGCAATATCCAGCGTGGCCAGCGGGATGCGCCACCAATCCGATCGCGACACATCGCGGAAGGTGAAGAACGGCGCATCGCCGGCCAACAGGCGGGTACCGGGATCGACCGTGGCGATGGACACCGCATGCCCCGCCCAGGCCGGGGCCAGGCGCATCAACTGCACGAAATGCCCGCCCCCCGATGCGATTGCCAACACCCGCCGCTGCATTGTCTGACCCCGTGATTCGGCTGAAGCCCAAGGATGGGGGCATTAGGCGCTGCGCTGCACAAAATCCACTGTTCAGAATTGCTTCTCAGGCGGGGACCATCGCCATGGCATCCATCGCAAGCGTGTAACTGGCCTTGCGATCATCATGGCCATTCAGGATGTTGACCAGCATCAGCTCGTCGCACCGATATTCATGCACCACCGCTTCCAGGCCGGCGCGCACCGTGGCGGGGCTGCCCGCCACCACCCGCCGGCTGGCAAAGCCGCGCGCCACTTCCGGGCGATCGGCGAGCCACGCCACCGCCACATCCGGATCCGGCACCGCGATGGATTTGCCCATCATCATGTGGGCAAACATCATCCGCGCAGGTGCGGCCAGGCGTTGGGCAGCGGCATCGGTTTCGGCACACACGGTCCATACCGCCACCATCACGCGCGGCTGATCCCCCTGATGCCGCGGGACGAAGCGGGCACGATACTGCGCCGCCAGCGCGCCTTGCCGCGGCGCAATGAAATCGGCGATGCAATAGGGCAGGCCCATGTCAGCCGCGAAGGCCACGCTGTCCGGCGAGGAGCCGAGCACCCAGGGTTCGGGCGCGTGCGGCTGGCCGGGCAGTGTGGCGGCATAGGCTGCGAACGGGTGATCTTCGGGCAGGCTGCCCTCCAGATAGCCGATCAGCTCGGCAAGCTGTTGCGGGAAATTGTTCGGCGCATATTGGCGCCGATCCTGCTGCAGGGCCACCGACGTGCGCTGGTCGCTGCCCGGCGCGCGACCCAGGCCCAGATCGATGCGGCCGGGATAGAGGCCAGCGAGCAGGCTGAACTGTTCGGCGACTTTCAGCGGCGAATAATGCGGCAGCATCACCCCGCCGGAACCGACGCGGATGCGGCTGGTGGCGCTGGCGACCGCACCGATCAGGATTTCCGGCGCGCTGCCGGCCAGTGCGTGGCTGGCGTGATGTTCGGCCAACCAGTGGCGGTGATAGCCCAGCGCCTCGCAGTGGCGGGCCAGATCGATGCTGTTGGCCAGCGCCTGCGCCGGGGTCATGCCCTGCGCAATCGGCGTCTGATCGAGAACCGAGAGGGGAATCATCGCCACAGGCTCCGTTTCGGGATGGTGCGCCCCGGCAGCGCCGCCAGGATGGCGCGGCGTTCATCGTCGCTGGCCACCGACCAGCGGGTGATTTCGTCGATGCTGCGCCGGCAGCCTTCGCACCAGCCGCTGCGCCGATCGATGCGGCAGACGTTGGTGCACGGGCTGGCGACAGTGCGGGCCTCGCTCATGTCCGCAGCGTCCGCGCGGCCTTCAGCAGGTGATAGAGCAGCAGCCCCGTTGGCCCGGCGACAAAGGTCAGCGCCAGGCAGGGCAGCAGCAGCCAGTGCGGCAGCTTGTTATCCTCGGCCTCCCAACTGCCCACCCACAGATCGAACACCAGATAATGCACCCAGCCGGCGAGCAGCGCCGCCGGCGATGACAGCAGCAGCCGCACACCCTCCAGCGTATCGAAGCTGGCACCGGCCGGCGGGCCTTCACCGGCCAGCCCCGCCGCCAGCAGCGAGACATAGAGGCCGGACAGCAACACCGCGATGATGCGCGCAATCAGCACACAGCGGGCGCGGGCCAGCGGCGCGAAGGCCAGCGCTGCCCAACCGGGCAACACCACGGTGCTGGCGATCTGGAACAGGCTGTCAGGCGTCATCGTGGCGGACAGTGACGGTGTGGCCGTGCGCGGTCAAGCATGGCAAGCCGCGCCAGCTTGCGATAGGATGCCACAAACCGCAGGGGAGGATGAAGATGCGCATTGTTGGTCTGGCCGGCATGGCCCTGTTGCTGATGGCGGCGGCACCCCCCGCTGCAGCGGCCGATAGCGTCGGCGCGCCGGGGCGGCCGGCCGAAATGGTGGCGCTCGATGCGGGCCGGATGCCGGCGGCGGTGCTGGCGCAAAGCCTGATCCGCCCCGGCGCCCGCGTCATGGATGTGATGGCCGGCCAAGGCTATTACACCGAGCTGCTGGCGCGCCATGTCGGCCCCAAGGGCCGGGTGTTTGCGGTCGAGCCGGTCAGTTACATGGACGATCCCAAGACCGCCGCCGCCTGGGCCGCCCTGCAGAAACGCCAGCCCAACGCCGAACTGATCGTCGGCGCGCCCGGCGAGGCGAAAATGCCGGACGGGCTGGACGCCGCCTTCTTCCACCTGACCTACCATGATCTCTATTGGCAAAGCGCCCAGTATAAATATCCGCGCACCGAGGTCGATGCCTACAACGCCAAGCTGTTCGCCGCGCTGAAGCCCGGCGGCGTGGTGATCATCATCGATCATTACGGCCTGCCCGGCATGGACAGCCGCGCCCAGGCCGACAAGACCCACCGCATCGACGCCGAAGTGGTGAAAGCCGACCTGACCCGCGCCGGCTTCCGTTTTGCCGGCAGCGTGCCGATCCTGGAAGTGGCCGGCGATGATCCGGCGAAACTGGTGTTCGATCCGTCGGTTCGGGGGAAGACGAACCGGTTCTACTATCGGTTCGTGAAGCCCTGATCTTCCCTTCAGTCCGGCGTTCGCCGGGGTGATGGCGCAAGGGCTGGCACCTTGTTCAGCCTGGCTGGCCGGCGATGGAGACGCGCGCGAGCTTGCTCATCGAACACCAGTAGAAATCGCGATCCCATCCAATCGACGGAAACACCACCCCCTGCATCATGCCGCCGATCAGCGCCCTTGCCCGTTCGGCACCGGTCTCGATATCGAGCACGACCACGGATTCCCCACCGCGCGGCGTGTAATCGTTGGTCACGATCTGGCCGGAGCAAGGATCAAGCAGCATATGGCTCGCCGCGCCAATATGGTCCTTGCGCCACAGCGGGACCAAGCCTGTTCCGAATCGCCACGCTGCCAGCACACGATTGGCTGAATCAAACCCGATCACGATCTTTCGCACCGGATCGATCAGCGGCGGGTTGGTCACGCTGCCGCCGATCATGCTGCTGATTTCAATCGCATCGTGATCGGCCGCATCGGCAAGCGAGACGCGGATCAGCCGGTTGGGTGTGGGCACCACGCCGCGACCGATCATGCTGGTGCGATAGCGATGGCGGCCGTTATCCATGAACCAGGCCTGCTGGCCATCGAGCACGACGTCCCAGCCGTGGCTCTGTTGCGTGCCCTGCGCATAATCAAAACGCCAGTCGGGATCGCGCGTCAGCGTGGCGCCTGTCCATTGGTAACGAAAAATCGATCGCACGCCGATGACATAGACCTTATCGCCCATCGCGCTCAGCCGCGCGATCGACGGTTCGGGGCAGATAATGTCGGCGCAGGCCGGGGTCATCGTTTCTGGATCGATGACCGTGAGGCACGCAGTTACTGTTTCGGACAGGTTCTTGGTGACGATCAGCCCGTTGTCGAGCACGACGAACGAATTATAGGCGAGATCAACGGGCAATCGCAGCGATGCCTTGAGCCGACAGCGCCGGTCCAGCCGGTGTGCCCAGCGGCCATAAACCACGTAGAGGTCGCCATTGACGTGGACAGCCATGCCGCCCGGCCACATCGGCCCGCCCGGAAGCCTGGGCGAACGATCGATGGTCTTCAACGTCAGGGGATCGATCCGTTCGACCCGCGATGTTGTCGGCAGTCCGATCTGCCCGCGCAGCGCAGAGTGGGTGAGGAGATAGACCTCGCCCGCATCGCCGAGCACCGTCATCGTCGACATCAGCGTGTTGCGCGTGGTGACGGCCAGCCGTTCGCCCGGGGCAATCGCAAAGCCCTGACCCTGCACGGGCACGGCCAGCCGCCGGGACCCGCCATCCTCGGCAGGCCACGGGCTGGGCCAGTAGCCGTTCATGCGAAGTGACGGCAGCACGGGAGGCAGACTTGCGCCGCCACCGCCTTGGCCGCCTGATCATGGGCCTCGCGCAAGCGCAGCGCAGTGTCCCGCCAGACGCGAAGTCCCCAGGCAGCGAAAGCAACGACCAAGCGTTTGGCCGTGGCGGCGTTCCGGCGTCTGCCGGAGAGGACGATACAAGATGCAGGCAAGAGTGGTTTCCCCGGCACGACTTGGCGGATCGATGGCCACGTCACTCTATCCGGCAGAGTTGCTGCACTGGCAACATTGGCGTGATCCAATCAAAAGCTCGATGGCCCGTCTCGCCAATCTCCGGCTTGTTATCGGAAACTGTCGCCCACCGCAGCCTGATGGATGAGCGGCATTGTGCCAGGGTCGGTCGTTGTGGCTCGCCCGGTTGAGAAGGAACGACCGGCGGCTTCCAGAGCGCGTACGACCCCGCGGGAATATCTGAGTTCCGGGCCTTACCCCTCATTCCGACGGCAACACCGCCGTCACCTCGATCTCGATCTTCATCGCCGGGTCGATCAGATCGGCGAAGATCACCGTGCTCGCCGGCGGATTGTCACCGAAGGCGGCGCGCAGTTGCGGCCAGCAGGGTTCGAAATCGCTGCGGTTGGAGAGGTAATAGGTAACGCGCACGACATGGGCGAAATCGCTGCCGGCCTGGGCCAGCGCGCGGGCGATGATGGCCAGTGCGTTGGCGCATTGGCCTTCCACATCGGGCGGCAGGTCGCCGGTGTCGGGATTGCGGCCGACGGTACCCGACACGAACACGAACGGCGCGGCGACGACGGCGCGGCAGTAACCGACCTTGGCCTCCCACGGCGCGCCGGAGGGGATGCGCGTGATGGTCATGGGATGTGGATCAGCGGCGCGGCAGGCCACCGCCGCCGCCGGCGAGGCGCGGGGCGGACAGGCCGGTTTCGCCCAGCGTGCTGATGGCGCTGGCGACGTCCACCTGCTGCACGGCGCGCACCGGTTGCTGGACTTCACCGTCGATCGCCGCCACATCGCCGGCCAGCACATCCATCACCGCATCGGGCAAATCGTCCGGCTCGGCAAAGCGGCTGGCGACGGTGAAGCTCTGGCCTTGCGCGCGCGCAGCCAGCACATCGAAGCCGATGCTCAGCAGATCCTCGACATTGTTGTCACGGCCCAAACGGCTTGGGCCGCCCAGCACGACGGCGACCAGGCGGCGGCCATCGCGCACGGCGGACGCGGCCAGCGTGAAACCAGCCGCATTGGTGAAGCCGGTCTTGATGCCATCGACGCCGGGCATGGTGCGCAGCAGATGATTGTGATTGGCGACGGCCTGGCCGCGATATTGATAGTGCGCCTGGCTGAACGCCGGGTAGAAATCGGGAAAATCACGGAGCATGGCGCGGGACAGGATCGCGATATCGCGCGCCGTGGTGGTGTGATCGGGGTTGGGCAGGCCCGATGCGTTGTAAAACACCGAGCCCATCATGCCCAGCCGGCGGGCGGTTGCCGTCATCCGCGCACTGAAGGCGCTTTCGCTGCCGCTGATATGTTCGGCGACGGCGACCGCAATGTCGTTGGCGCTTTTGGTGGCCATCACGCCGATGGCATCGCGCATGCTGATCGTGGCGCCAACGCGCAGGCCGAGCTTTGACGGCGCCTGATTATAAGCGTGGCGGGAGATGCGGATATTGTCATCAAGGCCCAGCCGGCCGGCGGCGATTTCCTCGAACGCCACATAGAGCGTCATCACCTTGGTGATCGACGCCGGATAGCGGGTTTCATCGGCACGGCGGGCATAGAGGACTTCGCCGGTGGCATTGTCGATCAGGATCGCGGCATAGCGCGGCGCGGAATAAAGGCTTGCAGCAAAGGCAGATGGCGCCAGCAACGCCAGCAGAACTGCAAGACATCGCGCCAGAGCCTTGATCGACAAGCGTTTTGCTCCCTCTACATCCCCAATTCGAACTCTAACCTGATTGTCGCGCCACTGCATAGGGGGCGATTGCCGGTGCTGCGCCCTGTCGCAGCAAATGCACGGTGAAACCACGCATGGCCTCGCGCAAGATTGCGGCCCCATTGCCCTTTATGCGCACATCTGCCATGCGCCGCGCCTGTTGTTGGATGCCGCTCCCCTGATGAACGCGCCCCTTTCCCCTTTGCTCGGTCCGGTCGCGCGGCGGCGGACCTTTGCCATCATTTCGCACCCCGATGCCGGCAAGACGACGCTGACCGAGAAATTGCTGCTGTTCGGCGGTGCCATCCATGCTGCCGGCGAAGTGCGCGCCCGTGGGCAAAACCGCCGGGCGCGATCGGATTGGATGAAGATCGAGCAGGCGCGCGGCATCTCCGTCACCTCCAGCGTGATGACCTTCGAACGCGGCGGCATCACCTTCAATCTGCTCGACACGCCGGGCCACGAGGATTTTTCCGAAGACACATATCGCACCCTTACGGCCGTCGATTCCGCGGTGATGGTGATCGATGCCGCCAAGGGCATCGAGGCACAGACGCGCAAATTGTTCGAAGTCTGCCGGCTGCGTGACGTGCCGATCATCACCTTCATCAACAAGGTGGATCGCGAAGGCCGCGACCCGTTCGATCTGCTCGATGAAATCGCCGACATGCTGGCATTGGAAGTCGCGCCGTTGAACTGGCCGGCCGGCATGGGCGGCGAATTCACCGGGCTTTATGATCTGAAAACACATCGCTTTCACCGGCCCGATGGCAGCGACAGCCGGCTGGCCGGGGATGTCGTGCAGGTGACGGGCCTTGATGATCCGCGCATCGATGCGCTGGCCGGGCCGATGGCCGGGCGGTTGCGCGAACAGGCCGAATTGGCCGAAGGCGGCTATGCCTCGCTGGATATCGAGCAATATCGTGCCGGCGCGCTGACCCCGGTGATTTTCGGTTCGGCACTGAAGGATTTCGGCGTCGTCGATCTGATCGAAGCGCTGGCCAATCTGGCGCCCAGCCCCCGCCCGCAACCGGCGCTGCCCGCGGCGGTCGATCCGATGGGCGCGCAGGTTTCGGGTTTCGTGTTCAAGGTGCAGGCCAACATGAACCCGCAGCACCGCGACCGCATCGCGTTCCTGCGGCTGGCCAGCGGGCGCTTCCGGCGCGGCATGAAGCTGAAACAGATGGCCACCGGCAAGATGATCGCCATCAACTCGCCGATCTTCTTCTTCGCGCAGGACCGCGAGATTGCCGACGAAGCCTGGCCGGGCGACATCATCGGCATCCCCAACCACGGCGTGCTGCGGGTGGGCGACAGCCTGGTGGAGCGCGACGACGTGACGTTCACCGGCATCCCGAATTTCGCGCCGGAAATCCTGCGGCGCGTGCGGCTGGATGATCCGACCAAATCCAAGCAGTTGAAAACCGCGCTGACCGATATGGCCGAAGAGGGCGTGACGCAATTGTTCAAGCCGGCCATCGGCAGCCAGTGGATTGTCGGCGTGGTCGGCCAGTTGCAGCTCGAGGTGCTGATCAGCCGGCTGGAGGCCGAATATCGCGTCGCCGCCAGTTTCGAAGCCAGCCCCTATGACACCGCCCGCTGGATCGGCGGCGCACCGGCCGATGTGAAAAGCTTCATGGAGGAGCATCGCAGCGCCATGGCCGAAGACCGCGACGGCGCGCCGGTTTTCATGGCGCGCGACAATTGGGATCTGAATTTCGTGCAGGGCCGTTATCCGGCCATCCGCTTTTCCGCCACACGGGAACGTGCGTGATGGCCAGCCTGCCCGCCAGCATTGGAACCATCTGGAGGCAGGTGCGGCCGTATCGCTGGTGGTTCGTGGTGGCAGTTGTCGGGCTGCTCGCCGCGCTGCTGGCCTGGCTGGTGGCGACCGCACCACTCGGCCGGGCGCTGGAGCCACTGAAGCAGCCCAGCCTGGTGATCACCGACATGACCGGCAAGCCGATGGCGCGGCGCGGCGATTACAAGGAAGAGCCGGTGTTGATCGCGCGCCTGCCGGCCTATGTGCCCGCCGCGCTGATCGCCATCGAGGATCGCCGGTTCAATGAGCATTTCGGCGTTGATCCGATGGGCATATTGCGTGCGCTGGTCACCAATGCCCAGGCTGGCGGGGTGCGCCAGGGCGGATCGACGATCACCCAGCAATTGGCCAAGACCAGTTTCCTGTCCGCCGAACGCAGCATCAAGCGCAAGCTGCAGGAGATCATCATCGCGCTCTATCTGGAAGCGCGGCTGAGCAAGGACGAGATCCTGCAGAATTACCTGAGCTCGGTGTATTTCGGCGATGGCGCCTATGGCATCCGCGCGGCGGCGCGCACCTATTTCGACAAGGCCCCCGAACAACTGACCCTGGGGGAAGCCGCGATGCTGGCGGGCCTCGTGCAGGCGCCGTCGCGGCTGGCGCCATCGCGGCATCTGGATCGGGCGCGGGCGCGCGCCGTGCAGGTGCTGGCAGCGATGGTGGAAACCGGTGCGATCACGGCGGCGCAGGCCAAGGCCGCACGCGCCGCCGATTATCGCCCGGGGCGCAAGCCGCTGCCCACCGGCAGCTATTTTGCCGATTGGGTGCTGGCCGAAGCGCGGGAAGCCAATGATGCCGCCTATGGCGAGACGGTGGTGAAAACCACGCTCGATCCCAAATTGCAGCGCATCGCCGAAGACATGATCGCCGATGGTCTGGCGCGCGCCCGGGGCCTGAACGTCACGCAGGCCGCGCTGGTGGCGATGCGGCTGGATGGCCGGGTGGTGGCGATGGTCGGCGGGACGGATTACCGGACAAGCAGCTTCAACCGCGCCACCCAGGCCCAGCGCCAGCCGGGCAGCTCGTTCAAGTTGTTCGTCTATCTGGCCGCACTGGAAGCCGGGGTGAAGCCCGGTGACACCATCGTCGATGAACCCATCGAAATCTGCGAGCCGGGCCAGCAGCCGGGTGAATGCTATGCGCCGAAGAATGATGATCTGCGCTTCCGCGGCCCGATCAGCATCGCCACGGCGTTCGCGGCCAGCTCCAACATCGCGGCGGTCAAGCTGGCGCAGCAGGTCCGCATATCGGCAGTGGCGCGGCAGGTGCGCAAACTCGGCATCGAAGGCGGCGTGAGCATCTATCCGGCGATGGCGCTGGGCACCACGCCGATCCCGCTGATCGACATGACGCGCGCCTTTGCGGCGGTGGCCAGCGGCAAATATCCTGTGCGCGCCACCGGCCTGTGGCGCGCCGATCCCTGGCCTGAAAAGGTCACGCCGCCCGAAGCCACCGCGACAAGCTGGCCGGTGCGCGCCGACATGATGCAATTGCTGCAATCGGCGGTGCGCAATGGCACCGGCAACGCCGCGCGGCTGTCGATGCCGACCTGGGGCAAGACCGGCACCACGCAGAACCACCGCGACGCGCTGTTCATCGGTTTTGCCGGCGATCTGGTGGTCGGCATCTGGGTGGGCAATGATGACAATTCGCCGATGGCGGCCAGCCTGGTGGGCGGCGGCCTGCCGGCGCGGCTGTGGCGGGGCTTCATGACCGCGGCGCTGCAATCCGAAGGCCGGCTGGAGCGCGAAGCCGAAGTGGCGCCGGTCGAGGTCGACATGGACGCGCTGGCGCTCGACATGGAGGGCATGTCGCTGAACCTGGATGGCACGCCGGTCGAACCGCCGACCGAACCTGTGGTCGAGCCGTCGGCACCATCGATTCCGGAACCGCAAGTCCCGCCGCAAGACGTTCAGGGCTGACCAACCAAAAAAGAGCACGCGTCATGCTGAACTTGTTTCAGCATCCATGGGCGTTTGTCCCGTCGAGCGATCGCATGGCATCTTCCTCCCATGGATGCTGAAACAAGTTCAGCATGACCGGGATTTGGCAGCCCTCAATCCCCCGCTTCAATCCTTGTAAAGCCGGTCCAGCCGCTCGCCATAGACCTGCCGCAGCACGTGGCGGCGGATCTTCAGCGATGGCGTCAATTGCTGGTTGTCGGTGCTGAACGGTTCATCGGCGATGATCACCCGCCGCACCTTTTCGATCACGCTCAGCCGCTGGTTGATCCGGTCCACCGCCGCCTGCATCGCCCGCACGAATTCGGGTTCATCGCGCAATTTGTGCAGATCGGCCGGCAGGCCCTTGTCGCGGGCAAAGCCCAGCGCCCATTCGGCTTCCGGCACGACCACGCCGACCAGATAGGGGCGTTTGTCACCATAGACCATCGCCTGGGCGATCTCGTCCTGCAGGGTGAGCATGCCTTCAACGCGCTGGGGCGCAACATTGTCGCCCTTGTCGTTGATGATGATGTCCTTCTTGCGATCGGTGATCACCAGATGGCCATCCTTGTCGATGTGGCCGATATCGCCGGTATAGAGCCAGCCGTCCTTCAACGCCTTGTGGCTTTCGGCGTCGTTCATCCAGTAACCGTCCATCACCAGCTCGCCGCGCACCAATATCTCGCCATCGGGCGCGATCTTGATCTCGACGCCGGAAAGCGGCGGGCCGACCGTGTGCATCTTCAACCGGGCGCGCGGGCGATTGCAACTGATCACCGGGCCAGCCTCGGTCTGGCCATAGCCTTGCAGGATGGGGATGCCGATGGCGGTGAAGAAGATGCCGACTTCGGGGTTGAGCGGCGCACCGCCGGCCACCATGCCGCGCAGGCGGCCGCCGAATTTGGCGCGAATGGATTTGCGGATCGTGCGTTCCAGCGCCTGATCGATCAGCTTTTCGGCCAGATTGAGCGATTCGCCCTTGGCTTCCTTGCGCGCGATGTTGAGCGCCTGGTTGAGCAGGGTGATCGCCAGCCCGCCCTGCTTCTCGATCTGCTTGGCAATGCGCATGCGCAGCACTTCGAACAGGCGCGGCACCACCACCATGAAGGTCGGGCGCGCCTCCTCGATGTTGCTGGCCAGCTTTTCGAGGCCTTCGGCATAGACGATCTGCCCGCCCATCCCCATCGGCATATATTGCCCGGCGGTATGCTCATAGGCGTGGCTCAACGGCAGGAACGACAGGAAGATCTCGCCCTTGGCTTCGGGCGGCGGATCGGGAAAATCCTGTTCGATCACGGTGATGGCGCCGGAAATGTTGCGCAGAATCGCGCCGTGATGCTGGCGCACGCCGCGCGGGGCGCCGCCGGTGCCGCTGGTGTAGATCAGGCAGGCAAGATCATCCCGGCTCATCGTCGCGCGCGCGCGCGCAGCCGCACGATCATCATCCAGCATGGCGCCGCGGCTGGCGATCAACTTGCCCCATTCGTGGATGGCCAGGCCCTGCACATCCTGCACGGGATCGATGGTGACAACGATGCGGCAGGCTTCGGTGGCGAGCATCGCCGGCAGCAGATTTTTCGCCAGTTTCGGCCCCGACACCACCACGGCGCGCGCGCCGCTGTTGGTGAGGATATGGGTATGATCGGCTTCGGTATTGGTGGTGTAGGCCGGCACGCTGATCGCACCGGCGGCCATGATCGCCAGATCGGCCAGACACCATTCCGGGCGATTTTCCGAAACGATGCACACCCGGTCGCCGCGCTTGATGCCGTTCGCGATCAGCGCCGCCGACAGGCTGGCCACCGCGTCGCGCGCCTCGGCCCAGCTCATGCTGCGCCACTGGCCGCCGATCCGGGCTGTCAGGAACGGCAACAATGGCTGTTCATCGGCGCGATCGAGGAACATCGTCACCAGATTTGGCGTCTGATCGATGCGTTCCGCAATGGCGGCGGGCCGCAACGGCGGCAATTTCGGCAACATCACCCTCTCCCCGCAGCAGCGTATTTCGCCGCCATCTTGTTGGTTCAGTATCCGGCCGGCCGGCCTTCGCCGCGCGCGTCGGCGCCGCCGCGCCAGCCACCCGCCACGCGCTGCACGCCGTTCAGCTTCAAGGGCAGCGCGGTTGCCACCGGCTGATGGCCCATGGCGGTGAGGGCCGGGATCATCGTTTCGAGGAACGTGCCCTTTTCCACCGAGAGGCGATCGCCAATGGCGATCAATTGCGGCAGGGCAATCGCCTGTTCCACCGGCAGACCCCAATCGAGCACGCCGATGATCGCCTTGGTCACCTGCGCAATGATGGTCACCCCGCCGGCGGCCCCGATGGCCAGGATCGGCTGACCCTTGGCATCATAGACGATGGTGGGCGACATGGCAGAGCGTGGCCGCTTGCCCGGCTGCACATGGTTGGCGGTCAGCACGCCCTGATCTTCCGGCGCGAAATTGAAATCGGTCAGTTCATTGTTGAGCACGAAGCCGTTCGACACCAGGCCGGAACCGAAGCTCTTTTCCACCGTCGAGGTCCAGGTGGTGATGTTGCCGGCGGTATCGGCCACGGCGAAATTGGTGGTGCCGGCGACTTCATTGTCGGCCGCCGTCACCCGCGCCATCGGCGCGCCGGCCGGCATGCCGGCGGCCGCCTTGGCCATGCGGGTACCAGCGTTGATCAGCCCGGACCGGGCGGTCAGATAGGCCGGATCGGCGAGGCCCTTGGTGGGCACCGCCACGAAACCCGGATCGCCGATCCATTTTTCGCGATCGGCATAGGCCAGCCGCTGGCTTTCGGCGAACAGATGCCACGAAACCGGATTGTCCTTGCCCAACCCGGCGATATCGAACCGTTCCAGTTGCTTCAGCATCGCCAGCACGCCGGTTCCGCCAGACGAAGGCGGGCCCATGCCGCACACCTTGTATTGACGATAGGTGCCGCACACCGGTTCCCGCACCTTGGCCTGATAGGCGGCGACATCGGCCAGCGTCATCGCGGTGGGATTGGCCTCGGCGCTGGATACCGTCTGCACGATGCCTTGCGCGATCGGTCCCTTGTAGAAGGCATCCGGCCCCTGCGCCGCAATCGTGCGCAGCGTGGCAGCGAGCTTGTCGTTGCGGAAAATGGTGCCAGCCGGCAGCGGCGCGCCATCCTTGTCATAATAAAGCGCGCGGCCCTCAGGCCCGGCCACCTTCAGACTGTCCTGTCCGAAGGCGATGAAGCGCGCCATGGTCGGCGAGATGGCAAAGCCTTCCGCCAGGCGGATGGCGGGTTCGAACAGCTTCGCCCACGGCAGCTTGCCCCAGCGCTTGTGCGCCTCAGCCGCGAGCGCGACATTGCCCGGCACGCCGACACTGCGCCCGCCGGTGGCGGCTTTCATGAACGGCATCGGCTTGCCGGCCTCATCGAGGAATTGTTTCGGGCTGGCGACGCCCGGTGCGGTTTCGCGGCCATCGATGGTGCCGAGCGCGCCCTTGGCCGGCTGATAGACGATGAAGCCGCCACCGCCGATGCCGCTCGATTGCGGCTCCACCACGGTCAAGGCCAGCATGGTGGCAATGGCGGCATCGGCCGCGCTGCCGCCCTGTTTCAGGATGGACAGGCCGGCTTCGGACGCCATCGGATTGGCGGCCGAGACCACGGCCTTGAATGGCCCGGCGCCGGCGGTGCTGGCGGCCTGCACCGGGCCGCTGTCAGCGTCTTTCGGTATGGGCTGGGCTGCGGCAGCGGTGGCAAGCAGGGAAGCGGCGAGGAGCGTGAAGCGTATCATGGTGCCTGCACCTTAGGCCGATTTCAGGCCAAGAAAAGTGGCTAAACTCCGCTGCTGACCGCTTCGGCCACGCTGGCAAAGCCATCACGCCGCAACAGGGCGGCCAGTTCCGACTTGATGCGCGTCACCAGCCCCGGCCCGTGATAGACCAGCGCCGAATAGAGTTGCACCGCACTGGCACCGGCGCGGATGCGATCATAGGCGTCCTGCCCGCAGGCGATGCCGCCCACCGCGATCAACGGCAATTGCCCGCCGGTCTCGGCGCGGAACCGCTGCAGGGCGGCCAGGGCCAGCGGTTTGAGCGGCGCGCCCGACAGCCCACCGGTCTCGCCGGCATGGGCACTGGCCAGCGTGGGCCGCGCCAAGGTGGTGTTGGAAACGATCAGCCCGTCGATGCCGCCATCGATGCAGGCGCGGGTGATGATGGCCCAATCATCTTCACCCTGATCGGGGGCAACCTTGACGAACACCGGGACCTCCAGGCGCCCTCGCGCCGCCATCACCCGCGCGATCAGATCGGCCAGCGCGGCGCCATCCTGCAAGGCACGCAGGCCCGGCGTGTTGGGCGACGAGATGTTGACCGTGACATAGGAGGCCAGCGGCGCCAGCGCGCGCAGCCCCACGGCATAATCATCGGCACGGTCTTCACTGTCCTTGTTGGCACCCAGGTTGATGCCGACCACACCGGGCTTGCCGCGCCGGGCGGACAGGCGGGCGTGGGCAAATTCGACGCCCTTGGAATTGAAGCCGAAGCGGTTGATGACGGCGTCATCCTCCACCAGCCGGAACAGCCGCGGCCTGGGATTGCCCGGCTGCGGGCGCGGGCAGACGCTGCCGCATTCGACAAAGCCGAAGCCCAGTTTCAGCATCGCATCGGGCACCTCGGCATCCTTGTCGAAGCCGGCGGCGAGGCCGATCGGATTGGGCAGGGACAGGCCAGCGAACTGCGTGGCCAGAATGGGATCATCGGCGGGCGCGGCGGGCACGAGCCCGGTCTTCAGCGCCGCCATGGTCAGATTGTGCGCGACCTCCGGATCGAGCGCGAACAGCAGCGGGCGGGCGAGCGAAAACATGGGACGCGCATGGCAGGGGGCACGCCCCCATTCAATCCCCATCTTCCGCTTCACGCCCGACCAGGGCGAGCGCCCGCGCGCGGCGCTGATTGAGTGCGCACCAGTGCACCAGCGCCTCCTCGCGGCCGTGCGTCACCCAGACTTCGGCCGGGTTCAGTTCGGTGATGGTGGCGGTCAGCTCATCCCAATCGGCGTGATCGGAAATCACCAGCGGCAGTTCGATGCCGCTCTGCACGGCGCGCTGGCGCACCCGCATCCAGCCTGAGGCCATCGCGATGACGGGATCGGGCAAGCGCCGGCTCCACACATCACGCAACGCCGATGGCGGGGCGATGATGATGGCGCCCTTCAAGGCATCGCCCTTCAGCGTGCCCACCGGCCTGAGATCGCCCAGCGCCACGCCCTGTGCTTCATACAGCGCACACAGCGCCACCATCGCGCCGTGCAGATAGATGGGCGCATCATGGCCGGCGCGGCGCAGTTCGGCGATCACCCGCTGCGCCTTGCCCAGCGCATAGGCGCCCACCGCGACGCAGCGATCCGGATTGGCATTAAGCGCGGCCAGCAGTTTCCGAATTTCGCCCGCCGTGTCGGGATGACGGAACACCGGCAGGCCGAAGGTGGCTTCGGTGATGAAGATATCGCATTGCAGCGGTTCAAACAGTGCGCAGGTCGGATCGGGCCGGCGCTTGTAATCGCCCGAAACGATGATGCGCGTGCCCGCCTTTTCCAGCACCACCTGCGCCGATCCCAGCACATGGCCGGCCGGCAGCAGCATCAGCATGATGCCATCGCCCAGCGCCAAGCGTTCGCCATAGGCCAGGGCCTGTCCGCCCGAAACACCTGTTGCCTGCGGCCCGAAGCGCTGGTGCATGATCGCCAGCGTCTCCGCCGTCGCCAGCACATGTGCATGCCCGGCGCGGGCATGATCGGCATGGCCGTGTGTGATGATGGCACGGCCAACGCTGCGCGCGGGATCGATCCACGTGTCGATGCCGGGCAGGTAAAGGCCAGCGGGCAGCGGCTGGATCCAGCCCGGATCAGCCATCGAACGGGTTCACCACCGGCACGTCCAGGCCGTGGAAATCGCCGGCGTTGCGCGTGACGATGCCCATGCGGTTGGCGAGCGCGATGCCGGCAATCATCGTGTCGCGAATATCGACCGGTCGGCCAATGCTGCGCCGCTGTGCCGTCAGCAAGCCGGCACGCTCGGCCGCAGATTGGTCAAATGGCAGGATCCGGCCGGCAAAACGCTCGGCCAACAAGGTTGCAAAACGCAATTCCAGCCCGCTTCGCCGCTGGCCGAAGGGCAATGCTGCAAGGCCCTGGCGAATTTCCATGACCATCACCGCGTTACCCATCAGATCGTCACTGCGCTGCGCGTCAATCCAGCGCGCCACATTCGGGTTGCACGGCACACGCATCAATTCGGAAATGATATTGGTATCAAGCAGCCAGCGCGACACCAGCTTTGGCTCAATCAAATTCGACCAGTCGGGGTGCCTGCCCCTTCATTTCCGGGAACGGCTCGTCCAGGCCGCAATCAGCGAACAACCCTTGCATGTATGTGGCCAGCCCCGGTTCGGCCGGCTCGACCGCCTCGGCCAGGATCGCCCGCGCCTCTGCCTCCAGGCTGCGGCCATGCCGCGCCGCCCGGCGCACCAGTCCGGCCTTCACATGATCATCGAGGTTGCGGACAAGAATCTGCGCCATGCACATGTTGATATCACGATATCATCGCCGCTGCCAGACTGGCCGCCGCGCCCAGCTTGGCTATAGGCTGGCATGGTGACCCTGCCCCCCATCATCGCCAACTGGTTCGCACAGCGCGGCTGGCAGGTGCGCGACCATCAACTGGCGATGATCGATGCGGCGGCGCGCGGGCGCCATGCGCTGCTCACCGCGCCCACCGGCGCGGGCAAGACGCTGGCTGGCTTCCTGCCGACGCTCGCCGATCTGGCGACCACGGCGCATGAAGGCCTGCACACGCTCTATATCTCGCCGCTGAAGGCGCTGGCGGTGGATGTGCAGCGCAATCTGATCAACCCGATCGCCGAAATGGGTCTGGCCATCACGGTCGAAACCCGCACCGGGGATACCCCATCGGATCGCAAGGCGCGGCAGAAGGTGCGCCCGCCGCAGATCCTGCTCACCACCCCGGAAAGCCTCGCCATCCTGCTCTCCGCCGCCGAAGCGGCCACCATGATGGCCGGGGTCAAGCGCGTCATCATCGATGAAATCCACGCCTTCGGCACCACCAAGCGCGGCGATCAGCTCAGCCTCTGCCTCGCCCGTCTGCAACGCCTCGCGCCCGCCATGCAGCGCGTCGGCCTGTCGGCCACCATCGCCGATCCCGAAAGCTGGGCCGGCTGGCTGGCGCCCGATGCCGACGTGACCCAGGTGGAGATCGTGCGCGCCCAGGGCGGCGCGGCGCCCGATATCGATATCCTGGTGATCGACGATCGCATCCCGTGGGGCGGCCACAATGGCCGCTGGGCGGCGCGGGCGGTGATGCGGCGCATCGAGACGGCGCGGCTGGCCATCGTCTTCGTCAACACCCGCGCCGTCGCCGAACTGGTGTTCCGCGATCTGTGGGCGGAAAATGATCAGGCCCTGCCGATCGGCATCCACCACGGCAGCCTGGCCCCCGAAGCCCGCCGCAAGGTGGAGGCTGCGATGGCTGCCGGCCGGCTGCGGGCGATCGTGGCCACCGCCAGCCTCGATCTCGGCCTCGATTGGGGCGATGTCGATCTGGTCATCCAGATGGGCGCGCCCAAGGGGGCCAGCCGCCTGTTGCAGCGCACGGGGCGCGCCAATCACCGCATGGATGAAGCCAGCCATTGCCTGATCGTGCCCGGCAACCGCTTCGAATATCTGGAAGCCTTTGCGGCGCGCGATGCGGTGGCGGTAGGGGAACTTGATCCCGATGGTTTCCGCCCCGGCGCGCTGGATGTGCTGGCCCAGCATGTCATCGGCTGTGCCGCCGCCGGGCCATTCCATCCGGACGCGCTCTACAACGAAGTGAAGGGCGCCGCGCCCTACGCCGGGCTGACCCGCGACACATTTGATGCGGTGCTGAACTATGCCGCCACCGGTGGTTATGCGTTGAAGGCCTATGAACGCTACCAGCGGCTGATCACCATGCCCGATGGCCGGCTGCGGTTGCGCTCCGCCGCGCTGGCGCGGGTTTGGCGGATGAACAGCGGCACCATTGTCGAGGCCGTCGCCATGAACATCGTGTTCGGCACCGGCAAGCCGGGGCGCGGCGGGCGACGGCTGGGCCAGGTCGAGGAATATTTCGCCGGGCAATTGCTGGTGGGCGACAGCTTCATGTTCGCCGGCCAGGTGCTGGAGGTCACCGGCTTTGACGGGGCCGATGTGCATGTGCGGCTGGGGCGCGGCAATCCCAAGGTGCCGGTCTATGCCGGCGGGCGCATGCCGATGACGACGCGGCTGGCGATGCGGGTGCGCGGCCTGATGAACACGCCGGCGCGCTGGCCGGAGATGCCGGGCGATGTGCGCGAATGGCTGGCCATCCAGGCGCGCGTGTCGCGGCTGCCAGGGTTGGACGATGTGCTGGTCGAAACCTTCGAACGCGATGGCCGCTGGTATCTGATCGCCTATGGTTTTGCCGGCCACCCCGCCCACCAGACCTTGGGCATGCTGATCACCCAGCGCATGGAGCGCGCCGGGCTGAAACCCCTGGGCTTTGTCGCCAGCGATTATGCCATGGCCTGCTGGAGCCTCGATCCGATCGATGATCCGCGCCCGCTGTTCGATCCCACCGTGCTGGAGGATGAATTGGCGGCCTGGCTGGCGGCGTCGCCGTTCCTGCGCCGGGCGTTTCGCGAAGTGGCGATCATCGGCGGCCTGATCGAGCGTACCCAGCCCGGCGTGGTCAAGACCGGCAAGGCGATGAGCGTGTCGTCCGACCTGATCTATGATGTGCTGCGCCGGCACGAGCCCGACCATCTGCTGCTCGCCGCCGCCTGGACCGATGCGCGCGGCAAGTTGACCGATATCGATCGGCTCGCGGCGCTGCTGGAACGCGCGCATGCGCAGCTCACCCACATGCGCCTCGATCGCGTGTCGCCGCTGGCGGTGCCATCGCTGCTGACCATCGGCCGTGAGCGGGTGGGGGAGAGCGCCGATTCGGCGCTGCTGCTGGAGGCCGAAGCGCTGATTGCCGAAGCGATGCGGACGGATTAGGCGAATCGCCATGAAAAGCCCGAACACCGCCTTCTTCGGCCACCCGCGCGGCCTTGGCATCCTGGCCTTCACCCAGGCTTCGGAACGCTTTTCCTTTTATGGCATGCAGGCGCTGCTGCCGCTCTATCTGGTCAGCCACCTGCTCAAGCCCGAGGTCGCGGCCAAGGTGGTCGGGCTGGATGGCCTGCGTGTCGGCGTGGAGCTGTTGACCGGACCGCTCAGCACCACTGCCTTCGCCGCGCAATTGTTCGGGCTTTACATCGGCCTGTTCAACATCGCGCCGATGGCGCTGGGCTGGCTGGCCGATGGGCTTTATGGGCAACGCCGGCTGGTGCTGGCCGGGCTGGTGCTGATGGCGGCCGGACATTTCGCCATGGCGGTCGAAGCCCTGTTCCTGCCGGCGCTGGCGCTGCTGTTGCTCGGTGGCGGCTGCCTGAAGGGCAATCTCTATGCGCAGGTCGGCATACTTTATGGCAGCGGCGATGATCGCCGCACCCGCGCCTATGCCATCCATCTGATGGCGTTGAATGTCGGGTCGATCCTGGCGCCGCTGGTGTGCGGCACGCTGGGCGAGCTGGTCGGTTGGCATTGGGGCTTTGCCGCCGCCGGCGCCGGCATGCTGGTCGGGCTGGGCATCTATGTGGCTGGCACACGCGATCTGCCGGCCGATCGCATCGGCGGGCAGGCTGCAGATACATCTGCTGTGCCCGCCACCCGCCCGATCAGCGACAGCGCCGCCATAGCAGCCATCGTGCTGATGCTGCTGCCGTTCATCATCACCTATGCCGGCGCGATGCAGGCCTATAATCTGCTGCTGGTCTGGGCGCAGGAGGCGACGGACCGCGATGTCGCCGGCTGGCCTGTGCCGGTCACCTGGCTGCTCACCTATGACGGGTTGATGACCATCGTCGGCATCTTCGGGGCGCTCACCCTGTGGCGACGGCTTGGCGGCCGCGAACCCGATGCGATGATCAAGCTGGCGGTGGCCGGCGTGATTGTCGCCCTGTCCTGGTCGTTGCTGGCGCTGATCACCACCGCGGCGGCCGGCGCCATGGTGCCGATCCTGTCGGTGCTGGTCTTCTTCGCGCTGCTCGATCTGTCCTATGGCTGGCTCGATCCGCCGGCCAACAGCTTCGTGTCGGTGCATGCGCCGCCGCGCCTGTCGAGCACGTTGATGAGCCTGAACATCGCTGCCTTTGGCGCGGCCAATATCGCGTCGGGCTGGCTGGGCCGCTTTCATAACCCGGCGGACCCGGCCGCCTTCTGGTGGCTGCTGGCCGGGGTCGGCGCTGGCGGCGCGGTGGCGGCGCTGCTGCTGCGCCCCGCCGTGCGCCGGCTGGTTGGCGGATGACCCGGCAGTTCGATTTCGCCGGCGAATGTTTCACCCCCCTGGCCAGCGGTGCGCTGTGGTGGCCGGCGCAGGCAACGCTGTTCGTGGCCGATCTGCATCTGGAGAAGGCCAGCCATTTCGCGGCGCGGGGCTGGCTGCTGCCGCCGCATGCCAGCGCCGAAACCCTGGCGGCGCTGATCACCGCGGTGGAACAGACGGTGGCGCGGCGGGTGGTGTGCCTGGGCGACAGTTTCCACGATCAGGGCGGCCCCGACCGTCTGCTGCCCGAAGCCCGCCACGCCCTGGGCCTGATGACGCGCAATCTCGATTGGTGGTGGATCACCGGCAATCATGACGAAGCCGCCGCCGCGTGCCTTGGCGGGCAGGTGATGGAAACGGCGCGGATCGGCCCGCTGGTGCTGCGCCACGAAGCCGATCCGGGCGATGTGACGCCGGAACTGTCCGGACATTTCCATCCGAAACTGGTGATCCGCCATCGCGGCCGTCACATTGCCCGGCGCTGCATCGCGCAAGGGGCAACCAAGCTGATCCTGCCGGCGTTCGGGGCGTTTACCGGCGGCCTGGACGTGGCCGATCCGGCGATCCGCACCGCGCTGGCCGGGCCGGGGCACGCGCTGGTGGTGGAAGGCGATCGGTTGCTGCGGTTTCCATGCTGACCCCGCGCCTGGGCCAACAGCCTGGCACGAAAGCGGCCTGATTGCCGCTTTTGCCCAGCATACAAGCGCATTAACCCAAGTTTTGCTTGACCAGCGCCTTGTCATCGCAATGGTGCACGCCAAAGTGAGAGGCGCCAATGTCCATGCGATCAGTGAAAACCGCCGTATTTCCAGCGGGCGGGCAAGGCACACGGTTTCTGCCGGCCACCAAGGCGGTGCCCAAGGAAATGCTGCCGGTGGTTGACAAGCCGCTGCTGCAATATGCCGTGGACGAAGCGTTGGCCGCCGGGATCGAGCGGCTGGTATTCGTGACGGCGCGCGGCAAGGATGCGCTGGAGGATTATTTCGATATCGCCCGCGAACTGGTCGATTCGCTGGAACGCAAGGGCAAGACGGCCGAGCTGGTCACGCTGGAAGACACGCAGCTCGAACCGGGTCGCATCCTGTATGTGCGGCAGCAGGATCCAGCCGGCCTGGGCCACGCCGTATGGTGCGCCCGCCATGTCGTGGGCCGTGAAGCCTTTGCCGTGCTGTTGCCCGATGAACTGTTGTGGAACCCGGCCAACCCGGCGCTGAAGGAAATGTGCGCGGCCTACCACCGGCTGGGCGGCAACATCATTTCGGTGCTGGAAGTGCCGGAGGACCAGACCCACCGCTATGGCATCGTGTCGCCCGGCGCGGTCGACGGCCTGATCACCGAAGTGAAGGCGCTGGTGGAAAAGCCGCCGCAGGGCACGGCGCCCTCGCGGCTGGCCGTCATCGGCCGTTATATCCTGCAGCCCGAAGTGATGGATGTGCTGGCGCATGGCAAGCGTGGTGCCGGCGGCGAGGTGCAGTTGACCGATGCCATGGCGGAAATGATCGGCGTGCAGCCGTTCCATGCGCTCAGCTTCACGGGCACGCGCTTTGATTGCGGCGACAAGGCCGGGCATGTGATGGCCAATGTCGCGCTGGCGCTGGAACGCGACGATGTCGGCCCGGCAGTGCGCGCATGGCTCAAATCCCAGACGTTCTGATCTGGACCCCATGGTATCTGGATTGACCCGCTCAGGCAGCGGGTCGTCATGAGGATCAAGCGAGCCTGAAGCGCTGCGCGGTCAGCCGTCCAGCTTGTCCAACCGGTAACCAAACCCATAGACGCTGCTGAGGCGCCAGCCCTGATCAGGGCGCAGCGCCAGCCGCTTGCGCACCTGGGCGACATGGGCATCCAGGGTGCGGCTGCCCGGTTGATCGCCGCGCCCCCACACACTGGTCATGATCTGGTCGCGTGACAGGGCCTGGCCGGTGTTGCGCATGAACAGCAGGGCCAGCGCAAATTCCTTGGCGGTCAGCAGCACCGGATGGCCGCCCACCAGCACCTGGCTGGCGGCGCGATCAAACAGCAATTTGCCGAACTGTTCGCGCAGCGCGCCCTGGGTGCCGCGGCTGGCGATGGCCGCAGAGATGGCCTGTTCGATATCGGCGTCGCTGCTGGGATCGCCCAGCAGCGCGTCGGCCGCTTCGCCGATACAGCCCGGTGCATCGTCGGTCAGGATCAGCACGGTGGCCGGCGGGTGGGCGTGGCGATTGCGCAACCGGTGCATCAACGCGACGCCGCACAGGTCCGGCCCATCCCAGCGCATCACCAGCAGATCATATTGTTCATGGGCAAGTGCATCGGCCAGGGCCTCCCCGCCGGTGAAGGCCACAGGCCGATATCCGAATCGCGCCAGCACCACTGACAAGGCGCCGGCGGCAGCGGGGTCATGATGCAGAACAGCAATCCGCATGGAAGCTTTATGAAACCTTTCTTTCGTTAACGAACTGTAACAGTTCAACGCCGCAATGCAAAGCGAAAGGAACAATGGTAACCATAAAAATCCTACCCTAGGTATAATCTTAATCTTTCATACCGGGTGGTCGGTGATGCAATGATCGTTCCGGGCAGGGTGATCACTCGCAGGGATCCCAGCGGTCGCACCGACCGCACGGCGCGCGCCGTCCCCGGTGTCACCCAGACGCAGCGGACCGCCCTCGCCCGACAGCTTCTGTCCGTCGCAATGCGGGATGAGCAGCGCGTGGCGATTGCCCAATCTGGCGTCGATCTCCCCCAGGCTGAACATCACGCGACAAGCATCGGTGGCTTCGGCAACGATCAACGTCTGCAACGCCGGCCTCTGGATGGCGTTGCACCTGGGCAAGCCAGCCAGCGTCGCGGCATCGATCGGCAACATGACGGGCCGTGGGGCCGAATTGGCCATGGACAGGAACAGGGCAAAGGGCAGCACCATGGACTCGAGACCATATCAGACGGATCATGCGAACGTTAACGCCGCGGTGGCCATCCGCAACATTGACGAGGCGCGGATTCGCGATAGGGGACGGGCATGATCGCCATCCCCTCCCAGATGCCCGCTGCGCTGGCCGAATCGCCGTTCGACGCGCGGCTGCTGCGCGATGCCTTCGGCTGTTTCGCCACCGGAGTCACGGTGGTGACCAGCCAATCCCCCAGCGGGGAGCGCGTCGGCCTGACCGCCAACAGCTTCACTTCGGTCAGCCTCGATCCGCCGTTGCTGCTGTTTTGCCCGGCGAATGGCGCATCGGCGCTGCCGGTGCTGCGCGAATCGGGGCGGTTTGCCATCAACATCCTCGATCTGGATGGCCAGACGGTGGCCAACCGCTTCACCCAGCGCGATCTTGATCGCTTTGGTGCGGACGATTGGCTGGATTGGGATGGCGTGCCGGTGCTGGCCACCGCCAAGGCAGCCTTTGCCTGCGAATTGCACGCCGATCATGACGGCGGCGATCACCGCATCATCGTCGGCCTTGTGACCCGGCTGGCGCTCGATACCGACCGCGAACCCCTGCTGTACCTGCACGGTCGTTATCGCCGGGTGCATGTTGGCTGACACGCCGGCCTCCAGCCGGGACACACCGGAAACGGCTGCCGAAACCGCTGCCCTGGCGAAGGGCGGGCGCACCAGCTTCTTCGGCTATGTGCTGCGGCTGGCGGCGCGCTTTCCGTTCCTGTTCATCGCCGGGCGGCTCTATGGCGCCGAAGCCCTGGGTCGCTTTGCCTATGCCACCATGGCGGTCGAGCTGGTGGCGATGCTGGCGACGCTGGGGCTGAAGCGCGGCCTGGCCGAAGATCTGGCGCGCCGCCCCGACGATCAGGCCGGCGCCATGGCCGATGCGCTGCTGGCGGCGTTGCTGGCCTCTCTGTTGGGCGCGGCCGTGCTGGTGGCGCTGCCCCAACTGATGTTCCCGGCCACAAGCCTGCATCCGCTGGATCGCTGGTTCGCCGCTGTCATCCCGTTCATCGCACTGGCCGATGTCGCACTGGCCGGCCTGGCCTTCCACCACGATGTCGGGGCCACCGTGCGCGCGCGATCGATCATCGAGCCGTGGATTCTTTCGATAGCGGCGCTGGCCTTGGCCTTCACCGCCTGGAAAGGCGACGGCATGCTGATCGCCTATCTATTGTCAATGCTGGCGGCGTTTCTGGCGGCGCTGGCGCCGGCCGTGCGCCGCTTCGGCTGGCCAACCGGCTGGCGAATCGATCCGCCGCGGCTGTGGCGGCTGGTGCGCAGCAACGGGCCATTGGCCGGTGCCGATCTGGCCGAATGGGGAGCCCGCCGGCTCGACATCTTCATCCTCGGCCGCTTTGCCTCGGCCGAGCTGGTCGGCATCTATTATGTGGCGCAGCAGATCGCTTCGCTGCCGCAGCGCCTGAAATCCAGCTTCGATCCGATCCTCGGCCCGGTGCTCACCCGCAATCTGGCCGCCGGCAATCTGGCCAAGGTGGCAGCGCATGTGCGCCAGATCAGTTTCTGGGTGGCATCGGTGCAACTGGCGGCGGTGCTGTCGCTCGGCATGATCGGGCAGGCCGCCATGGGCCTGTTCGGCCCGGCCTTTGCGAGCGGATTTGTGGTGCTCAGCGTGCTGCTGGCGGTCGAGCTGTTCGCGGCGCAGGCGGCGGTGGCGGAAGGCGCGCTGATCTATGTGGCGCGGGGCCGCAATCTGATGTGGTCGGCGGTCGGCCTGGTGGTGCAGGCGGCGCTGACGCTGTGGCTGGTGCAGATGGCGGGGCCATTTGGTGGCGCGGTGGGCGCGGCGCTGGCGCTGGCGATTGCCGCCTTGCTGCAATCGGTGGGCAAATCGCGGCTGCTGGCGGCAACGCTCGGCCATCCGGTGGCCGGTTGGCGCTGGTCGCTGCTGGCCGCGGCGCTACCGGCGTTGGGCGTCGGCCTGCTGGTGCTGCGCACACCCGAACCCATTCAGCTCACCATCGGCTTCTTCGCCATTCTGGGCAGCTTTGGCCTGACGATCTGGCGCATCGGGTTTCGTGGCGCCGATCGGCTGCTGTTCGCGCGCGGCCTCAAGCAACTCGAGGCCGACGCGGTCAAGACCGCGCCCGTTACCGGGCCTTAGGCTCGCCCGCATGGGGGAGGGCGCCACGGTGCTTCAATAAACGGGCAATCGAGCCAGGCAGCCGCTGCGAACCGCCAGCACGGTTCACACGAAGCTGTAGGGATCGACATCCACCACCACCCGCACATTGCCGGGCAGCGGCACCCGCAGCAGCCAATCGCGCAGGATCGCCGGCAGCGGCAGTTCGCGCCGCGCCTGCACCAATATGCGATGCCGGTGCCGGCCGCGCAGCATCGCCATGCTGGCCGGCGCCGGGCCGAGCACCAACAGGCCTTCGCGCACCGGCGCGGCGGCACCCAGCGCATCGGCAGCCGATTTGGCCGCTGAAGCATCTTCGGAACTGATGATCAGCGCCGCCAGCCGCCCGAATGGGGGCTGGCCCAGATCGCGGCGCGCAGCGATTTCGGCGGCAAAAAACGCCTGCGCATCGCCCTTGCCCAGCGCCTGCATCAAGGCGGCCTGCGGCTGGTGCGTCTGGATCAGCACGCGGCCGGGCTTGGCGCCGCGCCCCGCCCGGCCCGATGCCTGCACGATCTGCTGCCAACTGCGTTCCCCGGCGCGCAGATCGCCGCCTTGCAGGCCCAGATCGGCATCGACCACGCCCACCAGCGTCAGATCGGGGAAATGATAGCCCTTGGTGACCATCTGGGTGCCGACGATGATGTCGATTTCGCGCGATTCAACGGCCGCCACCAGCGCGGCGGCGCGCGCCGGGCTGGTGATGGTGTCGCTGGTCACCACCGCCGTGCGCGCCTCGGGCCAGGTGCGGCGCACCTCTTCGGCGATGCGCTCCACGCCGGGGCCGCAGGCGACCAGATGGTCGGTTTCCCCACATTCCGGGCAGCGTTCGGGCACCGGCGCGACATGGCCGCAATGGTGGCAGGCCAGCCGGCGCGACAGGCGATGTTCCACCATCCACGCCGTGCAATTGGGGCACTGGATGCGGTGGCCACAACTGCGGCACAAGGTGAGCGGCGCATAACCGCGCCGGTTGAGGAACAGCAGCGATTGTTCGCCGCGTGCGAGGGTTTCGCTGATCGCGGCGACCAGCACAGGCGACAGCCAGGCCCCACGTGCCGGTGGATGGCGGGTCATGTCCACCAGTTGCACATCGGGCAGTTCCGCCCCGCCAAAGCGGCTGGGCAACAGCAGCCGCGTATAGGTGCCGCGGCTGGCCAGCACCTGGGTTTCGATGGCTGGCGTCGCGGTGGCGAGCACCACCGGCAGGCGTTCCATGCGGCCGCGCATCACCGCCACATCGCGGGCGTGATAATGCACGCCCTCCTCCTGCTTGAAGCTGGCTTCATGGGCTTCATCGACGATGATGCAGCGCAGGTTCGCATAGGGCAGGAACAGCGCGGATCGCGCCCCCACCACCACCCGCGCGCGGCCATCGGCGATGGCGGCCCAGGCGGCGCGGCGCTCGCTGGTTTTCAGGTCTGAATGCCAGGCCAGCGGCGGGCAGCCGAAGCGCGCGGCAAAGCGATCGAGCCACGGCGCGGTCAGCGCGATTTCCGGTACCAGCACCAGCACCTGGCCGCCGTCGCGGATTGCCTGCGCCACGGCCTCGAAATAGACTTCGGTCTTGCCGGAACCGGTGACGCCTTCCAGCAGGAACGGCGCGAACTGCCGGTTGCGCACCGCCGCCACCAATGTGTCGGCCACGGCGCGTTGATCGGCGGACAGCGCCGGCACATCATGATCCGGATCGGGCAGCGGCGGGCTGACATCGCCGGCCACGCGCTGCGCCACCAGCGTGCCGGCCGTCACCAGCCCACGAATGACCGCGTCCGACACACCGGCCATCCGCGCCAGATCGCGGGCGCTGCCCTGCCGGCCTTGGAGCCGTTCGATCGCCTGGCTGCGTTCCGGCGTCAGCCGCTTCGGAGCCATGCCGCCCAGCCGATATTCGGTGAATTCACGTGGGTTCAGGAACGCCACCGAAGGCCAGGCCATGCGCACCACCGAAAGCGGGCTGGCGACATAATAGTCTGCTGTCCAGTCGATCAGGCGGCGTAGCGGCGCGGCCAGCGGCGGCAGATCGAGCCGTGCCGCCACGGGACGCAATCTGGCCGCCGCAACTTCGGGCGCGGCCAGCGCCTCCATATCCCACACCACACCCAGGATGCGCCGCGGGCCCAGCGGCACCTCCACCGCATCACCGGGGACAAGCGCCATGCCGGCCGGCACGGCATAATCGAGCGCGCCCAGCCCATGCTGGAACGGGATGACGCGCACGCGGGAGGGGGTGGCCTGGTTCACCCTCGACAGATAGGCAAGTCCTGCCACGCATGCTAGGCGCGCGGCCAAACGAAAGGCCCGCCATGATCCCGCGTTATTCCCGCCCCGAAATGGTTGCCCTGTGGGATGCGACAAGCCGGTTTCGCATCTGGTTCGAAATCGAGGCGCACGCCACGCAGAAGCTGGCCGATATCGGGGTCGTGCCGCAAAGCGCAGCCAAGGCCTTGTGGGACTGGTGGGCGACCAATCCCGCCATCGACGTTGCCGCCATCGACGCGATCGAGGCGGTGACCAAGCATGACGTGATCGCCTTCCTCGATTGGGTGGCGAGCCAGGTCGGCCCCGAAGCGCGCTTCATGCACCAGGGCATGACGAGCAGCGACGTGCTGGATACCTGCCTGGCCGTGCAACTGGCCCGCGCCGCCGACATCTTGCTGGCCGACATCGATGCGCTGCTGGATGCCATCAAGCGCCGGGCGCTGGAGCATAAATTCACCCCCACCATGGGCCGCAGCCATGGCATCCACGCCGAACCGACGACCTTTGGCGTGAAGCTGGCGCAGGCGTACGCCGAATTTGCCCGCAACCGCGTCCGGCTGGTCGCCGCACGCGCCGATATCGCCACCTGCGCGATTTCCGGCGCCGTCGGCACCTTTGCCAATATCGATCCGCGCGTCGAAGCCTATGTCGCCGAACAGATGGGCCTGACGATCGAGCCGGTGTCCACCCAGGTCATCCCGCGCGATCGCCACGCCATGTTCTTCGCCACGCTGGGCGTGATCGCCAGCAGCATCGAGCGGCTGGCCACCGAAATCCGCCATCTGCAACGCACCGAAGTGCTGGAGGCCGAAGAATATTTCAGCCCCGGCCAGAAGGGTTCGAGCGCGATGCCGCACAAGCGCAACCCGGTGCTGACCGAGAATCTCACCGGTCTCGCCCGGCTGGTGCGCTCCGCCGTGACTCCGGCGCTGGAGAATGTCGCGCTGTGGCACGAACGCGACATTTCGCATTCCTCGGTGGAACGCATGATCGGCCCGGATGCCACCATCACCCTGGATTTCGCGCTGGCCCGGTTGACCCAGGTCGTGGACAAATTGCTGATCTACCCGGAGCGGATGGCGAAGAATCTCAACCGCATGGGCGGCCTGATCCACAGCCAGCGCATCCTGCTGGCGCTCACCCAGGCCGGCGTGACCCGCGACGACGCCTATCGGCTGGTCCAGCGCAACGCCATGAGCGTGTGGGAGGCGGACGGCGCTCTGTCGCTGCTCGATCTGTTGAAGGCCGACCCGGATGTGACCGCCCATCTGTCCGCTGCCCAGCTCGAAGGCCTGTTCGATCTTGGTTACCACTTCGCCCATGTCGATACGATCTTTGCGCGGGTGTTCGACTGACGGGCGGCCATGACGGCGACGAAAATCTGGCTGACCGCCGATGATCTGCTGGCCGATTCGTACCGGCTGGCGCGGCTGGTGCTGGAAAGCGGTTTTCGGCCCACGCATCTGATCGGCATCTGGCGCGGCGGCGCGCCGATCGGCATCGCCGTGCAGGAGTTTTTCGAATTTCACGGGTTGCACTGCGATCATGTCGCCATTCGCACCGCATCCTATACCGGCATCGACCAACAGGCGGATGCAGTGCAGGTGCATGGGCTGGGCTGGCTGGCGGAGACGCTGACACGCGACGATCGCCTGCTGCTGGTCGATGATGTGTTCGACACCGGCCGCAGCATCGCCGCCGTGCTGGCCGAGCTTGAGGCGCGCTGCGGCGCGAACCAGCCCGGCGATATCCGCATCGCCTGCCCATGGCACAAGCCCAGCCGCAACCGCACGGCCCTGACACCGGATTATGTGCTGCACCAGAGCGAGGCGTGGCTGGTGTTCCCGCACGAACTGTGCGGGCTGAGCGCCGACGAGATTCGCGCCCACAAGCCGGGTGCGGAGGCGATTCTGGCGCCAATCGGGCCAGGGATCAGCGGGGCGGGCTGACCGCCGCCGGCAGATCGCGGCCCCATTTCGCGAACGCTGCCTTCACGTCCGGCCGCGCCTTGAGCGCCCGCAGATCGGCGCGGCTGCGGCGGCCCGGCAAGGCCGCGTGATCGAGAATCAGGAACGGCTGCAATTCGAACAAGGCTTCGCTGCGCCTGGCCGGATCGTCGAGGCGCTTGATGATGGCACGCGCCGCATCATCGGCGCGGCCGACGCACAGCATCGCCTGGAAATAGGCATCATCATTGCGTTCGGGCGCTGCCAGCAACGGTGCCAGCGCAGTCGTGGCCGCCGCGGCATTGCCCTGCCGGTGCCGGGCACAGGCGCGCACCCCGGCCAGATAGAGTTGGCCGAAATCATTCATGTCCTCGCCCATCTTGCGCTCGGCCACGTCGGCTGCGGCCAGCGCCGCATCGATGCGCCCGACCTGATCGGCAAGCAGCGCATGGTTGATCAGCAGTCCGGTCAGGCTCGGGCGGCCGTTCGCATCCAGCGTGGCCGCCGCCATGAAGCGGGCCAGCCCGGCATCGACCTGGCCGAGATCGGCGAGCAATTGCGCCGACAGATTGACCAGCCACAGGCCGTTGTCCGGCAATTTGGCCATGGCTTCGGCGGTCTGTGCCGTATCGGCCAGGGCCAGCGCGTCTTTCTCTTGCGAGGCGATGTTGAGCGCCTGGGCATGGCCGAGCCGGGCGGTGACATCATCCGGCGCCTTGTCCAGCGCCGCCTTGCTGGCCTTCAGATAGACAGCATCGGCCAGATCGGCGCCCGGCCCCAGCCGCTTTTCCAGCGCCGGCCACAGCGATTGATAGCGGCGATCGATTGCCAGCCGCACCAGGCTGACCGGGTTGATCAATTTCTCGATGATCGGCAGCGCCTCGTCCAGCCGATCGCGCGTGGCGAGGCCGGTGATCACCAGCAGCTTCAGGCCATCGCCGGCCGCCACCGTTTCATCGCGCGGCCCGTAATCGGCGCTGACCAGCGTGAAGGCCAGATCGAATTTCTGATCGGCATCGGTGATGGCCACCAGCACTTGGCTGACCAGTTCCGATGGCAATTCGGCCAGCCATTTGGGATTGGATACCGCAATCAGTTGCAGCGCCTGGCCCGCAGCCGGCGCATCGCCGCTGATGGCGCGCAGCACGAACAATTGCCGCAGCAACAACAGCGTCGGGTTCAGCGCCGTGTCCGCAGCGAATTCGATGGCTTTGCGCGCCTCGGCCACCTTGCCCTGGCGCGCCAGCGCAAAACTGCGCAGCCCTTCGATCTGGCCGCGATCCGCCGGCAGATCGGCTTCGGCGAGCAGGCCATCAAGCAGGCTCAAGGCTTCGACGGTCTTGTTTGCATCGATCAGGCCAGCGGCCTGCGCCAGCCGATCCTCCCGCGCCATTGGGGCAGACAGCGCGGTGGCCGGTGGAGCGGTGGGGGCGGCCCGCGTTGCAGCAAGAGGCAGCATGAACGCCAGCGGTGCCAGCAAAATGGCTGGTTTGAAGATATGGGTCATGCGTCCACAGTAACCCGATAAACGGCTTTGGGGAGAGGGTCATGACGGCACAGGTGGAATTCTTCTTCGATTGTTCGTCGCCCTGGACCTATCTGGGCTTCGAGGCACTGTGCACGGCGGCGCGCGAAGACGGCTTCGGCCTGTGTTTCCGGCCGTTTCTGGTTGGCGGCGTGTTCAACACGGTGAACCCCAGCGTTTATGAAATGCGCGCAAAGCCAGTGGTGCCCAAGGCGCGATATTTCACCAAGGATCTGCACGACTGGATCAGGCGATCGGGCCTGGCGATCAAATGGACGCCGAGCATCTTCCCGGTGAACAGCGCCCGCGCCATGCGCCTGTGCCTGGTCGCGGCCGATGCCCACGCCTGCGAAGCGGTCGCCCGCCGCATCTTCCAGCTTTACTGGGGCGAAGATCGCGACATTTCGCAGCCCGACGTGCTCGCCGAAGCCGCAGCCGCCGGCGGGCTGGGGCCGGATGCACTGGAACTGGCCGATTCGCCCGACCTGAAAGCCCGCCTGCGCGCCAACACCGATGAACTGATCGCGCGCGGCGGCTTCGGCAGCCCGACCTATTATGTGGGCGGCACCGACATGTATTTCGGGCAGGACCGTATCCTGCTGGTGCGCGAGGCGGCGGCGCGGGCGGATTGATGGCCAGGGCGGTGGTCAATGGCTGATTTTGAGCCAGGGCCACCGCTGCCGATAGGTTTCGGCCTTTTGCTGGAACAGGTCAGGCTTGGGATTGCGCGGGTTGATCTTGAGGATGCCAGCGGCAAGATCGTGGAAGCCATCCGGGGCATAGAGATCGCCGGTGTGCACGTCGATGCCAACGCAAGTGCAACGGACCAGATAAAGATCAATGCCGGCACGGGTTGACGTCAGTTGTGGGTAGTCGCTTTTGAATCGGTCACGGTACCACAGGTGGACACGGGCCTGATTTTTGACCTCGACCTTGATTGGCAGGTCACGAACGACGGAATTGACGCGCTGAATGACCTGGTCTTCCGCGTCCCACGACAGATCCTCGTCGTCAAAGTAGAAGATGTCATAATCCTTGATGCCCCAATCCGGCGCGTTGCCGGAAATGCGGTTCCAGACCGTTTGAAACAGGCATCCAGCCACAAGATGGCATTGCGCCAGCCCCATGGTGCCGAGACGGTCAAGCAGGGCCGTGTTGAGCGGATTCGCCGCGACAGCAGCGCGGAAATCTGAAGCGTCCATATCTTCGGTTATCCGGCAAAGGGCTGGTTTCGGCAACCATCGCGCCGGCGGGGGCGCCTGCGACGGACAGGCTGGACGCGAATTTGCGTTTTGTCCTACTCGGCAGGTGTCTGATGGCTAGCTGTAGCGGGTAAGGCATTGGTTCCTGAGACAATTTTCAGGCAACTGTAGGTTCCTCAATTTCTGCAATGTTCCTCACTGCTTGCCAAGCGGCAGGCTCTAGAATTTCAATCACTTAAAGCAGGAACATAGACAATTTTTGAGATTGAGGAACCGATTGAGGAACCGGCCGACGTGGGGGAAGCTCTTCCGCCGGACGTCATGGCTGCTGTCATAGGCGCAAAGAGGGCGCGGATCACTCCGCGCCCTCTCCGGTCGTTCTCACTCGCCTTTGTAACCCACCACCACCAGGGTATGAGCGAACCGGCGCGACGCGCCGTGTGGTAGGATCGATATGGACTAGAGGACGGCTCGGCTCAATGGACTTTGCTCAGGGCTCTCTTGCCACCGGCCGGCTTGACTCTTTGCGGCGACAGGCGGCAACGTGAACAAAAGTGGAACACGTTGCCGAAGTGAGTCGCCCCCCTGCCCCCTGCTGCCCGCCCTGTTGCCCGCCTGGTGCCGCCTGTGCCCGTTGCTGCTCCGCCTGCGGCGCCGTGTGCTGCTGGGCGGTTGCGGCTGGATTCCGGGCGGGTGGATGCGGCGTTGAACGGCGGGCTGATGCTGGCGGCGTGTCACGAGATTTATGGTCCGGCGGACACTGCATTTGCGTTGATGCTGGCGTTGGCCTGCCCGCGCCCGGGGCCGATCCTGTGGGTGGCCGATGGCTGGGAAGACAATGGGCGTTTGCATGGCGCCGGCCTGGCCGAATTGGGCGGCGATCCGGGGCGGTTGTGGCTGGTGGCGGCGGGCGGCGTGGTGCCGATGCTGCGGGCCGCCGGCGAGGCGCAGCGCTGCGGCGCGCTGGCCTGTGTGGTGATCGAATCCCATGGCGAGGCCAAGGCCATCGATCTGACCGTGACGCGCCGGCTGCAACTGGCCGCCGCTGCGCATGGCGTGTTCACCCTGTTGCTGCGCAGCGGCGCGCCGCGCCCCAGCGCTGCCAGCACCCGCTGGCAGGCCGAACCCGCGCCGGCGCGGCGGCTGGCGGCGGGCGCGCCGGGGCCGCCGCGCCTGGCCATCACCCTGACGCGCCAGCGCGGCGGGCCGGCCGATATCAGCCTTGCATTGGAGTGGGATCGTGACCGTTGCAGCTTCATCCCGGCCGAAAGCCGCGTTACCGCCGCCACCCCCATCGGTGCGGCCTTTGCCAAACAGCCGCCGCATCCTGGCGCTGGCCCTGCCGTGGCTGCCAGCGGAACGCCTGGCAAACAAGCCAGCGGGCGGGGCAGGCGCAGCGCCGCCTGAGCAGCCGCTGGCGCTGATCGCCAATGATCGCGGTCGGCAGGTGATTCAGGCGGTGAACGCCGCCGCGCTGGCCGAAGGCATCTTGCCCGGCCTGGCGCTGGCCGATGCCCGCGCGCGGCTGCCCGGCCTGCGCGTGGCGCCGCATGATCCGGCGGGCGATGCCGCCTGTCTCGATTGGCTGGCGCAGGGGGCCACGCGCTGGTCCCCCATGGTCGCCGCGCGGCCGCCTTATGGCCTGGTGATCGACATCAGCGGCTGCGTGCAACTGTTTGGCGGGGAGGCCAGCCTGGTGTCGGACGTGGTCACCCGCCTGCACCGGCTGGGCTTCAGCGCACAGCCGGCGCTGGCCGCAACGCCCGCTGCGGCGCTGGCACTGGCACGCTTCGGCGGGACCCGCGTGAACGAACTGCCGCTGGCGGCGCTGTCCGATCTTGAACAGGTGCAGATCGGCCTGCGCCGCGCCGGCTTGCGCAGCGTGGGTGATGTTGCCCGCCTGTCGCGCGCCGCCGTCGCCTCGCGCTTTGGCGAGGCGCTGCTCGCCGCGCTCGATGCGTTGACCGAGGCGGTGCCGCAGCCGCTCGATCCGTTGCAGCCGCCAGCCGAGGTGGCGGCCGAACAGCGTTTTGCCAGCCCGATCGTGCAACAGGATGCCGTGCGCGTGGCGCTGGAACGCTTGCTGCGGCGCTGCGCGGCGCAAATGGGGGCACTCGGCGTCGGCGGCCGGCATTTCGCGCTGTCGCTTTATCGCAGCGACGGCCATGTCGCGCGGCTTTCGGTGGACACCGCCGAACCGCAGCGCGATGCCCGCGCCGTGCTGCGCCTGTTCGATGAACGCATCGCCGCGCTCAACGATCCGCTCGATCCCGGTTTCGGCTATGATCTGCTGCGCCTTGCCGTGCCGGTCACCGCGCGGCTGGACGAATCGCAGCTCGGCCTGGATGGCGGCGCGCTGGCCGAAACCCAGTTGAACGATCTGGTCGATCGGCTGACGGCGCGGCTGGGGCGCGGGCGCTTGCGCCGGCCGGTCGCGGCCGACACCCATATCCCCGAACAGGCGAGTTTTCTGGGGGCGCTGGCGGACGCGCCGACAGCCTGGCCCGCACCGGCCCCCGGCGAGCCGCCCACCCGCCCGATCCGCCTGTTCGATCCGCCACAACCGATCGAAGTGCTCGCCGAAGTGCCCGATGGCCCGCCCCGTCGCTTTCGCTGGCGCAGCCGCGTGTATGATGTGACGGCGCAGGAAGGCCCGGAACGCATCGCCGCCGAATGGTGGCAACGCAAGGATGGCGCCGGGCTGACGCGGGATTACTGGCGGGTGGAGGACAGCAGCGGCCGGCGGTTCTGGCTGTTCCGCCACGGCCTGTATGAGCGCGAAACAACAAGCCCGCGCTGGTATCTGCACGGGCTGTTTGCATGATGCCGCCTGTCGCCGGCTTTGCCGAGCTGGCGGCCGCAACCCATTATTCGTTCCTGGATGGCGCCTCCAGCGCAGCCGAGATGGTGGCGGCGGCGCTGGCGCTGGGCCATGCCGGCATCGGTATTGCCGATACCAACACGGTGGCCGGCGTGGTGCGCGCGCAGGTGGCGGTGCGGGATCTGGCCGAAGCCGCACGCGAGGCCGGCACCGAGATGCCGCCCTTCAAGCTGGCGGTGGGGGCGCGGCTGGTCTTCGCCGATGGCACGCCCGATGTGATCGCCTATCCGGCGCATCGGCAGGGCTGGGGCCGGCTGACGCGGCTGCTCACCACCGGCAACCGCCGCGCCGACAAGGGCGCGTGCATCCTGCATCTGGCCGATCTGATCGATCATGCCGATGGGCTGTTGCTGATCACGATGCCGCCCGAACCCGGCCAGCAGCCGCGCCTGGCCGAACTGGCGCGCGCCTGCCCCGGCCGGCTGTGGCAGGGGGCGATGATGTGGGGGCTGGGCAGCGACAGGCGCCGGCTGGCGGCACTGGCTGGCGTTGCCGATGCGCAGGGCCTGCCGCTGCTGGCGCTGAATGCGCCGCTTTATGCGGCGCCGGCGCAGCGCCCGCTGCACGATGTGATGCGCTGCATCAAACTGGGTTGCACGCTGAAAGCCGCCGGCACGATATTGCGCGCCAATGCCGAACGCCATCTGAAATCCGCCGCCGACATGGCGCGGCTGTTCCGCGACCGCCCCGATGCGCTGGCCGAACCGGCGCGGCTGCTTTCGCGCATCGATTTCAACCTCGATCAGCTGCGGTACGAATATCCCAATGAACCGGTGCCGCCCGGCTATTCCCCGCAGGGCTGGCTGGAAACGCTCACCCTGCAAAAGGCGCGGGCGCGTTGGCCCGATGGCATCCCGCCGAAACTGCTCGGCCTGCTCGCCGAGGAATTCCGCATCATCGCGCGCGCCGGCTATGCCCCCTATTTCCTGACCGTGCATGATATCGTGGCGTTTGCGCAGGCGCGCGGCATATTGTGCCAGGGCCGCGGCAGTGCGGCGAACAGCGCGGTGTGCTTCGTGCTGGGCATCACCGCCGTCGATCCTTCGGTGCACAACCTGCTGTTTTCCCGCTTCATTTCCGAAGAGCGCAAGGAGCCGCCCGATATCGATGTCGATTTCGAACATGAGCGCCGCGAGGAGGTGATGCAGTGGATTTACGAGCGCTATGGCCGGGACCGTGCCGGCATCGCCGCCACCGTGATCCATTACCGGCCCAGAAGCGCGGTGCGCGAGGTCGGCAAGGTGCTGGGCATGAGCGAGGATCTGACCAACCGGCTTTCGAGCACCGTCTGGGGCAGTTATTCTTCGCAGATGGAGCGGGAGCGCTTTGCCGAAAGCGGTCTCGATCCCGACAGCCCGGAACTTGCGCGGCTGGCGGGGCTGGTCGGGCAGATCTTGGGGCTGCCGCGGCATCTTTCGCAGCATGTCGGCGGATTCGTGCTGACCGAGGGCCGGCTGGATGAGCTGGTGCCCATCCACAATGCCGCCATGGCCGATCGCACCTTCATCGAATGGGACAAGGACGATATCGACGCGCTGGGCCTGATGAAGGTCGATGTGCTGGCGCTGGGCATGCTGAGCTGCATCCGGCGGGCGTTCGAGATGATCGAGACCCACATCGGCCCCCGCTATACGCTCGATAATGTGTCGGGCGATGCGCCGGACGTCTATGCGATGCTGCAAAGGGGCGACAGCATCGGCGTGTTCCAGGTCGAAAGCCGCGCGCAGATGAACATGCTGCCACGGCTGAAGCCGGCGGAATTCTATGATCTGGTCATCCAGGTCGCCATCGTGCGGCCCGGCCCGATCCAGGGCGACATGGTCCACCCCTATCTGCGGCGCCGGCAGGGGCGCGAGGCGGTGCACTTCCCCTCCCCCGGCCCGCCACACGATCCGGATGAGCTGAAGCAAGTGCTCGGCAAGACGCTTGGCGTGCCGCTGTTCCAGGAACAGGCGATGAAGCTGGCGATCACGGCGGCCAGCTTTACCCCCGCCGAAGCCAACCGCCTGCGCCGCGCCATGGCGACCTTCCGCAGCAATGGCGGCATGGAATATTTCGAAGCCAAGCTGATCGATGGCATGGTGGCGCGTGGCTATGAAGCGGATTTCGCCCGGCGCTGTTTCAACCAGATCAAGGGGTTCGGCAGCTATGGCTTTCCCGAAAGCCACGCGATTGCCTTTGCCCGGCTGGTGTGGGTGTCGGCGTACCTCAAATGCCGATACCCGGCGGTGTTCGCGGCGGCGCTGCTGAACGCGCAGCCGATGGGGTTTTACGCGCCGGCGCAGATCGTGCGCGATGCGGCGGAACATGGCGTGGCGGTGTTGCCGGTCGATGTGAATTTCAGCGGGTGGGATTGTTCGTTGGAGGGCATTCCCACCCCCAGCCCCTCCCGCAGGCGGGAGGGGAACAGTGTGTGCGGGCGCCAGCCGTCTCCCCTCTCGCCTGCGGGAGGGGCTGGGGGTGGGGAAGCGCGTGCCGACGCCCCCCTGTCCCTGCGCCTCGGCCTGCGCCAGATCACCGGTTTCCGCGAAGAATGGGCGCAGGCCATCGCCGCCGCCCGCCCGATCCATTCCCTCGAACATCTCGCCCGCGCCGGCCTGCCAGCCCGCGCACTGAAACTGCTTGCCGATGCCGATGCCTGCGCGTCCTTGGGCCTCAATCGCCGCGATGCCGGCTGGCAGGCGCTGCGCACGCCGACGGATAGCCTGCCGCTGTTCGCCGCTGCGGACGCCAGCGATCTGGGCCAGGAAGAATCCGCCGATCTGCCGCTGATGGCACCCGGCGAGGAGGTCGCCGCCGATTATCAGGTGCTGCGCCTGTCCCTGCGCGCCCACCCCATGGCGCTGCTGCGGCCGTGGTTTCCCGGCGTGATGACCGCCGCGCAGTTCAACGCGGCGCGGAACGGCCGGCGCGTCAGCGCGGCCGGCGTGGTGCTGGTGCGGCAGCGGCCGGGCGGCGGCAATGCCATCTTCATCACGCTGGAGGATGAAACGGGCGTGGTGAATGTGGTGGTGTGGGCGCGCCTGTTCGAAATCTATCGCCGCGCCATCATGGCCAGCCGGCTGATGCAGGTTGACGGCGAAGTGCAGCGCAGCCCGGAAGGCGTGATGCACCTGATGGCCACCCGCATCACCGACATGAGCGGGGTATTGGACCGATTGTCCGACGCCCACGACGCGCGCCCAGCGCTGGCCCGCGCCAGCGAGGATTTGGTGCACGGCCCCTCAAACCGCAAACCGCCGCCGCCCAAGGCGGCAAACCGGGGCCGCCACCCCCGCGACGTGCGCGTGATCCCGCGCAGCCGGGATTTTCATTGATGACAGGGGCGCGGCGCGGCAAGCTGCGCCCATGACCATGGAAACCCTTTTCGCCACTGCCGCCACCATTGCCGATCGCCTGAAGGCGCGCGGCGAAACCATCGCCGTTGCCGAATCGGCCGCCGGCGGCCTGATTTCGGCGGCGCTGCTGGCCGTGCCGGGCGCGTCGGCCTTCTATATCGCCGGCGCGGTCGTCTACACCCCGCGCGCGCGGCACCGGCTCCTCGGTTTGAAGCGCGAAGACGTGCGCGGCTTCATGTCGGCCACCGAACCGTTCGCGCTGTTGATGGCCGAAACCATCCGCCACCAGCACAGCACCACCTGGGGCATCGGCGAAACCGGCGCGGCCGGGCCGAACGGCAATCCCTATGGCCACGCCGCCGGGCATGATGTGGTGGCGGTGAGCGGGCCGGTGCAGATGGCGCGCACCATCGCGACGGGGTCGAGTGACCGACAGGCGAACATGGTGGCGTTTGCGGTGGCGGCGCTGGAATTGCTGGGGGAACAGCTGGTCTAATCCGCCAACGTCACGGTTCCATCCGGTCCCGGCAGCATGAACGGGTTGTACGCCACTTCCCATGGGTGGCCATCGGGATCGCAGAAATAGCCGGAGTAGCCGCCCCAGAAGGCGTCGTGGGCGGGTTTTTGCAAGGTGGCGCCGTTGGCGACGGCGCGGGCGAGGAGTTCGTCCACCTCTGCCTTGCTGCTGACATTGTGGGCCAAGGTGAAGCCACCGAAGCCCGCTCCTCTATCCGTCATGCCGCAATCTTCGGCCAATTTGTCGAACGGGTAGAGGGCGAAGGTCATGCCGCCGCACTGGAACATGGCGATGGCCTCCCACTTTCGCATCTTGCGAGGCCAGCCCATGGCTTCCCAGAAGGCGACGGCGCGGGCCATATTGTCCGTTCCGAGGGTGACGATGCTGATGCGTTGGTCCATGGATAACCTCCGGTTGAATGGGGAGACTTTGGCATGACGGCAGGAAATATGGAACGCATCGTGCTGGCACGGCATATCGTTGGCGCGCCGACGCCCGACGATTTCCGGCTGGAGACGCTGCCGATCCCGGCGCTGGAAGAGGGGCAGTTGCTGATCGCCAATCGCTTCATCAGTTGCGATCCCGGCACGCGGTCTCGGCTGTCGCCCGGCGCCTCCTATGCGCCGCCGCTGAAGGCCGGCGCGATGGTCGACGGCTTTGCGGTGGGGGAGGTGATCGAGAGCCGCCATCCGAAGTTCAGCGCTGGCGAACTGGTGATGGGCACCGGTTGGGCGACGCACATGGTGTCGAACGGGCGCGGCTATCTGTCGAAAGTGCCTGATCTCGGCGTGCCGCTCAGTCTGTGGAACGGCATATTGGGCGTGCCGGGGATGACGGCGTGGTTCGGCCTGAAGCGCGTGGCAAATTTGCAGGCGGGGGAGCGGGTGCTGGTCACGTCGGCCGCTGGGCCGGTCGGCGCGACCGCAGGCCAGCTCGCCAAGCTGTGGGGCGCTGGCCGAGTCGTCGGCATTGCCGGCGGCGCGGAGAAATGCCGTTGGTTGACCGACGTGTGCGGATTTGACGACGCCATCGATTACAAGGCGGACGATTTCGAGGCGCGCTTTGCCGAGGCCAGTGCCGAGGGCTGGGACGTGCTGTTCGACAATGTCGGCAATGCCAGCATCGATCGCGCCCTGCCGGTGATGCGCATGAAGGGCCGCATCGTCGTGTCGGGCCAGGTGGCGGATTATAATCTGACGCCGGAAGACGCGCCCGGCATCCACCACACCCGCGAATTCATCGGCAAGCGGCTGCGCATGGAAGGCATGGTGGTGTTCGACGATCTGCCGCAGTTCCCCGCCGCGCAAGCCGAACTGGCGGCGCTGATCCGCGATGGCAAGGTCGCCTATCGCGAGGAAATCTTTGACGGCCTGGCCAGCCTGCCTGCCGCCTTCTGCGGGCTGTTCAGCGGCGCGAGCTTTGGCCGGCGGCTGATCCGGCTGTAATCACATCACAGGCTCTGGGCTGGCGCATCGCCAACCATGGGCGTAAGAAGACGGCTATCGCGTTCAAAACTGCCTAAGGAACACATCACATGGGTTCGTTCAGCCTCACCCACTGGCTGGTGGTCATTCTGGTTGTCGTGCTGCTGTTCGGCCGCGGCCGCATTTCCGATCTGATGGGCGATTTCGCCAAGGGGATCAACAGCTTCAAGAAGGGGCTGAGCGACAATGACGCGCCCGCACCGCCCGCGGCCGCGCCGCCGCAGGTGACGAACGCCGGCCAGCCGCAGCCGGCGCCGCTGGGCGAAGAAACCCGCCGCTGAGCACTTGAGGGGGCAGCCCCCCGCCTTCCTCGTTCAAGTGAACCCGGCACCGCCCCATGTTTGGTATTGAGTCGTCCGAACTTCTGGTCATCGCGCTGGTGGCCCTGGTGGTCATCGGCCCCAAGGATCTGCCGCGCGTCATGCGCTGGGTGGGGCAATGGGTGGGCAAGGCCCGCGCCATGAGCCGGCATCTGCGCACCGGTTTCGATGCGATGATGCGCGAATCCGAACTGGAAGAGATGCAGAAATTGTGGGCGGCGCAGAACGACGCCATCATGAAGGCATCGGCGCTGCCGGAAAATGCCCTGCCCAATCTGGCCGGGCCGGTGCCATCCGAGCCTGCCGAAACCTCCTACGATCCGTGGCCGACCAACGACACGCCGTGGCTGCCCGCGCCGGAGCCACAGGCGCAGCCGGACATTGCTGCCGAAGCGCCGGCCAAGCCCAAGCGCGCGCGCAAGCCCCGTGCCAAGCCCGCAGCCCCAGCCGAAGCCGCGCCGCAGAGTGACGCGGCATGAGCGAGGAGATCGATCGTTCCGATATCGACGCCAGCAAGGCGCCGTTGATGGATCATCTGATCGAACTGCGCGGGCGGTTGCTGCGCTGCGTCCTCTATTTCGCCGTCGCCTTTGGCCTGGCGTTCAGCCAGGCGGGCCGGGTGTTTGATTTTCTGGTGCAACCGCTGGTCACGGCGTCGGGCACCAGCGCCAAACTGATCTACACCAAATTGTATGAGGCCTTCTTCACCGAGATCCGGGTCGCGGCCTTTGCCGGTATCTGTCTGGCGTTTCCGTTGATCGCCAACGAACTCTGGCGCTTTGTGGCGCCCGGCCTGTATCGCCGCGAGCAGAAGGCGCTGCTGCCGTTCCTGCTGGCGACGCCGATCCTGTTCACCTGCGGCGCGGCGCTGGCCTATTATGTCGTCATGCCCACGGCGTTCCGGTTCTTCCTGAGCTTTCAGCAAGTGGGCGGGGCCGGCGGCGTCGAACGCGAAGCGCTGCCCGCCATGGGCGAATATCTCGATCTGGTGATGAGCATGATCCTGGCCTTTGGCGTCGCATTTCTGCTGCCGGTGCTGCTGATGCTGCTGGAACGCTCCGGCATCATCACCCGCCAGCAATTGCAGGGCGGCCGCCGTTATTCGGTGGTGGCGGCGTTCGTGGTCGCCGCCGTGCTCACGCCGCCGGATTTGTGGTCGCAGGTCGCGCTCGCTATCCCGTTGATCCTGCTGTATGAAATTTCGATCATCGGCATCTGGATCACCGAACGGCGGCGCGCCCGCGTGGATGCCACCGCCAGCCCTTAAACGCGCCCGGCGTCGTCCTTGTTATCATTGGCGGATTTTTCGATGGTGCTGCCCGCGCTTTCGAGGTCGCGACCGGCGCCTTCCACCGTGTTGCATGCGGTCAGCAGCACCAGCGCGGCCAGCAGGCCGATTGTCGTGGTCTTCATGGATATTCTCCCTCATATCGTATCGAGATGCTGATCGCCTGCCGGCTTGCTGGCGACCGCACGGGGTGGCATCACCCGGGCATGGCGTTCATCCTGCCCGATGCCGAGCCGCCGCCCGATCTGGCGGGCGTGTTGCCCGATGGCCTGTCCCGCCAGATGCTGAACGCCGCCGTGGCCGCTTGGTTCAATGCGCCGTTTCTGAAAGGCCTGATCCGCGGCCGGACCGCCACGATGGCGCGGCTGGCCACCGACGGCCCGGATGCGGCGCTGGCCGATGCCATGGCGATGGTGCGCGACGATGCGCAGCCGATCATGCCGCGGCTGCGCACGGCCCGCCGCGACGTGGCGCTGATCACCGCGCTGGCCGATCTCGCCGGGCTGTGGCCGCTGGAGCAGGTGACGGCGGCCCTGTCGGCCTTTGCCGATGCCGCCATCGATGCCGCAATCACCACCGCGCTGGCCGAACGCGGCGCGCCCCCGCGCGGGCTGGTGGCGCTGGCGCTGGGCAAGCTCGGCAGCCATGAACTCAACTATTCGTCCGACGCCGATCTGATCTTCCTGCATGATCCCGACCTGATCCCGTGCCGGGCGGGGGAAGACCCGGGCGAGGCCGCCGTGCGCATCACCCGCCGCGCCGTGGCGATCCTGGCCGATCTGACGCCGGATGGGTATGTCGCGCGCATCGATCTGCGGCTGCGCCCCGCATCGGAAATCACCCCGATGTCGATCAGCCTCAATGCGGCCGAGCAATATTATCAATCCGAAGCGCTGACCTGGGAGCGGGTGGCCTTCATCCGCGCCCGCGCCGCCGGCGGCGATGTCGCGATGGGGGCCGCATTTCTGGGTCGCATCCGGCCATTCGTGTGGCGCCGCAGCCTGGATTATACGGCGGTGCGCGACATCCAGTCGGTCAGCTTGCGCATCCGCGATCATTTCGAAGCCGGTCAGGGCATCGGGCCCGGCTTTGACCTGAAACGTGGCCGTGGCGGCATCCGCGAGGTCGAATTTTTTGCCCAGATCCATCAGCTGATCTGGGGCGGGCGCGCGCCGGAACTGCGCTGCCCGGCCACGCTGGACGGGCTGGCGGCGCTGGGGGCGGCGGGGCATGTGCCGGCCGCGGATGTGCAGGCGCTGTCGGCCGCGTACCGCGCGCTGCGCACGCTGGAGCATCGCTTGCAGATGCGCCGCGATGAACAGACGCACGCGGTGCCGCGGCTGGCGGCCGACCGGGCAGCCGTGGCACGGCTGAGCGGATTGCAGGACGGCGCGGCGCTGGAAACCGCGCTGGCCCGCATCACGGCCCCGGTGGCGGCGGCCTATGACCGGCTGGTGCAGGCGGCACTGCCGGAAGGCACGGTGGTGCCCGCCGATCCCGCGCCCTGGCTGAAGGAACATCACCGCCCGCTGGCCAAGCTGCTGGTGCCGCTGATCGCCGGTTGGCGGCAAGGCAGATACCGATCCTTGCGTGCCGAAGCCGCCCGCGCCGATTTCGAAGCCGTGTTGCCCGGCTTGATCGACGGGCTGGCCGCTGCGGCCGACCCCGCCACGGCGGCGGGCCGGCTGGACGCCTTCCTGGCGGCGCTGCCCGCCGGCGTGCAGTTTCTCGCGCTGCTGCGGGCCAATCCGCGCCTGGTCACCCTGCTCAGCAATCTGATCGGTGTGACCCCGGTGCTGGCCGAGGCGCTGGCCCGGCAACCGGCGCTGTTCGACATCATGTTGTCGCCCGATGCCTTTGCACCGCTGCCCGATGCCGATCGGTTGACCGCCAGCCTGGCGCAGTTGTGCGCCGGCGCGGCCGGTGTGGAAGACGTGCTGGACCGGGTGCGGCGCTGGACAGCCGAATTGCGTTTTCAGCTTGGCGCCCAGTTGATCGAGGGCCATGCCGATGCGCTGACGATCGGGCGCAACCTCGCCGATTGTGCGGACGCCGCGATTCGCGTGCTGTTGCCGGTGGTGGCGGCCGATTATGCGCGGCTGCACGGCGCGGTTCCCGGCGGCGAACTGGTGGTGCTGGCGCTGGGCCGGCACGGCGGCCGGGCGATGACCCATGCCTCCGATCTTGATCTGGTGTTCCTGTTCACCGGGGATCACACGGTGGTTTCGGATGGCGAGAAGCCGCTGCCCGCCAGCCAGTATTTCAACCGGTTGGCCGCCCGGCTGGTCACCGCCTTGTCGGTGCCGACCGCGGCCGGCGCCATGTACGAGATCGACACCAGGCTGCGGCCCTGGGGGGCAAAGGGCAATCTCGCGCTGTCGATCAGCAGCTTTGCCCGATACCAGTTGGAAGAGGCGGAAAGCTGGGAGCATATGGCGCTCTGCCGGGCGCGGGTGGTGGCGGGGCCGGCAGGCACCGTGGAAGCGGTGATTGGCGGCGTTCGGGCCCAGGTGTTTGCGATGCCGCGGGACATCGACGTGCTGCGCGAATCCGTGCTGGCCATGCGCGCCGATGTGGCGACTGCCAAACCACCGCAGGGCCGGTACGACGTCAAGCTGGCGCCGGGCGGCCTCGTCGATCTGGAGTTCATCGTGCATTTCCGGCAACTTGCCACCGGGCAGGGCCTGTCCCCGGAATTGCGGCCCGCCATCGATCAACTGGTGACAGCCGGCTTGTTGCCCGCCGAACTGGCCCAGGCCCACGACCTGTTGAGCCGATCCCTGATGTGGCTGCGCCTGTTGTTCCCCGGCGCGCGCATCCCGGCCGCCATGCCGGCACAGATCGGCACCTTGCTGGGGCGTGCGCTGGGTGCGACAGATTTCGCCGATGTTCAGCAGCAACTGGCCATCGCCAAGGGCGTGGTGCGCATGGCATGGGCAGACATCATCCTCTGCAAGGGAAATGAGCCATGAATATGCCGCAGCCAGGTGACGCCGCCCCCGATTTCCGCATGGACGGCGATGCCGGCCCGATCGCCCTTTCCGATTTCGCGGGGCGCAAGTTGGTGGTGTATTTCTACCCGAAGGATGACACGCCGGGCTGCACCACCGAAGGCAAGGCGTTTTCCGCGCTGAAGGCGGATTTCGACGCCGCCGATACCGCGATTGTCGGCGTGTCGCGCGATTCGGTGGCCAGCCATGCCAAGTTTCGCACCAAGCAGGGCCTGACCGTTGCGCTGGGCAGCGATGATGGCAGCGTGACCGAAGCCTTCGGCGTGTGGGTGGAAAAATCCATGTACGGCAAGAAATATATGGGGATCGAGCGGGCGACCTTCCTGATCGGCCGTGACGGGATCATTGCCGGGGTGTGGCCGAAGGTGAAGGTGCCTGGCCATGCCGAAGCTGTGCTGGCGGCAGCCCGCGCGCTGGCGTGATGCGCCTTTGCGATGCGCGGCCAGACGCGAATCGCCTGGCCGCGAATCAGACGACAGGGCGAAATCCACTCAGATGCGCAGCAGCGGGATGGCGATCCTGCGCTCAAATTCAAATTACTTTCGGCTTGTACGCAGTGGTTTGCCGTGCAGATGCACGCTGACGGCACGATTTTGTCACACTTCACCGCCCCCGCCCAACGCTTGGCCGCTTGGGGGAGGATGACCGGTTGTTTGCCGGCACGGTGACTGCTTCATCAACGTCGTCAGCCGGGTTTTCCGGTGGCAACGGGGGCTTCAGCACAGCGCGTGTGGTGGCATTGGCATTTCATGCCGATGCTCGGGCGGGTTGTGGGTGAAATGCTCCGGCTGAGGAAAGGTTGCACCGGGTCATGCATTTTCGGATCGGCACGATCATGCTGATTGGCGCGGGGCTGCTTGCCCTTGGCGCCCCGGCATCGGCCGATGAGGCAGCCGCAACGGGTCAGGGCTCAGGCTTTGCACCGGTTTCCGCCGCCAGCGCCGTCATGGCGATGACATCCGACGACAGCGCCAGCCAGCCGGCGACCAGCGTTGCGCAAGCGCGCCGCGAATTTCTGGCCGCATTGGCCAATGAATATACCGATGCCGCCGTGCTGGCCCGCCTGCTGCCGCGCGCCGGCCAACCGGTTGCGGCCTTGATCGGCGCGGCACCGGCCGGGCAGGCGCGCGCCGAAGCGGTCCTGCGTCGGCTCGGCCTGGATCCCGAACGCTTTCTGGGTGCCCGCACCAATCTGGCGCAGGGCGGCCCGTTCATCGCGGCCAATGATCCGCAGGTGCGCAGCTTGCAGGCGGATTCGGTGCGCCAGGCCGCGATGGCCGCCACCTTCGCCAGCATCCCGGCCTTCCTGCCGGTCAACCGAGTGAAGGAATCATCGGATTTCGGCTATCGGAGTGATCCGTTCCATGGTGGCGGCGCCTTTCATGCCGGCCTCGATCTAACCGGGAAGACCGGTGAAGCCATCCATGCCGCCGCTGATGGTGTGGTGGTGCGGGCCGGCTGGTGGGCGGGCTATGGCAAGGTCGTGGTTGTCGATCACGGCAATGGCGTGGAGACACGTTATGGCCACATGTCGCGCTTTCATGTGAAGGCCGGCGATGTGGTCCGCCAGGGCCAGGTGATTGGCGGCATGGGCTCCACCGGGCGGTCCACCGGCACCCACCTGCATTTTGAAGTGCGGCTCGACGGTCGCCCGCTCGATCCGCAGCCGTTCCTCGATCTTGCCAGCTATGGCGTGAATGCACTGGCCAAGCCGCGCAAGGCCGTGGTGGCGCCGCTGAACATTGCCAGCGATGAACCCTTTGCGCCGCTGGCCAGCGACGACATGGTGATGGCCGCCGGCCGCACCTGGACTGTTCGCGCTGGCCGTTGAGCCTGCGGTTGCGCCGAAGGGTGCGACCCCCTACATTGCACCCATGGATGAACTGCCCCGCCTCAGCCCCGCCGCAGCCGGCCGCGTGTCGGCCATCGCCGCCCGTCAGGGCAAGCCGGGCCTGATGCTGCGACTGGCCGTTGATGGCGGCGGCTGTGCCGGGTTCCAGTATCGCTTTGGCCTGGAAGCGGCGCCCGCCGCCGACGACGTCGCCGTGGAAGCCCATGGCGTGACCATGTTGATCGATCCGGACAGCCTGCCGTTCCTGGCGGGTGCCGAAGTCGATTATGTCGAGAAGATCGGCGCTGCCGCCTTCGAGGTGCGCAACCCCAATGCCGCATCCGGTTGCGGCTGCGGTTCCAGCTTTTCGGTCTGACCGCCGTCGTTCAGGCCGGCACCACCGCCATCATCATCTGCCGGCGCGGCCCGGTGCGCACGGCGATTTGGCCGGCCAGCGCCTGATCCAGCGCCTCATCGCCCGAATCGACCAGCAATTGCCCTGCGGCCAGGCCTGCCAACTTGTCGGCACCGGCCAGGATGGTCAGCGCGGGCCGGCCCACCGCCCGGATGATGCGCGCGGAAAGCTGCTGATTGCCGCGCCCCAGCAGAAAGCCCTGGCCACCGATCACGCCCAGCACGAGGCGAGCGCCCACCGGCGTGCCGGCCAGCACCTGCCACAGCCGGCCTTCATCGGCATCGCGCGCCAGCAACTGCCCGCCGGCGTACACATCGACACCCAGCAACGTGCCGTCGCCGGCCAGCGCCTGTTTCACCGCCAGCATGGTGCCGCCGGTGCCGATGATCGCCAGCGGACAGTCCGTCAGTTCGCGCGCCAGCGCGGCGCAGGCGGCGGACAGGTCGGCGTTGGCGGTTCCGGGGCCGGCGGCCTTGGCGGCTTGCCGGCGCGGGCCTTGCGGCGCCGGCAGCAGGCCAAACAGCGTGGCGGCGCCGTCCGCAGCGCGATCGATGATTTCTGCAGCAAGGGGCCGCAATGCCTGGCCAGCCGCAAGTTCGCCCAGCAGGGCCGCGGCCGCCGCCGGGCTGGTGGCAAATACCGCGCTGTGCATTTTCACCCCGGCCGGAATGCCCAGCACCGGCACGACGCCCGTTGCGCCCAACAGGTCGCGCGCCGTGCCGTCCCCGCCGGCAAAGACCAGCAGATCGATGCCGGCAGCGCACACGGCCCGCGCTGCGGCAACCGTATCGGCGGCGGTGGTGACCGGTGGCGCCTGATGCACCACAATGGCCTGGTGCCCGGCGGCCAGCGCCGCCGCCTGCCCCATGGCACCACTGGCGGTGAAGATTTCAACATGGCCGATCCCGGTGAGGGCCCGAACCGCCCGCTGCCCGGCCAGCGCCTGCGCACCTTGCGCCAGTGCGCGGCCCGCCAACGCGCCGTCGCTGCCCTTCAGCGCCAGCGGGCCACCAATTCCGGCCCGGGGATTGACGATCAGGCCAAGCCGCACATGATGATCCTTTCAACCCCAGGCTTTGATGCTATCCCACGGCAGCACGGCGGACAAATCCGGCGGCAAAGGACAATGGGGGACCGAGGCGATGCCATCAGCAGTGATTTTCGATTTCGGCGGCGTCATCACCTCGTCGCCATTCGAGGCCTTTGCCCGCTATGAAGCGGCGCGTGGGCTGCCAGCCAATTTCATCCGCACCGTCAACGCGACCAACCCGGATGGCAACGCCTGGGCGCTGCTGGAGCGCAGCGAGATTGCCGGCGCCGAATTTGATGCGCTGTTCCGCACCGAGGCGCTGGCGCTGGGCCACGACGTGCCGGGCCGCGATGTGCTGCCGCTGCTCGCAGGTGGTGTGCGGCCCGGCATGGTCGCCGCGCTGAAGGCCTGCAAGGCGCAATTCAAGGTGGGGTGCATCACCAACAATGTCGCCAGTGACGATGATATCGGCTGGGGCAGCAGCGTCGCCGACATCCTGGCGCTGTTCGATCATGTCATCGAAAGCAGCAAGGCCGGCGTGCGCAAGCCCGACCCGCGCATCTATCTGATGATGTGCGAGGCGCTGGGCGTGGCGCCGGAAACTTGCGTGTATCTCGATGATCTCGGCATCAACTGCAAACCGGCGGCGGCCTTGGGCATGACGGCAATCAAGGTGACCAGCGAGGCGCAGGCACTGGCCGATCTGGCAGCGGCAACGGGGCTGCGCTTCTAGGCTCGATGGCATTCTGACGAAACCTCTTCAACGCCCTCCCCCTTGCGGGGAAAGCGAGAGACGAGCCGAAGGCGAAGCCCGTCGGGGTTGCGCACTTTGATGCCAAAGGCGGTAACGCCCACCCCCCGGATCAAGTCCGGGGCAGGCTGCGCGGCTGGCGCCGGGTCGCCCTCACCGCAGGGGGGCGGGAGTCTGGCGTTTGAACTTGAACGCAATCGACCCTGATCGCTACCACCCAACCGGATCGGCAAACGCCGTGCCGGTCCGCTCCAGCTGGGTGGCGATGGCAAATTTATGCACTTCGGTGGGGCCATCATAAAGGCGGAACGGCCGCATATCGCGGAAGATCATTTCGACGACGGTTTCCGATGTCACGCCGATGCCGCCCAATATCTGCACGCAGCGATCGGCGACCTTGAACAGATCTTCCGACACGCTGGCCTTGACGATGCTGCTTTCGTGACGGGCGCGCACGCCGTTGTCGAGCAGCCAGGCGACATGGCGGATGGCGAGCCGGGCCTGGTGCAGGGCGATTTCATTGTCGGCCAGCATGAAGTTGACGCCCTGGTGCTGGATCAAAGGCTTGCCGAAAGCCGTGCGCACCCGCGCATGTTCCAGCGCGATATGCTGGCAGCGCGCCGCCGCACCAAGCCAGCGCATGCAGTGGGTGAGCCGCGCCGGCGCGAGGCGCATCTGGGCATAACGGAACGCCGAGCCAATCTCGCCCAGCAGGTGCGACGGCCCCAGCCGCACACTGTCAAAACGCACCACGCAATGGCCTTCGACATAGTTGCGATCCATCGAATCCATCACGCGTTCGATCCGGATGCCCGGCGTGTCGCCTTCGCACAGGAACAGGGTCGGCCCGTGGGGCCCGTGCGGATTCGGCTCGACATTGGCCATGATGATCCAGGTTTTCGCGCCATTGGCCCCGGTGATCAGCCACTTCAGCCCGGAAATCTCGTAATCATTGCCATTGAACACCGCGGTGGTCTTCAATTGGCCGGGATCGCTGCCGGCGCCGTCCGGCTCGGTCATGGCGAACACGCTGCGCCGGTGCCCGGCGACCATCGGCGCCAGAAAATCCGCCACCTGATCGGGCCGGGCGATGCGCGACAGCAGATACATATTGCCTTCATCCGGCGCGGCGCAGTTCATCGCCACCGGGCCCAGCGTCGACCAGCCGGCGGCTTCGAACACCGCGGCCTGGGTGGCATGATCGAAACCCATGCCGCCCAATTCGGTGGGCGCTTGCGGCGTCAACAGGCCTTCGGCGCGGGCCAGCGCCACCAATTCGCTGCGCAGATCATCATTGGGGCCATGTTGGGTCAGCCGTGGATCGCGTTCGAACGGAATGATCCGGTCAATGACAAACTGGCGGACGCGGCGGGCCAGTGCTTTGGTTTCTTCCGGCAGGGTGAAATCGGTCACAACGCGCCTTTCCTGAACTGGCCTGCGGCATGGGCAAGGATCGCCAGCGCCAGCGGTTCAAAGCCCTGATAGCGGCTTCCGTGCATCTCGCCGCGCTGCCATTTTCGGTATAATTGCATCCAGGCGACCGCCAGTCGCAGCCGCGCCAGCGCCAGCGGCCAGACGAGATCGCCCACATCGAACCCGCTGATCGCCTGATAACGCGCCGCCACCGCCGCGCGCCCCGGCCAGCCGGGGGTGAGCGATGGCACCGCCAGCAGCGATTTCACCGCGTCGGGATCGCCCGGTTCGATCCAGTAGGACAACAGCACCGCCAGATCGAAGCTGCGCGGGCCGCGCGTCGCCATGTCCCAATCGATCATGGCGCCTGGCGCCAGCGTGTGCGCGTCGACCAGCAGATTGTCCGGCTTCAGATCCATGTGCAGCAGCACGGCGTTGCCCGAATCGGGCGGCAGCGCAGCCGCCAGGCCGGCGATCAGATCGGTCGCAGCCGCCGGCAATCCTTCCGGCCAGACGGCCGCGGCGCGCGCCGTCCAGCCCTTCAACTGGCGGGCGAAAAAGCCTTCCGGTTTGCCGAGGTCGCCAAGGCCCACATGGGCCGGATCGAGCGCATGCAGCGCGGCCATGGCGCCCAATGTAGTTTCGACCAGCGGCAGGCCGTCCGCAATGCCGGCGGGCAGCGCGCCGCCGATGGCGATGCCGCTCCGCCATTCCAGCAACTGGAATTTGGTGCCGAGCACGGCTTCATCGTCACAAAAGGCGATCAGACGCGGTGCAAGCGCGAACTGCGGGGCGAGCGCGGTCAGCACGCGGGCTTCGCGCGCCATGTCGCTGGCGCCAGCCGCCAGCACACCGGGCGGCGGCCGGCGCAGCACCGCCGGGCCGATGGTGAGCATGACAAGTTCGTTGCGGTTGGCGATGCCGCCGCCCAGGGCCTCCAACCGGGTGCCGGGCGCTGGTGCCAGCCCCACCGTCGGCAACCAGGCCAGCAAGCGGTCGAGATCGGTCATAGGCTACGCACCATCAGGCAGCGCCGCGCCGGATCGAGGCCATCGCCGGGCTGTGGCAACAATTTGGCCGCAAGCCAGGGCGGCACCAGGGCCTCGTCGGCTGCAACCGCCACAAAGCCGCGGCGCGCATAGAAGGGCGCATTCCACGGCAGCAACCGATCGGTGATCAGCGACAGACGCACACAGCCAAGGCCGGGCGCTGCGGCAATCGCGGCCGCCAGCAGCGCCCCGCCATGGCCGCCGCCCTGGGCGGCGTGCGCCACCGACAGTTCCTGAATGTGCAGCCAGCCCGCAGTTGCAGCGGCAAGCAGGAAACCCACCGGCCCGCCCGCGTCGGCCACCCACAGGCTGCCGGACCGGACGCCCATCGCGAGCAGATCGGGGGGCGTGGTGGCACCTTCGGCCAGATGCGCGACGGCCGTGCCGGCAAACAACTGCGCGGCCGACGCCTCGATTCCCGGCAGCAGCGGCAGATCGTCAGGGGTCGCCAGCCGTATCACCGCTGCCCCTGCACGGGCACGGATCGAGCGAAGTGGAGCGAAACCGGCATGCCGGCAGGGGTAACATGCCTCGCGCAGACAGCAACTATTTGTCACAAAGCGGTTACTGGAACTTGGGGCCGGCTCTGGTTATGAATCGCCGCATGGAAGACCTTTTCGTCCTGCAATCCGATCGGCTGGTGCTGCGCCGGCCGCGCCTGTCGGATTTCGACCGGCTGGCGGCCATGTGGGCACAACCGTCTGTCGTCACGCATTTCGGCGGCAAGCCGTTCAGCCGCGAGGACAGTTGGAACCGCCTGCTGCGCTATGTCGGGCATTGGGAACTGCTGGGCTATGGCATGTGGACGGCCACGCTGCGCGGCGATGATCTCCACATGGGCGATGTCGGCTTTCTGCACGGCGAGCGCACCGGCGTGCCGGCATTCGGCTGCCCGGAAGCCGGGTGGAGCTTCCACCCCGAAGCGCAAGGCCAGGGGCTGGGCAGCGAAGCCGTGGCCTGCATATTGGCATGGGCGGATGCGCAGGCCGCCAGCGGCGCCGATCCGCGCTTTGCCCGCACCGTCGCCATGATCAACCCGGCCAATGCCGCCAGCATCGCGGTGGCGCGGCGCTGCGGCTATGCGATCTTCGGCGAATCACGTTACCACGACCATCTGGTCGGCCTGTGGGAACGCCACGCGCTGGGCTGATCCGGCTCAACCTGCCTGCCGATTCAGCCGCCCCTCGATCAGCGCATCGACCACCGACGGGTCGGCCAGAGTCGACGTATCGCCCAGCGCGGCAAAGTCATTCTCCGCAATCTTGCGCAGGATGCGGCGCATGATCTTGCCGCTGCGGGTCTTCGGCAGGGCGGGCGTCAGGTGGATATGGTCGGGCACGGCGATCCCGCCGATTTCGGCGCGTACCGTGGCCTTCAGGGCATCGACCAGTGCCGGCGACGCGGCGATGCCGGCATTCAGCGTCACATAGGCATAAATGCCCTGGCCCTTCACATCGTGCGGATAGCCGACCACCGCGGCTTCGGCGACATCGACGTGGGCGACCAGCGCCGATTCAACCTCGGCGGTGCCCATGCGATGGCCGGAGACGTTGATGACATCGTCCACCCGCCCGGTGATCCACCAATAGCCATCGGCATCGCGGCGCGCGCCATCGCCGGTGAAATACTGGCCGTGATAGGTGGTGAAATAGGTCTGCGCAAAACGATCATGATCGCCGAAGATGCTGCGCGCCTGGCCGGGCCAACTGCGCCGCAGGATGAGATTGCCGCTGATATCCTGCCCCGGCGCCCAGGGGATCACCGTCCCGTCGGCTTCCACCAGCGCCGGTTCGATGCCGAACATCGGATGGCAGGCGCTGCCGGGCTTCAGCGCGGTGGCACCCGGCAAGGGGGTGATCAGCACGCCGCCGGTTTCGGTCTGCCACCAGGTGTCGACAATCGGCAGACGGCCCTTGCCGACCACGCGGTGATACCAGTTCCACGCTTCGGGATTGATCGGTTCGCCGACCGAGCCAAGCAGGCGCAGGCTGGACAAATCATGGCGTTCCACCGGCTCATCGCCATCGCGCATGATGGCGCGCAAGGCGGTGGGCGCGGTGTAGAAGATGTTGACCTTGTGCTTGGCGATCACCTGCCAGAAACGGTCGTTCGCCGGCCAGCTCGGCACGCCTTCGAACATCAGCACCGTCGCGCCGGCCGACAGTGGGCCATAGACGATATACGAATGACCGGTGATCCAGCCGACATCGGCCGTGCACCAGAAAATCTCGCCTTGGCGGTAATCGAACACGGTTTCGAAGGTGAGATTGGCCCACAACAGATAGCCGGCGGTGGTGTGCAGCACGCCCTTGGGCTTGCCGGTGGACCCTGACGTGTAGAGGATGAACAGCGGGTCTTCCGCGGCCATCGGCTCGGGCGTGCAGGTGGTCGGCAGGGTACCGCGCACCTGGTGCCACCAATGGTCGCGCTCGGCGTGGGTGGTCACCTTGCCGCCGGTGTGGCGAACGACCAGCACGGCTTCCACCGGGGTGCCGGCGGCCTCGGCTTTTTCGCAAGCGGTATCAACAATGGCTTTCAACGGGATGGCCTTGCCGCCGCGCCGGCCTTCGTCGGCGGTGATCACGAACCGGCTCTGCGCATCTTCCAGCCGTCCGGCGAGTGCCTCGGCGGAAAAGCCGCCGAACACCACCGAATGCACCGCGCCGATGCGGGCGCAGGCCAGCATCGCCATCGTGGCTTCCGGAATCATCGGCATGTAGATGGTGACGCGGTCGCCCTTCTCCACGCCGAGCGCGACCAGCGCGTTGGCCATGCGCGCCACCTCTTCACGCAATTCGCCATAGCTGATGCGGCGCGTGGCGGCGCCGGGATCGTCGGCTTCCCAGATGATCGCGATGCGGCCGGGATCGGAATCGGCCCAGCGATCGAGGCAGTTCCAGCTGGCGTTCAAGATGCCGTCTTCGAACCATTTGATCGCCACCGGGTCCCAACGCCAGTTGCCCATGATGGTGGGGGCGCGGTGCCAATCCAGCCGGGCAATCTGATCGCGCCAGAAGCCATCGGGATCATCCAGGCTCTGGGCATGGAGTGCCTGATATTGTTCGGCGGTGGTGCGGGTGATGGCCAGCGCGTCTGGTGTGACCGGGTGGATCGTGCTCATGCCCGCAGACTAGGCCGGAGCGCCGCGCCGGGCTAGAGGGTGCAGATGGCATTTCCCCCCTCCAAAGCGATGGCCATGGCGCTGAATGAGGCGAGGCTGGCGGCCGCGCGCGATGAAGTGCCGGTGGGCGCGGTGATCAGCGATGCCGCCGGCACGATCATCGCCAGCGCCGGCAATCGCACGCGCGAACTGAGCGACCCGACCGCGCATGCCGAAATGCTGGCCATCCGTGCGGCGTGCGCACGGATCGCGTCGGAGCGGCTGATCGGCTGCACGATCACGGTGACCCTCGAACCCTGCGCGATGTGCGCGGCAGCCATCGCGGCAGCCCGGCTGAGCCGCGTGGTCTATGGCGCGTCCGATCCGAAATCCGGCGGCGTGGCGCACGGCGCGCGCGTGTTCAGCCATGCCCAGGCGCATCACCGGCCCGAAGTGGTCACTGGCGTCGCCGAATCGGAGAGCACCGCACTGCTGAAGGACTTCTTCGCCGCAAGGCGCGCCTGAACCCCTCTCCCCTTGCGGGAGAGGGCGACTCGCGCGCCAGCGCGGCGGGGTGAGGGGGTGCTGACTTTGGCCACGCTTGGCACCCCCTCACCCCGGGCCGCCTACGGCGTCTCTCGCCCTCCCCCTTGCGGGACGGGGGGGCTTGCTGCCGGGGGCGCTCTCGGCCACGCTGGCGGCATGACCACCCCAGCCCCCCGCCGCATCCTCGGCCCCTTTGCCGCTGCATCGGTGGTGGTCGGCATGGTGGTGGGCGCCGGCATTTTCCGGTCGGCCAGTCTGGTGGCGGCAACGCTGCAGAATGATGCGCTGGTGCTGGCTGCGTGGGGGCTGGGCGGGGTGTTCGCGCTGGCCGGCGCACTGGTTTATGCCGAACTGGCGACGGCCTTTCCGCATACCGGCGGCGACTATCGTTTCCTGCGGCTGGCCTATGGCCGGCTGGTGGCCTTTCTGTTTGCCTGGTCGCGCTTTGCGGTGATCTTCTCGGCGTCGGCGGCGCTGCTGGCGTTTGTGGCGGCGGATTATATCGCGGAGCTGGTGCCCTTGTCGGCCGCGGGACGCGGCGGGGTGGCGGCGCTGGCCATCGTCACGCTGACCGCGCTGAATCTGGCGGGCGTGAAGCGCTCCACCGGCGGCCAGGTCGTGCTGGTCACCGGTGATGTGATCGCGCTGCTGGTGCTGGGCGTGGCCGCCGCCAGCCTGATCGCTGCCGGCACGCCGCCGCTGTTGCCCACCACGGCGCCACAACCGTTCGGCGCCGCGTCCTTTGGCCAGGCCATGGTGTTCGTCATGCTGGCCTTTGGCGGCTTCAACGATGCTGCCACCTTGTCGGCCGAAGTGCGAAGCCCACGCGACATGACCCGCGCCATGGTCGGCGGCATGGCGCTGGTCACCACCCTCTATTGCCTGGCGAATTGGGCCTATCTCGCCGGGCTGGGCGGCGCCGGGCTGGCGGCCAGCAATGCGCCGGCGGCGGCGTTGATGGCGCGCGCCTTCGGCCCGGTGGGTCAGGCCGTGATGGTGGTCTTCGTCACGCTGGCGGCGTTGGCCATTGTCAACGCGCTGGTGATCGTGGGCGGGCGCACGCTTTATGCCGTGGCCGGCGATGAACCGGCGCTGGCGCGGCTGGCGGCGTGGGACGAAGTGGCCGGCGTGCCGCGCGTGGCGATCTGGGCGCAATGTGCGCTTTCGCTGTGCCTGGTGGCGTGGGGGTCGCTGTCCACCGGCTTTGCCCAGATGGTGGATTTCCTGTCGCCGGTGTTCTGGCTGTTCCTGTCCTTGACCGGCCCGGCACTGATCATCCTGCGCCGCCGGCTGCCGGATCAGCCGCGGCCCTTCCGGGTGCCGCTCTATCCGCTGGTGCCGTTGCTGTTCACCGGCGGCTGCCTGTTCGTGCTGCAAAGCTCCGTGCGCTATGTCGGCGTGCAGGGCTCGCTGATCAGCTTTGGTGTGCTGGCGGCAGGGCTGGTGCTGCGGCTGGTCCTCAAAGCCCCAGCGCCGTCGCGGCGTGGAACGTGATGCCGGCGGCGAGATAGGCTGCGACAAACAAATAGGTGAACATGAAGATCGGCCAGCGCCAACTGGCGGTTTCGCGGCGGGTGACCGCCAGCGTTGACAGGCATTGCGGGGCAAACACGAACCACGCCAGAAACGCCAGCGCGGTCGGCAGCGGCCAGGCGGCGCGCAATTGTTCGATCAGGCCGCCGGTGTTTTCCTCGTCGACATCCTGCAGGGCATAGACGGTGCCGAGCGCCGACACCGCCACTTCGCGCGCCGCCATGCCGGGCACCAGCGCGATGGCGATTTCCTTGTTGAAGCCGATGGGGGCGAAGATCGGCTCCAGCGCGGTGCCGAGCTTGCCGGCCAGGCTGTATTCGATGCCGGGCTTGACCGCGCCCACCGGCGGCTGCGGCCAGCTTGCCATCGCCCACAGCACGATGGTGCTGGCCATGATGATGGTGCCGGCGCGTTGGAGGAAGGCCTTGGCGCGGCCATAGAGGCCGATGCCGATGTCGCGCAGTGCCGGCCATTGATATTTGGGCATTTCCATCAGGAACGGCGGCGCGGCGCCCTTGGTGACGGTGCGGCGCAGCGCAAAGGCCGCCACCAGCGCGCCGAGGATGCCGGCCAGATAGAGCACGAACAGCACCAGGCCCTGCAAGCCGAACGGCCCCACATCGCGCGCCGGGATGAAGGCGCCGATGACCACGGCATAGACCGGCAGACGCGCCGAACAGGTCATCAGCGGCGCGATCAATATGGTGGTCAGCCGGTCACGCGGCGAATCGATGCTGCGCGTCGCCATGATGCCGGGGATGGCGCAGGCAAAGCTGGACAGCAGCGGGATGAAGGCGCGGCCATTCAGCCCCACCCGCGCCATCAACCGGTCCATCAGGAACGCCGCGCGGGTCATGTAACCGGATTGTTCCAACGTGATGATGAAGGCGAACAGGATCAGGATCTGCGGCAGGAACACCACCACCGCCCCCACCCCGGCCAGCACGCCATCGTTCAGCAGCGACAACAGCCAACCGGCGGGCAAGGCGGCGGCCAATTGGGTTTGCAACGCGGCCACGCCGGCTTCGATCCAGCCCATCGGCGCTTCGGCCCAACTGAACACCGCTTGGAACATGAAGAACAGGATGGCGGCAAGCAGCAACGGCCCGGCAACGGGGTGCAGCACGACATTGTCGATCCGTTGTGACCAGCGCCGTGCCGCGCCGGTGGCGGTCTGCACCGCGGCGGCCATGCGGCGGGCTTCGCCTTGCAGGGCGCGCAGGTCGCGTGGTTGCAGGGCTGGCGCGGCCGGCCGTTCGGCGCCGATCTGTTCGTTCAGCGCCGCGCCCAGTGCGTCGAGCCCACGCTTGCGCACCGCAACGGTGGCCACCACGGGCACACCCAGCAGATCGGCCAGCCGCGCCGCATCGATGACGATGCCATCGCGCGCCGCCAGATCGACCATGTTCAGCGCCACCACCAGCGGCAGGCCGAGCGCGCGCAATTCCAGCACGAAGCGCAGATGGTTGCGCAAATTGGTGGCGTCGATCACCGCGATGATGGCATCCAGCGGGCGCTCGCCAGCGATGCGCCCGAAAATGGCATCGCGCGTCACCGCTTCATCGGGCGATTTGGGATCGAGGCTGTAAGTGCCGGGCAGATCGATCAGTTCGGCCACGCGGCCATCGGGCAGCGCCAGCCGCCCCGCCTTGCGCTCCACGGTGACGCCCGGATAATTGCCGACCTTCTGCCGGCTGCCGGTCAGCGCGTTGAACAGGCTGGTCTTGCCGGCATTGGGATTGCCGACCAGCGCCACCGCCAGATCGCGGGCCTGCACGCCATGCGCGTTCATGCTGTTACTTCGATAAGGCGGGCCATATCGCGGCGCAGCGCCACCACCATGTTGCCGACCCGCACTGCAAGCGGATCGCCGCCAAACGGCGCGCGGTGCAGGATTTCCACATCGACACCTTCATCGAAACCCAATTCGCACAGGCGTTGCGCGGTTTCGGGGGCGAGGCCGCCGCGATCGATCGCGGCGATCAGCGCCACTTCACCGGGAGCCAGGCTGTCGATCAGGCGATGGGGATGAATCAATGTGTGTCCGGACGCAAGGTAATGCGAACCATTATCAACCTATCGCCGGCAATGCCACCGGCAAGTTGATCACACCGCCGGATAGCGCAGCCGGCCGAGGAAGCGCGCCGGATCGGGCAGCTTGGCGCCCAGGCCGATCAGCTTGGCCTTGGTCTTTTCAAAGCGCATCACGCCATCGATGCGCCGTTCGATGAAGGCGCGCGTGTCGGCAAAATCCTCGCTGTCGTCCTGCGTCCAGTGCAGCAGCGTGGCCGAATAGATGGCGGCCAGGATCGTGCGCTTGGTATAGTGATTATAGTCGGTGGCGGTATCGCCGGCGGCGCGCCACATCGCATCGGCCGCCTGCCACAGCAGCCGGGCCGACAGTGCCGCGTGCTGCGGCTGCGCCAGCAGGGCCAGCGCCCGGCGCGTCACTTCGCGGTCGCCCTGTTCCAGCCGCGTCACCAGCGCCATGCGGATGCGGTCGCGAATCTTCATGTTGTGGCTGCCCGCCATCGCTTCGGCCATGCGGGCGTTGGCCAATGTGCCCCACGCCGTCAGCATGACGGCTGCATCCGGCAAGGCCAGCGCCGCCAGATCGGCGTCCACGCTGATGTCGCGCGCGGCGGCCGCCAGCGCCGTGTCGCTCCAGCCATCGAAGGCGACATGCGGCAGCATGGCCGCAATCAGCTGCGGCGCGAGGTCAGCCAGAGGCGTGTCATCATTGATCATGGCCGCATCTTACCGCGCCAGCCGCGCCGCCTCCAGCGCCAAAGACGTCGCGGCGCGGGCGTTTGCCCGGCAACGCTTGTTTCCCTGTGTCCCCTCTGCTATGCGCCGCGCTCGCTCCGGCCAGGCTTGGTTCGGAAATGGTGATTCTTTGACAAGCATCGGCGCTGTGCCAGCCCCGGTGACGTGAATGGAGAGAACGGCTGCATGCAAATCGTGGTTCGCGACAACAATGTCGATCAGGCGCTGCGCGCCCTCAAGAAGAAGCTGCAGCGTGAAGGCGTCTACCGCGAGATGAAGCTGCGTCGTCACTACGAGAAGCCGTCGGAAAAGCGCGCCCGTGAAAAGGCTGCCGCCGTGCGCCGCGCCCGCAAGATGGATCGCAAGCGCATGGAGCGCGACGGCGTCAAATAAGCGCTGGCGTGAAGAAGATCAGGGCCGGGCTGGGATCACCTGCCCGGCCTTCTTCGTTTAGACGTATTTGTTCTGGGGCCGCGCGGCCGGCGCAGGGTTGACCCTGCACGGTGCGCGTCCCATGGTTCCCGCCGATCCGGCCCTCTGGCCACATATTCATCGAGGCACATCATGTCAGGTCAGACAGCAGGCAGCGCGGGCGGCATCGGGATCGGCAAATGGCTGGCCGCCGGCGCGGTCGTGATCGCGGTGGTGGGCGTGCTGGTCTACACCGGCACGCAGGGCCAGGTCGAATCGGTGCGCCAGACCGACATGGATTTTCTGGCCGAAAACAAGGGGAAGCCCGGCGTGATCACCACAAGTTCCGGCCTGCAATATAGCATCGTGCGCGAAGGCAAGGGCCCGCGCCCGACCGCCAAGGATACGGTGCTGGTGCATTATGAAGGCAAGCTGATCGACGGCACGGTGTTCGACAGCAGCTATCAACGCGGCCAGCCGGCGGCGTTCCCGCTCGACCAGGTCATCCCCGGCTGGACCGAAGGCGTGCAGCTGATGCCGACCGGTTCGAAATATCATTTCGTGGTGCCGCCGCAGCTCGCCTATGGCGCGCAGGGTGCCGGCGGCGTGATTCCGCCCGGCGCGGTGCTGGAATTCGATATCGAATTGCTGGCGGTGAAGCCGGCGGCGTAAGCGCGCCTGCATTTGGATTGAAGCAAATCGGCTCCCTCCCGCTTGCGGGGAGGGCGACCCGGCGTCAGCCGAGCGGGGTGGGGGTTCCCGCCTGCTGAGACCGAATGGAGGACCCCCACCCCGCTCGCGCCAAGGGGCGCGAGTCGCCCTCCCCGCAAGGGGGAGGGAGTGGATCGCTTCAAATTGGACGCAATCTACGCTGGGTCTCAATCCCGCAGCGACAGGAACCAGCGGTCGCGCAGCGCCGTCACCCAGGTGACCGGATTGAAGCTGGTCGATCCATCCAGGCTGAAGGTGGTGAATTCGGCGCGGCCGACGATATTTTCTACCGGCAACAGGCCCAGGCCGCCGGATTCGGCCGGAAAACGGCTGTCTTCGCTGTTGTCGCGGTTGTCACCCATCAGGAAGATGCGCCCCTGTGGCACGATCACCGCTTCGGTATTGTCCTGCGGCAGGGCGGCCATGTCGTGCACCAGATAGGATCGGCCACCGGGCAGGGTTTCGCGATAGGTGGGCAGATGGCATTCCGCCGTGCCGTCCGGCGTGATTACCCGGTACTGCGCATCGACCATGGAGGCGCAATCGCTGTTCGGCGTCACCTGCATCACCGTATCGGCCACCTGCACCTTGGGCACCGGCTGGCCGTTCAGCCACAACTGGCCATCCTTCATCTGCACGATATCGCCGGGCAGGCCGATCACCCGCTTGATCCAGTCATCCTGTGCGATCGGCGATTTCAACACCACAATGTCACCGCGTTCCGGCAGGCTGCCGAACAGCCGCCCCGGCATGCGCGGCAGCATGTTCAACGACGGCGACAGATAGGAATAGCCATAGGGATATTTCGACACGATCAGCCGATCGCCGACCAGCAGCGTCGGCAGCATCGAACCGGACGGGATATAGAAAGGCTTGGCCACCGCCGTGTGCACGGCAAGCACGGCCAGAGCCAGCAGGAACAATTGCCAGGCTTCCTCGGCCCAATTGGTCTTTTTCTTCGCCACTGCTTCGCTCATTCCGGTGCCGCCGTGATCAGAACGATGGCCTGCGCCCACGGATGGTCGTCGGTCATCGTGAGATGAATCGCGGCCTTATGCCCGGTGGGCGTGATTTGCGCCAGCCTTGCCGCAGCGCCGCCGGTCAGGATCAATGTCGGTTGCCCGCTCGGCAGATTGACCACGCCCATGTCGCGCCAGAACACGCCATTGCGAAAACCCGTGCCCAGCGCCTTCGAACACGCCTCCTTGGCAGCGAAGCGCTTGGCATAGGTGGCAGCCCGCGTCATCTGGCGCCGGTTGGCCTTGGCCTGTTCCAGATCGGTGAAGATGCGATGGATGAAGCGGTCGCCAAAACGGTCGATGCTGGCGGCGATGCGATCGATGTTGGCCAGATCGGACCCCAGGCCGAGCACGGACAGGCCGGCGGGCACGATCATGCGCCCCGCACGCCCATTTCCCGCGCCGCATCCATCAACGCGCGCATACGACCGATGGCAGGGCCCAGGCCGACGAACACGGCTTCACCGACCAGGAAATGCCCGATGTTCAATTCCGCAAGCTGCGGCAACGCGGCGACCGGGCTGACATTGTCATAGGTCAGGCCATGGCCGGCGTGAATCTCCAGCCCCATCTCCACGCCCAACGCCACGGCGCGTTCCAGCCGCGCCAGTTCGGCGACGGCGGCGTCGCCTTCCGCATGGGCGTAGGGACCAGTGTGCAGTTCCACCACCGGTGCGCCCAGGCGCGCGGCGGCCTCCAACTGGCGTTCATCGGGGGCGATGAACAGGCTGACGCGCATGCCGGCATCGCGCAGCCGCGCCACGATGGGTTGCAGGCTGTTGTGCTGGCCAGCGGCATCCAGCCCGCCTTCGGTGGTGCGTTCGGCGCGGCGTTCCGGGACGATGCAGGCCGCATGCGGCCGGTGGCGCAGCGCGATGCCCAGCATTTCATCGGTGGCGGCCATTTCCAGATTGATCGGCAGCGCCACCCCGATGCTGAGCCGGTCGAGATCGGCATCGGTGATATGGCGGCGATCTTCGCGCAGGTGGATGGTGATGCCATCGGCACCCGCCGCCGCCGCCATTTCGGCGGCGCGCAGCGGATCAGGATGCAAGCCGCCGCGCGCGTTGCGGATGGTGGCCACGTGGTCGATGTTCACGCCAAGGCGCAAGTGATTGGGCGAAACGGGCTGTATCACGTGGCGCGGCTTCCAGGCTTGATCGCCGGAATCGCTGCCAGTTCCGGGGGCAGCGCATCGGGCTGGTAGCTGGGCACGTCCAGCCGGATCAGCGGCGTGAACGGCACGCCCAGATCGGCAGACCCGCCGGAGCGATCGACCAGCGACGCGGCATGGATCACCTGCCCGCCTGCAGCCTGCACGGCGGCAATCGCCTCGCGACTGGACAGGCCGGTGGTGACGACATCTTCCATCAGCAGCACCGTCTGCCCCGGTTCCAGCCGGAAACCGCGGCGCAATTCGAAACTGCCGGTCGGCCGTTCGACGAACATCGATTGCACGCCCAACTGACGCGCCAGTTCATAACCGCAGATCAGGCCGCCCATCGCCGGCGCAATCACCGCCGACACGCTTTTCTTCACGTCAGCCGGGATCTTCGCAGCCAGCGCCTTCGCCAGCCGCTCGGCGCGGGCCGGGTCCATCAACACCCGCGCGCATTGGAGGTAACGCGAACTGCGCAAGCCGGATGAGAGAATGAAATGGCCTTCCAGCAGCGCATCCGCCGCCCGAAATTCCGCCAGCACCTCATCATCGGTCATCGTGCGCACCCTTCATGGCCCATGGCTGGGCGATTGGCAGGCCGAACCCGCTTTGCCAAGCGGCTTTACTGGCGCACCCGATCCGCCGACACCACCGCCTTCACCTGGCGCAGCGCCGCCATCAGCGTGGCGAGATGCGCGGTATTCTCCACCTCGATATCGAGGATGTCGGTGTGAAATTCGCGGTCACGGTGCTTCAGCGCCAGGCCGACGATATTGGCGTTGTGCGCGGCAATGCTGGCGGCGAGGCTGGCCAGCGCGCCGGGCTGGTTGTGCACCACCACGGCAATCCGCGCCGCGGCGCCGGCGGTTTCGGCACCCCAGCGCACATCCAGCCACTCGCCGGCTTCGTCGCCGAGCAGATCGCAATCGATCACATGCACGCTGATCGGGCCATCGGGGGCGCGGTTGCCGACGATGCGATCACCGGGCACCGGCCGGCAGTGATCACACAGCAGGAAGCCGACGCCGGGGGTGAGGCCTTCGATGGAGATGGCAGCGGCCGCCTTGGCCTTGCTGCTGCGCGACCGCGCCGGGCGCACGGCCGCGCCCGGCACCAGCGCTTCGGCCACCTGGTCGTCGGTCAGGCGGTTTTCGGCCATGGCCAGTTCCAGCGCGCTGCGATCCTGCAGCTTCAGACGGCCCAGCGCCGGCCCCATGATGTCGTCGCCAAGCGCCACCCGCAGCCGCCCCGCCACCGCGTCGAGCAATTTGCTGCCCATGGCTTGCAGCTCCTCGCGGCGCTTGTGCCGCACATGGCGGCGGATGGCGGCGCGCGCCTTGGCACTGGCGACAAAGCCTTCCCAGGCCGGATCGGGCGCCTTCACCTTGCCCTTCATGATCTCGACCTGATCGCCATTCACCAGCCGGGTGCGCAACGGCACGACGCGGCCGTTCACCTTGGCGCCCACGCAACTGTCGCCCAGATCGCTGTGCACGGCGTAGGCAAAATCGACCGGCGTCGAATCGCCGGGCAACTGGTAGAGTTCGCCCTTGGGCGTGAAGACGAACACCTGATCCTGGAACATCGCCAGCCGGGCATTTTCGAGCAGCTCTTCCGGATTGGCGGCGTCCTGCAGCACATCGAGCAGATCATCGATCCATGGATAGGCCTCGCGCGCCGAAGCGCCTTCGGTGCCCTGCTTGTAGGCCCAGTGCGCCGCCAGACCATATTCGGCCTCTTCGTGCATCAGCGCGGTGCGGATCTGCACCTCGATGCGCGCCGCCTCGCTGCCGAGCAGCACCGATGTGTGCAGCGATCGGTAGCCGTTCGATTTGGGCGTGGAGATGAAATCCTTGAAGCGCCCCGGCACCATCGGCCAGCGCCCGTGCACGATGCCGAGCGCGCGGTAGCAATCGGTGACATCATCGACGATCACGCGGAATGCCATCACATCCGACAATTGTTCGAAACTCATCTGGCGCGCCTGCATCTTGCGCCAGATCGAATAGGGCCGCTTTTCCCGCCCCGTCACGCTGGCGGCCAGCCCCTTGCTGCGCAGCACGGCTTCCACCGATCCGCTGATGCGATGCACATTGGCGCCCGTCGTTTCGCGCAGCCGGTCCATGCGCTGGCTGATGGTCTTGTGGGCGTCGGGTTCAAGCTGGCGGAAGGCGAGTTCCTGCATTTCTTCCATGAAACCGTACATGCCGATGCGCTCGGCGAGCGGCGCATAGATATCCATGGTTTCGCGCGCGATGCGGCGGCGCTTTTCTTCCTTCTTGATGTGATGCAGCGTGCGCATGTTGTGCAGCCGGTCCGCCAACTTGACAAGCAGCACCCTGATGTCGTTCGACATCGCCAGCAGGAATTTGCGCAGATTTTCCGCCTGACGCTCGCTTTCCGTCTGCGCCTCGATCTTCGACAATTTGGTGACGCCATCGACCAGCCGGGCGACCTCCGGCCCGAACAGCCGCTCGATCTCCTCGTGCGTCGCCACCGTATCCTCGATGGTGTCGTGCAGGATGGCGCAGGCGATGGTCTTGTCATCCAGCTTCAGGTCGGTGAGGATGCCGGCGACCTGCACCGGATGGCTGAAATAAGGGTCGCCGCTGGCGCGCAACTGGCTGCCATGCGCCTTCACCGAAAACACATAGGCGCGGTTCAGCAGATCCTCATCTGCTTCCGGGTCATAAGCCTTGACCCGCTCGACCAACTCATACTGGCGCAACATAGCCCTCCATCGTGAAGGGGATTGGATGGGGGCGCAAGCTTTGACAGTGGATATGCGACCACTGCCCACCCCCAGCCCCTCCCGCAAGCGGGAGGGGAGCCGTATGGTCCGTGTACGATCTGCTCCCCTCCCGCTTGCGGGAGGGGCTGGGGGTGGGGTGTGCCGCAGGGCCGACGTTTGGGTTTTGCGGGCGCGGCCGGCGGCGGAGCCGCCGAGTCCGCTGCGTTTGCTGAAGGAAGATAGAAAGAAAGAGCGCGGCAAAGCCGCAATGCTTGCCCCGGACTTGATCCGGGGTCGGACGACTCACGAAAAAGGCGGCTGGGGAGCCGCCTTTTTTGGTCGCCGGCCGGCGTGCGGCGAGCCTGAAAACAGCTGCGCTATTTTCAGCCGCCTTACTCGTAATCCCCGCCCATGTTCTGGTTCCGCGGCGGCTGCGCAGCGGTGATCCGCAGCGCTTCGGCCGATGCCGACAGCGAGCCGATCACATCGGGCGTGTCATCATCTTCGGCCTGGACCTTCTGCATGCCCAGCGTCATCGATTCGCGCAGGTCGGCGGGACGGACGGTCTGCTCGGCGATCTCGCGCAGCGCCACCACCGGGTTCTTGTCCCGGTCGCGATCGATGGTCAGTTCCGAACCCGACGAGATGTTGCGGGCGCGGTGCGCGGCCAGCAGCACCAGATCGAACCGGTTCGGCACCTTGTCGACGCAATCTTCTACAGTCACACGTGCCATGGGGATTGGCTCCGGAATCAAAATCGAATGAAGCGGTGCTGGTGACCAGTTGTGCCCGCAAAGTCAAGGAAATTGGCCGGCGATCAGCCGCGCAACCTTGACTCTGGCCATGCACCCCCCTAAGCCGCGCGCTTCGCGTTTGGCCCCACACCCCGGTGAAGTGGTGGCCCACGCCAGTGGCAATCATGTTTTTGGCATATTGTGGGCTGGCGCGGCGGGACCGGGAACAACGTCGTCGCAAAGCCAAGGACTCAACATGTCAAAGCGTTCCAACGCGAAATACAAGCTCGATCGCCGCATGGGCGAGAATATCTGGGGTCGTCCCAAGAGCCCGGTGAACAAGCGTGAATATGGCCCCGGCCAGCATGGCCAGCGCCGCAAGGGCAAGGTCAGCGATTTCGGCCTGCAGCTGCGCGCCAAGCAGAAGCTGAAGGGCTATTACGGTGACGTCACCGAAAAGCAGTTCCGCAAGGTCTATGCCGAAGCGGTGCGCATGAAGGGCGATACCTCGCAGAATCTGATCGGCCTGCTCGAACAGCGTCTCGATATCGCGGTGTACCGCGCCAAGTGGGCGCCGACCGTGTTCGCCGCCCGCCAGATCGTCAACCATGGCCATATCCTGGTCAACGGCCGCCGCTGCAACATCGGTTCGGCCCGCCTGAAGCCGGGTGATGTGATCGAACTGGGCGCCAAGGCCCGCGAAATGGCACTGGTGCTCGAAGCGCAAGGCCTGTCCGAGCGCGACGTGCCGGAATATGTGTCCGTGGAAGGCCCGAAGGCCACCTACGTCCGCATCCCGACGCTCGATGAAGTGCCGTACCCGGTGAAGATGGAACCGAACCTGGTCGTGGAATTTTATTCGCGGTAATTTTGGGCCATCGTCCGGAAGAATTGGGCGGCTCCATCGGGGCCGCCCTTTTTCGTTTCAATACCCCGTCGGCGACACCGTGCGCCCGAGGAACTTCAGCCGCGTGATCCACGTATGCAGTTCCAGCCCCGGCGTGGCGTGGGTGGCGCCGGGATAGACCATCAGATCGAACGGCCGGTTGGCGCGCTGCAAGGCTGACATCAGCGCCGTCGAATTTTCGAACACGACATTGTCATCGGCCATGCCGTGGATCAGCAGCAGCGGATCAGCGATCTTCGTGGCATCGCGCAGCGCGCCCGACGTCTGATACGGCACCGGGTCCTTCGCCGGATTGCCGAGATAGCGTTCGGTATAGGCGGTGTCGTACAATTCCCAGCGCGTCACCGGCGCGCCGGCGATCCCGGCGGCAAAGGCGCCCGGCGCGGCCTCCAGCAGTTTCAGCACCATGAACCCGCCGTATGACCAGCCGTTCACCGCCACCTTGTCGGCCCTGGCCCACGCCTGCTGCTTGACCCAGGCCAGCGCCTGCAATTGATCGGCGACTTCCACGCCGCCCATGGCGCGGTTGATCGGGTCTTCGAATGCCTTGCCGCGGTTGTTGCTGCCGCGATTGTCGAGCTGGAACACCGCCCAGCCGTGTTGCACCAGATATTGTTCGATCGGCGCCGGGAAGCGGCGATGCACATTCTGCGCGTGCGGCCCGCCATAGACCTGCATCAGCACCGGGAACGGGCCGGCACCCTTGGGCTTCAACAGCCGCCAGTCCATGGCCTGGCCATCGGCAGCGGTGAGCGTGCCAAATAAAGGCTCGATATGCGCGGCGAGATAGGGCGCATAGGGGTGGCTGGCGTCCAGCTTGTTCTCGATCACCCAGGCCAGGCGTTTGCCGGTGCCATCGGCCAGCCAGACCTGCGCCGGCTGGCGCGGCGTGGTCGACGTGATGATCAGGCGCTGCCCGGCGGCATCCATCACCGCCTCGTGCCAGCCACCCGGCGCCGTCAGTCGCACCGGCTTTGCCGCCGGCTTCTGCCAATCGAGCGCATAGACATGGCTTTCAAGCGTGGAATCGGCAAAGCCGGTGAACCACAAGCGGCCGCGCTTTTCGTCCACGCCGACCAGATCATCGACCACCCAGCGCCCGCTGGTCAGTTGCTGCGCGCGGCCATCGGCCAGCCGATAAAGATGGCGATAGCCATCGCCTTCGCTGGCCCACAGGATGCTGCCGTCCTTCAGCGGCCGGAAAATGTCGTGCAGATTGATCCACGTCGCGCTGGTCTCGCTGTGGATGATCTTCGACGCGCCGGTGGCCGGATCGACCGCCAATATGTCCAGCCGTTTCTGATCGCGCGGCAGTCGCTGCACATACAGCGTCTTGCCATCGAGCGCCCAGGCAACGCGCGCCACATAGATGTCCTTGTCCGGCCCGAGATCGACCTGCACCTTCGCGCTGCCATCGGGGTTGATGATCCACAGCGACACATCGGCGTTGGCGGTGCCGGCGGCGGGATAGGCCTGGGTGAACAATCGCGTGCCATCGGCACCGATGGCGGCACGGGTGACCTGGTTGACCGGCGCTTCATCAACACGCGCCACGGCGATGCGGGCGTCGGTGGGGGACCACCAATGGCCATCGAAGCGGCCCAATTCTTCCTGCGCGATGAATTCCGCGGCGCCCCAGCGCACGCCCGGCGCGGATTCGCCCGCAACCTCGCGTGCCTGTGCCGTGGCCAGATCGGCGACGAACAGCCGGCCATCGCGCACAAAGCTGGCATATGTGCCCCTGGGCGACAATCTGGCATCGGTTTCGGTGTCCGGCGTCTGCGTCAACCGCTGCACCTGGCCATCGAGGCCCGCGACCCACAGATCGCCATCCACCGGCACCAGCAAGCGCTTGCTGTCTGGCGCCCAGGCGTAATCGGCGATCCCCCGCACATCGGCAATGCGCTGGCGCTCGCGGTTCATGCGCTCGGCTTCAGAAAGCGGCCCGCCGGCCAGACGGGTGGAATCGACCAGCATGCGCCGCGCGCCGGTGGCGGTATCCACCGCCCACAGATCGAAGCGGGCGCGATCATCGGGGCGATTCTGCAGCAAGGTGGCCAACCGGCCATCGGGCGACAATTTCAGCACGCGCGGCCGCGCGCCGGTCAGCGCCGGTGACGCAAACACGCGCTCAAGCGTGAGCGGCGCCGGTTGCACGGCGGTTTGGGCGCTCGTCTGCGCGAGCGTCGCATTTTGGGCCGTCACCAGCGCCACCGCAGCAGCAGTCCACCAAAAGCCGGATACCATGACATCGCCTCCCAAATCCCCGCCAAGATGTTGCGTCAATGCCGGACACTTGCCGCACCGCCAAGTGCCTGCTAGCAGAAAGATCACAGCGCATCGTGCGCTGCCGTTTTCTGCGCGCTTCCGCGCTGCCAGCCCAGAGGCTTGATGTTTCGGGTCTGGTGTTTGGCGGAGCCGCGCTGAAGACAGGCTGGAGCCGCTCGTCGGCACAGCACCCAGTTGCAGGGATACGAATGAACGCTACGCACCCCCAGGCTGACGCACCGCGCACCACGCGTTGCACGGCTGACGGTGTTTTGGCCGCATCGCGCTCGTTTGCCGCTGTTTTTGCCTCTCTCCGGCCCGATGCCGGCTTTTTCATTTCGCGCCGTTCTGACGCCGCCCGTTTGCCGGGCTCGGGCGCATGGCCGCGCGCTACGGAGCATTTTCATGTCATATCGCATGCTGATCGACGCCCGCCACCCGGAAGAAACACGGGTGGCCGTGGTCAATGGCCAACGCATCGAGGAGTTTGATTTCGAATCAGCCGACAAGCGTCAGCTGAAGGGAAATATCTACCTCGCCAAGGTCACCAGGGTCGAACCTTCGCTGCAAGCCGCCTTTGTGGAATATGGCGGCAATCGCCATGGCTTTCTGGCGTTTTCCGAAATCCACCCGGATTATTACCAGATCCCCAAGGAAGATCGCGAAGCCCTGCTGCGCGAAGAAGCCGAACTGGCCGCCGATGACAATGGCCACGACGATGACGGCGACGAAAACGACGATGTGCTGGAAACCGGCGGGCAGCATGACGAGCCCACCGAATCCCTGCGCCGCAAGCGCATGGCGCTGCGCCGCCGCTACAAGATCCAGGAGGTGATCCGTCGCCGCCAGGTGATGCTGATCCAGGTGGTGAAGGAAGAGCGCGGGTCGAAGGGCGCGGCGCTGACCACCTATTTGTCGCTCGCCGGCCGTTATTGCGTGCTGATGCCCAACACCGCGCACGGCGGCGGCATTTCGCGCAAGATTTCCAATCCGGCGGATCGCAAACGCCTGAAGCAGATCATGGCCGATCTGCACCTGCCATCGGGCATGGGCGCCATCGTGCGCACCGCCGGCCTGAAGCGCGGCGCCGCCGATATCCGCCGCGATTTCGACTATCTGACCCGGCTGTGGGATGAAATCCGCGAAAAGACGCTGGCCAGCCAGGCCCCGGCGCTGATCCATGAAGACAGCGGGCTGATCAAGCGCGCCATCCGCGACATCTACACGCGCGATATCGAACAGGTGCTGGTGGAAGGCCGCACCGGTTTCGATGCCGCGCACCGCTTCATGTCGATGCTGATGCCCGGCCACGCCGCCAAGGTGGTGGAATATCAGGGCACGGTGCCGCTGTTCCAGCGCTTCGGCGTCGAAGGCCAGTTGGAGAGCATGTACCAGCCGGTCGTGCAGCTGAAATCCGGCGGCTATCTCGTCATCAACCCGACCGAAGCCCTGGTGTCGATCGACATCAATTCCGGCCGTTCGACGCGCGAATATGGCATCGAGGAAACCGCCACCAAGACCAACCTGGAAGCCGCCGACGAAATCGGCCGGCAACTGCGCCTGCGCGACATGGCCGGGCTGGTGGTGATCGATTTCATCGACATGGAAAATGGCTCCAACGTCCGCAAGGTCGAAAAGGCCATGAAGGAAGCGTTGAAGAATGATCGCGCCCGCGTGCAGATCGGCCGCATTTCCAGCTTCGGCCTGATGGAAATGAGCCGGCAGCGCCTGCGCACCGGCATATTGGAAGCCTCCACCCATATCTGCCCGATGTGCGAAGGCACTGGCATGGTGCGTTCGGTGGCGTCGGCGGCGCTGGCCGCCCTGCGCGCGCTGGAGGCCGAGGCCCTGCGCGGCCGCCACAGCGAATTGTCGCTGCGCGCCGGCGAAGAGGTGGCGGTCTATCTGCTCAATCGCAAGCGCATCGAGCTGGCCGAGCTGGAAGAACTCTATGGCGTCGCCATCCTGACGCGCCCGGACGATGGCCTGATCGGGCCGAATTTCGAGATCGATGCCGGCGGCGCGCCGCCCTCGAAGCGCGTGGACATGGCACCGCTGCCGGCCATCCAGAACGTGGATGACGAGCCGGAACTGGACGAGAGCGACGCCGACGGCGACGATGATCGCGACGGCGATCGCGACGGGGATCGCGACGGGGACGAAGGCCGCGACGAATCCAGCCGGGACAGCAAGAGCGACGATCGGCGTGGTCGGCGTGGTCGGCGCCGGCGTGGCCGCGGCCGCCGCGAGGACGGCGAAGACACCAATGTCGCCCCTGCCGAGGCTGCGGACGCGAATGAAGCGGGCGATGATTCCGGTGAAGCCGACGATGGCGGCGATGCCGATGGTGATGACCAGGGCGACAATGGTGACTCCAACGGTTCGCGTCGCAAGCGCCGCCGCCGTGGCCGTCGCGGCCGTCGCGGCACCGCCGATCGCACGACGGATGGTGCGGGCGATGGCGCCGGCGAAGACGCGAGCGACCCCGCGGCGGTGGCAACGCCGGTCGTGGAAACCGTGGCCGAAGCCGTAGCCGATGTGCCGGCCAAGCCGAAGCGCAGCCGCCGCAAGCCAGCCGCCGAGGGCGCAGCGGTCGCCGCGGAACCCGCCGAGCCGGTTCCAGCGGCACCAGAGCCCGCCGCCGCGGCCGAAACGCCTGCAGCCAAGCCGGCCCGATCGCGCCGCAAGAAGGCAGATGCTGCCCCAGAGGCCATTGTTGAGGCCGCCGTTGCAGCGCCGGAGCCGGAGCAGCCGGTGATCGCCGCCGCGCCGGAGCCGGAAGTCGTCGCCGCGCCGAAGCGCAGCCGCCGCAAGAAGGCCGATGCACCGGCGGCAGAAGCGCCGGCAGCAGCACCCGCCGAACCGGTCGCAGCCGAAGCGCCGGCAGCGCCTGCTCCGGTGTCCGAAGAACCAGCCGAGCCGGCGCCGGCACCGCGCAAGGGCTGGTGGCAGCGCACGTTCGGAACGGAATGACCGCGGGCCGCGCGGCCACGCCCAACTTGCGCTAACGCCACCAAAAGAAAGCCTTGCTCCCCCCTTGCCGCCGGCTGCGGCAAGGGGGGACATGGATGATCCCTCTCCGAAAGGCCGTGTGATTCTGGTCGGCGCCGGCCCTGGCGCCGCTGATCTGCTGACCATGCGGGCCGTGCGGGCGCTGGCGTCGGCGGATGTCGTGGTGCACGACGGGCTGGTCAGCCCAGACATCATGGCATTGATCCCACCCGCTGCCCGCCGCATCGGCGTTGCCAAGCGCCGGGCGCGCCACACGCTGCCGCAAGACCAGATCGGCGCGTTGCTGGTCGCCGAGGCGCGCGCCGGCAACATCGTGGTGCGGTTGAAGGGCGGCGATCCCTTCATCTTCGGTCGCGGCGGTGAGGAAGTGGTGGCCTGTCAGGCGGCCGGTGTACCGGTGGAAGCCATTCCCGGCATTTCGGCCGCCAATGGCGCTTCGGCGTCGCTGCTGCTGCCGCTCACCCACCGCGATCATGCCTCCATCGTCAGCTTCGTGGCCGGCGAATGTCGCGGGCTGGCGGATCAGGATTGGGCCGGCCTCGCCGGCAAGGGCCGCACGCTGGTGATCTACATGGGCCTGGCCGGCGCCATGGCCATTGCCGACAAGTTGATGGCCGACGGCCTCGCCCCCGAAACGCCGGTCGCGGTGATCGAACGCGCCACCCAGGCCGGGGAGCGCATGGTGACGTCGCTGCTTGCCGATCTCGGCGATCTGGTGGCGCGCGAAGCCATCGAATCGCCGGCGCTGATCATCGTCGGCGCTGTCGCCACCCTGCCGGCCAAAGCACTTGCCCTTGCAAAGGAAATCCCATGCCCCGTGTATTGACCGGCAACCGCCTGGAAACCGGCGATGTGCTGTGGTGGACCGGCAACGACTGGAGCCTGCACCTGAACGATGCCGTGGCGCTTGGTGACGAAGCCGAGGCGCTGGTCGCCCGCCTGACCGCGGCGGAACGCATCAATGATCTGGTGCTGGTCGATGTGGACGCCACCGACACCGGCTGGCGCCCGCGCTCCACGCGCGAACGCGTGCGCGCCGTCGGCCCCAGTGTCCGCCCCGATTTTGCCCTGCCCTCCCTGCCTGTGGACGCGATCTGATGTACAAATACGACGAATATGATCAGGCCATTGTCGATGCCCGCGTCGAGGAATTTCGCGACCAGGTGCAGCGCCGGCTGAACAATGAAATCAGCGAAGACGCCTTCAAGCCGCTGCGGCTGATGAACGGTCTCTATCTGCAACTGCACGCCTATATGCTGCGCGTCGCCATCCCCTATGGCACACTCAGCGCGCGGCAGATGCGCATGCTGGCCCATATCGCCCGGCGCTATGATCGCGGTTATGCCCATTTCACCACGCGCCAGAATCTGCAGTACAACTGGATGAAGCTGGAAGAGACGCCCGATCTGCTCGCGGATCTGGCCAGCGTGGAAATGCATGCCTTCCAGACCAGCGGCAATTGCATCCGCAACATCAGTTCCGATCAATTCGCCGGTGCCGCCGCAGATGAAATTGCCGATCCGCGCCCCTATGCCGAGCTGCTGCGGCAATGGTCGACGCTGCACCCGGAATTTTCCTTCCTGCCGCGCAAGTTCAAAATTGCCGTCACCGGTTCGGATACCGATCGTGCCGCCATCCAGTTGCACGACATCGGCCTGCAACTGATCCGCAATGATGCGGGCGAGATCGGCATGAAGGTGCTGGTGGGCGGCGGCATGGGCCGCACGCCGTTGCTGGCACATGTCATCCGCGACTATCTGCCGATGGCCGACTATCTCAGCTACATGGAAGCGATACTGCGCGTCTACAATCGCCACGGTCGGCGCGACAATATCTACAAGGCGCGCATCAAGATATTGGTGAACGATCTGGGCCCGGCCGAATTCACCGCGCAGGTGGAGGCCGAGTGGGCGCAGATGAAACCGCTCGGGCTTGATGCGCCGGCCGCCGAACTGGCGCGCATCGTGGCGCAATTCGCCCCGCCCGCGCTGGACGCCGACGCGCCGGCCGATATCGATCTGTCGGATGCGGGTTTCGCCAACTGGGTGGCGGTGAACACGCACCCGCACAAGGTGCCCGGCCATGCCATCGTCACCATCAGCCTGAAGGCGCCCGGCGAAATCCCCGGCGATGCCTCCGCCGATCAGATGGACCTGATCGCCGATCTGGCCGAGCAATATGCCGGCGATGAAATCCGCGTCACCCACGCGCAGAATCTGGTGCTGCCGCATGTGCGGCGCGCCGATCTGTTCACGCTGTGGCAGGCGCTGGTGGGGGCTGGGCTGGCCACCGCCAATCTCGATCGCGCGTCCGACATCATTGCCTGCCCCGGCCTTGATTATTGCACGCTGGCCAATGCCCGCTCCATCCCGATCGCGCAGAAACTGGCGGTGAAACTGGCGCCGCAGGAAGCCGATCTGGGCGAATTGAAGATCAAGATTTCCGGTTGCATCAACGCCTGCGGCCACCACCATGCCGGCCACATCGGCATCCTGGGCGTCGATCGCAAGGGTGACGAGAATTACCAGCTGCTGCTCGGCGGTTCCGGTGCCGAAGATGCCAGCCTGGCCAAGATCCTCGGCCCCGGTTTCGATGAAGACGGCATTGTCGTCGCCGTCGAAAAGGTCGTCGATTGCTACAAGGCCCTGCGCAGCGACCCGGCCGAACGCCTGCTCGATACCTACCGCCGGGTTGGCGCCGCCCCGTTCAAGGAGGCCGTATATGGCTGATTCCCATCTGCTCCGCCTGCGTGACGATGCCGTGCATGATGCGGCGGCGGTTGCGCTCGTCGATCACCAGCAGGGCGACACTGCCGTGCAGTTGGCACCGGCCGACGACGCCCGCGCGCTGATCCCGCACCTCGCCACGCTGCACCGCATCGACATCGTCTTTCCCAAATTCCGCGATGGCCGCGGCTTCAGCAGCGCGCGCATCCTGCGTGAGGCCGGATTCACGGGCGAAATCCGCGCTGTCGGTGATCTCAAGATCGATCAGCTCGGCTTTCTGGTGCGCGCCGGTTTCGATGCCGTGCGATCCGATCTGCCGTTCGATCCGGCCGTGGTGACGCGCACGCTGCAACGCTTCGCCCATGTCTACATGAAGGCCGCCGATGGCCGCCCGCCGGTCTGGGCGCTGCGCGGTGCCTGAGGCCGCCCGGCAGCGCGCGGTCGACAGCATCGACACCGCGCCGCTGTTCACGGCAGCCGACGCCGATCGGCTGACGGCGCATTATGCCGCCGTGCCGGCGCAAGACATGCTGGCCGACCTCATCCTTGGCGAACTCAACGACCGCATTGCCGTGGTCTCCTCCTTCGGCAGCGAATCGGCGGTGCTGCTCGATCTGGTCGCGTCGGCCAGCAAGGATGTGCCGGTGATCTTCATCAACACCCAGAAGATCTTCGGCGAAACCCTCGCCTATCGCGACACGCTGGCCGAACAGTTGGGCTTCACCGATCTGCGCGTCTATCGCCCCGATCCGCGCCTGCTGGCCCAGAAGGATGCCACCAGCACCCGTTGGCGCTATGATGCCGATGGCTGCTGTGATTTGCGCAAGGTGGAGCCGCTGCGCCGCGCACTGGCGCCGTTCGGAGCCTGGATTTCCGGCCGCAAGGCCTATCAGGGCCGCTCCCGGGCTGCGCTGCCGCGTTTCGAGATCGACGAAGGCCGCTTGAAGATCAATCCCTTCGCCGATTGGTCCCGCGAAACGGTGGATGCGGCCTTTGCCGCCCGCAAGCTGCCGCTCCACCCACTGGAAGCGCAAGGCTACCCCTCCGTTGGCTGCGTGCCCTGCACCGCCAAAGTCCTCCCCGGCCAGGACCCCCGCGCCGGCCGCTGGCCCGGCCTCGAAAAGACCGAATGCGGGATCCATCAGCGGTCGCCTTAAGCTGAGAGCAGTTCCGGAATTCCGCAGGACGTCAGCCAGTTGGCAATCTCGTCATATTCTATCGGCGGGCGCGTTTCATCGGCGGCATCACCTCTCGGCACGAAGATGACCATCCCCTGTCGCGCCCGGGTGAGCAGCACGCGATAAGCGTTCTTCACATAATCGGCCTTGCTGATCCCGCTGCTGCTCTGGCTGACCTGACGCCACTTGGTGCCTTCAAACTCGCGGGCATGCCAGTGGTCGGTGCGGCGCAGGTTCAAATCCCAGGCAATGCAGGTCCAATCCAGTTCCAGACCCTGCACGTCAAACTCGGTTGCGACCTCTTCCAGTGCCGACGAAGAGCGGACATCGTGCGCCGGATTGAGGAACCACACCGGCCCATCGATTCGCGCTTTCACAAACAGGCCTTCCGGCTTCAATCGCAGCCCGTTTGATGACGCCAGCATCCCGGATCGCTCGTTGGGCCGGCGCTGCAACCGCAACCAGTGACGCGCCGCGGTGATCGAACGGGTCCAGTAGATCGGAAAGTCGCAGGCGTCTGGCCGGCAGGCCGCCGCCGCATCCGCGTCCTCTGCAAGGATTGCGGCGACAAATCGCGCAACCTTGTCCGACCGGAAGGAGCGCACCGGCACGTCGAGATGCAAGCGGGAATCAGGCACAGTTTCGGCCTGCTGAAGATAGTGGATCAACACCGGATCCAGTTGGCCCACCGTGTCCAGCAGCTTGGGCGGCGCAAAAATTCGCCAGTGCCGCCGATCAGCCTGTAGCGCACGTACCCATTCGGCGACGCCGGCCTCGCCATCATGGATCTCCTGACCTTCTCCGATCAGGCAAACCAGCACGCACCAATCCGGCCGGCGGTCCATAACCGACAGGAAGAAGGATGGCTCGGATTGATCAAAATCATGGTGGCCCTTCCCGGCCATGTAACGGGCTGCCTTGGTGCGACCCCAGGCTCTTTGGGCCTCGTCAAAGATAATCACATGCTCTGGTGGCGGCCCCTTGTCCTTCAGATAATCAGACCGGAACCGGTGGGCTGCCTGAATCAGCTTGTCAGGTGCCCGACCCAGCAGATGCAACTGGTCCTTCTTGAGCCCACGGCGTTTGGCACGGTCACGAAAATCCCGGCCTAGCGCCGTGGCCAATACCTCGACCAAGGGCCCATTGCCGGACAGCAAGGCGGAATCCTCGCCAATGTCCCGCTTCAAGCGCCCAGCAGCAATGTTAAGGCCCGCCAGCGTCTTGCCCGCACCTGGCACACCGGTGACAAAGCAAATGGCCTTCGCGCCTTCAGCCTTCATTTGATTCACGATGGCTTCAATGGCGGCAGACGTGCGTGCGAGGTTCTCGCCTCCGGCTTCGTGGCGAGAGATTTCGTCAACGTCATGCCCCGCATAGAGCGCCTCTGCCGCCTCGATAATGGTCGGTGTCGGTGCATAACGGCCTTCTGCCCACACATCCGGGTCGATTGCGGGCGCACTGTCCATGGCGATGAAGCGTTGCAGGGTGGGCAGCACATCCTTGGGCGCGCAATTGATCGGCGCCAGCACGCCATTTTCATGGGCAAAGCCAAGTTCCAACGGTTGGGCCGGGGCCTTGGTGGCGATCAAGATCGGAATGATGGTCCTGTCGTGGCTAGTTTGATGGAAGACCTTGAGATCAAAACCATAACCATGGACCTGTTCACGCGCGTGGATGGGAAAGTCACGCCGACCGACCTTGTATTCCAGAACGAAAATCAGACTGCCCGCTACAATGAGCGCGTCCGCCCGGCGGCCCATGCGGGGAATGCCGAATTCCAGAAAGAAATGAGCGTTGGGCAAAGCAGCGGCAATGGGTTGCAGATGTTCCACCTCGAATTGCCAGGCGGATTTTTGCGCCGGCTCATCGGCAAAAGGCGAACACGACAGCGCACCAAGAATCGTCAGCGGATCCAGCTTGGCGAAGACTTCAGCAGGAGCATCAAACCAGGCGCGCTTCATCCTCGCCAGGCTGCCAGGCTAGAGGGGATGCAGCAACGAAAAAGGGCGGCCCTTGCGGGCCGCCCTTTCGCGTTTCAGGCCCTTCGCATCAGAGCTTGGCGCGGATGCCCACGAAGTAGAAGCGGCCCATCCCCGACACCGGATAGGCCGACGACGAGAGATAGGGCGCAGCGTTGGTGAGGTTGTTGACGCCACCATAGACGCTGAAGCGGTCCTTCAGGATATCCACGTTGAAGTTGATGTTGTGGATCCAGTAATCCGGTGCGAACCCGGCCGGGCCGAATTGCGTGTCGATGGTTTCGATCTGGATCGCGCTGGCGGCCGCAGTGGACTGCACATATTGCACATTATAGCCGAAGCTGAAGGCGCCGCGGTTGTAGTTGACGGAGCCGACGCCTGCCCATTCAGGCACCGACAATTCGCGCAGCGCCGGATTGATGTTGTTGAGATTGGTCGGATCGAAGAAGCGATTGACCTGCTTGGTCCAGTTGCCGTTCAGGCCCAGGCTGATGTTGTTCTTGTCCCACAAGGTGAAGCGATAGTTCACCGAGAAATCGACACCGGCGGTTTCGATCTTGGCAAAGTTCAACTGGGTCTGACGCAGGGTGCGGAAGCCGAACAGATTGGGCTGATTGGCCGAGGTGTTGCCCGGCGCCGTGGGCCCGATGCGTTCGAACAGCGAGCAGAAGCTGTTGGGGAACTGCGTGTTGTCGTAGCAGGTGTCCACGATGTTCTGCGCGGTCAACGCCTGAATGGCGTTGGTGATCTTGATCGAATAATAATCCGCGCTGAGCGTCAGGCCCGGCACGAAGCGGGGCTGAACCACGGTGCCCACCGTGAAGGTGGTGGCCTTTTCTTCCTGCAGATTGGGATTGCCGCTGATGGTTCCGCCGAAACGGCCGGTGAGCGGATCATTGTAATTGGCGAGGAAGGTCGCGGGATTGGCAATGCCCAGCGCCGTCACGGCGGCAAGGCAGTTGCCGCGACGGCCCGGGTTCACATTCTGGTTGATCAGATCGCACGGATCGGACGGCCGGAAGGTGGTGCCCTGCGCCGGATCGAACAATTCGGTGATGTTGGGCGCACGGATGGCGCGGGCATAGGTGCCGCGGAACTTGATGTCCTCAATCGGGGCCCAGGTGCCGCTGACATTCCAGGTGAGAGCGCCGCCGATGGTCGAGTAATCGGCATAGCGGGCCGCCGCGCCCACGGTGAGTTCATGGAAGAACGGCGTGTCCTTCAGGATCGGCACCTTCACTTCGCCGAACACTTCCTTCACGTCAAAGCTGCCACCGGCATTGTTGGTGCGGTTGGTGGGATCGAAGATCAGCGACTGGTTGGTGGGCTCCACATCGCCGATGAACCGGCCCACGATGTTGGCCGGGCCGGTTTGCGGGATGATCCCCAGCACCAGCGGATCGAATGTGGAGGTGGATTCTTCCTTCCGATATTCGCCGCCGAAGGCAAACTGGATGGCACCGCCCGGCAGGTTGAGGAAACCGCCGGTATCGCCGGTGAACAGGGCCGTCAGCACCGTCTGTTCGAGGCGGAAGCGGTTGGTGGTCGGCGCGGTGATCCAATCGGCCGCGGCCTTGCTGATCGAATTGGCACCGCCCAATATGTTGGCCGGCACGCAGGTGCCGTCGCCGGGGCGGAAGCTGAAGAACCCGGGCGCAATGAGCGGGAAGGTTTCCGAGCCCGGATGCGGCGTGGTGTTTCCGGTGCTGACGCGGCAGACTGGCTGGCCATTGGGACCACGCACCACATCGATGGCAGCGAACAGCCGATCATAGAGCACGGCGTTTTCAAAGGTGTTCGCGTTGTCCGTGCGGCCCCAGTTGCCGACCACTTCATAATTCAGGTGCGAGCTGATTTCGCCGCGCACGCCCGCCACGATGCGATAGGTTTCGCGGCGCGCCCGGCTGATGCCGTCGCCCAGGTCGGTCATGTCGCGCGAGACGCGCAGGCCGCCGCCGGCATCGGCCTGGCCTTGCAGCACCGTCGGGATGAACGGGTTGTCGGGCGTGATCAGCAGCGTATCATAGAAACTGTTGTAGGCGCTGCGGCTGATCGCATTGTTGCGGGTGTATTTGGCGTCGATGAACACTTCGGCAGCGGGCGAGAATTCATAATTGCCGCGGAAGTTGGCATAGATGCGTTCCGAACCGGGGATCAAGGACTGGGCATTGACGCGTTCCGGGGCGCCATCGCCACCGAACTGGTTCTGGCTGGTGGAAATGATGCCGTCCTGGAAAATCTTCACGCCGCCGCCGGGGGTGGAGACGTAGCAACCGCCGCCGCCAAAGCCGGTCCAACCAACAAAGCTTTCGTTGCAGTCCGCGATGCCATTGTTGTTGAGATCGGTGGTGAAGCGGGCGAAATCACCGCGGAAGATCAGGCCGGCGTTGGACGAGATACCAAAGGCTGGCTGGCTGCCAATAACCAGCGACGGCGCACCGGCGGCGCGGGCCATCAGGGCGCTTTCCGCCGCTGTCGGGGTAACGCCAGGGAACTGGGTGGCAAACTGCGCCGCGGTCGGGATGGAGGGACCAAAGGCGATGCGGCTGGTGCGCGGGCCAGGGCCACCGACGCGGTAATAGTTGGCGAAGTTCGGCATGGTCGCGGCGTTGATGTCGCCTTTCTGGAACCGGCGGAACGGGTTGGCATAGGTGGTGCTGTTGTTGCCGCGGCCGTTGTCAGCCGTGAAGGGCCGCGCCGAGAACAGGATTTCCTCGTCCTTGGTGTAGCCGGCCGAGAAGGTGACATTGCCCTTGCCGTCTGCAAAGTTGGTGCCCCAGGTGCCTTCCAGCCGATAGCTGTTGCCATCGCCAAAATCGGAAATTCCGAACTGACCATCAAGGGCAAGCCCCTGGAAATTCTTTTTCAGCACATAGTTGACCACACCGGTGACAGCGTCGGCGCCATAAACAGCCGAAGCGCCGCCGGTAAGGACGTCGACCCGTTCGATGAGCGCATTCGGGATGGTCGACACGTCGACCGTCTGGCTGCCGGCAACACCGGCAACATGGCGATAGCCATCGACCAGAACCAGCGTGCGGTTGGCGCCCAACTGGCGCAAGTTCAGTGTGGCCTGGCCAATGCCGCCCGCACCGCGCTCGATGGAATCGGCCACAGTGCCCGAAGCAAGCAGCGCCGGAATCTGGCGCAACGTGGCCGTGGGATCACTGTTGCCCAGTGCACGCAAAGCGGCGGCATCAACGGTGGTGATCGGCAAGGCCGAGGTTTCGTTTGGACTGGATTTGAGGCGCGAGCCGGTGACCACCAGTTCTTCGGCGGCGGTCTCGGCGGCTGCAGCGGTCGTCTGATCCTGCGCCAAGGTTGCGGTGGCCAGCGATCCAGCCAGCACGGAACCAGCAAGCAGCAGCATTTTCTTGTTCAACACGGTATCGCCCCTATCCTGACAATTGCGGCACTTTTGTTGCGCCGCAGCGTTGCCATGACAACAGGGCAATGTGCGTAATTCGTGAGGCGGCGCACATTGTGTTGCGGATGTGGCCCATCGGCCACAGCGCTGGCGCCGCCGATTGCTCAGGCGGCGCTGGGGGCCGCTTCGCGCACGCTCTGATCGACATGCGCTTCGAACGCCGCGAAATTGGCGATGAACATGCCGACCAGCGCCTTGGCCCTGGCATCATAATCCGCCTTGTCGGCCCAGGTTTCGCGCGGGTTGAGGATGATGCTGTCCACGCCCGGCACCGCCACCGGCACCGCAAAGCCGAAATTGGCATCGGTGCGGAATTCCGCCGTCTTCAGGCTGCCGTCGAGCGCGGCGTTGAGCAGCGCGCGCGTCACCTTGATCGGCATGCGGCTGCCACCGGCGGTGGCGCTGCCGCCGGTCCAGCCGGTGTTGACCAGCCACACATCCACGCCGCCCTTGGCAATGCGTGACTTCAACAGATTGCCATAAACCGACGGGTGACGCGGCATGAACGGCGCACCGAAACAGGTGGAGAAGGTGGCATCCGGTTCGGTCACGCCGATTTCGGTGCCGGCGACGCGCGCCGTGTAGCCCGACAGGAAGTGATACATCGCCTGATCCGGCGTCAGCTTGGATATCGGCGGCAGGATGCCGAACGCATCGGCGGTCAGCATGATGATGTTGCGCGGCACCGGGCCCATGTTGTCGGCCGACGCGTTGGGGATGAATTCGATCGGATAGGAACCGCGGCTGTTTTCCGCCAGGCTGTTGTCATCCAGATCGATCACCCGCGTGTCGGGATCCATCACGACATTTTCCAGCACCGTGCCAAACCGGCGCGTGGTGGCGTAAATCTCCGGCTCGGCTTCGGCCGACAGCCGGATCATCTTGGCATAGCAACCGCCTTCGAAGTTGAAGACGGCCGTATCCGACCAGCCATGTTCATCATCACCGATCAGCGTGCGGCTGGCATCGGCGGACAGCGTGGTCTTGCCGGTGCCCGACAGGCCGAAGAAGATCGCCGTGTCGCCATCCGGGCCGATATTGGCCGAACAGTGCATCGGCATCACGCCGCGTTCCGGCAGCAGATAGTTCAGGATGGAGAACACCGATTTCTTCATTTCGCCGGCATAGGCGGTGCCGCCGATCAGCACGGTCTTGTTGGTGAAATCGACCGCCACGATGGTTTCGCTGCGGCAGCCATGACGGGCCGGATCGGCGCGGAACGACGGCAGATCGATGATCGTGTATTCCGGTACGAAATCCGCCAGTTCATCGGCGCCGGGGCGGACCAGCAGCGTGCGGATGAACAGGCTGTGCCAGGCATGTTCGGTGATCACCCGCACCCGCGCCCGGTGCTCGGGCTGGCTGCCGCCGAACAGATCCTGCACGAACAGATCGGCCTTCTGCGCCAGCGCGGCCTGGAAATCGGCCTTCACCGCGGCGAATTGCGCGGGCGTGATGCTCTTGTTCTTGTCCCACCAAATGGTGCCATCGGTTTCGGCATCGCGCACGATGAACTTGTCGTTGGCGCTGCGGCCGGTGTGCTTGCCGGTTTTCACCACCAGCGCGCCATGTTCCGACAACATGCCTTCACCGCGTTGCACGGCCAGTTCCACCAGCGGGCCCGTGGCCAGATTCCAGTGCAGACTGGCGGGCGTGGCATAGCCCTGCGATGCAAGACCAAAGGCGGGAACAATAGTGGATGGCACGATTCTACTCCTGAATTCCGGGGCCAAACTCGCCTCCAAAAGCCGAGCCGACCTTTTATGGCGGCCCGCATAGCCGACACGTTAACATCCGTCAAAACGTCGTAGCATGGACAATGCTGACATGGCTGAATTTGCGCGCGGCCTGTGCAATCTACGCGCTGGACTTGCGAAAGACGCGCTGTCGCTTCACATAGGCGACGATGGACCAGACCACGCTTGTCCCCACGATTGCCCTCGTCGACGATGATCGCAACATCCTCACGTCGGTGTCGATCGCGCTGCAGGCCGAAGGCTTTGCGGTGCGGCTCTATTCTGACGGCGATAGCGCCCTGAAAGCCCTGCTGGAAAATCTGCCCGATCTGGTGGTGCTCGATATCAAGATGCCGCGCATGGACGGCATGGAGCTGCTGCGTCGCCTGCGCGAGAAAAGCCAGGTGCCGGTGATCTTCCTGACCAGCAAGGACACCGAGATCGATGAAGCGCTCGGCCTGGCCATGGGCGCCGACGACTATATCGGCAAGCCGTTCAGCCAGCGCCTGTTGATCGAACGCATCCGTGCCGTGCTGCGCCGCACCGCCAATCGGCGCGCCGCGCCCGATGCCGCGGATGACATCGTGGTCGATCCCATCGTGCGCGGGCGGCTGAACATGGATCCGGCGCGCCACCGCGTGTATTGGGATGCCGGCGAAGGCCGCCGCGGCGATGTGGCCTTGACGGTCACCGAATTCATGATCCTGGAAACCTTGGCGCAACGGCCCGGTTTCGTGAAGTCGCGCGACCAGTTGATGGATGCGGCCTATGCCCATGACGTGTACGTCGATGACCGCACCATCGACAGCCATATCAAGCGGTTGCGCAAGAAATTCCGCGCGGTTGATCACCAGTTCAAAGCCATCGAGACCTTGTATGGCGTCGGTTACCGTTTCAACGAGGAATAGGATGTGAGGGCAGAGGAGGCGGTGCAGGAATGGCGCCGGGGCCTCGGCTTTGGTTCGCTGCGCGCCCGCATCTTTGCGGTGAACCTGCTCGCGGTGATCGTGCTGGCGATCATGCTGCTCTATCTCGATACGGTGCGCGCCCGCCTGCTGGATGAACGCACGAACGCCATATCGAATGAAGCCCTGGCGATTGCCGGTCTCGCGGGCGATCTTCCTGCCGGGCTTGAACGGCTGAACTTTGCGCGGGGCACGCGCGTGCGGCTTTATGCAAACGACGGCGGCGTGCTGACCGACAATTGGCGCTTCGAGCCCACGCGCCGCTTTGCCATCGAAGATCCCGATGGCTATTCTTGGCAGCGCGCATCGGCAAAATTCATCGACCGGCTTCTCGAGCAGTTGCTGAGCGCGCGCACGCTGCCGCACTATGCCGAGGCCGTGCCGGATCGTGCCGGCCAGTGGCGCGAGGTGCAGGTGGCGCGCCAGTCCGGCCAGCCCGCCACGGAACTGCGCCGCGCCATCGATGGCAGCATCATCGTGGGGGCCGCGGTGCCCGTGCCGGGCCTTGGCGTGGTGCATCTGATGGACAATGCCGAAGATGTGTCACGCATCCTGCGGGCCGAACGCCTCACCTCCTTCTGGCTCCTGCTCAGCGTTTCGGGACTGACCCTGGGGCTGTCGTTTTACCTGACACGCACCATCGTGCGCCCGCTGCGCTTGCTGGCGATTGCGGCCCACCGGGTGCGGCTGGGCCGGCGGCGCGAAGTGGTGGTGCCACGCCTGCCCGATCGCCGCGACGAGATCGGCGCGCTGGCCCGCGCCGTTTCCGACATGTCGATCGCGCTCAGGCGGCAGATCGATGCCACGGAAGCCTTTGCCGCCGATGTCGCCCATGAGCTGAAGAATCCGCTCGCTTCGCTGCGCTCGGCGGTCGATGTGCTGGGCCAGGTCGAACAGCCGGCGTTGCGCGATCAGTTGCTGGACGTGATCCGCGATGATGTCGGGCGCATCGATCGGCTGATCACCGATATCGCCGATGCCAGCCGGCTGGATGCGGAATTGTCGCGCACCGGATTCCAGCCGGTCGATGCCGGCGCGCTCGCCGATGGCCTGGTCAGCGCCTATGGCATCGCCGGACAGGCGCATGGGCAGACCCGGGGGCTGGCGGTGCAGCGCGCCGGCCTGCCGGCGCCGGTGATGATCGAAGGCGACGCCAGCCGTCTGGCGCAAGTGCTGCGCAACCTGATCGACAATGCGTTGAGCTTCTCGCCAGACGGCGGAACCGTCACCCTTGCCGTTGATCGTGTTGGTGAACAGGTCGAACTGGTCGTCACCGATCAGGGGCCCGGCGTGCCGTCGGCCAACCGCGGCGACATCTTCCGCCGATTCTATTCCGAACGGCCGCCGACGGAGGATTTTGGCCGCCATTCCGGGCTGGGCCTGTCGATCGCCGCCGCCATCGTCAGCGCGCACGGCGGCCAGATCGTGGTGGAGGAGGCCCAAGGTGGCGGCGGCCGGTTCCGCGTGTTGCTGCCGGCGGCCTGATCCGGTGCCAAAGACCATGCCTGAAACGCTGCACGCCACGGCGGTTGCGCTGGATGGCCGCGCCGTGCTGCTGCTGGGGCCATCGGGTGCCGGCAAATCCGATCTGGCACTGCGTCTGGTGGCGTGTGGCTGGCAGTTGGTGGCTGATGATCGGGTGGTGGTGACGGCTTGCGAACACGGACCTGTGGCGAGCGCGCCGCCGCGGCTGGCCGGTCTGCTGGAAGTGCGGGGGCTGGGCATCGTCCCCGAACCGACGGCGCCTGCCCCCATCGCGCTGGTGCTGGATCTTGGCCGACCCCCCGGCCGCATGCCCGACATTGAACAATTTCCGGTGGCGGGCGTAACCCTGCCCATGCTGGCTTTTGATCCGTTCGGCGATTCGGCGCCGCAGCGCGCGGCGCGGGCCTTGGCAAGCCACGGGCTTCCCGGCACAAGTCGCGGCGTGAGCCAGCCGATCCTGATCATCTCCGGCCTTTCGGGTGCCGGCAAATCCACCGTGCTGCGCGCGCTGGAGGATGCCGAGCATGAAGTGGTGGACAATCTGCCGCTGTCGCTGCTCGATGCGTTGATCGCCGGCGTGGCTGGCCGCCCGCTGGCGCTGGGCATCGACACCCGCACCCGCGCCTTCGATCCCACCGCGCTGGCGGCGCGCGTGGCGGCGCTGCGCGATGCGGGGCGCGATGTGCGGTTGATCTTCCTGGATTGCGCCGACGATGTGTTGATCCGGCGCTTTTCCGAAACCCGCCGCCGCCACCCGCTCAGCCTGGATCGCCCGGCCATCGATGGCATCATCGCGGAGCGCGACCTGCTGATGCCGCTGCGGCGCTGGGCCGATCTGGTCATCGACACCACCGAATTGTCGGTGACCGATCTGCGCGCCCGCGTGGCAGAGCGGTTCGGCGGCCTGTCGCCGGGGCTGACCGTCACCATCCTCAGCTTCGGCTTTGCCGCCGGCCTGCCGCGCGATGCCGATCTGGTGCTGGATGTCCGCTTCCTGGCCAATCCGCACTGGAATGTCGCGTTGCGGCCCCTGACCGGCGAGGATGACCGGGTGGCGGCGTTTGTCGCAGCCGATCCGCTTTATGCCGCCACGCTCACCAAGTTCGATGATCTTATCCGCACCCTGCTTCCCGGCTATGCCCGCGAAGGCAAGGCCTATCTGACGATTGCCATTGGCTGCACCGGCGGGCGCCATCGCAGTGTTGCCACCGCGCGCGATCTGGCGGCGCGGCTGGTGGCGGCCGGGCAACCCGTGGCGCTGGTGCATCGGGATATCGCAAAATTGGCGGGCGATGCCGCCGTTGTGGCAGGCGCCCCATTGACAGACTCAGTCGAAGGGCGTGAGGGCAGCGACCAATGATCGGATTGGTTCTGGTAACCCACGGGGGGTTGGCGGCCGAGTTTCGGGCCGCCATGGAGCATGTCGTTGGCGCGCAGCCCTGCGTGGCGGCGATCTGCATCGCCGCCGATGACGATATGGAGGTGCGCCGCACCGACATCGCCGACGCCGTCACCGCCTGCAACAGCGGCCAGGGGGTCATCATCCTCACCGACATGTTCGGCGGCACGCCATCCAATCTCGCGATTTCGCTGCTCGGCCCGCAGGTCGAGGTGATCGCCGGCGTCAACCTGCCGATGCTGATCAAGCTGGCCAGCGTGCGCAAGACCGGCACGGTCGCCGCCGCCGTGCAGGCAGCCCAGGATGCCGGCCGCAAATATATCGCCGTGGCCAGCCGCATGCTGGGTGAGGCGGCTTGAGCGAGGTTGCCGGCCCGGTTCGGGTCACGATCAGCAACCGCCGCGGGCTCCATGCACGGGCCAGCGCCAAGTTCGTGACACTCGCCTCCAGCTTCGACGCGGACGTGACCGTTGCGCACGATGGCGCGTCCGTCACCGGCACGTCGATCATGGGCCTGATGATGCTGGCCGCCGCCCTGGGCGACGACATCGAGATCAGCGCGACGGGGCGCGAGGCCGAGGCCGCGCTGTCGAAGCTTGTCGGCCTGGTGACGGACAAGTTCGGGGAAGATTGAGCCGGGGATTGAGCCGCACCCCGCGACATCACTGCGCGCTCCCAGCCACGACAAAACCGCTATCCCCGCGGCCATGCGTTTCCCCCTCACTCGCGCCGATGCGCTTTCCCGCGTCGCCGAATTCGTGCCCCTGGCCGGCCGGGCCTATGCGGCGCGGCGCAACCATGATGGCGGGCCGGGTGGCGCTGCCACCACGTCACTTCTGTCCCCCGCCATCCGCCGCCGGCTGGTGAGCGAGCAGGAGGTCGCCGCCGCCGCCATCGCCGCGCACGGCTTCACCGGCGCGGAGAAATTCGTCCAGGAAATCTGCTGGCGGAGCTATTGGGTGGGCTGGCTACAGCAACGCCCCGAAATCTGGACGCGCTGGCAAGCTGATGTCGTGCGCATGCAGGCGATGCTGGCCGACGATGGCAGATGGCAGCGCCGTTACGCGCAGGCCATGGCCGGCACCACCGGCATCGATTGTTTCGACGCATGGGTGCACGAATTGATCGAAACCGGCTGGCTGCACAACCATGTGCGGATGAGCTTTGCCAGCATCTGGTGCTTCACGTTGCGGCTGCCGTGGCAGCTGGGTGCGGCGTTCTTCTATCAGCATCTGCTCGATGCCTGCCCGGCCAGCAACACGCTGGGTTGGCGCTGGGTGGTGGGCCTGCAGACGCCGGGCAAGACCTATCTGGCGCGCGCCGATCTGATCCGTGATCTGTCGGGCGGGCGGTTCCGGGTCGCGGCGCCGCTGGCGCGCGAGGCCGCGCCTTGGCCCGCTGACACCATCCCGCCGCCGATCCCGCCGGTGCCGGCGATGCGCGCCGATCCAATGCTGCGCACCGGCCTGTTCATCACCACCGAAGATTGCAGCCTCGATCAACAGGCCCTGCCCCCTCTGGTGGCGCTGGCCGCGACGCCGGACATCGGCGGCACGCCGGCGCCGCTGAAGCACCGCGTTGCGATGGCCATGATCGGCGATGGTCTCGCCCGCGCCGCGAGCCGTTTCGGCCTGGAACCCGAACGCGTCGATGCCACCTTCGGCGTGGATGCCATGCGTGATTGGGCGGCGCGTCACCGCTTGCGCCAGATCATCACCGCCGATGCGCCGGTCGGCCCGGTGAAGGACCGGCTGGACATGCTGGCCCCGGCGCTGGCCGCCGATGGCGTGGCGCTGGTGCGCCTGCGCCGCGCCTGGGATGATGTCGCCTGGCCGCGCGCCACCAAGGGCTTTTTCCCGTTCAAGGCCGCCATTCCGAAACTGCTGGCGCTGGAGCCGGGCGCGCTGGCATAAGAGGCGCATGCACCGCGCTCTCGTCCTGCTTCCCTTGGCTCTGCTCGGCGGCTGCGCCGTGGCCACGGCAGTCATCACCGCGCCGATCAAGCTGGGTGAAGTGGTGTATGACACCGCCACCGAAAGCCAGGAAGAAGCCGACATCAAGCGCGGCCGCGCCCTGCGCAAACAGGAAGACGCGCAAAAGCGCGCGGCGAAGCAGGCCGAGAAAGCCCGCCGCAAGGCAGAGCGGGAACGCCGCCGCGACGATTGAGGGCGTATGGCCTGCGGCACAACCACCCGCTTGCCCAATCCCTGCCCACACGCCACGGTAGCAGCATGGGGGACAAACCAGATTTCGCCGGCCACCCGGCTGGCCTTGCCATCGTCACGGTGGCCGAAGGCTTGCAGGCCGCCGGCGTCTATGGGGTGCAATCGCTGCTGATCCTCTACATGGCGAATTTCCTGTTCACGCCGGCCGAAGTCGCCAGCGTCGGCGGCTTCGATCTCTGGCGGAGCATCGTCGAGCGCCTGTTCGGGCCGATGAGCAATCAGGCGCTCGCCACCCAGACCATGGGGCTTTATCTCGGGCTGTTCTTTCTGACGCCGCTGCTCGGCGGCTGGCTGGGCGATCGCCTGTGGGGGCCGCGCCTGACCTGCATCCTGGGCGCGATCCTGGCGAGCGCCGGCATGGCGATGGTGATCACGCCGTCCTTGTTCCTGCCCGGCCTGCTGGTCTGCGCCTTTGGCGCCGGCGCGTTGCGCTGCAATCTGAATGCGCAGACCGGGCATCTTTATGGGCGCGACGATGGCCGCCGCGATGCGGCCTTTGCCATTCTCGCCGCCGGGCTCAACACCGGGGCGTTCCTCGGCCCGCTGCTGATCGGCGCGCTGGGGGAGGTGGTGAACTGGCAATGGGGTTTCGCCGCGGCCTGCACCTGCATGGCGCTGGCGGCGATCACCCTTTTGATCGGCAATGGCCTGATGCCCGCCGACACACCCCCTTCCACCCGCCGTGCCGCGCGGCTTGGGCCCGGCGACGGCAAGACCATTGCAGCGCTGATTGCGGTGATGCTGCTCACCAGCCTGTTCTGGCTGGCGCAAAGCCAAGTGTGGAATGTCTATGCGCTGTGGGGCCGTGACCATCTTGATCGCATGGTGCTGGGCCTCGAAGTGCCGGTCACCTGGTTGCAGGCCATCGACAGCCTGGCGCCGATCCTGGCGGTGCCGCCGGTGCTCGCCCTGTGGCGCTGGCAGGCGGCGCGTGGGCGCGAGCCGAAAGAACTCGGCAAGATCGGCATCGGCATGGCGCTGATGGGCGTCGCCTTCCTGTGGCTGGCGGCCGGCAGCGGGTCGGCGAAAACGCCGTTCCTGTGGGTGGTCGGCTTCCATCTGATGCTCAACACCGGCTGGCTCTACCTGGTGCCCACCATGAACGCCCTGTTTTCGCGCAGCGCGCCGGTGGCGGTGACCGGCGTCATGCTGGGCGCGGTGCAGTTCGCTGTGTTCCTGGGCAGCACCATGTCCGGCTGGCTGGGGCGGTTCTACGAAACCATGGACGCACCCGCCTTCTGGGTGATGCACGCGTGCTTTCCGCTGGCCGGCGCGGCGGTAATGTGGGCAGCGCGCGGGCGATTGGGGCGCGTGCTGCGGTTGTGAGGTGGCCCGCTTCCTGCAAACAACAGGTTCAGCAGGACATAGTCAGCCAATCAATCATCCGGCCCCAAGCTCGGATCGAGATCGCGCGGCCGCACAAAGCGCGCCAGTTCCGCGCGGCCGCCATCAATCTGCGCCCAGCGATCGATGGCGATGTCCAGCCGGGCGAGCGTGGCGGTGGGGTATTTCAGCTCGGCCTCGGCGCGCAAATCGCCGCCTGGCGGCACCAGTTCCAGCAGCAGATCCTCCAGCCCCGGGTTGTGACCGACGAGCATGGCATCGGCAAATTCATCGGAGAATCCCGCGCACAATTCGATCAGCGTGGCGGAGGAGGACAGATAGATGCGGCTCTCATACACCGGCGCCAGCGGCCGGCTCATGCCGGCTTCCAGCCCCTCGATGGTCTGGCGCACCCGCACCGCAGGCGAGGCAAACACCAGCCGGTGATCGGGCATGTCGCCGCGCCGGGTCGCCGCGTTCAGCCATTGCCCGACCTTCATCGCCGCTCGCCGGCCGCGATCGTTCAATGGCCGATCGAAATCGCGCAGCAACGGATCGTCATAACCCGATTTGGCATGGCGCAGCAGCGTGAGCGTTTTCAAGTGGCACCCGGCGAAGTTGACCGACCAAGGCTTGGCATATCGCCGGACGGTTGGCCAGACGCGTTGATCCCCGCCTTCACCATGGCGACCGCCTGATCAAGCGTCACCCGATCGATCGGCACGCCGGCCGGAAACGCGCCGAGCAGCCGCGAGGGCACTGCGGGCCCCAGCAGCACGAAATGGCCGCGATCATCGGCGCGGCGGATCAGGCGGCCAAAGGCCTGCGCCAGCCGGTCCATCGTCACCCGATCATCAAATACATTGCCGCCATCGGCCAGCCGCCGTGCGGCGTGCAGCACGGTGCGGCGCGGCCATGGCACGCCTTCCATGATCACCTGCCGCAACGATTCGCCCGGCACATCCACCCCATCGCGCAAAGCATCGGTGCCCAGCAGCGACGCACCCGGTTCGGCGCGGAAGATATCCACCAGCGTGCCGGTATCGATCGGATCGACATGCTGGGCATAAAGCGGCAGCCCGGCGCGCGCCAACGGATCGGCCAGCCGCGCATGCACCGCGCGCAGCCGGGCGATCGCCGTGAACAGACCCAGCGTGCCACCGCCGGCCGCCTCGATCAGCGCGCGATAGGCATGGGCCAGCGCCGCGATATCGCGCGGTTTCACATCCGTCACGATCAGCACGCGCGCCTGGGCGGCATAATCGAACGGGCTGGTGGCGGCGAAATGCTTGGGCGGCACCGGCAGATGCGCCGCGCCGGTGCGCGCATCGGCATCGCGCCAGTCATCCGCCAGCGCGTCGGGCCGCGCCCGCAAGGTGGCCGACGTGACCACCACGCCATGCGCCTGACCCAGCACGGCACCGGCAAACGGCCGCATCGGATCAAGCCAGCGCCGCTGCACCCCCACATCCAGCAACCGGCCATCGGCGCGCGCCAGTTCCAGCCAATCGATGAAATCCGCATCGGCCGGGCCGCCCAAGCGCCCGAGCAACTGCTGCCACGCCCCCAACAGCGCACCGCGCAGCACCAGGCCGGCCCGCGCGCCTTCCACCCGCGCCCGGCCCTGGCCATCGAGCCAATCGGGCGGATCATCCAGCAACAATGCCAGCCGCGCTTCCAGTTGCGCCATCGGCCCGGCCATGCGGCCCAGCGCGGCGCTGGCGTCGCCGGCCGCCTCCACCAGCCGCGGCAGCACCTCGGCGACCTGGGTTTCCAGGCCATAGCCGCCGTCGGCATCTTCGGGCGGCGCGCGCGCCAGCACCTGGGCGCGCACCGCCGCAAACAGCGCCTCCAGCGCGCCGTCGCCGGCATCGGCCGCCACACGTTGCAACCAGGCCTCGCTGGGCAGCGCGCGCGCCGCTTCGGTGATGCGCTCGACTGCGCGCGCGGCTTCGTCGTCATAGCTGATCGCGTCGGCCAACCGCGCCGACAGGCCGCGCCGCCGGCCCCGCCCGGCCGCGCGCTCCGGGCCGAGCAGCCAGTTCTTCAGCTCCACCGCTTCACGGCCCGTCAGCGCCACGGCAAAGGTCGCGTCCGCCGCGTCGAACAGATGATGGCCTTCGTCGAAAATGATGCGGTTCAGCCCGGCGCCTTCCGCCCGGCCGCGCGCCGCGTTGATCATCACCAGCGCATGATTGGCGATCACCAGATCGGCCTGCGCCGATGCCCGCGTCGCGCGTTCGATGAAGCAACTGCGGTAATGCGGGCAGGCGGCATAGATGCACTCGCCACGCCGATCGGTCAGCCCGGCAAAGCTCATCCGCCCGAACAGCGCCGGCAGCCAGCCGGGCAGATCGCCGCCGACCATGTCGCCATCGCGGCTATATTCGGCCCAGCGCTCGGCCAGCCGCGCAAACACCGCCGCCCGCCCGCCGAAGCCGCCCTGCACGGCATCCTCCAGATTGAGCAGGCAGAGATAATTTTCGCGGCCCTTGCGCACCACCACCTTGGCGCGCCGCTCGGTGGCATCGGGCCACACGCGCGCGGTTTCGCTGTCCAACTGGCGTTGCAGCGCCTTGGTGAAGGTCGCCACCCATACCGCGCCGCCGGCCATGTCTGCCCACAGGCTGGCCGGGGCGAGATAGCCCAATGTCTTGCCGATGCCGGTCCCGGCCTCCGCCAGCACCATGTGCGGGCCATCGCCGCGCTGTCGGGGCTCGAACGCCGCGCTGACGGCGGCGGCATAGGCACGTTGCCCGTCTCGCTGTTCGGCGCCTGCGCCCACCAGACGGGCCAACTGCGCCGCCACCTCGCCGGCCGGCAGCGTCACCACGCGCGGCGCCGGGCGCGGCGCGGCTTCCTCCCACTGCGGCAACGATTGAAACACATGGCGTTCCGGCTTTTCCGGTTTGGCAATCAGGCGCAACAGGTGCGGCGCCCACGCCCAGCGTTGCCGCGCCAGGCTTTGCAATATGGTCCAGGCGCCGTGGCGTTCGGGCCAATCCTTTCGCGCCGCCAGCGCCAGCAACGCCCCGGCGGCGCGCTGCAGGAAGGCTGCATCGGCATCGCCGGCCGGTTCGGGCAGGCCCAAGGCAGCCGCCAGCCCGCGCGGCGTCGGCACACAGAAGCGCGCGGGGCACAGAAAGGCGAACAATTCCAGCAGATCGAGGCCCGACAGTTCCCCCAGCCCCAGCCGGCTGGCGGTGACCGGCGCGTTCAGCAGCAGGTGCGGGCTATCCCCGGCGCGCGCAATCGCTTCGCCGCGGCCCACCCCGCGCACGCGGCCATCGGCATCGGCGATCCACACGCCGGCATGGCTGGCGACAAGTGCCGATATGGCCAATTCAGTTGCAACCATCGGCCGCTCCCGCCACATGGGCGTCACAATGCAAGCAAGACAGAGCCATGACCATATCCGTTGAAACCATGCAGGCCGCCGCGCTGGCAAACAAGGCCTGGCCGTATGAAGAAGCCCGCAAGCTGCTGGCGCGCTATCCCGATGGCGTGCCCGCTGGCCGCGCGGTGATCTTCGAAACCGGATACGGTCCATCCGGCCTGCCGCACATCGGCACCTTCGGCGAAGTGGTGCGCACCACCATGGTGCGCCGCGCGTTCGAAGCGATGGCACCCGGCGTGCCCACCCGCCTGATCGCCTTTTCCGACGACATGGACGGGCTGCGCAAGGTGCCCGACGGCATCCCCAACCCGGAGATGCTGCGCGCCGCGCTGAACATGCCGCTCACCAAGGTGCCCGATCCCTTTGGCACGCATGCCAGTTTCGGCGCGCACAACAATGCCCGGCTGCGCGCGTTTCTGGATGGCTTCGGCTTTGACTATGAGTTCATGAGCTCCACCGACTGCTACGCCAGCGGCATGTTCGATGCGACGCTGCTGCGCATATTGGCGCATTATGATGATGTGATGGCGATCATCCTGCCCACCTTGGGCCCCGAACGCCGCGCCACCTATTCGCCGTTCCTGCCGATCGATCCGGTTTCCGGCCATGTGCTGCAGGTGCCGATCGTGGCGCGCGACGTCGATGCCGGCACCGTCACCTACATCCGCCCCGGCACCAACGACAGCGTCACCGTTCCCGTCACCGGCGGCGCCTGCAAGCTGCAATGGAAGGTCGATTGGGCGATGCGCTGGCTGGCGCTGGGCGTCGATTATGAAATGGCCGGCAAGGATCTGATCGATTCGGTCATGCTGTCGGGCAAGATCGTCCGCGCGCTGGGCGCGGTGCCGCCGGCCGGGTTCAATTACGAGCTGTTCCTCGACGGCGAAGGCGCCAAGATTTCCAAGTCCAAGGGCAATGGCCTGACCATCGAGCAATGGCTGGATTACGGCCCGCCCGAAAGCCTGGCGCTCTACATGTTCCAAAGCCCGCGCAAGGCCAAGCGCCTGCATTATGACGTGATCCCCCGGTCAATCGAGGATTATGCCGATTTCCTCGGCCGTTACCCGGAACAACCGCTGGACCAGCAGCTCGGCAACCCGGTGCACCATATCCACGAAGGCAAGCCGCCCAGCGTCGATCTGCCGGTCAGCTTCTCATTGCTGCTGAACCTCGCGTCGGTGGCGGCCACCGACGATCCCGCCCGGCTGTGGGGCTTCGTGCAACGCTATGCCCCCGGCACATCACCGGCCACACACCCGCAACTCGACCGCCTGGTCCACCACGCCGCCGCCTATGCGCGCGATTTCGTGGTGCCCACGTTGAAGCGCCGCGCGCCCACTTCGGCCGAAGCGGCGGCCCTGGCCGATCTGTCTTCACGGTTGGCGCAGGTCGGCGAAGGCGCCGAGGCCGAAGCCTATCAGACGGTCGTCTACGAAACCGGCAAGGCCGCCGGCTACGAAAACCTGCGCGACTGGTTCAAATCGCTCTACGAAATCCTCATCGGCACCCCCAACGGCCCCCGCATGGGCAGCTTCATCGCGCTTTATGGGTTGGCGCAAAGCCGGGCATTGATTGCGGATGCGTTGGAGGTCTGACGCCGCTTCGCCCACAGGGGACGACTGTCGACCCCACGCCTGCTATTCTTGGCCAACCCGAATGACGTCCTGAGCTGAACCCGATGCCTTACGATCCTGCAACGCTGCGTTTCTATTCGGATGAGGCGCCGGTCTACACGGCATCGGCGATGGGCGGCATAAGCCGGCATCTGGAAGGCTTCCTTGATCTGCTGCCGCCCGGCGCTCGGATCATGGAACTTGGTTGTGGCGGCGGGCTGGACGCCGCGTTCATGGCAAAGCGCGGATTCGACGTGCACCCCACCGATGGCACACCGGAAATAGCCGCAAAGGCCGAAGAGCGGCTTGGCATGCCGGTGCGGGTCATGCGGTTCGACGAACTCGAAGCGCGGGATGCCTATGATGCCGTCTATGCGTCTGCATCGCTCCTACACGTACCGGTCGACGATCTGCCGTCTGTGCTGACTGCTATTCACGCCGCCTTGATCCCGGGCGGATTGCACTTCGCCAGCTACAAGGGCGGCGGACAGGCTGGCCGGGACCGTTTCGGCCGTTATTTCAATTATCTCTCATATACTCAGGCCCTTCAGGCCTATCAGGCGGCAGCGCCGTGGGCCAACGTCACCGTGAAAGAAATAACGGGCGGCGGGTATGACGGTGTCCAGGGACCTTGGCTTACGGTTGTTGCGCGCAAGGCCTAGGAGCATGCGGGACGCACGTCGCCGACGCTGCCAATGAGGAAACCACTGCCTACCGGCCATTGCGATGATGCGTTCAGCGGACCAAGTGTACCTCAAACCCCAAAGACACGGCCAGAATCACCCACGACCGGTCCACTGTCCACGCCGGCAGGTACTCAATATGGCAATTAGCACGGACGCATCGAAGACCCGCCCCGTCGTGGCTCACGCGCCACTTTCGGCACGGCGATTCGCCAGAAATTCGTCAGAGCCGCCTTTGCCTTCGGTGTAGCGCTTGGCCAGCGCCCGGGCGCGCGCCACGGCTTGCGCGGCGGTGCGCAGCACCACGCCGTCTTCGGTTTCTTCCAGAAACACCGTCCCGCTGCCAGCTAGGCCAAGCCGTATGCGAACCGATAGAGGCAGGCTGATGCTCCCATCTTCGCTGACTGAAACCTGAATTGCCATGATCACGCCCTTCGCCTGAAACGGCGTTGAATATCAAGCGCCCGTTCCCCCCACGCACCGCCCCAAAACAAATGGGTCCAGGGTCGTCGACCCTGGCCGCCGGAGGCTCCTTTTTCCTTCTGCAAGTTCGATTGCGTGGTGATTTCGGCATCAACGTGCGGGAACCCCCACCCCGCTCGGCTGGCGCCGAGTCGCCCTCCCCGCAAGGGAGAGGGAGTTCACTGCTTCAACTTGAGGCGAGCCGCCTAAATCCCCAACCCACCGTCGATCGTCTGAGTCGTCCCCGTGATCATCGCAGCCGCCGGGCTGGCGAGGTACAGCACCAGCGCGGCGACTTCGTCGGTGTGGGCGTGGCGGGGGATGGCCATCGATGCGTGCATGCGTTTGGCCATCGGGCCTTCTGCCGGGTTCATGTCGGTATCCACCGGGCCGGGTTGCACGACGTTGACGGTGATACCGCGCGGGCCGAAATCGCGGGCCAGACCGCGGCCGATGCCCTGGACGGCGGATTTGGACAGCGCGTAGGCGGTGAAGCCTGCCCCCGGCACGCGATCGCCGTTCACCGAGCCGATGATGATGATGCGGCCATTGTCGTGCATCTGGCGCCCGGCCTCCACGCCGGCAAAATAGGGCGCGCGCACGTTGATATCGATCGGGCGGTCCACGGCATCGGGATCGAGCTTCAGCGGATCGCCCATGATGGCGACGCCGGCGTTGATCACCATGATATCGAGCGCGACGGCCGCGACGATGGCGGCGACCAGTTCATCGCGATTGGCGCTGTCGGCCTGCACGGCGGTGGCGCCGGTTTCGGCCGCGATGGCGGCGGCGGCATCAGCCGATCCGGAATAGCTTAACATTATGTATCTGTGTCCCTTGCCGCCGGCTGCAAATATCAAAAATGCGGCAATCATCCCAATACCAATATCGATGGTTTGAATATTTGATGTAGAACTTCGCCTTACATCAATTAGAGAATTGTCTTATCAACATTCTCGTCATCAATATCAACAATTATCAAATGCGCGTTATATTTCAGAAATTTACGGCCATAAAAATGGCCCCAGAATATATTACGGAATCAAACATTTTTTGGCAACGTCTCTGATTTCTATTTCATATTTATTTTACGATAATTTGCGCACAAGGGTCCTATCATTTCCACCTTCAAGCCATTGGCTTATTTATTGTGATTTTCTTTTCTCCAAGGGAAAATACCACCGTATTTTTGTTCCATGAACTTATTACCACTTTCAAAGAAACCGGCTTGGACAGAATCCTCTCGATTTCCTACCATATAATTTAGAGTGTATTCACCAGTATTCGTAAAATTGAGTTTATTCTGCCTCAACAAGTGCATCAATAAGCGGTCAACTTCCGGTTGTTCTTGTGGATGCCTTGCCCGTCTATACCAAATCGGTGCCAATTGAACTGCCAATTTCTTGGGTAAAAAATAACAACCAACATCAACAAAGAATTCATTTTCATTCAAACAGGTTGGCCATGATCCCAAGCTTTCGCAGTCATCATTACAAATATAATCCCCATCTTTATTTACAATTTTTCTTAGCGAAAAAGCCCAATCTTTATCTTTAACAGCATCAACCAGTGATTGAACATGATTCTCGTCAATCCAATTATCTTCGTCTAAAAAAATAAAGTAATCTGCATCAATCAGAAACGGAATAGCGCCATAAATTCTATGGCCATTGTAACCACCAGCACCCGTATTCTCGGGTAAATTAATCACGGTCTTATCGTTGTATTCGGCTAAATCGAAATTATCATAATATTGAGGACCGTCAATAACCACGACATGATTCGTCTTGTATGTTTGCTTTGATACCGATTCCAAATTTCGTTTAAGGTATTTGGTCCCAATTGTAGGTGTAACGACAGCAACTTTCAATTCACTCATGGTAATATTGGACGTGCTCGCGCCGGCCACTGCGAAGTGGCGCTCGATGGCGGCGCCGATGCCGCGTCCGCCGCCCGGCACCATCTCCGATTTGTCCGAGAAATCGCCCATGCCTGCCTCCATCCGCTGGGAACGGCCATGATGGCGCGGCGTTGTGAACCGGGCAACCCTCATTGCCCGTTCATCGAAACTGCGGGACAAGCGCCGCAACTGTCCCAATGAAAGCCTATCGCATGAAAACCGCCCTGTCCGCCCTGTTGCTGATCATCGCCATGCCGGCCAATGCCGCGGCCATTGATGCGTTCCGCACTGGCGATTGGGCAGCGGCGGTGCGCGAGGGGCGGGCGGAAAATGATGCGGGCGGGCTGATCCTGGCCGGGCGGGCGCAACTGTCCATCGCCGGCTATCAGACGGCCGACAAGGAGCGGGCGCTGGCGCAGGTGGCCGCCGCCGAAGCCGATTTCGACAAGGCATTGGCGCGTGAACCGGGCAATGTGCAAGCGCAACTGCAAAAGGCCGTCGCCATCGCCTATCGCGCCCAACTGACCCGCGGCATCAGCCTGGCCAAGGATGTCCGCCGCCGCTTTGAAACCATCCTGGCCGCCCACCCCGACAACAGCCTGGCCTGGGGCGCGCTGGGCGGCTGGCATGGCGGCGCGGTGGCGACGGTGGGCAGTTTCCTGGCCGGCACGGCACTGGGCGCGAAGAAATCCGAGATGGAACGCTGCTATGCACAGGCGCTGCGCTTGTCGCCGGGCCTGCCATCGACGCGGGTGTTCTTCGCCATCACGCTGCTGGATCTGGACCCCGGCAATGCGACGCGCGCCGCCGGCATGCTGAAGGGGCTGGACGCGCTGCCGGCGAACGACGGCTTTGAAGCCCTGCTGAAGCGGCAGGGGCTGGAACTGGCGGCGGTGCTGGCGCGCGGTGACGCGAAGGCGGCGCAGGCGACGGCGCGGCGATTGAAGGCGTTCAGCCGGATTGCGTGAAGAGGGGCAGGCTCGGGGCCGGTGCAACCCGCTCCCCAAAAGCACCACGTCATGCTGGCGAAGGCCAGCATCCATGCGCGATTTCCGCATGATTTTCGTCGTCCGTTTCAGGCTCCACGCTGGATGCTGGCCTTCGCCAGCATGACTGGGTTTGTTAAGGAGAGCCGACCCTACGTCGCCCGCTTCGCCTTCTCGTCGATCCCCGACACGCCTTCGCGGCGGGCAAGTTCGGCGCGGATATCGTCAAAGCTCAGCCCCATGTCGGCCAGCAGCACGGCGAGGTGGAACATCAGGTCGGCGGCTTCGCCCACCATCTCCGTGCGATCATCGGCAACCGCGGCGATCACCGTCTCCACGGCCTCCTCGCCCAGTTTCTGCGCCATTTTCGCGCGGCCTTTGGCGGTGAGTTTGGCGACATAGCTGCTGCCCGGATCGGCAGCGCGCCGTTCGATGATGGTGGCCAGCAACTGATCGAACCGCTCCATCAGGCCGCTCCCGCGAACGGCGCGCGCACTGGCAGGCCGGCGGCGGCCATTGCGGCGCGGGCCTGGGCGATGGTGACTTCGCCGAAATGGAAGATGGAGGCGGCCAGCACCGCCGAAGCATGGCCGTCGCGCACCCCGCTGACAAGATCGGCGACGCCGCCCACGCCGCCCGATGCCACCACCGGCACCGGCACTGCATCGGCGATGGCGCGGGTGAGCGCCAGGTCATAGCCGGCCTTGGTGCCGTCGCGGTCCATCGAGGTGAGCAGGATTTCGCCGGCGCCCAGCTTCGCGGCGTCGATGGCATAGGCCACCGCATCGATGCCGGTGGGGGTGCGGCCGCCGTGGGTGAAAATCTCCCATTTGCCGGGCGCGGTCTGCTTGGCGTCCACCGCCACCACCACGCATTGTTCACCAAAGCGCATGGCGAGTTCACCGATCAGCGCGGGCCGCGCCACCGCGGCGCTGTTCACCGCCACCTTGTCGGCCCCGGCCAGCAGCAGCGCACGGGCATCCTCGACCGAACGCACGCCGCCACCGACGGTCAAGGGCATGAAGCAGACATCGGCGGTGCGCTCGACCATGGCGATCAGCGTGCCGCGATTTTCGTGGCTGGCGGTGATGTCGAGGAAACACAGCTCGTCAGCGCCGGCGGCATCATAGGCGGCAGCGGCCTGCACCGGATCGCCGGCATCGCGCAGTTCGACGAAGTTCACGCCCTTGACCACGCGGCCACCCGCCACATCGAGGCAGGGGATGATGCGGACCGCGAGCGTCATGCCGCGACCCTTATGGCCTCGGCCAGATCAAGCCTGCCATCATAAAGCGCGCGCCCGGTGATGACGCCTTCGATCCCGGCCTGGCCGACCAGCGCGTGGATATCGGCGATGCTGGCCACCCCGCCCGACGCGATCACCGGCAGCGACGTGGCCGCCGCCAGCGCCACGGTGGCCTCGATATTCACGCCCTTCAGCATGCCGTCGCGGCCGACATCAGTGAACAGCACCGCCGCCACCCCGGCATCCTCGAAACGCCTGGCCAGATTGGCGACTGGTAGCGCCGAGACATCGGCCCAGCCGCGCGTGGCGACCATGCCGTCCTTCGCGTCCACCGCCACGACGATGCAGCCCGGATGATCGGCGGCAAGGCCGCGCACCAGATCTTGATTGTCGAGCGCCGCGGTGCCCATCACCACGCGCCACACGCCGGCCGCCAGCCAGCCCTCCACATGCGCGGCAGTGCGGATGCCGCCGCCAACCTGCACCTTGCCGGAGCCAAAGCCACGCAGCGCCGACTTCACGCCATCGGCGTTGCGGCTGTCGCCGGCGAACGCGCCATCCAGATCAACGACATGCAGATGCGTGGCCCCCGCCGCGCGGAACAGCGCCGCCTGTGCAGCCGGATCGTCGGCATAAACCGTGGCACGGTTCATGTCACCTTCGGCCAGGCGCACGCACTGGCCGCCCTTCAGATCGATGGCGGGAAAGACGATCATGATGCCAACCAACTCTGCAGGAAGGCGAGGCCATAGGCCTGGCTTTTTTCCGGGTGAAACTGCACACCCGTGATGTGCCCGCGTTTCACGATGGCGGCAAATTCGCCGCCATGGTCGCTCACCGCCTGGGTATCGTCGGCGTCAAACGGCCCAAAGGCAAAGCTGTGCACGAAATAGGCATCGCCGGCCGGCACCGGCGCGTCCTTCACCGGCGTGACGCGGTTCCAGCCCATGTGCGGGATTTTCAGGCCCGGGTCCGCCGGTTGCAGCCGGCTGACGATGCCGGGCAGCCAGCCGAGCCCGGCGTGCACGCCATGTTCATGGCCTTCGCTGGCCAGCAATTGCATGCCGACACAGATGCCCAGAAACGGCACGCCGCGCTGGTTCACCGCTTCGTTCAGCGCCGCCTCGATCCCGGTGCGTTCCCTGAGCTGATTGATGCACTGGGCAAAGGCGCCGACGCCGGGCAGCACGATGCGCGCAGCATCGGCAATCGCGGCCGGATCATCGGTCACCACCACGTCCGCGCCTGCCCGTTCCAGCGCGCGCGCCGCCGATCGCAGATTGCCAGCGCCGTAATCGATAACTGCCACCGTTTTGGGCGCAACCCGATCAGGCACCACCAAGCGTTCCCTTGGTGCTGGGGATCGCATCGGCCTTGCGCGGGTCAATGGCCACCGCCGCCCGCAAGGCGCGCGCGACGCCCTTGAAGCAGCTTTCGGCGATGTGGTGATTGTTCACGCCATAGAGCGTTTCGATGTGCAGCGTGATGCCAGCGCTGCCGGCAAAGGCCGCGAAGAATTCCTTGAACATCTCGGTATCGAGCGTGCCCAGCTTGGGCTGGCTGAACGATGTGCGCCACACCAGATAGGGACGCCCGGAAATATCCAGGGCCACGCGGGTGAGCGTTTCGTCCATCGGGATCAGCGCGTCGCCATAGCGCGTGATGCCGCGCCGGTCGCCCAGCGCACGTGCCACCGCTTCGCCCAGCGCGATGCCGGTGTCTTCGGTGGTGTGATGGCCATCGATGTGCAGATCGCCGCTCGTTTTCACGGTCAGATCGATCAGGCTGTGCCGCGACAATTGTTCGAGCATGTGATCGAGAAAGCCGATGCCGGTGGACACGTCATACACGCCGCTGCCGTCAAGATTGACGGTGACGGCGACATCGGTTTCCTTGGTGGCCCGATGGATGCTGGCAATGCGTGGGTTCAACGGTCTGCTCCTTGCGCGCTGCGCCTAGAGCATTGCTACACATGCGGCAAGGCTGGGCCTGAACCACCTCAAAAGCTGAATTTAAATCGGCCATTTCGGCCAATTGTCAATGTACCTGCGGATATCAAGTCCATCCCAATTAAAATATCAAATCCAGCGTTAGGACCACAGTCGAATTCTGGACCCTCTATGTCTTTCTCAACAAAATGAATGTGGGGGTTTGTTCCGCCAAATTCATTCGCCTGCATATCAACAAACCCGATTCGAAATAAGTAATAGTTGTGCAGATTTACGCCGCCAACTCCTTGTATAGGTAAAACACCTAATGGAGAAAGACCGATTTTGGAAGCAGCCCTTGGAGTGATACAGGTTGTCTGCGCCCCGGTATCAAATAGTCCGTCCAAAACTTGAAGATTGAACGGATTCGACATAGAAAAAGAGTCTGGTCTAGCCTGCGGCGGTAGCACCGGTCGCAACGCCAAAGGCACTATTACCTGCGATCGATTATGCTGCCCTTGTATATCCGGCATGAGAGAAGAACCCTAAGTCGACGGCCTTAGACTCTACCTTTTGCACAGAAAAAAGACCATCTTCAAATTTCTCCTCACCGGCACCGAATGCTTCGATGGCAGTGTTAAACAGCCCAGCACATTGTCCATCACGTAGAAGAACGTACTGACCAAAATTTGTCGCTAAAAGGGTCGGGAGAAGCACTTCAAACGCTTCATAGTTCGACCGAACAACCCTTTGTTTTTCAGTCAAAATCATTTCTTTAGCCCTAGATTAACCCCGCACCCTTAAGGTATCATTCCAGAGATGGTAGTGTCTACAAAAAATCCTTGACATGTGCGACGAACTGAGTCCGCCGTGACTCGTTGGACACAAAAAGTGGCAAATCTGTCACACTAACGAGATTCAGAATCAATTTGGCCAGCTATCTCCCTGTCATCACGAAGTCGGCGGGGTTCTTGCCGTGGGCATCCGCATAGAAACCCTGGATGATCGCCAGATCGGCGGCATAATCGCCGCTCGGCCACAAGGTCGCCGGCATGCGCACCGTCTTGGTGGCGTAATCCATCACCGCAAAGCTGATCGGCACGTTCGCGCCCACGGCGATGTGGTAGAAACCGGATTTCCACTTCTCCACCGCGCTGCGCGTGCCTTCCGGCGGGATCACCAGGAACAGGCTGTCGGTGGCGGCGAAGGCCTGTTTCATGGCGGCGACGACATCATTGGATTGGCTGCGATCGATGGGGATGCAGCCCGTCCAGCGCACCAGCCAGCCGAACGGGCCCTGCGTCAGGCTTTTCTTGCCCATGTACCGCAACCGCACCCGCCAGGCGCCGGCCGCCGCCAGCATCCAGATGCCATCCCAGTTCGATGTGTGCGGCGCCGCCGTCACCACCATCTTGGCGTCGGCCGGCCAGCTGCCGGCGATTTTCCAGCCGCCCAGCCACAGCGCGAAGCGGCCAACCAGGTGCCACAGCGCCAGCCCCGGCCCGCCGGGCGGCGCCGGGCGAGCGCGCGCGAGATCATGGGTGATGAGGGTGCCGGGCGCTGCCATAGGGGTTTCTACCAGCCCCAAGCTGGTCTGCGCCAGCCTGCGACAAAGGATCGGCCTCTTTCATCGCCCGGCGCGCGCCCTACATAGGCGTATCAGCAGTATCGGACGACCAAATGAGCGAACTCCCCCAATTTCACGGCACCACCATCGTTTCGGTGCGCAAGAATGGCCAGGTGGTCGTCGCCGGCGATGGCCAGGTGACGATGGGCCAGACGGTGATGAAACCCAACGCCCGCAAGGTCCGCCGCCTCGGCGCCAAGGGCGAGGTGATCGGCGGTTTCGCCGGCGCCACCGCCGACGCCTTCACCCTGTTCGAACGGCTGGAGGCCAAATTGGAGCGCCACCCCGGCCAATTGCTGCGCGCCGCCGTCGAACTGGCCAAGGATTGGCGCAGCGATCGCTATCTGCGCCGGCTGGAAGCGATGATGATCGTCGCCGATGCGCAGGTGACGCTGGTGATCACCGGCAATGGCGATGTGCTGGAGCCGGTGGGCGGCATTGCCGCCATCGGTTCGGGCGGCAATTTCGCGCTCGCCGCCGCGCGCGCTCTGGCCGACAGTGATCATGATGCCGAAGCCATCGCCCGGCGCGCCATGAAGATCGCCGCCGATCTGTGTGTCTATACCAACGAGGAATTGACCTTGGAAATCATTGCCCACGGGGCCGAAGCGTGAGCGAAACCCTGACCCCCCGCGCCATTGTTGCAGCGCTCGATCGCCATATCGTCGGCCAGGATGATGCCAAGCGCGCCGTCGCCGTGGCGCTGCGCAACCGCTGGCGCCGGCAGCAATTGCCCGACGATCTGCGCGACGAAGTGGTGCCCAAGAATATCCTGATGATCGGCCCCACCGGCTGCGGCAAGACCGAGATCAGCCGCCGGCTCGCCAGGCTGGCCGGCGCGCCATTCATCAAGATCGAAGCCACCAAATTCACCGAGGTCGGCTATGTCGGCCGTGATGTCGATTCGATCATCCGCGATCTGGTGGAGGAATCGATCCGGCTGGTGCGCGAAACCCGCCGCGCCGGCGTGAAGGACAAGGCCGAGGAGGCCGCCATGGCGCGCCTGCTCGATGCACTGGTCGGCAAGGATGCCAGCGAGGCCACGCGCATCGCCTTTCGCCAGCGGTTCGAGGCCGGCGATCTGAAAGGCCGCGAGGTCGAGATCGAGGTGCAGGAAAGCGCACCGAATTTCGAAATGCCCGGCATGCAGCCCGGCCAGGTCGGCATGATCAACCTGTCCGACATGATGGCCAAGGCCATGGGCGGCCGCACCAAACGTCGCAAGATGAAGGTGGAGGCCGCCTGGGACGCGCTGCTGGCCGAGGAATCCGACAAGCGGCTGGATGACGATGAAATCACCCGCGAAGCCGTGCGCAATGCCGAAGCCAACGGCATCGTCTTCCTCGACGAGATCGACAAGATCGCCGTATCCGATGTGCGCGGCGGCAGCGTGAGCCGCGAAGGCGTTCAGCGCGATCTGCTCCCCCTGATCGAAGGCACCACCGTCTCGACCAAGTACGGCCCGGTGAAGACCGACCATGTGCTGTTTATCGCGTCGGGCGCCTTCCATGTCGCCAAGCCGTCCGATCTGCTGCCCGAATTGCAAGGCCGCCTGCCCATCCGCGTCGAACTGAAAGGCCTGACCGAAGCCGATTTCCGCCGCATCCTGACCGATACCGAAGCCAGCCTGATCCGCCAATATGCGGCACTGCTGGCCACCGAAGGCGTGACGCTGACCGTGTCCGACGATGGCATCAATGCCATCGCCCGCATCGCCGCCCAAGTGAACGAAACCGTGGAAAATATCGGCGCCCGCCGCCTGCACACCGTGCTGGAAAAACTGCTGGAGCAGATCAGCTTCGATGCGGATGAACGGCGGGGCGAGACGGTGACGGTGGACGAGACCATGGTCACCGCCGAACTGGGCGCCATCGCAGGCAACAGCGACTTGTCGAAATATATCCTATAGATCGTCCAGCCGTGAGGCATTGCGAGCGACCAGCGCAGCACGTTCGGCGATGCTGTTCGCGAACAAATCGAGCATCGGGCCGGGGCCGGCCGGCATTACAGCCACCTGCGTTGCCGAAGCGCCAATATGCTTTGTCACCTGATGGCACACGGCTTTGACGCGTTTGAGGGTGGCAGGCACCGCCAGCCCGGCCGCCTGGGCAAAGCGCCGCCAATGCTTGCCGGTTATGTGCGCGCCTACCCGCTCGTCGCCAACGCGCTGGGCATGGTTGCGCGTGATCCCGGGCCATTCAATTCCGCTCATCAGGTCGTAAAGTGGCGTCAAACGAGGAGGCTGCTGGTCGAGGAACAGGCTGTAATTCTTGGCATGAGAATCGACATTGCCGATGGCGATATTGAAGATCACCGCATCGAGCAGCCGGATCGTGTCGGCAGCCGTCATATGCTGCCTGACCAGATCAAACAGCATTTGCAGCGAGGGCCCGGGACGACCGGTCTGATTGTTTTCGTATTTCTCACCAGGTGTGCGGCCTAACGCCTGACAAAAATCCTCCTGATGGCGGCGCAGCACCAGATCGCCAGACCTGGTGCGATCAAATCGTTCAACCATCAGATACGTGCGGTCGCCGGCAATGCCGGTCGTGACCGGCGCGACTGGCAGGCGACAGCGCGCGGCCAGCACCATACACAAAGCCTCATTCTGCACGCTGCCGTGCAGCCGGTGATTGTCCGGCTTGAGAATATGAGTGGAAGCAGCGCCATCGGCCGGGATGAACAGCTGGTCATCGAAAATGGCGACCGGTAGTTTCTCTTGTGCACCGGCAAGGCTCATTGCCACGCCTTCATCTCCGATCAGAAACGGGCGCGCGGGCAATTCGTTTATGATCCTGCCCAGATCATCTGCATCACCAATAGGCAGATACCGCCCCGGCGATGGCGGTGCGAACGACAATCCACCGGACAGATCTCGACCCAGCGCGCGGATTTGACCGATCACATCGTCGGCGGCCATGCCCAATCGCCGACGGGCCATTATTCCCGGCTCGCCTTCGGGCAGCAGGTTCATCAGCCAGGGCAACAGCCGATCCGCAACATGTTCAGCCTGGGTGAGCGGCATTGACAGCGAGATGGGCCATGACGCCGGATTGGACAACCATGCCGGCGTGTAACGCAGATGGCCGCCATCGACATCAGGCACGATATCGGCAACTTGGCCGAAGTCTGACCAGATCGGGATGGTCACTCTGGTTGTCTTTTGACGTGGCCTGCAATGACGATGCGCAGCCCAACGGCATGGGCGGCTGCCAGTGCCATGCCTAGCCTGACGGTCGGCTTGCCGGCTTCCAGTTCGACGATGAAGCGCTCACCGCTGCCGATCGCAAGTGCCAACTCGCGCTGTGTCAGGCCCACATGCTTTCGGGAGGCCGCAATTTCCTTGGCCAGTTCTGCTACGGTAAGCATGGTGCGTCGTCCCTTTCATCCCGATCGGGAATATAGACACAACTCTAAGCCTTTGCCAACAAGATACTTCCCGATCGGGAAGCTTGATGCAGATCACGGTCCGAACAGGCGCTGACGTTCCCGATCGGGAAGACTGTACGGATTCCGCCACAAACCAGTGCCCCCCTGCGTTGCCAACAAGCTCGGAGCCAAATTACTCGGGTTCACGCCGGGTCGGCCGAGGTCTTTTTCGCAGCAAGCTTCTTCGCCG
>NZ_JBBATQ010000001.1:321971-596137 GCF_040398665.1 Sandarakinorhabdus sp.
CCGGCTTCTTCGCAGCGGGCTTCTTGGCCGCCGCCTTCTTCGCCGCCGGCTTCTTCGCAGCGGGCTTCTTGGCCGCCGCCTTCTTCGCCGCCGGCTTCTTGCCCTTCTTGGCCGGGGCCGCTGCGGCGCGGGCCGCCAGCAGCGCCACGGCTTCGTCCAGCGTCACCTCGGTCGGTTCGGTGCCCTTGGGTACGTTAGCGTTGGTGGTGCCGTCGCTGATATAGGGGCCATAGCGGCCCGACAGCACGCGCACCGCCACGCCGCTTTCCGGATGCGCGCCCAGTTCGGCCAGCGCCGTCGCCGTCCCGCGTTGCGGCCGCCCGCCTGCGGCCTTGGCGGCGGCGGCTTCGGCCAGCTTGACCACGGCGGCGTTCATGCCGGTTTCGAACACCTCCGCCGTGTTGGTCAGCCGGCCGTATTTGCCGGCGTGCGCCAGATAGGGGCCATAACGGCCGATGCTGGCGGTGATCGGCTCACCCGTTTCCGGATGCTGGCCGATGGTGCGAGGCAGGCTGAGCAATTTCACCGCCCAATCCAGATCCTCCGGGCCTGAAATGCTGACATCCTTGGGGATCGACGCGCGTGGCGGTTTTTCGCCTTCACCCATCTGCACGAAGCGGCCGAAACGCCCTGACCGGAGCGTGATCAGCTCGCCCGACACCGGATCGGCGCCCAGTTCGATCGGGCCTTCACTGGCGCCGCCTTCGCTGGCAAACGGCCGCGTGTATTTGCATTCCGGGTAGTTGGAGCAGGCGACAAACGCCCCGAACCGCCCGGTCTTCAAGGACAGCCGCCCCGCCGCGCAACGCGGGCACAGGCGCGGATCGCTGCCATCTTCCTTGTCCGGAAACAGGAACGGCGCCAGATAGTCATCGAGCGCGGCGGTCACATCCGATGGCCGCTGCTCCATGATCTCGGCGGTTTTCGGCTGGAAATCCGCCCAGAAGGCGCGCAGCAATTCCAGGTAAGACGCGTCCCCGGCCGACACATCATCAAGCTGCGTCTCCAGCCCGGCGGTGAAATCATATTCCACATATCGCGCGAAGAACCGCTCCAGAAACGCCGTGACCAGCCGGCCCTTTTCCTCGGCGTGAAACCGGTTCTTTTCCACCCGCACATAGGCGCGGTCGCGCAGCGTCGTCAGGATCGAGGCGTAGGTCGAGGGCCGGCCGATGCCCAGTTCCTCCATGCGCTTGACCAGCGTGGCTTCGCTGAAGCGCGGGGGTGGTTCGGTGAAATGCTGGGTGGCCTGCACCTCTTTCGATGCGCAGCGATCGCCGCCGGCCAGGCGCGGCAGGCGGGCTTCATCGTCCTCGTCGTCCGCCGGCTTCTCGTCGCGGGCTTCGCTGTACAGCACCAGGAATCCCGGCGTGATCACCACCTGGCCGGTGGCGCGCAGGCCGTGGCGGCCATCATCATCATAGAGATCGATGCTGGTGCGCTCCAGCCGGGCGCTGGCCATCTGGCTGGCGACGGTGCGGTTCCAGATCAGCGCATAGAGTTTCTCCGCATCCGAATCCGCCCGGCCCGGCCGGCGCGAGAAATCCGTCGGGCGGATGGCTTCGTGCGCCTCCTGGGCGTTCTTGGCCTTGGTGGCATAGAACCGCGGCTTTTCGGGCAGCACATCGGGCTTGGCTCCATAATCCTGCGCGATCAGATCGCGCACGGCGGCCATGGCTTCGCCGGCAATCTGCACGCCATCGGTGCGCATGTAGGTGATGCGGCCATCTTCATACAGGCCCTGCGCGACGCGCATCGTGTGGCTGGCGTTGAAGCCCAGCCGGCGCGAAGCCTCCTGTTGCAGGGTCGATGTGGTGAACGGCGGCGCGGGGTTGCGGCTGACTGGCTTGGTCTCCACCGTCCGCACCGTAAATCCATTGTTTGCAATGGCTTCCCGCGCAGCATTTGCTGCAGCATGATCCAGATCGAACTGGCCGAGTTTCTTGCCATTCAGCACCGCCAGCCGCGCCATGAAGGTCGCGCCATTGGGCGCGATCATCTCCGCCGACACGCGCCAATATTCGCGCGCGACATGCGCCTCGATCTCGCGTTCGCGCTCCACCACCAGCCGCAGCGCCACCGATTGCACGCGGCCCGCGCTCTTCGCGCCGGGCAGCTTGCGCCACAACACCGGGGAGAGCGTGAAGCCGACCAGATAATCCAGCGCCCGGCGCGCCAGATAGGCATCGATCAATGGCTGATCGAGATCGCGCGGGGCCTGCATGGCGCGCGTCACCGCCGTCTTGGTGATTTCATTGAACGTCACCCGCCGCGCGCCGCCCTTGGGCACCGCCCGCTTGTCCTTCAGCCATTCCAGCAGGTGCCAGGAAATCGCCTCGCCCTCGCGATCCGGATCGGTCGCCAGGATCACGCTGTCGGCGCGCTTGGCCGCCTCGCGAATCGCTGAGAGCTGCTTGGTGCGATCGGCCGAAACCTCCCAGGCCATGGCGAAATCCGCTTCCGGATTCACCGACCCATCGCGCGGCGGCAGATCGCGCACATGCCCGAAACTGGCCAGCACCTCATAGTCGCTGCCCAGATATTTGTTGATGGTCTTCGCCTTGGCGGGCGATTCGACGATGACAAGCTGCATATGGTCCTCACGTGTACGCGCGAGGGTGGCGGCGGGTTGCAGCTCTCGTCAAGCGGCCAGCCGCCGCAGGCTCACGCGGGCGGCGCCCGCCGATCACCACAGGCAGCAGCGCCATGGCACTGGCGGCGCGCGATTGACCCGCACCATCACATTGGTCTGATCAGCGGGGAAGGTCGTGGTTTCGACAGTCACGCCCGGCATAGCGCCCTTGTGGCCAAGCCACCGCGCACCGTGATCAACCGCGACCGCCGCCGCGCCATCTGGTGCATGGGGCGGCCATGCGGCCTTGATCGCCGATCTCACGGGGCGCAGACGGCTTCAGACCGGACCCATGATCAAAGCCGGTTGGAGCCCCTGGTCGCTGCCAGGCAACCAACGCAAGCGTCACTCAATCGCCATGGCGAGGGGCGCCCAGAATGATGTTCAAGTTTTCAAGCGGTTGTGCAGCGGCATTGTTGACGCAGCGCTCGATATCGTCGTAGGCGTCCAGCACCGCAAGCCCCAGCGGCGTCAGCGATGCGCCGCCCCCGGACAGGCCACCGGCCCGCGTATCGATGATGGGATCAGGTGCCAGGGCATTGAGTTCGGCGACGAGCCTGACGCTGCGGGCATGGCTCATGCGCAACGTTCTGGCGGCTGCCGACACCGATCCCTTTGCGGCGATGGAACGCAGCAGCGCGATCTTGCCCGGCCCTAGCGCACCTGTGGGCAGCAGGATCCGGAACCACAGCATGGCTGTGTTGGGCGAGCGCGGCGGCGGAATCATGTCGGCATCTGGGGCGGCCTGTGCCTCTTCTGTCAATTGCGTTATATCCAGACAGATACAACGAATCGGGGTCAGATGTGCAAATGGCGGTCGGAGCGGTGCTGGCAGTCGCAGCGGCGGCCGCGCCGGGCACGGTTGACGCCGAGGTTGCGGGCGGCGGATCCCGGCGTGTGCCCGAAATTCTGGTCACGGCGCGTCGCCGGGTCGAAGATGTCCAGGTCGTACCGGCCGCCCTGTCGGTCGTCGATGGCGACCTGATCGAGCGCAGCTACACCGTCAACACCGCGCAACTCAGCCTGCTCGTGCCGGCGCTCAACTACAGCTCTGCCAACCCGCGCAACACGGCCTTCACCATCCGCGGGCTCGGCAGCAGCGTCGTCGCCGTCAGCCAGGCCAATGACGGGCTCGAGCCCGGCGTCGGCTTTTACGTCGATCAGGTCTACCACGCCCGTCCGGCCACCGCCGCCTTTGACTTTGTCGATATCGACCGCATCGAGGTGCTGCGCGGCCCGCAGGGCACATTGTTCGGCAAGAACAGCACGGCGGGCGCCATCCACATCATCACGCGCGCGCCGACGTTCGACTGGCAGGCGCAAGGGGAAGCGTCCCATGGCGAATTCAACTTTTTCCAGGCGCGCGCGGCCGTCTCAGGGCCGATCGTGGCCGACACGCTCGCCTTCCGCATCTCCGGTCTGGCGACGCGCCGCAACGGCGTCCTCCACAATGTGACCACCGGTCGCGATCAGAACAATCTCGACAACCGGTCGGTGCGCGGCCAGTTGCTGTGGCAGGCCCGCGACGCGCTCACCGTCCGGCTGACGGGCGACTGGAGCAGTTTCAGCAGCGAATGCTGCACGCAGGTGTATCTGCGGGTCGGCACATCGCTTCGACCAGCGGCACGCCAGTTTCCAGCCCTGTCGACCGGCATCGGCCATGCCCCGCCCAGCCTCAATGCCTATGATCGGTTGACCGACATCGATGCAAGACTGGCGGTCGATACCAATGAGGGCGGGGTATCGCTTGTTTACGATTGGGACCTTGGCCATGCGACGATCACCTCGGTGACCGCGTGGCGCTTCTGGAACTGGAATGCCGCCAACGACCGCGATTACACCGGCCTGAAGATCCAGTTGCAGCAGGGCATCCCCTCGCGCCAGGACCAGATCAGCCAGGAACTGCGCATGGCCTCGAACGGCGATGGCCCGCTCGGTTATGTCTGGGGCCTCTACTATTTCCGGCAGGTCATCACCGGCCGGCCGATCTCGATCTACGGTCCGACCGCTGCATATTGGCTGATCGGCCCGACAACGGGCACGCCGCCCGTCGCGGTGCCTTCGAACCTGCTCGATGGTTATGGCCAGGACGGCAGCACGCGCTTTGCGGCCGACAGCTATGCAATGTTCGGCGAGGTCAACTGGAAGGCGACCGATCGGCTGACCCTGACCGGTGGCCTGCGCTACACGATCGAGCATAAGGTCGGGGATTACACGACGACGGTGTCCGGTGGCTTGCAGACCACAGTGCCGGCCCTGATCAATGCCAAGCTGTCGATCTTGCGCCCACAAGCCTATGGCGCCCGTGACGATTCTGGCGATCTTTCGGGGCGGGCAAACGTCTCGTACCAACTTGCCGATGGCATCTTCGCCTATGCCAGCCATGCGCGGGGCTTCAAATCGGGCGGCATCAACATGTCGGGCCTGCCGCTCAACGTCCAGAACCAGCCGGCGCTGTCGACAGCGGTCGTGCGGCCAGAGCGGAATACGACCTATGAAGGCGGGCTGAAAACGGATCTCTTCGACCGGCGGCTGCGGTTCAATCTGACCGGCTACCACACCGAAGTCCGCGACTTCCAGGCGACCTTGGTCGATTCAACGCAGACGATCGCGCTGCGCGGTTATCTGTCGAACATTCCCAAAGTGACGGTCGAGGGTTTCGAAGCCGATGCGGTCGCCGCGCCCATCGCCGGTCTGCAACTGCGCGCCTCTGTGGCCTATGCCCGGGGCAGATACGCCGAGTACCCGAAGGGCCCATGCCCGCTGGAGTTGCAGGGCACGGCCACAACCGCCTGCGACCTGACCGGCGGGCGGCTGTCGGGGTTGCCGCGCTGGTCGACGACGCTGGGCGGCGACTATGCCGTCCCGATCGGCAAGGCCGGCGAACTGTTCTTCCACGCCGATTCAAGCTGGCGCAGCAGCCATCATGGCGATCCGACGCTATCGAAGTTCACGCTGATCGACGGCTTCAACGTCACCAATGCCGCGATCGGCATCCGCGCCGCAAAGGGCTGGACCGTCACCGTCTTCGCCCGCAACCTGTTCAACAGCAATTATATCCAGAACCTGACGATACAGGCGGGCAACGCCGGGCTGATCCTTGGCACTCCGAGCGATCCCCGCATCATCGGGGCGACCATGGGGTTCCGCATTTGACCAGATTGCCTGGCCATCCGGGCGATCGGCGTTGAAGCCGGGCGCTCGGATTGATTTGCCTGCGGACAATTCTGGCGCGCCCGGAACGAATGTTCAAAGGCTGCATGGGCGACAAGCGGCCCGGCCGGCCGCGCCTCAACTTAACGCCACCCGCCCGCCGGCATGGCGGGCCAGCGCGCCCTCCAGTTCCAGATCGAGCAGCACCGTCGCAACCTGCGCCGCCGGCAGGCCGGATTGGCGGACGAGTTCGTCCACCTGCACCGGCGTGGGGGAGAGCAGGGCGATCACGGCACGCCGCGCGTCTGGTTCGGCGACCAGGGCGGGAGCGGGCATGGATTCCGACACGTGCAGCGGCAGCGCGGGTTGGCCCGACAGCGTGTGCAGCGCCTCCAGCACGTCCGCCGCGCCTTGGATCAGGGTGGCACCTTCGCGGATGAGGAGGTTGCAGCCTTGCGCACGCGGATCGAGCGGGGAACCGGGGACGGCCATGACTTCGCGGCCCAATTCGGCGGCGATGCGGGCGGTGATCAGGCTGCCGGATTTGGGCGCGCCCTCCACCACGATGGTGCCGGCGGCCAGCCCGGCGATGATCCGGTTGCGGCGCGGGAAGTGGCGCGCCTGCGGTTCGATGCCCGGCGCCTGTTCCGCCACCACCAGGCCGGTCGCGGCGATCTTTGCCATCAGATCGGCGTGATCGGGCGGGTAGGGCACATCGATGCCGCCGGCGACCACCGCAATGGTCCCCCGATCCAGCGCCGCCACATGCGCCGCCGCATCGATGCCGCGCGCCAGGCCGGAGACCACGACGAAATCCGCCTCGCCCAGATCAATCGCCAATTGCCGCGCAAAGCGTGACCCAGCCGCGCTGGCATTGCGGGCGCCGACGATGGCCACCGCCGGGCGATCGAGCAGCGCGGTGTCGCCGTGCGCGAACAGCACCGGCGGCGCGGTTTCGGTGCGGGCGAGCAGCGGCGGATAATCGGGCGTGCCGATGAACAGCAATGTCGCGCCCAGCCGCACCGCGGTGGCCAGTTCCGCCTCTGCCACATCGCTGGCGCAAAGGTGCAACGGCCGGTTGCCGCGCCTGGCCAGATCGGGGAGCGCGTGCAGCGCCGCCTCTGCGCTGCCAAAGCGCGCCACGAGTTGCCGATAGGTGACCGGGCCGATGCTGTCCGTGCGGATCAACCGCAACCTTGCAACGGCGTCGGCCGGCAGGCTCATTTGGCCTTTTGTCCGATTTTCGATTCGGTGCCGTTGCCCAGCCGCGCGAGATTGTCCCGGTGCTGGAAGATCAGCAGCGCCGCCAGCATCGCCAGATGCAAGGCCCAGCCGAGATCGTGGGCCAGGAGCCACACGGCCAACGGGCAGGCGACCGCCGCCAGCATGCCGCCCACGCTGGAATAGCGCGTCACCAGCGCACCGCCGAGCCACACGGCCAGGGCGATCAGCCCCGCCAGCGGCAGCGCCGCCAATGTGATGCCCAGAATCGTCGCCACGCCCTTGCCGCCGCGGAAGCGCAGCCACACCGGAAAGCAATGGCCGATGAACGCCGCCATGCCGGCCATGATCCCGGCCATCTCGCCGCCCAGTTCGCGCCCGATCAGCACCGCCGCCGCGCCCTTGCCGGCATCGAGCAGCAACGTCGCTGCCGCCAGCGCCTTGTTGCCGGTGCGCAGCACGTTGGTGGTGCCGATATTGCCGCTGCCCACCTGGCGAATATCGATGCCGATCATCCGCGTGAGCAGCAGGCCGAACGGGATCGAGCCCAGGACATAACCAATCAGAAGCGCGATCCATTGCATGATCGCCAGCCTAGCGGCGCAGAAATCCGCCGTCTATGCTGCGCGCAACAGGGGGTTCTGATGAAGACGTTGCTCGCACTTGCCATGGCCCTGGCCGCTACCGCCGCCACCGCCCAGATGAAGCCCTCCGCGCCGCGCGACCCCGCGCTGGCCGCCGGGCCGTATGAGACGCTGGTGATCCGCGGCGCCACCATCATCACCGGCAACGGGGGCCCGCCGCAAGGCCCAGCCGACATCATCATCACGCAAGGCCGCATCACCGATATCCGCAGCGCCGGCACGCCGGGCCTGCCGCTGCGTGCCAACCGCGCGCCTGCCAATCCCACCCGCGAGATCGACGCCACCGGCATGTATGTGCTGCCCGGTTTCGTGGACATGCACGGCCACCAGGGCGATCCCGACAAGATGGACACGCCGGATTACGCCTGGAAACTCTGGCTGGCACATGGCGTCACCACGGTGCGCGGCGTGTCCTTCTTTGGCAGTGACACCGCGCGCGCCCTCGCCGATCAGAAACGCGCCGCAGCCGGCGAGATCATGAGCCCGCGGCTTTATGTGTATCAGACGCTTGGTTCGGGTGCATCGGCCGGCTGGAAGGGTGGACGCGTGCTGACGCCGGAAAAGGCGCGCGAATGGGTGCGCTGGGCAGCGTCTGTCGGCATCGATGGCATCAAATTCTTCAACCGCGGCGATGAAACCCCGGCGATCGACCGTGCTGCCATCGATGAGGCGAAGAAGCTCGGCCTCGGCACCGTCGCGCATCTGTCGCAACCCAACATCGCCGAATTCAACGCCCGCGATGCGGCGGCGGCGGGCCTGGGCACCATCACGCATTTCTATGGCCATTTCGAAAGCCTGCTGGATGGCCGCCGCGTGCAGGACACGCCGGCCAATTACAATTTCAACGACGAACAGATGCGCTTTGGCGGCATCGCCGAGATCTGGAACCAGATCCATGAACCGGGCGGGCCGGAATGGCAGGCCTATCTGCAGGCACAGAAGGCCAGCGGCGTCGTGTTCGATCCCACCTTCAACATCTACAGCGCCAGCCGCGATCTGATGCGCGCCCAGCGCGCCGAATGGCATGATCGTTACACGCTGCCCAGCCTGACGAAATTCTTTGAATCCAACCGCGACAACCACGGCAGCTATTTCTTCGAATGGACGTCCGAGCGCGAATATGAATGGCGGCGATTCTACACGCGATACATGCAATTAGTGAATGATTACAAGAATATCGGCGGGCGCGTCACCACCGGCTCCGATCCCGGCTTCATCTGGCAGACCTGGGGCTTCGGTTACATTCTCGAACTGGAACTGCTGCGCGAAGCCGGCTTTGCGCCGCTGGAGGTGATCCAGGCCGCCACCATCAACGGCGCCCGCACCCTGGAAGAACCCAAGGGCCGCGAACCGGATTTCGGCCTGGTGCGGGTGGGCATGCGCGCCGATCTGATCGTGGTGCCGGAAAACCCGCTGAACAATCTGAAGACGCTGTACGGCACCGGCTTTGCCCGGCTGGACGAGGCGACGCAGACCACGGTGGTGAAGGGCGGCATCCGCTGGACCATCCGCGACGGCATCGTGCACGATGTGCCGGCGATCCTGCGCAGCGTGGAGGCACAGGTGGCGTTAGCCAAGTCGGGGGCCAAGGCGGCGCGGTGAGGCCAGCCTCGATCCTCGATTACCGCGCGCGCAGCCGGGCGCGCGTCCCGCGCTTCCTGTTCGATTACACGGACGGCGGCAGCTATGGCGAAACCACCCTGGCCGCCAACCTTGCCGATCTGGCGGCGGTGCAGCTGGATCAGCGGGTGCTGGTGGATGTGTCGCGCATCGATACGGCGGTGACGTTGCTGGGGCAGAAACTGACGATGCCGGTGGTGCTGGCGCCGGTGGGCCTGGCCGGGCTGCACGCACGGCGCGGCGAAGTGCAGGCAATGCGGGCGGCGCGTGATGCCGGCGTTGCGATGGCGCTGTCCACCGTTTCGGTCTGTTCGCTGGCCGAGGTTGCGCAGGGTGCCGGCGCGCCGCCCTGGTATCAACTCTATCTCGTCAAGGATCGCGGCGCGAATGAAGCGATGATTGCTGCTGCGCGGGCGCAGCACTGCCCGGCGCTGGTGCTCACCGTCGATCTGCCGACCCCCGGCGCGCGTTACCGCGATGTGCGGTCCAGCCTGTCGGGCGCGCCGGGCGTTGCCGGCTGGCTGCACCGCGCCGCGCAGGTGGCGGCGCGGCCGCGCTGGGCGATGGATGTCGGCCTGCTGGGGGGTCCGGTGGCGATGGGCAATCTTGCGCAGCTTGTGGGGGCCAAGGCGCCGCTCAGCGATTATCTCGGCTGGCTGGCGCGCAATTTCGATGCCAGCGCCGATTGGGATCGGCTGGCCTGGGTGCGCTCGCTGTGGCCGGGGCCGTTGATCGTGAAGGGCATCTTGCACCCGGACGATGCTGCGCTGGCGGTGCAGAACGGCGCCGATGCCATTGTCGTGTCCAACCATGGCGGCCGGCAACTGGACGGCGCGATGTCGGCCGTGCGGGCGCTGCCGGCGATCCTGGACAGGCTGGGCGGCTGCGTGCCGGTGCTCGCCGATGGCGGCGTGCGGTCCGGCCTTGATGTGCTGCGCTATGTCAGTTCAGGCGCCAGCGCCGTGCTGGTCGGCCGGCCGTGGGTGTGGGCGCTGGGCGCGCGCGGCCAGGCCGGGGTGGCGCACATGCTGGCCTTGATCCGGGCCGAGCTGGAAACTGCCATGGCGCTGACGGGTCGCACCCGGCTGGCCTGACACGGCAAAGCCTTGTAACGCTGCTGCAATGACCGACCGGCTGATCATCGCCCTTGCCCAGTTGAACGCCAGCGTCGGCGATGTGGCCGGCAATGCCGATGCCATATTGCAGGCACGCGAGCACGCCGCCGGCGCCGATCTGCTGGTGACACCCGAACTCAGCATCGTCGGCTATCCGCCCGAGGATCTGGTGCTGAAACCGGCGTTGGTCGCGGCGGCCAGGCACCAGGTGGAGCGGCTGGCGGCGGCCACGGCCACGCAGGGCCCGGCGCTGCTGGTCGGCACGCCCTGGGCGGAAGATGGCAAGCTGTTCAACGCCATGCTGCTGCTGGATGGCGGGCGCATTGCCGGCATCACCCGCAAACATGACCTGCCCAATTATGGCACGTTCGATGAAAAGCGCTTGTTCGACAGCGGGCCGCTGCCCGGCCCGCTGGTGGTGCGCGGCGTGCGCATCGGCGTGCCGATCTGCGAAGACATCTGGTTGCCCGATGTGTGCGAATGCCTGGGCGAAACCGGCGCCGAACTGCTGATCGTGCCCAACGGCAGCCCCTATGAAGTGGGCAAGGGCGACCAGCGCCTGTCCGTCAGCGTGGCGCGGGTGACGGAAACCGGCTTGCCGCTGGCCTATCTGAACCGCGTTGGCGGGCAGGATGAGCTGGTGTTCGATGGCGCGTCGTTCGTGCTGAACGCGAACCGCACACTGGCGCAGCGCCTGCCCGATTGGGATGAAGAGGTGCGCCTTACCCACTGGCAGCGCGGCCCGGCCGGCTGGGCGTGCGCGCCCGGGCCGCTCAGCCCGCCTGACGAAGACCCGGCCGACATCTATCATGCCATGCTGGTGGGGCTGCGCGATTATGTGAACCGCAACCGCTTTCCCGGCGTGGTGCTCGGCCTGTCGGGCGGCATTGATTCAGCGCTGTCGGCGGCGGTCGCCGTCGATGCGCTGGGCGCAGACCGGGTGTGGTGCGTCATGCTGCCCAGCCCCTACACCAGCCAGGAGAGCCTGGACGATGCCGCGGAATGTGCGCGCCTGCTCGGCTGCCGGCTGGATACCGTGCGCATCGAACCGGCGATGCAGGCCTATGATACGATGCTGGCCCCGCTGTTCGCCGGCCGCACGCCCGATCTGACCGAGGAGAATATCCAATCGCGCATCCGCGCCGTCACGCTGATGGCGCTGTCGAACAAATTTGGCCACATGCTGCTGACCACCGGCAACAAGAGCGAGATGAGCGTCGGCTATGCCACCATCTATGGCGACATGGCCGGCGGCTATTCGGTGCTGAAAGATCTGTACAAGATGACTGTGTTTCGCGTGTCGGAATGGCGCAATGCCCATGCGCCCCGGCTGGGCATTGGCCCGTCAGGCCCGGTGATGCCGGCACGGGTGATCAGCAAGCCGCCATCGGCCGAGCTGCGCCCCGACCAGAAGGATGAGGACAGCCTGCCGCCCTATCCGCTGCTCGATGCCATCCTGCACGGGCTGGTGGAGCAGGAACAATCGGCGGCCGATCTGGTGGCGCAGGGGCTGGATGCGGCCACGGTCGCCCGCATCGAACGCCTGCTCTACATCGCCGAATACAAGCGCCGCCAGGCCCCGCCGGGCGTGAAGATCGGCGGCCGCAACTTCGGCCGCGACCGGCGCTATCCGATCAGCAATGCGTTTCGCACGGCTTAGCGCCCTCATCCTGGCCGCGGCACCGACTCTGGCGTTGGCAAAGGGGCCACCGCTACTGCCGCCACTGCCGCCACCGCTGCCCGCCCTCGATCTGCCCGCCGACCGCCCGGTGATCGCCGCGCAGATCGCCGGGCGCGATGTGCTGCTCACCGTGGATTTCGGCGCTGATCCGGTCGTGCTGATCGGCCCCGATGCGCATCGCCGGCTCGGCCTGGCGGGGGAGGCCCGACCCGATGGCAAGCCGGTGCGGCGCGGACTGTTCCAGGTGTCGGTGGGCCAGGTGCCGCTGGCGGTGCCGTTCAGCCGCGAAACGCTGGTGATTGCCGGGCAGGCCCTGCCGGCGCGCGTGCTGGCGGCGGCGGCGGTGCCCGATGGCCAGGCGGCGGGCAGCGACGGCGTGATCGGCCTGCCGCTGCTGCCGTACGGCGACGTGCAGATCAGCCGGCGCGCACCCGGCGCGCAGGATCGCCAGGTGACCGTGCCGGCGCGGATCGGCGGCAACAGTGGCGCGCTGGGCTTTGACTGGAGGCTTGGCGATGGCGCCGGACGCATCGAGGTGGAGCTGCACAATCTGCGCCCTGCCGGTGTGGCCAGCGTGGCCAGCGTGGCGGCAGCCAGCCGGCTGGCGCAGGCCGGCGGCGGGCATCTGGACGGCCCGGTGCGGCGGGTGGTGATCGGCTTTGGCGTCGCGCGCCCGGTGCGCCGGCTGTTGTTCGAAAGGCCGGTGGTGATGGCCGGCCTGGCGGTGACGAGCGTCGACGTGCGCCTGTTCGATTGGGCCGGCGGCGCCGATCTGCCGCCCGATGCCGGCACCGATCGCGCCACCCTCACCGTGATCGGCCGGCGCGGCCGGCAGCGGGGTTGGCCAGTGCTGAAACTGGGCGATGACGTGCTGGGCCGCTGCGCCAGCCTGCGCTGGCGGCGCGAAGCGGGCGAGTGGCTGCTGACCTGCCCAAGCCCTTGAGCGGAAAGCAAATCGTGCGGCCCAATCGCAGCGCATCGTTCGGTCAGCGAACACTTGTGGCCATGCCGCACAGATGATACCAAATGCGAGTCGGTGAGACGGCACGCCAGCAGGCCGCCACAGATGTGGTTTCAATCAACAGCACCGGCCCGTCGGTGGCGGAACCAATCTGCCCCATCGCACCTGGCCGTAACTTGGGGGTAACGGATCATGGCTGCAATCGCCGTTTCACGTCTGGCACTCATCACGGCATTGGCCTGGCCGGCCATGGCGGCCGCGCAGCAAGCCGCGGCACCGGCAGCACCAGCCGCCGCCGCCGCACCGGAAGACACCGGTAACGAGACAATCGTGGTCACCGGATCGCGCATCACCGCATCGGGCTATACCGCGCCGACGCCGGTCACCGTGGTCAGCGAGGAATTGATCCTGCGCGATGCCAAGCCGACCATCGGCGATGCCATCCGCGAACTGCCGGCGGTCGGATCGTCGGCGTCGCCCAACAACACGTCGGGCGCCGGCAACATCGTCGCCGGCATCACCGGCCTTGATACGGTGAACCTGCGCAACCTGGGCGTGACCCGCACGCTGGTGCTGTTCGATGGCCAGCGTGTCGTGCAATCCAACGTCACTGGCCAGGTCGATATCGGCACCATGCCCACCGCGCTGGTGCAGCGCATCGATGTGGTGACCGCAGGCGCTTCGGCCGCCTGGGGTTCGGATGCCGTGTCGGGCGTGGTCAACCTGGTGCTCAACAAGAAATTCGATGGCCTGAAGGCCAGCATCGAAGCCGGCGATTCCTATGCCTTCGATCGTTTCAACTATCGCGCGCAAGCCGCGTTCGGCACCGGTTTCAACGATGGTCGCGGCCGATTGATCGTGGCCGGCAACTTCTTCAACGCGCCCAGCAACATCTTCGCCAATCAGCGCGGCTGGAACAATTATCGCCAACTGGTCAACAATCCGGCCTTCACCGCCACCAACAGCGAGCCCCGGCTGATCCATGCCAACAATGTCAACCTGTCGAACGGGACGACGGGGGGCCTGATCACGGCCGGCTGCCGTGCGGCCCTGACCGCGACGGGCGGCTGCCCGGCAGGCCAATCCACCACCGCAAGCCCGCTGCAGAACCAGCAATTCGGGGCCAACGGCGCGTTGTCGCCGTTTGGCGGCACGCTGGTTTCGGGGCAGATCGCCGCCAACGCCGACACATTGCAGGGCGCGCTGAACAATCTGGCGATCAATTATCGCACCGGTTCCGTGTTCAGCCTTGTGTCCTACGAGGTTGCAGACTGGCTGAAACTGTCGTTGCAGGGCAATTACGGCGCCACCTTCAGCCGCAACAATTCGGTGCCGTTCATCCGCGTCGGCGCGCAGGCGCCGTTCATCCGCGCCGAAAACCCGTTCGTTTCCGATGGGTTGCGTGCGCAGATGACAGCGGCCGGGCTGACCGCCATCCAGGTCGGCACGATGAACCTCAACAACGTCACCGGCGACACGCTGAGTTACGATAATTTCGCCACCAACGCCGTCGGCATTCCGGTGGCGACCACCGATCGTTCGCTGCTGCGCGGCGTGTTCAGCGCCGAAGGCGATCTCGGCGGCGGCTGGAGCTACAACGCCTATTACCAGCGCGGCGACGTGACCGTGTTCCAGAAAACCGAATCAAACGCCATCATCGGCAATTTCAACCGCGCCGTCGATGCCGTGCGCAACACCGCCGGCCAGATCGTCTGCCGCGTCAATGCCGATGCCACCACAGCCAATGATGATCCGGCCTGCGCGCCCTTGAACATCCTGGGCACCGGCGTCGCCAGCCAGGCGGCCATCCGCTATATCAACGTCGCGCCGGGGCAGAATTTCCAGCGCCAGAAACTGCGCCAGACGGTGACCGCCGCGACCATCCAGGGCACCCTGCCCGGACTGTCGGCGGGCGACGTCGCCGTGGCGTTCGGCGGTGAATATCGCACCGAAAGCGGCACGATCACCAACGATCCGGGCGCTCAGGCCCGCATCTATTCGGTGGCCAATTTCCCCAGCTTTGTCGGCGGTTACAACGTCAAGGAAGGCTTTGTCGAAGTCGATGTGCCGCTGTTGAAGGACAATGGCGTCCAGTCGCTGAACGTGTCGGGTGCAATCCGCTACACCGATTATTCCACCAGCGGCAGCGTCATCACCTGGAAGGCGGGCATGCTGTCGGATGTGGTCGATGGCGTGCGCGTGCGCGCCACGTTGTCACGCGATATCCGGGCCCCCAATTTGAACGAACTGTTCTCGACCGGCCTGTCCACCCTGTCGTCGGCGGTGGACCCGCGCAACAACGTGACCGTGGCGATTTTCAGCTTCGCCAGCGGCAATGCCAATCTGCAGCCGGAAAAGGCCCGCACCTTCTCGGCCGGTGTGGTGTTGCAGCCGTCGTTCATCGACCGGTTCAGCCTGTCGATCGATTATTATCGCATCGCCCTGACCGATGCGATCGTGACGGTGGGTGCCAATGATACGCTGCAACGCTGCAACGCCGGCGAAGCCGCCTTCTGCAGCCAGCTCGTGTTTGCCGGTGCAACCGGGGCAAATGGCCAGCCGCTGCTGTCGCAGATCAACGTCATTCCCAACAACATTGCCAGGCTGACCACATCGGGCATCGATTATCAGCTCGACTGGACGGTGCCGGCCCTGGGTGGAAACCTCAATTTCCGCGTGCTCGGCAGCTATATCCTCCAGCTTGAACAGCAGCAGTTGGGCACCACCTTCAAACTGGCGGGCGCCATCGGTCCGGACAATCTGGGCGGCACCGGCTTCCCACGCGCGCGCTTCACCGCATCGACCACCTGGAACAAGGATGACATCAGCCTGACCGCGCAGACCCGCTTCATCGGCGCGGCGAAGCTGAACAGCGCCTGGGGGCCCAGGGATGTGGACGACAACAAGGTCCCGGCGATCGCCTATGTCGATCTGCGCGGCAGCTGGCAGATGAACAAGCATGTCCAGTTGTTCGCCACCGTCGACAACCTGCTCAACAAGGCACCGCCCAACGTCGCGGCCAGCCAGGCACAGGGGCAGAGCGCCTTTTACTTCACCCCGATCAACGGCATCATCTATGATGCGATCGGCCGGGCCTATCGCGCCGGCGTGCGTGTGAATTTCTGAAGAATCGGGCGCTGGTCAGGCCGGCGGCGGCACAAGCATCTTGCCGCATGGCCCGTCCGGCGCAATGATGGCAATCAACTGGCCGACCAGCCACACAGGTGGCGGCCGTTCTTGGGGAGGAACGATCATGGAACTGAACCGTCGCGAAACCATGGCTGGCGCTGCTGCTGCCGCCGCATCACTCGCTCTGGCCGCCGGGCCGGCTGCCGCCCAGATGGGTGGCCCGCGTCGCCTCGGCTCCAAGGAAAAGGTCGCTTACTGGGTGGCCACCGTCACGCCGTGCGATGCCAAGGGCATGTTCGATCCCGGCGCCATGAAGGCCGTGATGGAATGGCACCAGAAATGCGGCGCCGATGGCGTCGTGGTGCTCGGCACCTCCGGCGAATTCCCGAGCTTCTCGGTGGCGGAGCGCAAGCTGATCACCGAGACGGCGATGAAGCACAAGGGCAACATGAACATCATGGTCGGCCCGGGCACGTCCAATATCGTCGAGACGATCGATCTGGCCAAGCATGCGCAGAGCGTCGGCGCCGATGGCCTGCTGGTCATTCCGCCCTTCTACTTCAATCAGCCGCCGATCGAAGGCCTGACCGATTATTACACCCGCCTGTTCGAAGCCGTGTCGATCCCGATCAATCTCTATCATATCCCCGGCACGTCGGAGGTGAACATCACCCTCGATCTGTTGAAGAATCTGATGAAATATCCGCATCTTGCCGGCATCAAGGATTCATCGGGCAGTGCCGAAGGCTTTGCGCAGTTCCTGGCCGGTTTCCCGGAACTCAACATGCGCTGCGGCACGTCCAACAACCTGATCCCGGCGGTTTCGGCTGGCATGGGGGCCATCCTGGCCGACGGCAACCAGTTCAGCGACAAGTGCGCCAACATCTTCAAGGCCTATCGCGCCAAGGGCGACTGGAAGGCCGAACTTGAAAAACTGCGCGCCGCGCAGACGGTGATCCGCGATCACAACATGGGCGCCAACACCTATGCGTCGATGAAATATGTGCTGTCGCTGCGCATGGGCGGCCCGATGATGTACGCGCGCACCCCCTATCCGCAGTTGACCGACGCGCAGAAGGCCAGCCTGAAGATCGGCGTGGAAAAGGCGGCGGCGCTGGCCTGAGCCGCGCCCGCCCCTTGCCCGTTCTCAACCGAAAGACCTGACCGATGAAGATCACCCCTATTCTGCCGCTTTCCATCGCCGCCGCGCTGCTGCTGAATGCCGCGCCCGGCGCATTGGCGCAGACCCCGGCCAAGGAAGGCACCATCGCGGCCCGCACCACGGCCGGTGTCGCCAACTGGACCACCTACAACGCCGATCTGAAGGGCAGCCGCTATTCGGCGCTCGATCAGATCAATGCCGGCAATTTCAAGGACCTGGAAATCGCCTGGCGCTTCAAGACCGACATCCTGGGCTCGCGCCCGGAATATAAGCTGGAATCGACCCCGCTGGCGGTGGATGGCGTGATCTATACCACCGGCGGCACCCGCCGCGCCGTGGTGGCGCTGAATGGCGCCACGGGTGAACTGCTCTGGCAGTATGCGCTGCATGAAGGCAAGCGTTCGGCCGAAAGCCCGCGCGCCCTCTCGGGGCGCGGCCTGTCCTATTGGACCGACGGCACCAAGCGCCGCATCCTGTATGTTACCATCGGTTATCGCCTGGTCAGCCTGGATGCCGACACCGGCCGCCCCGATCCGGATTTCGGCACCAATGGTGTCGTCGATCTGAAGACCGATTTCGATCAGGACCTGGGCGATCTCGACACCGGCGAAGTCGGCGTGCACTCGGCGCCGGCGGTGTCGGGCAACACCATCATCATCGGCGCCGCCTTCCGCGAAGGCTTCACGCCGAAAACCAGCAACAACACCAAGGGCTATGCCCGCGCCTTCGACGTGCGCACCGGCAAGCGCCTGTGGACGTTCCACACCGTGCCGAAAAAGGGCGAATTCGGCTATGAGACCTGGCTGAACAATTCGGCCGAGATCAACGGCAACACCGGCGTGTGGACGCAGGTGTCGGTGGATGAGGACCTGGGCCTCGCCTATCTCGCCGTCGAATCGCCGACCTCGGATTTCTTCGGTGGCAAGCGCCCCGGCCCCAATCTGTTCGGCAACAGCCTGGTTGCGGTCGATCTGAAAACCGGTGAGCGCCGCTGGCATTTCCAGTTGATCCACCACGAAATCTGGGATCTGGACAACAGCTCGGCGCCGTTGCTGATGGACGTGACCGTCGATGGCAAGCCGCGCAAGGTCGTCGGCCTGCCGTCCAAGCAGGGCTTCTTCTATGTCTTTGATCGCGCCACCGGGCAGCCGGTGTGGCCGATCAAGGAAACCAAGGTCGCCAAGGGCAATGTGCCCGGCGAATGGTACAGCCCGACCCAGCCGATCCCGTCGAAGCCGCCAGTCTATGCCCGCAACGGCGTCGAAGACAAGGATCTGATCGATTTCACGCCGGATCTGAAGGCCAAGGCCGTGGCGCTGACCGGCCAATATGTGCTGGGCCCCGTCTACACGCCGCCGATCGTCTCCACGCCGCAGAAGTTCGGCGTGATCAACAACTGGGCGCAGGGCGGCACCAATTGGCCCGGCGGCAGCTTCGATCCGGAATCCGGCATCGCCTATGTCTATGCCTGCGGCGCCTGCATCTCCTCCACCGGCCTGCTGCCGCCGCCCGCCGGCCTGTCGGATATTCCGCTGGTCGTCGGCGTCGCCGGTCAGCCGGTGGTGATGATCAAGGGCCCCGGCGAAGGCGCTGGTGCCGACAGCCCGGCTCCGGCCGCCGGTGGCGGCGGTGGTGGCGGCCCGCCGCGCCTCGCCGTCGATGGCCTGCCGCTGGTCAAGCCGCCCTACGGCACGATCAGCGCGATCGATGTGAACAGCGGCACGATCAAATGGCAGGTCGCCCACGGCGAAACCCCGGATTTCGTGCGCAACCACCCGGCCATCAAGGCGCTGGGCGGCATCCCGCGCACCGGTCAATCCACCTATCAGATCGGCACGCTGGTGACGAAATCGGTGGTGATCGCCGGCGAAAACCAGTTCACCACCACGCCGGACCGGCCGCGCGGCGCCATGCTGCGCGCCTATGACAAGCAGACCGGCGCGGAAGTCGGCGCGGTATACATGCCGTCCACCCAATCGGGTTCGCCGATGACCTACATGGTCGGTGGAAAGCAGTATATCATCGTGCCGACCAGCGGCGGCAACGCATCGGGCGAATTCATCGCCTATGCCCTGCCGAACAAGCGATAACGGAGTGACGTGATGCGTGTCGTGTTTGCCCTTCCCGTCGGTCTGGCCGTGATTCTGGCTGGCGTTGCAAGTGCAGGGGGGGCGCTGGCCCAGGAAGCCGGCAAATCGGTGTGGCAAGGCGTGTTCACGCCCGATCAGGCGACCCGTGGCGCTGCGGTTTATGCGCAGCGCTGCGGCGCCTGCCACGGCGCGGCATTGAACGGCACCGGCGAAGCACCGGCGCTGGTGGGCGGCGAATTCGTCAGCCATTGGGACACGATGACCCTGGGCGACCTGTTCGATCGGGTGCGCACCACCATGCCGCAGAATGATCCGCAATCGCTGACGCGCGAAGAATATGCCGATGTGCTGGCCTTCCTGTTGAAGAACAATGGCTTCCCGGCCGGCGGCCAGCCGCTCGATCGCCGTTCGGAAGTGCTGGCCACCATCGGCATCACCGCAGAAAAACCGGCCAACAGCGGCAGTTGAACTGCCGGGAGCCAAAAGGGGGATCGGATGAAGAGCCTGTTCGTTGCCGCAGCATTGCTGGCCGGCACGTCCGCGATGGCGCAACAAGCTGCGCCCCCTGCCGGCCCGCCGCGCCCGGTGTGGACGGTCGAGACCCTGCCCAAACCGGCGCCGCTGACGGGCGAGACCAACAAGCAGCCCAACACGTACAAGACGGACCTGAATTTCTTCAAGCTGCCACCCGGCCGCGTGATGGGATCGACCAGCGCCGTGGGCGTCGACAGCAAGGGCCATATCTGGATCGCCGAACGCTGCGGTGCCAACAGCTGCGCCACCAGCACGATCGACCCGATCATGGAATTCGACGCGCAGGGCAATTTCATCAAGGCCTTCGGCGGCGGCCTCACCGTGTTTCCGCACGGATTTTACATCGACGCCAAGGACAATATCTGGCTGACCGACGCCCGCGCCATGCCCGGCAAGGGCGCGACGGTGATGAAATTCTCGCCTGATGGCAAATTGCTGCTCACGCTGGGCAAGCCGGGTGTGCAGGGCAAGGGCACCGACGAATTCACCGAACCCAACGCGGTGCTCGTGGCGAAGAATGGTGACATCTTCGTTGGCGATGGCCACGAGGCCGATCGCGGTGTTGCGCGCATCCTGAAGTACAACGCCAAGGGCAAGTTCCTGATGCAATGGGGCCAACCCGGCAAGGCCCAGGGCGATCTGGAAGTGCCGCATGCGCTCGCCATGGACAGCAAGGGCCTGCTCTATGTCGGCGATCGTTGGAACAACCGCGTGCAGGTCTACACGCAGGCCGGCAAGTTGCTGAACAGTTGGACGCAATTCGGCCGGCCGTCGGGCATCTTCATCGACAGGAACGACATCTTGTATAGCGCCGACAGCGAAAGCCGCCGTCCGGTCGGCTATGGCTACAACCCCGGCTGGCAGCGCGGCATCCGCGTCGGCAGCGTGAAGGACGGCAAGGTCATCGCGTTCATCCCCGATCCCGAACCCGAACCCGACAAGGGCGCCACCAGCAATGCCGAAGGCATCACGGTGGACCGCAACGGCGTGATTTACGGCGCGCAGGTCAAGGAACGGCTGGTCGCCCGGCATGTGCCGGTGAAATAGCGAGGCTTGGGCTCAGCCTCGCTGCGCCCGGCACCCCTCCGTCAGCTTACGGCTGCCACCTCCCCTTGAAGGGGAGGAACCAAGATCCTCCCCTTCAAGGGGAGGTAGCGAGCGCAGCGAGACGGAGGGGTGACGCCCTCCGAACCAGCGGCAATTACTGCGGCGGCGTCCCCGCCGACCCCGCCCCACCGTCGACATAGCGCGTCGCCCACACCCCGCTGGCAACGCCCAGGATGATCGTCTCTTCATCGGCGCCATCGAAATGCACCGCGCCGGCCGGCACCACCACAAAGCTGCCGGCCGGGAAGCGCTGCGCCTTGGCCTTGTCCATCGCCGCCCCCCAGCCAAGTTTGAGCGCGCCCTTCAACACGAAGATGCGCGCCGTGGTGCTGTGGCTGTGCGGCTTGTCCCACACGCCGCCGGGCAGGGCGAAGGCATAGGAAAATTGCTGCCCCGCCGCCTCGCGCTGGCCTTCCAGCAGCGCAAAGCGCGTGCCGTCGGGCGCGGTTGGTTCCCAGGGGATGGTGGCAGGCGTGATGGCGACGGCGGCTTCGACCGCCAACAGGATGAGCGCGTGGATCATGCCGCCCGGATATCAGCACCTGCCGCGCCTGTCTGGCGGCAATCGGCCCATGATTTTTGTGTTCGTGATTTTTCGCAGCCAACCGGCTAAGCCCACACGCCATGATCATCACCCGCTTCGCCCCGTCGCCCACCGGCCGGCTCCATGCCGGCAACATCCGCACCGCGCTGGTCAACTGGCTGCTGGCGCGCGCCAATGCTGGCCGTTTCGTGCTGCGCCTCGATGATACCGATCTGGCGCGCTCCACCGATGAATCCGCGGTCTCCATCCGCGCCGATCTCGCCTGGCTCGGCCTGGTGCCCGACATCGAGGTCAAACAGTCCGACCGCTTCGCGCTTTATGGTGCGGCGCTGGCGCGGCTGGCCAGCGCCGGCCGCGCCTATCGCTGCTATGAAACCCCCGAAGAGCTGGAACTGAAGCGCCGCGTTGCGCTGTCGCGCGGCCTGCCACCAATCTATGATCGCGCCGCGCTGGCGCTCAGCGATGCCGACCACGCCGATCTGGCGGCGCAGGGCCGCCAGCCTCATTGGCGCTTCAAGCTGGATGACAGCCCGATCCATTGGGACGATGGCGTGCGCGGGCCCTGCCATTTCGACGCCGCCAGCCTGTCCGATCCGGTCGTGCGCCGCGCCGATGGCACTTGGCTTTACATGCTGCCATCAGTGGTGGACGATATCGATCTGGGCATCACCGACATCGCGCGCGGCGAGGATCATGTCACCAATTCGGCCGTGCAGTTGCAGATGTTCGCGGCGCTGGATGCTCCCCCGCCGCGTCTGGCGCACATGGCGCTGTTCACCGGCAAGGATGCCGCGCTGTCCAAGCGCCTCGGTTCCGAAGGCGTGGACCAGTGGCGCGAACAGGGCATCGAATCGGTGGCCATCGCCGCGCTGCTCGCCCGCCTCGGCACCTCGCAGCCGATCGAGCCGGTGGCGCATTTGGCCGATCTGCTGCCCGGCTTCGCGCTCAGCCACTTCGGCCGTGCGCCTGCCCGCTTCGATCCCGCCGATCTGACCGCGCTGTCGCCACGCTGCCTGCAATTGATGGATTTTGTGCTGGTCGCACCGCGCCTGCCCGCCGGCATGAACGAAGCCGGTTGGCTGGCGGTGCGCGGCAACCTCTTGCGGATCGCGGAAGCCGCACTGTGGCACCAGGTGATCACCGGGCCGATCACGCCGGTGATCGAGGAGCCGGATTATATCGCTGCGGCGCTCGCCACACTGACCGAACTGGATTGGGGCGATGATATCTGGGCGCGCCTGATCGACGCGCTGAAGGCCAGCACCGGCCGCAAGGGCAAGGCGCTGTTCCTGCCGCTGCGCCTCGCCTTCACCGGCCAGCCGCACGGCCCGGAAATGGCCGCGCTGCTGCCGCTGATCGGCAGGGATGCGGCGCTGGCGCGATTGGCGGGCTGAGTCAAACAACGCCCTCCCCTCAAGGGGAGGGCGTTGAAGCCAGCCCCGCATTGCCGCACCTCTGGCAAAGCCGGCGCGGCACCCTTATGGTCGGTGCATGGCTTTTCTCGATCCGCCCGATGCGCAGGCGCGCCGCACCCGATACTGGATCGGCGGCGGCGCCGTGCTGGCCACCGCAGCAATCATGACCCTGTTCCTGATCGAATCGCGCTGGGGATATTCCAAGCCCGACCCGATCATCATCTATGCGCAAAGCTGGAAGGCGGATCGCAGCCGCGAGCAGGCCATCGCCGACACCAAGGCCACCAAGGCGGCGCGCGAGGCCAAGTTGGCCGAAGCCCGCGCCTTCATCGCCACCTTGCAGGGCCAGGCGAAGATCGACGCGCAGGCGCAATATGATGCCTATGTCGAAGGTGGCGGCGCCGCCAAGGACATCCCCTATGTGGCGGCGCAGCCGGCGACCCAGGCCATCGTGCGGGTGCCCGGCCAGGCGTCCGAACCACCCATCGAGTGAGCGACGCGCCGGACGATTGGCGCTGGATGGGCGCGGCGTTGGCGCTGGCCAGCCGCGGCGTCGGAACAACAACGCCCAACCCGTCGGTCGGCTGCGTCATCGTGCAAGCGGGCCGGGTGGCCGGCCGCGGCCACACAAGGAACGGCGGCCGCCCGCATGCCGAGGCCGAAGCGCTTGCCCAAGCCGGGGATGCAGCGCGCGGCAGCACCGCCTATGTCACGCTGGAACCCTGCGCGCACCGCAGCGCGCGCGGGGCCGCCTGTGCCGATAGCCTGATCGCCGCCGGCATCGCCCGTGTCGTGGTCGCCGCGCCCGATCCGGATCCGCGCACCAATGGCCAGGGCATCGAACGCCTGCGCGCCGCCGGCATCGCCGTGACCAGCGGCGTGCGCGCCGCCGAGGCAGAGGCCGGGCTGGCCGGATTCCTCACGCGGCTGGCGCTGGGCCGCCCGCACATCACGCTGAAGCTTGCCGTCAGCCTGGATGGCGCCATCGCCCTGCACGACGGCCGCAGCCGCTGGATCACCGGCGCCCGCGCCCGCGCCGCCGCGCATCTGCTGCGCGCACGCAGCGATCTGATCCTGGTGGGGCGCGGCACCTGGGATGCCGATGCGCCGTCGCTGGATGTGCGCCTGCCCGGCCTGGAAGCGCGCCGCCCGCGCATCGGGGTTGTCGGGCGGGGTGAAGGCCTGCCAACGCATGTGAGGCATTTTGCCGATCTCGCCGCGCTTGCCGCCGATCCGGCGCTGCATGTGCTGGTGGAAGGCGGCATGGGGCTGGCGGCCAGCCTGCTGGCTGTGGACCTGGTCGATTCGCTTGTGTTGCACCGCGCGCCGATCATCATCGGCCATGGCCGCACGCTGGGCGACATCGGCCTCGACGATCTGGCCGATGCGCACGGCCGCTGGGCCGCCGCGCCGGTCATCGCGCTGGGGCCAGACCGCATTGAACGCTTCACCCGCATCCGTTAGGGACCGCCCATGTTCACCGGCATCATCACCGACATCGGCACCATCACATCCGTGGAGGCGCGCGGCGACCTGCGTGTCACCGTCAGCACCGGATATGACACAAGCAGCATCGCCATCGGCGCGTCCGTGGCCAACAGCGGTGTGTGCCTGACCGTGGTCAGCAAAACGGCCGACAGCCTCAGCTTCGATGTTTCCGCCGAAACCCAGCGCTGCACCGCCAAGGGCATGTGGCAGGCCGGTGCCCGCCTCAATCTGGAACGCGCGCTGAAGGTGGGCGACGAACTGGGCGGCCATATCGTCACCGGGCATGTCGATGCGGTCGGCCGCATCACCGACATCGCGGCCGAGGGCGATTCCAAGCGCTTCACCTTCCAGATGCCGGCCAGCGTCGCGCCCTATATCGCGCCCAAGGGCAGCGTCTGCCTGAACGGCGTCTCGCTGACGGTGAACGACGTGGCGGATGACGATCTCGGCCATTGGTTCACCATCAACATCATCCCGCACACCGCCGAATGGACGACGTTCGGCACCGCCGCAGTGGATGACGAGATCAATATCGAGATCGACGTGCTCGCCCGCTATCTGTTCCGGATGAATCAGCTGCGGACTTGACACTGTAATGTGACGGGCGCACACCCCGCATCACATTATGATGTGAGGCGCGAAGATGAGCGAGTCCCTGATTGCCCGGTTGCGGGACCTGGTGGCAACCGGCGAGGAGTCCAAGGCCGGCATGGCCCGCGCCGCCGGCCTGCACGCCAACAGCCTGCGCGCGCTCGACGAAGCCGACTGGAACCCGACCACCGACACGCTGCGCAAGCTGGAATCCTGGCTGACCGAGCGTGAGGCCGGCCCGGTGCTGGCCCCGATCGCCGACATCATCAACGAAGCGCGCAACGGCCGCATGTATATCCTGGTCGATGATGAAGACCGCGAAAATGAAGGCGATCTGATCATCCCCGGCCAGATGGCGACGCCGGATGCGATCAATTTCATGGCCAAATTCGGCCGCGGCCTGATCTGCCTGGCCCTCGCATCGGAACGGGTGAAGGCGCTGGGCCTGCCGCTGATGGCGCAGCACAATGGCACCCGCCACAGCACCGCCTTCACGGTTTCGATCGAGGCGAAGGAAGGCGTGACCACCGGCATTTCGGCCGCCGACCGCGCCCGCACCATCGCGGTGGCCATCGATGCCGGCAAGGGCGCCGAGCATATCGTCACCCCGGGCCATGTGTTTCCGCTGGTCGCCCGCGATGGCGGCGTGCTGGTGCGCGCCGGCCATACTGAAGCCAGCGTCGATATCTCCCGCCTGGCCGGGCTGAACCCAAGCGGCGTGATCTGCGAGATCATGAACGACGATGGCAGCATGGCGCGCCTGCCCGATCTGATTCCGTTCGCGCGCCGCCATGGCCTGAAGATCGGCACCATCCGCGATCTGATCGCCTATCGCCACGCCCACGACCGGCTGGTGAAATGCGTCGCCGAAACTAGGCTGGAAAGCTGGCACGGCGGCGACTGGATCGCCAAGACCTATGCCAACACCGCCGAATATTCCGAGCATATGGTGCTGCAGAAGGGCCGCATCGAACCCGGCAAGCCCACGCTGGTGCGCGTGCACACCCAATCGATGTTCACCGACATGTTCGCCGAGAAGGGCGAGCGCGCCGGGCAATTGAACCGCGCCATGGACGAGATCGGCCGCGAAGGCGCCGGCATCATCGTCATCATCCGCGACGGCAGCCCCACCGCCATTTCCGAACAGATGCGCGCCAAGGACCAGGGCGAATCGATCGTGCTCAGGGATTACGGCATCGGCGCGCAGATATTGGTGGACCTTGGCGTCACCGACATGATCCTGCTCACCAACCAGCACCGCAACATCGTCGGCATCGAAGGCTATGGCCTGAAAGTGGTCGGCGAACGCGCCATTCCGTCCCGGAGCTAAGCCCATGCATATCCTGATCGTCGAAGCCCGATTCTACGACCATATCGCCGACATGATGCTGGACGGCATCACCACCGCGCTCGCTGCGGCCGGGGCCACGCACGAGGTGATCACCGTGCCCGGCGCACTGGAAATCCCCGCCGCCATCGCCTTTGCCGACGCATCGGGCAAATATGACGGCTATGTCGCCAGCGGCTGCGTGATCCGCGGCGAGACCTATCATTTCGAGATTGTCGCCGGCGAATCGGCCCGCGCCATCATGGCGCTGACGCTGGATGGCCTCGCCATCGGCAACGGCATCCTCACCGTTGAAAACGAAGCCCAGGCGCTGGCGCGGGCCGACAAGACCCGCAAGAACAAGGGCGGCGAAGCGGCGGCTGCGGCACTGGCCATGGTGGCATTGCAACAACGCTTCGCCTGATTGCGCTGGCCAGCCGGCAGTCCGGCTGGCATCCTTCGGCTCGGGTCATCAACCGCAGTTGAGCGGAGACCTGTGCCATGCCCGATCCCTTCCATCCCGACCCGCGCAAGCTGGAATGCGATCTGGTGATGAAGGGCGGGGTCACCAGTGGCCTCGTCTATCCGGCCGCCATCGCCACGATCGCCAGTGCCTATCGCCTGCGCTCCATTGGCGGCACGTCCGCCGGCGCCATCGCCGCGGCGGGGGCAGCCGCGATGGAATTTGGCCGGCAGTCACAAACGAATACGCATGCGCTCACCGCGCTCGGCAATCTGAACAGCATATTGTCAGAAGCTACTGATCATGGCGCCAGCACCCGGCTGGAAACGATGTTCGCTGGCGACAAGGGCACGGCTGACCTGCTGAAGATCATCAAGCGCAGCTTGGCCGGGAAGGCCGGCGCCGCAGACGTTCTGCGACAACTCTGGCAGCTGGTTGACGGCGAAGCGCGGCGCGATCTGAAGCGGGCGGCCCTGAAAACGGTCGCGCAGGGCGCCGGGACCAGCGGTCTGACCTGGCTGGGGGCGGTGGCGCTGGCATGGTCTGAGCCCGCCCAGGCCGCAGCGGTTGCGACGGCGCTGTTGGGGAGCACCAGCTATTTTGCCTGGCGAAACGGCAAGGCCGTCATTGGCGATATCTTCGCGCGCCTGCTGGATCAGACAAACCGATATTTGCAGCCGGTCATCGACAATGGGCTTGGGCTTGCCACCGGCATGGGTTTGCCCGACGCCACCATAGGCGGGCACCAGGTGCAGCCGTTGACGCAATGGCTGCATGACCAGCTGCAAGCTCTTTCCGGCCTTGAAAATGAGGTATTGACCTTCGGCCACCTCTGGCTCGGCCACGCGTATCCCGAAAAATCACCGAATGACGTCAAGAGCGATGCGCCACGCGCGATCGATCTCGTGCTGGTCGCCACTGATCTCAACCGGCTGCAATCGGTGAACTTTCCGTTCCTGCCCGAACGGAGCCGCCTGTTCATCGATCAGCGTCAATGGGAGACGCTGTTTCCCTGCAAGGTGATGGACGCGATCCGACAGGCCAGTGCGGGCCCGGCCGGCAAGAAGGCCGTGGCGGATGATTTTTTCAAGACCGAACTTCACTATCCGGTCAAAGACCCAGCCAGGGAAATCGCCCTTGCGGCCGCGGCCACCGGTGACCCGCAGCTGCATCAGAATCTCATGCTGCTGCCCGATGCGCCCCATCTGCCAGTGATTGTGGCGGCGCGGGCGTCACTGGCCTTTCCCGGCCTGTTCACGCCGCTGCCGCTGTGGCTGCTGCACTGGCAGGATGTGAACGAAAAGCGCGTCCCCTGTTTCGCCCGCATATTGCTGGCCGATGGCGGCATCACCTCCAACTTTCCCATCCATCTGTTCGACGCGCCCATCCCCACCCGACCGACCTTCGCCATCAATCTCCTTTATCCCGACGACACGATCATTGCGGACCCGTTCGATCAGAATGACGGGGAAAAGGTGGAGGCCATGGCCGGCGGTGGCACCGGCGCTCCCTCGCTGCGCGGCGACATCTTCATGCCGCGCAGCAATTCCGGCCGTGTGCTGCTCTACAAGGCACCGCCCGGCGGCACCCCGCTGGCCCAGATCGGCGGGCTGGCCATGCGCGTGGTCGAAGCCGCGCGCAACTGGGGTGATATCAGCCTGTACAGCCAGCCGGGCGTGCGCGACCGCATCGTGCATGTTCGCCTGACCGACGCCGAAGGCGGCTTCAATCTCGGCATGGATCAGGCCACCATCGCGGCATTGTCGAAAAAGGGCGGTCTGGCCGGCGAGGTGCTCACCAGGCGTTTCGATCCCGACAAGCCCAGCGATCCGCTGCATCCGGACGCGCCCGTGCAGCTCAACTGGCACAATCACCGCTTCGTGCGCCTGCGCGCCTTTGCGGCGGCGCAGGAACTGCTCGGCAATCGGGCGACAGCGGCGTGGGCGCGCGCCACGAACGCAGCCATCCCCCAGTCAGAGCCCGGCCTGGACCAGATCCTGAAGCACGCCGGTTACAAAAAATGGCCGAGCATCGGCGATTTCCACATCGGCTACACCTACAAGCTGACCAGAGACCGGCGAAACCACATCAGGGCCATCATCGATCAGCTTGACGCGCTGAAGCCGTCCGCACCCCCCGAAGACAACAGCAGCAACAGCGCCGCCGTGGGTGCCCCCAATCCGCGCAGCCGCCTGCAACTGCGCCCGGCCGGCAACGATCCGGCCGCCACAAAAACCTGACGCCGCTCCCTCAGGCCGCCCCCTCAGGCCGCCCCCCTTAGGCCGCCAACGCCAGCGCCGTCGCTTCGGCGATGGCGCGCTTGGCATCCAGTTCGCCGGCTTCGTGCGCGCCGCCGACCAGTTGCGCCGGGATGCCGCGCGCCACCAGCGCTTCATACAGGCTGCGTTCCGGCTCCTGCCCGGCGCAGATGATCACCGTATCGACCGCAAACAGCCGCGGCTCGCCACCGACCAGCGTATGCAGGCCTTCATCGTCGATCTTCAGATAATCCACGCCGCCCAGCAGCTTGACGCCACGCCGTTGCAGGCTGAGGCGGTGGGTCCAGCCGGTGGTGCGGCCCAGTGTCTTGCCCGGCGCGCCGTCGCGGCGCTGCAATATCACCACCTCGCGGTCGGCGCGTTCGATCTGCAGTTCAACGCCCGTCACGCCGCCGCGCGGATGGCCGGCAAAATCCACCCCCCATTCGCGGCAGAAGGTGGGGATATCCATCGCTGCCGACAGCCCGGCATGGGTGATCAGCGTCGCCACATCGAATCCGATGCCGCCCGCCCCCATGATCGCCACGCGCCGGCCGACCTCGCGCCGGCCCTGGATGACATCGATATAGCTGACCGCCTTGGGATGATCGATGCCGGGCAGATCGGGCACGCGCGGGCGGATGCCGGTAGCGACGATCACCTCGTCATGCCCGGCCGCCGCCAGCGCATCGGCGTCCACGCGCGTGTTCAGGCGCAGCGTGATGCCGTGCTTGTCGATCATCCGCCGGAAATAGCGCAAGGTTTCGGAAAACTCCTCCTTGCCCGGCACCAGCTTGGCCAGGTTGAATTGCCCGCCGATCTCGGGCGCGGCGTCATACAAGGTCACGCGATGGCCGCGCTGCGCCGCTTCGGTGGCAAAGGCGAGGCCCGCCGGGCCGGCGCCGACCACCGCCAGATTGCGCGGGGCGGCCGCCGGCTGCGCGACGATCAGCGTTTCGTGGCAGGCGCGCGGGTTGACCAGGCACGATGTCAGCCGGCCGGTGAAGGTGTGATCCAGGCAGGCCTGGTTGCAGGCGATGCAGGTGTTGATCTCGTCTTCCCGGCCTTCATACGCCTTGTTGACCAGATCGGCATCGGCCAGCATCGGCCGCGCCATCGACACGAGATCGGCATGGCCGGCGGCCAGCACCTGTTCCACCACATCGGGCATGTTGATGCGATTGGATGTGATCATCGGCACCGTCACATGCGCCCGGATGCGCCCGGTCACTTCGGCGAAGGCGGCGCGTGGCACCATGGTGGCGATGGTCGGCACCTGCGCCTCGTGCCAGGTGAAGTGCGTACTGATGATGGTGGCGCCGGCGGCCTCCACGGCTTTCGCCAACTGGATCACCTCCTCGCCCGACATGCCGCCATCGAGCATGTCCATCGCCGGAATGCGGAAGATCAGGATGAAATCATCGCCCACGGCGGCGCGCGCCCGGCGGATCACCTCCACCGGGAAGCGCATGCGGTTTTCAAAACTGCCGCCCCATTCGTCGTCGCGCGTGTTGGTCTTCTCGACCAGGAAGGTGGAGAGCAGATAACCGGCCGATCCGATGATCTCCACCCCGTCATAGCCGGCCGCCTTGGCCAGCGCGGTGCAGGTGGCGAAATCCGCCAGCTGCTTCTCGATACCGTCCGCATCCAGCTCGTTCGGCACGAATCGGCCGATGCGGCTGCGCACCGCCGAAGGCGCCACACAGGCCGGGGTGCCGGCCAGCGGCCCGGCATGCAGGATCTGCAGCACGATCTTCACATCGGCGTCGGCTTCATGCACGGCATCGGTGACCATGCGGTGCTGCTGTGCCTCTTCGGGCGTCGACAATTTGGCACCGCCGCCGCCTTCGTGGTTGGGCGCGATCCCGCCGGTGATGATCATGCCCACCCCGCCGCGCGCGCGCGCCGAAAAATAGGCGGCCATGCGTTCGAAACCGCCTTCGATATCCTCCAGCCCGGTGTGCATCGATCCCATCAGGATGCGATTCTTCAGCCGGGTGAAGCCCAGATCGAGCGGCGAGAAACTGAGCGGATAGCGCGGGTGCGTGGTCATGCGCGCATGATATCAGCGCAGGCCACGCCGTCACCTGCCACATCCATGCGGGCGAACTTAAGTGTCCAGCCGCGACACACTGAAGCGCGGTGCGCACGCCGCAGTGCAACATGACCTGCCGGGGCGCATAGGATGCGCATGCCTGATCCTCCTCAGGCCAGCGCGGGCGGTGGCCTGGCAAACCCGACCTTGCCTTCCACCGCCCCCGCTGCCCCCAACTACGGCCCCCTCTTGGCTGCCAACCGCGATGCGCCTATGCGCAGCACAATGGCCCCGCTCTCCCACATCGACACCTGGATCTTCGATCTCGACAACACGCTGTATCCGGCGGGGTCGGCGCTGTTTCCGCAGATCGATGCCCGCATGGGCGCCTATATCCAGCGCCTGCTGAATGTGGATCCGGCCGAAGCCCACCGCATCCAGAAAAGCCTGTTCCACAGCCACGGCATGACCCTGCCCGGCCTGATGGCGCTGCACGATGTCGATCCGCACCAGTTCCTCGGCGAAGTGCATGATGTCGATATCGACGTCCTCGATCCGCACCCGGAATTGGGCGCGTTGATCGCCCGCCTGCCGGGGCGCAAGTTCGTTTTCACCAATGCCGACGCGCCCTATGCGCAGCGCGTGCTGGCGCGGCTCGGCCTGTCCGACACCTTCGACGCGCTGCACGATATCCACGCGCTCGGCTATGTGCCCAAGCCGCAACTGCCGGCCTATGCCAATCTGTGCGCCGCGCACGGCATCGATCCCACCACGTCGCTGTTCGTGGAGGATATGGCGCGCAACCTGGCACCGGCCAAGGCGATCGGCATGACCACCGTGTGGATCAACAACGGATCGGAACAGGGCCCCGCAGGCGGCAGCGACCATATCGATCATAGCATAGCCGACCTGGCCGATTTTCTGGCCGGCGTCCTGGCGCAACTGGAGGGGACCGCATGACCATGACCGACGTGATCGAGGCCGGCTGGGAAAACCGCGCCAATGTAACATGGAAAACCGGCGGCGAATTGCGCCTCGCCGTCGATCGCGCCCTCGCCCTGCTGGACAGCGGCGAACTGCGCGTGGCCGAGCCCGATGGCAACAGCGGCTGGATCACCCACCAGTGGCTGAAAAAGGCCGTGCTGCTCAGCTTCCGCCTGAACGACAACGTCGTGATGCCCGGCTTCGGCGATGCCAATTTCTATGACAAGGTGCCGCTGAAGTTCGACACCTGGGGCGACAACCGCTTCCGTGAAGCCGGCTTTCGCGCCGTGCCTGGCGCCATCGTGCGGCGCGGCGCCTATATTGCGCCCGGCGCCGTGCTGATGCCCAGCTTCGTCAACATCGGCGCGCGCGTCGGCAAGAACACCATGGTCGACACCTGGGCCACGGTCGGTAGCTGCGCCCAGATCGGCGAGAATGTCCACATCTCCGGCGGTGCCGGCATCGGCGGCGTGCTCGAACCCCTGCAAGCCAACCCCGTCATCATCGGCGACGGCGCCTTCATCGGCGCCCGCGCCGAAGTCGCCGAAGGCGTGATCGTCGGCGAAGGCGCTGTCCTCTCCATGGGCGTCTATCTCGGCGCCTCCACCAAGATCATCGACCGCGCCACCGGCGAAATCCACATCGGCAAGGTCCCGCCCTACGCCGTCGTCGTCTCCGGCACCCTGCCCGGCAAGCCACTGCCCGATGGCACGCCAGGGCCGAACCTCTATTGCGCGGTGATCGTGAAAACGGTGGACGCGCAGACGCGGTCGAAAACGGGGATCAACGAGTTGTTGCGTGATTGAGGTTCAAGAAAGAGGGCCTCCGGCGGGCAGGGCCTGAGGCCCTGCACCCACTTTCGTTTTCGGGCGGTTCTGGTGGTCAGCTTTGAGGCGGGGAGGCGGTCGTTCCAAGTTTCAGCGTTGAACGTCCCGCTATGGGCCAAAGCGGTCATTCCAATTTGGCCAGTCGATCGTCGGCCTCTGGCATAAGCAGACGCAAGCGCGTGCGTTCTCGACCGACGTCGGCGAATGGCTGCGGTTACACTGGGTTTTGACTGTCCGCAACAATCTGATGGATTGACGATGGCCGCCCTTTGCGCCCGTTTGCGTGGAGTTTCTGGCCGGGTCTTGACCGGGTCGGTATCGTGATCGAAAGGCCCCTCTTAACAGAATGTTAAGCCTATTGACACAAAACTGTCGTTAGATTTTACACTTTCGCATGGGCTGGAATACCAACGCATTGAATCGTTTCGTATCGGCATCTTGGCACGGATTTTGCACAGGGGATTGCATAGAACTTTAATCAAGGGAGGCCGAAATGAAGTTGAGCTTGTTGAGCGCATTTGCCGTTGCCGCGACCCTCGTTGCTGCGCCGGCCGCCGCCGTAAGCGTGTTGGTCACCAACGCGTCGTTCGAAACGCCGCCGTCGGGTGCGTTTCTTGATTGCGGTTCGGGCTGCCTGTATACCGCTGACAATCTCGTTCCCGGTTGGACCGTGACCGGCCCCGCCGGTCAATCGGGCCTGTTTCGGCCCGCTCTTCCCCTTCGCTTCAATTCCATTCCCGATGGCATAACGGTCGCCTATTCAAACGTCGGCACAATTTCGCAGACCGTCGGCGTTCTTGCTCAAGCCGGCTTTACCTATACGCTGAAGGCCTGGGTGGGCCTTCGCAACGATGGTTTTGCCAATGCGGGAACCGCGAGACTGGTCGTCGGCTCAAATACGGTGACTGCCACCGGCGTTGCGCCTGCGGTTGGGCACTTTTCGGAGATGACTGCGACCTACATCGCAACACTGGCCGACGCTGGCAGCCCGATCACCATCGAGCTCTTCTCGGCGGGCGATCAGGGTACTTTTGACCTGGTCAGCTTGACCGCGGTGCCGGAGCCGGAAATGTGGGCCATGATGATTGTCGGGTTCGGTCTGGTCGGCGCTGCTCGCCGTCGCCAGCGGACCGCCGTCGCGGCCTGATCATGTCGCTCTGAACAGCTATTGCACCGCCGGCCCAATGGGCCGGCGGTTTTTTGTGTGCCTGCTATTGTCAAAACTGAACCGCGCTGGCTTTGCTGGACCTGCAGCCCCCGAGCCAACTTCAACAGGTTGACCGTAACGTCCGGTATTGCACAAAGCGGCCATCCACCGGCGGGGCCGCGAACGACGACATTTGGCCCGCAAGCAAACACGCTGCCAACCAGCGCACCCGAAAACAAAAGTGGGTGCAGGGCCTCAGGCCCTGCCCGCCGGAGGCCCTTCTTCTTGCGTCCAATGTCTGCCTTAGCTACATAGTTAGCCAAGGAGCGAGCCATGGCCCAATTCTCGGTTCACGACGCAAAAACCAACCTGTCCCGCTTGATCGCCGACGCGCTGGCCGGCGGGGAGGTGGTGATTGCCCGTGGCAATGTGCCGGCGGTGCGTCTGGTGCCCGTCAACCCGCGCGGTCGCCGGCAGTTCGGTGCGTTGAAGGGCAAGATCGCCATCGATGCGCGCTTCGACGAACCGCTGCCGGCCGATGAACTGGATGGCTGGGCACTCGATTGAGGTTGCTGCTCGACACCCACGCGCTGATCTGGTGGCTGCTCGGGGACGACGCACTCAGCCGCCGCGCGCGCGAAGCCATCGCCGACGAGGCCAATGATGTCGCTGTCAGCGCCGCGTCCGCCATGGAAGTTGCCACCAAGTTCCGGATCGGGAAACTGCCGGAGGCCGCGCTGCTCGCGCAGGATTTCGAGGCCATCATCGCCGATCAGGGCTTCATCGAACTGCCGATCAGTGTCCACCATGCCCGCCTCGCCGGTGAAATGAACATCGCCCACAAGGACCCGTTTGATCGCCTGCTGATCGCCCAGGCGTTGGCGGAAGACATGGTGCTGGTGTCCAACGAAACGCTCTTCGACAGCTTTTCGGTGAAGCGGCTTTGGTGAAGCCCGCGCGCTGACACAAAGCAACATGTCAGAATTGCTGCGCTTTCTTGACTGTCACAACAATGTCACTGCATCGGCCTAGAGGCGTCAAAACCGCTGGGGACGCACGGATATGGAAGTTGCGCTTGCCAAAGCCCGTCACATGGCCGTGCGCGAGGCCGTGCATCGGCATGAGGAGTTCAGCAAGCAGGGGGTGCTGGAACGCGCCTTCACCTTTGCCTTTCGCGGCCTGGTCTATGCGCAGATCTGGGAAGACCCGGTGGTCGATCTGGCGGCGCTGCAACTGGGGCCGGGGATGCATCTGGTCACCATCGCCAGCGGCGGTTGCAATGTCCTCTCTTATCTCACCGCCGATCCGGCGCGGATCACCGCGGTCGATCTCAACACCGCGCATGTCGCGCTCGGCAAGTTGAAGCTGGCCGCCGCGCAGCATCTGCCCGACCAGGCGAGTTTCCACCGCTTTTTCGCTGACGCCGACAGCCCGGCCAATATCGCCGCCTACACGGCGCATGTCGCGCCGCATCTCGATGCGGTCAGCCGCGATTATTGGGAAGGGCGCGATCCGCTGGGCCGCAAGCGCATCAACGGCTTTGCCCGGAACTTCTACCGGCGTGGCCTGCTCGGCAGCTTCATCATCACCGGGCAGTGGCTGGCGCGCGCCTATGGCATCGATACGCGGCGGATGCTGGCGGCGAAGACCATGGCAGAGCAGCGCGAAATTTTCGAAACCGAGTTCGCGCCGCTGTTCGACAAGAAATTCGTGCGCTGGCTGACCAGCAATCCGGCGTCGCTGTTCGGCCTGGGCATCCCGCCGGCGCAATATCAGGCCCTGCTCGGCGATGCGCCCGACATGGCCAGCGTGCTGCGCGCCCGGCTGGAAAAATTGTCGTGCGATTTTGCCGTGTCCGACAATTATTTCGCCTGGCAGGCCTTTGGCCGCGGTTATGGCAAGCACGCCCACGCGCCACTGCCGCCCTATCTGCAGGCCGCGCATCACGCCGCCGTCGCCGCGCGCGCGGATCGGGTCGATTATCGCCATATCAACTATGTCGATTTCTTGGCCACCCAGCCCGCCGCCAGTTGCGACCGCTATGTGCTGCTCGACGCGCAGGACTGGATGACCGACGCGCAATTGACCGCGCTGTGGAGCGAGATCACCCGCACCGCCCGCCCGGGCGCCCGCGTGCTGTTCCGCACCGCCGCGCAGCCGAGCCTGCTGCCCGGCCGCTTGCCGGACGAACTGCTGGCGCGCTGGGATTATGCGGTGGAGGATTCGCTGCGCTTGACCCGCGCCGACCGCTCGTCCATCTATGGCGGGGTCCATCTCTACACGCTCGCTGCCGCATGAGCGCCGCCAATGCCGTGACCCACGGCGCAGCGATGGACCGCATCTACCGCAACCAGCGCCATTTTTACGATCTCACCCGCAAATATTATCTGCTCGGCCGCGATGATCTCATCGCCGGGCTGGATGCCGGGCCGGGCTGCAATGTCTTGGAAGTCGGCTGCGGCACCGGGCGCAACCTGATCGCCGCCGCCCGCCGCTTTCCGGCCGCGCGCTTCACCGGCATCGATATCTCATTGGAAATGCTGGCCACCGCCCGCGCCAACGTTGCCCGCGCCGGGTTGGCGGATCGCATCACCCTGCTGCAAGGCGACGCCACCGCCTTCGATGGCGCAGCGCTGTCGGGCGGCACCGGCTTCGACCGCGTCTTCCTGTCTTACACACTCTCCATGATCCCCGACTGGCGCGCCGCACTGGCGCAAGCCACCGCTGCCCTGGCCCCCGGCGGGCGCCTCGATCTCGTCGATTTCGGCCAGCAGGAACGCCTGCCTGCCGCCTTCCGCAAGGCGCTGTTCGCCTGGCTGGCCAAGTTCGACGTCACCCCCCGCGCCGACCTCGCCGACGCCGTGGCAGGGCTGGCGGCCGCTCGCGGCCTGGCCAGTGATTGGCACGCCACCCGCGCCGGCTATGCCTGGACGGCCCAACTCCGCCGCCCCCGCTGAACGCGGGGAGCCCGCTCCTCACGCTTTGGCGCGTGGCAGGCCCGGAACGAGATAAAGGGCCAACAGCAACAGCCAGATCGCCACGGCGAGGTGGAACAGGTGCCAGGCAAGGGCCGGATGCGCCGCCCGCAGCGGATCGGTTGCCAGTCGGCCCACCAGAAGGACGACGAAGCTGGCAGCCGCAAGCTTCGCTCTGCCAGGGTTCGCGCGATAGGCCATTGCAGCGCCCAGCAGGATCAGGCCCGCAAACAACGGCGTCAAGGCGCCTGGCACCACAACGGCCAATGCAAAGGCCGCACCGCCAAGCAGCGGCGGCAGCACGGGATGTCTGACAGCCAGAGCGCCCACCAGACACCCCAGACCGAACAGCGCGCCAGACCGGGACAGAAATTGGTGGATATCCTCGATCGGGCCGGTCAGGCCGGCGCTGATCCGGATCGTGCCGACCAGCGCCGCAAGCGCAAAGGGTGCCAGCCCCGCCGCGAACCAGGGGCTGACCCGCGCTGCACGCGCGATGGCAAAAGTCCCGGCTGCCGCAACCACGGCCTCGCTCAACGCGAAGTGCTGCGGCAACAACGCGGTCATTCGGCCGGCACGATGCGGGCAGCCCGATTGCGGCGGGCGTCGGGTGCGAAGCCCGCCGCCGTGCGGATGGACAGCGTCGTTTCGCGTGAGCCATCATGGCTCCAGCCCGGCGGCGCGAACACATAGGCCAGCCTTTGCCACCAGCGCAAACCACGCTGGCTGGCGTCACGGGCGATGCCGACATATTCATGCGTCAGCAGTTTCACCGGGTTCAGCGTGTTCAACTGCTTGACCAGGCCATAGACCGGCGGGTCAGCGGCGCACTCGGGCTCGAACGTCCCGAACAACCTGTCCCAGATGATCAGCGTGCCGGCATAATTCGCGTCGAGATAGCGCGGATTATTGCCATGATGAACACGGTGGTGGGATGGCGTGTTGAAGATCGCTTCATACCAGCGCGGCATCCTGTCGATGGTCTCGGTGTGCAGGAAGAACTGGTAGGTCGCATTCAGCACGCCGCAGAATGTGACCATGACGGGATCAAACCCCACCAGCACCAGCGGGATCTTCAGCATCATCGTGCCGGTGAAATGCTTGGTCCATGATTGGCGCAAGGCAATCGGCAGATTATAATTCTCGCTGGAATGGTGGACGACATGCATCGCCCACACCCAGCGCACCCGGTGGGCGAGCCGGTGGTGGACGTAGAATCGCAGATCATCCAGCACGAAGCAGAGGATGAAGGTCCCCCAGGTCACCGGGATCGTCGCGAAGCTGTAGGGCTCCACCGCGGCAAGCGCGCCCAATGTGATGAACGCGGTGGCCGCATTCGCCGGTTCGCTCAGATAGCCCAGCGCGATGCTCATCGCGCTGTCCTTGAGCGGGGTTTTGCCCCTCTGCCGGAACAGCCGGATCGCGACCTGTTCGATCGCAATCAGCGCCAGAAAGGCAAAGGCTGAAAACATGACGATGTTGGAACGGATGAAATCTTCCGCAGCCATTTGAAACTCCCCGAACCCCATCGCCGTGATAGGGCAACGAGATTGCGGAGAACAATTGAGTTATTTCGCCTTATTCTATACCAAATGGAACATGTCATTCGATCTGGTCCTGATCCGCCGTTTTGAAGCCGTCGCCAGGCTCGGCAGCTTTTCCAGGGCGGCCGACGAACTCGGCATGACGCACTCGGCCATGACCAAGAGCATCCGGACGCTGGAAGATCTGTGGAGCGTCCGCCTGTTCGAACGCACGACGCGATCGATCGTGCCGACGGCAGCCGGCCGGCGCCTGATCGAAATTGCGCCCGAACTGCTCACGCATGCAGACGAGGGCAAGGCGCGCGTGCTGGCGGCGGGGCGCCGGCTTTCGATCGTGTGCGGCCCGGCCATCATCGACAGTTTCATCCCCACAGCGCTTCTCGCCTTTGCAAAGCTGCGCCGCGACATCGGGGTGGACGTCGAATATCTGCCGCCCGACATGGCCGTGCAGCGGTTGCAGCAACACCGGGCGCAGTTGCTGCTGTACCACAAGGATTCGTTCGCGGCCTTTGCCGCACGGCGCGACCTGAAGATCCAGCCGGTGATCGAGGAGCCCTACCATCTCCTGTGCGCGCCAACGCATCCGGCAGCGGAATCCCGCGCGCCCGATGCCCTGCTGCAACATGATTGGGCCATTGCGGGGCTCGATCCCGGCTTTGCCGCCAACCTTGCCCCCGAACGTCGCGAGGCGCTGTTGCGCGCCGGGTTCCCGCGCTTTCGCCTCTCGAGCCAGCGCGCCTGTCTGGAGCTGGCGCGGCACGGAGTCGTGGTGACGATGGCACCGCGCTCCGCCGCGCTGAAGGCCTGTGCCGAAGGCGGGCTGGTGTCCTTCGATATACCCGGGATCGCCCCGTTTTCGCTTGCCGCCATGACGCTGGCACAACTGCCCGATGCGGCGGCGAGCGATTTCATCCAGATGCTGAACACAAATGACTGGGCGTGACGTGCCACTTCACCGCCCTTTGCCCCTTGCCATCGCGCACGCCGCCCGCTTTGATGCGCGCAAACAGGGGATCATCATGCGTCACATATTCGCCGGCCTGCTGGCCGCCAGCGCCATGTTTTCGAACGCCGTTCCAGCCGCCGCGCAGGCGCCCATCGCGCGGCCCGGGGAGCCCGCCTTCCGCGCGCTGTACAAGGAGCTGGTGGAGACCAACACCACCGTTTCCACCGGCAGTTGCACGGCGCTGGCGCAGAAGATCGCGGTGCGCCTGAAGGCCGCCGGTTACGCCGATGCGGACATCAGATTGTTCAATGGGCCCACGGATCGCCCGCAGGATGGCGGCCTGGTCGCGACGTTGCCGGGCAAGGACCCGAAGGCGAAGGCGATCCTGCTGCTCTCGCACCTCGACGTGGTGGAGGCCAAGCGCGCCGATTGGGAGCGTGACCCGTTTGCCTTCATCGAGGACGGCGGCTTTTTCTATGGCCGCGGCGTTTCGGACGACAAGGCGCACGCCACCATCTTCACCGATGCGATGATCCGCCTGAAACAGGCCGGCAAGCCCCAGAAACGCACGCTGAAACTCGCGCTGACCTGCGGCGAGGAAGGCGGACCGTTCAATGGCGCGCAATGGCTGGTGGCAAATCACCGCGACTGGATCGAGGCGGAATTCGCCCTGAACGAAGGCGGCGGCGGCAAGGCCGACGAGACCGGCAAGCCGATCAGCCTGGCCTTCCAGGCCGGCGAGAAAGTCTATCAGGATTTCGTGCTGGAAACCCGCAACCCCGGCGGCCACAGCAGCCGGCCGCGCCCGGACAATGCCATTTATGAACTGGCCGCCGGGCTGGTGCGCCTGTCGAAAAATGATTTCCCGATCATCCTGTCCGACACGACCCGCGCCTATTTCACCGCCATGGCCGGGCTGACCACGCCGGACAATGCCGTCGCCATCCGCACCCTGCTGGCCAATCCGGGCGATGCCGCCGCCGATGCCACCGTCTCGCGCGATCCCGGCTGGCACTCCACGCTGCGCACCAGCTGCGTCGCGACCATGCTCGACGCCGGCCACGCGAGGAACGCGCTGCCGCAGCGCGCGCAGGCCAATGTGAACTGCCGCATGTTCCCCGGCGAAAGCGTTGAAAAGGTGCGCGGCCAGATCGCCGAGCGGCTGGGCGACGCGACCATCACGGTCACCCCGCGCGCCTCCGAGAATCCCGACAAGGCCGCGCCGCCGCCGCCGCTCAGCCCCCAAGTCTATGGCCCCGCCGTCGCGCTGGCGAGCAAGCATTTCCCCGGCATCGCCATCATCCCGACGATGAGCACCGGCGCCACCGACGGCCGCTTTCTGAACGCCGCCGGCATCGCCACCTATGGCATGCCCGGTCGGTTCGGCATGCCCGATGGCAATGGCGTCCACGGCCTCAACGAGCGGATTTCGGTGAAGGGCGTGCTCGATGAACGCGATTATCTCTTCGACCTGATCGTCGCCTACGCCAGCAAGTAAGGATTTTCCCCGTGCGCAAGACCCTGTTCGCTGCGGCCCTGCTGGCTGCCGTTCCCGCCGCCATTCCCGCTGCCGCCCAGCCGGTGACACCGCAACCGGGCGAAGCCGCCTTCCGTGCGCTGTACAAGGAGATGGTGGAAACCGACACCAGCCTGACCACCGGCAGTTGCACCGCCGCCGCTGACAAGCTCGCCGTCCGCTTCCGCGCCGCCGGCTTCACCAATGCCGAGATCACGCAATTCTCGGTGCCTTTATTTCCCAAGGAAGGCGGCATCGTCGTTCACCTGAACGGCACCGACAAAAAGGCGCAGCCGATGCTGCTGCTCGGCCACCTGGATGTCGTGGCGGCAAAGCCGGAAGATTGGACGCGCAGCCCCTTTCAACTGATTGAGGAAGATGGCTATTTCTATGGCCGCGGCACGCTGGACGATAAAGCGCAAGCCGCCGTGTGGGCCGATCTGCTGATCCGCCTGAAGGCCGCCGGCAAGCCGCAGAAGCGCACCATCAAACTGGCGCTGACCTGCGGCGAGGAAACCACCTATGCCTTCAACGGCGCCGATTGGCTGGCGAAGAATCGCCCCGATCTGATCAGCGCGGCCTTCGCGCTGAACGAAGGCGGCGGCGGCCGGTACGGTGCCGATGGCAAGCCGCAGGGCCTGGCCGTGCAGGTCGGCGAAAAGACCGTGCAGAATTTCTGGATCCAGGCAACCAACCCCGGCGGCCACAGCAGTGTGCCCCGCCCCGACAACGCCATCACCGATCTGGCGCGGGCCATCGTGGCGGTGAACACCCATGAATTCCCGGTGCAATATACCGATACCACCCGCGCCTATTTCTCCGCCCTCGCCCGCATGATGCCGGCACCGATCGGCCCGGCGATCACCCGCCTGCTGGCCAACCCCAATGATGCCGAAGCCAACGCCATTGTTTCGCAGGACCCGACCAACCACAGCGTGCTGCGCACCACCTGCGTCGCCACCTTGATCGAGGCCGGCCATGCCGAAAACGCCCTGGCGCAGCGCGCGCGCACCAATGTGAACTGCCGCATGTTCCCCGGCACCGATCCGAATGTGCTGAAGGCCGATCTGGCCGCCATCATCGGCAATCCGAAGATGAGCATCAGCCTGAAGCTGCCGATCCGCCCGGTCGCCAAGCCCACGCCGATGAACCCGGCGATCATCGGCCCGATGCAGAGCCTTGCCGCCAAGCATTTCCCCGGCGTGCCGCTGCTGGCGATGATGTCCACCGGTGCCACCGATGCCATTTACATCACGCCCATCGGCGTGCCGGTCTATGGCGCGCCCGGCATGTTCATCGATCCCGATGGCAACGGCGTCCACGGCCTCAACGAACGCATCCGGGTGACAAGCGTGCTGAAGGGCCGCGACTATCTTTCCGATCTGGTGATCGCCCTGGCAAACCCATGATGCGGGACTCGCATCAATCGGCCTGACGCCCTACATGCAGCCCATGGATATTGCGCATCTCCTTTCGCCAGAAGCACTGGCGGCGTTCGGCCAGGTCGTGCTGATCGATCTGGTGCTGGCCGGCGACAACGCCATCGTCGTCGGCGCGCTCGCGGCCGGCCTGCCCGCGGCGCAGCGCAAGAAGGTGATCCTGATCGGCATCATCGCCGCGCTGGTGCTGCGCATCGTCTTCGCGCTGCTGGTCACGCAATTGCTGCAGATCGTCGGCCTGATCCTTGCCGGCGGGTTGCTGCTGCTGTGGGTCGCCTGGCGCATGTGGCGCGAACTCCACCCGCGCACCGCCATGATCGACGCGCCGGGCAGCAATGAGGATTATGCCGCCAGCAATGCACCGGCCCCGGCCAAAAGCTTCGCCGCTGCGGCCTGGTCGGTGGCGATCGCGGATGTCTCGATGAGCCTGGACAATGTGCTCGCCGTGGCCGGCGCGGCGCGCGAACATCCCGATATCCTGATTGCCGGCCTGATTCTGTCGGTCGCGCTGATGGGCGTCGCCGCCAATTTCATCGCGCAATATATCGAGCGCTATCGCTGGATCGCCTATGTCGGCCTGGCGGTCATCGTCTATGTCGCCGGCAAGATGATCTGGGAAGGCTTCAACGAAGTCGCGCCGATCATGGGCATGTGAATCTGACCTCTCCCCGCCGGGGAGAGGTCGAGAGGGGCGCGCACGCCAGCCTTATGGCAGCAGCACCGTCGATCCGGTCGTGCGCCGCGCCGCCAGATCTTCGTGCGCCCTTGCCACATCAGCCAGCGCATAATGTTGATTCACCGCGAGTTTCAGCGCGCCCGACGCCATCATCGCCAGCACCCGGCCGGCATGGGTCGCGCGGTCATCGGGCGTGGCATAATAATCGAACAAGGTCGGCCGCGTCGCAAACAGCGATCCCTTGCGCGCCAATATGCCCAGATCGACGCCCGACACCGGACCCGACGCATTGCCGAAGCTGACCATCAACCCGCGGCGTTTCAAACTGTCCAGCGACGGTTCCCAACTGGCCTTGCCAACGCCATCGAACACCACGTCAACACCGCGCCCGCCGGTCAGGCTGCGCACAGCCCCCGCCACATCATCACTGTCCAGCACGCCATGGTCAGCGCCATTGGCCGCCGCCAGCGCCAGTTTCTCGGCGCTGCCGGCCACGGCGATCACCGTCGCACCGACCGATTTCAGCCATTGCACCAGCAACAGGCCCACGCCACCGGCCGCCGCCGGCACCAGCGCCCAATCGCCGGCCTGCACCCGCGCACAGCGTTCTACCAGAAATTCGGTGGTACAGCCCTTGAGCAGGCCAGCCGCAGCCACCTCGTCGCTCACCCCGTCGGGCAAGGGCACCAGCATGGCGGCTGCGATGTTGCGGTGCGTGGCATAGGCGCCGATCGGCCCCCAGCAATAACCGACGCGCGCGCCCACCGGCAGCGTCACGCCTTCCCCAACCGCCTCGATCACGCCGGCGGCTTCCAGCCCCAGGCCCGATGGGAAGCTGAGCGGATAGAGGCCGGACCGGTGATAGGTGTCGATGAAATTCAGGCCGATGGCGGTGTGGCGGATACGCACCTCGCCCGGCCCTGGTTCGGCCAGGCTGATGTCCTGCCACTGCATCACGTCGGGGCCACCTGTGGCCGAGATCCGGATCGCCTTCATCATTTCGCCCTCTTCATGCTGCACCCGTGCTGCGCGGTAAGCATCTGATTTCACTTGCAACACACAATGAAGCGCAGCGCCTTGCCGATGTCGCTGCCAAACCGCTACACTAGCGGTTTCCCGGCAAGAGGCAAAGCGCGCATGAAGATCAGCTTCGACATCGAGTGCACTCCGCAAGAGGCCCGCGCCTTTTTCGGCTTGCCCGATCTGCAGCCGCTGCACGATGTCTATCTTGATCGCATGAAGGCCACGATGACCGACGGTATCAATCCCGCCGATTGGGAGAAACTGATGCGCACCTGGGCGCCGGGCATCGCCGGCAGCTATGAACAATGGCAGAAATTGTTCATGGCCGGCCTGAACGGCGGCGCCATGGGCAGCCCCACCAAACCACCCAAAGCCTGAACCTTCCGCCATGACCGATACGATCGCGGCGCTGGCCAGCGGCCGCCCACCGGCCGCGCTGGCGGTCATCCGCATCTCCGGCCCCGCGGCCTTTGCCGTGGTGCGTGCGCTGGCGGGGCGGCTGCCACCGCCGCGCCGGATGAGCCTGTGCCGACTGACCGACCCGGCCAGCGGCGCGTGGCTCGATTCGGCGCTGGTGGTGACGTTTCCGGGCCCGAACAGCGCCAGCGGGGAGGATCTCGCCGAACTGCACCTGCACGGCGGCCCGGCCGTGATCAGCGGTGTGCTCGCCGCCGTCACCGCGCTGCCCGACGTGCGCCTGGCCGAACCCGGTGACTATACGCGCCGCGCCTTTGCGAATGGCCGCATGGATCTGGCCCAGGTGGAAGGCCTTGCCGATCTGGTTGCCGCCGAAACCGCCAGCCAGCGCGATCAGGCGCTGGCGCTGGCCGGCGGCGCGTTGGGACGATTGGCAGAGGATTGGCGCGGCCGCTGCCTGGATGTGCTGGCGCAGGCAGAAGCCGGGCTGGATTTTGCCGAAGAGGAGGACGATGTCGCCGAGCGGCTGGACGAGGCCGCGCGCAAGGAGCTGCTGGCCATGGCCGGCGATCTCGCGCGCCTGATCGCCGATTCCGCCCGCGCCGCGCGCATCCGTCACGGCCTTGCCATCGCGGTCACCGGGGCGCCGAATGTCGGAAAATCAAGTCTGGTCAATGCTTTGGCGATGCGCGACGTGTCGATCGTCACGGCCATCGCCGGCACCACCCGCGATGCCATCGAGGTTCCCATCGATCTGGGCGGCGTGGCCGCCGTGCTGATCGATACCGCCGGCCTGCGCGACACCGATGACCCGGTGGAGGCCGAAGGCATCGCCCGTGCCCGCCGCCGCGCCGCCGATGCTGATCTGGTGATCGCCGTGGCCAGCGCCGATGCGCCCGCGTGGCCCGAAGTGCAGCCCAAGCGCCTGCTGTTACTCAACAAGGCCGACCTCGGCCTGCCCCCTGGCCTGCCCGGCGACGTGCTGGCCGTTTCTGCCGCGACAGGCGAAGGATTGGCTGAATTGCGCGACTGGTTGAGCGACTGGGCCCACAGCACCATCCGTCCCGGCGAGCCCGCCCTCCTCTCCCACGCCCGCCACCGCGCCGCCTTCACCGCCGCTGAAGCCGCCCTGCGCGACGCCGCCGACGCCGCCGAGCCTGTCCTGCGCGCCGAAGCCCTGCGCGCTGCCGCCCACGCCTTCGGCCGCATCGCCGGGCGGGTCGCGGTGGACGATGTGCTGGACCGTATCTTCAGCCGCTTCTGCATCGGCAAGTGAGGGGATGTTTCACGTGGAACAATCGCCGCCGACACGCTAAAGCCGCGGCATGGATTACGACGTCATCATCGTCGGCGCCGGCCATGCCGGGTGCGAGGCCGCAGCCGCTGCGGCACGGCGCGGCGCGCGTGTGGCGCTGGTAACGCTGCGCAGCGACGATCCCGGCACGCTCAGTTGCAATCCCGCTGTCGGTGGCATCGGCAAGGGCCATCTGGTGACCGAGATCGATGCGCTGGGTGGCATCATGGGCCGCGTAACGGATGCGGCACGCCTGCAATCGCGGCTGCTCAACCGCTCCAAGGGTCCCGCCGTGCATGGCCCGCGCGCGCAGGTTGACCGCAAACTCTATCGCAATGCCATGGCGCGGGTGCTCGCCGAGCATCCCGCTTTGCAGGTTGTCGCGACCGCCGTGCAATCGCTGATCATCGACAGCGGCCGCGTCACCGGCGTGGAGACCGCGCAAGGCCGCCTCGACGCGCCAACCGTCGTGCTCACCACTGGCACCTTCCTCGGCGGTGTGATGCACATCGGCAGCCAGCGTGAAGCCGGTGGTCGCGTCGGTGCGGAAGCCTCCGATCTCGGCGCCGCACTGCGCGCCATGGGCCTGCCGGTCAGTCGGCTGAAGACCGGCACGCCGGCGCGCCTCGATGGCCGCAGCATCGATTGGGCGGCGCTGGAATGGCAGCATGGCGATACGGATCACCCCCGCTTCAGCCAGAGCGGTACCGCCAACCCCCGTCCGCCGCTGCCCTGCGCAATCACCCGCACCAATGCCCGCACCCACCAGATCATCCGCGACCATCTGGGGGAATCGGCGCTCTATGGCGGCCATATCGATTCGGTCGGCCCGCGCTACTGCCCCTCCATCGAAGACAAGGTGGTGCGCTTCGGCGACCGCGATGGCCACCAGATCTTCCTGGAACCGGAAGGCTATGACGACATCACCATCTATCCCAATGGCCTGTCGACCTCACTGCCGCTCGGCGTGCAGCAGGCCTTCATTGCCACGATAACGGGGCTTGAACGGGTGCGCATCCTGCGGCCGGGCTATGCCATCGAATATGATCATGTCGATCCGCGGGCGCTGACGCCGGGGCTGGCCTGCAAGGATATCCCCGGCCTGTTCCTCGCCGGCCAGATCAACGGCACCACCGGTTATGAAGAGGCAGCCGCGCAGGGCCTGATCGCCGGCGCCAACGCCGCGGCCCAGGCACTGGACCTGCCGGAGCTGCGCATCGATCGCACCATGGCCTATATCGGCGTGATGATCGACGATCTGACCACGCACGGCGTCGCCGAACCCTATCGCATGTTCACCAGCCGCGCCGAATATCGCCTGCGGTTGCGCGCCGACAATGCCGATCAACGCCTGACTCCCCACGGCCAGACCCTGGGCCTTATCCCCGGCGATCAGGCGCAGCGTTTCGAGGCCCAGGCCAGCGCGCGCGATACCGCGCGCGCCCTGCTCGATTCACTGTCCGCAACCCCCCACCAACTGGCGAGCCACGGCATCGATGTGCGCCAGGATGGCCAGACGCGCAGCCTGTTCGATTGGCTGCGCTTCCCGGCCGTCACGCATGATGCGGCCCGCCGCGTCTGGCCACAACTGGCCGCCCTGCCCGACGACCTGCTTGCCAGCCTCGCCGTCGATGCCAACTATGCCGCCTATGTGGCCCGCCAGGATGCCGACGTGGCCGCGCTGCGCCGCGATGAAGGCCTGTTGCTGCCGGCGTCGCTCGATTACGCCGGCGTGCCTGGCCTGTCGCACGAGATGGTCGAGCGCCTCACCCGCGCCCGCCCGCTCACCATTGGGGCCGCCAGCCGCGTGCCCGGCATCACGCCCGCCGCGCTGATTGCGCTGTTGCCGCTCGCCACGCGCCGAGCCGCTTGACATGACCAATCCGGAACGCGAGGCCTTCGCGGCCGAATTTGATGTTTCACGTGAAACATTGGCGCGGCTCGATCGCTATGCCGATCTGCTCACCGAATGGCAGCAGCGCATGAACCTGGTTGGCCCATCCACGCTGCCGCACATCTGGGATCGACACTTCCGCGATTCGGCGCAACTGTTGCCGATCGCCGGCACCGGCCAACGCTGGCTGGATATCGGCGCCGGCGGCGGTTTCCCCAGCCTGGTCCTCGCCATCCTCGATCCGACCTGCAACATCATGTTGGTTGAATCCATCACCAAGAAATGCACATTCTTGTCCACAGTTGCGCACGAAACCGGCACGCATGACCAGATCATCGTCACCAACGCGCGCATAGAGGACACCAAAGCCACGCATTTCGACGTGATCACCGCCCGCGCCGCCGCCGCACTGGACACGCTGTTTGCATGGAGCACGCGTTTCGCCGGCCCCGGCACGCGCTGGATCCTGCCAAAAGGCGCCCGCGTGCAGGAAGAGCTTGCCACCGCCGCCAAGCGCTACCACTTTGATCACGAGCTGATTCCCAGCCGCACTGATTCTGCCGCCCGCATCGTCGTCGCCAGCAAGGTCAGGTTGGCAGCGTCAGGCCATATGGGGGTAAAACGCCGATGATCATTGCCATTGCCAATCAGAAAGGCGGCGTCGGCAAGACGACGACTGCGGTCAATCTGGCCACCGCGCTGGCCGCCATCGGCAAGCGCGTGCTGGTGATCGACAGCGACCCGCAAGGCAATGCCTCGACCGGACTTGGGGTGGGCCGCCGGGATCGCGAACCGTCGCTGTATCAACTGCTGATCGGGGAAGCCGCTGCCGCTGAAACCATCAAGCCGACGGCCGTGCCTGGCCTGTCGCTGATCCCGGCCACCTCGGCCTTGTCCGGCGCGGAGGTCGAGCTGGTCAGCACCGATCGCCGCACCCATCGCCTTGCCGACGCGCTCACCACCCTGCCACGCCATGATTTCGTGCTGATCGATTGCCCGCCTTCGCTCGGCCTGCTCACCGTCAACGCCCTGGTCGCGGCCGATTCGGTGTTGGTGCCGCTGCAAAGTGAGTTTTTCGCCCTGGAAGGGCTGTCGCAACTGCTCAGCACCATCGATCGCGTGAAGGCCGGGCTCAACCGCCGGCTTGAACTGCTGGGCATCGTGCTGACCATGGTTGACCGCCGCAACCGGCTTTCCGATCAGGTTTGCGACGATGTCCGCGCCGTGATGGGCGCCAAGGTGTTGCAAACCATGGTGCCACGCAACATCCGCCTGTCGGAAGCGCCCAGCCACGGCCTGCCGGCCTTGATCTATGACAGCCGCTGCGTCGGCTCCGAGGCCTATGTCGCCCTGGCGAGGGAACTCCTCGGCCGCATTGATGCCGGCCTGGCGCTGGCGGGATAAAGAGAGTCCAAATGGCTGAAACCAAGAAGAAATCCGGCCTTGGTCGTGGGCTGTCGGCCTTGCTGGACGATATCGCCGCGCCGCCCTCTGTTGATTCGCCGAATGTGGTGCGGCTCTCTATCGCCGATATCGCGGCCAATCCTGATCAGCCCCGCCGCCATTTCGACGAGCAGGCCATGGCGGAACTGGTCGCCTCGGTTCGCGCACACGGCATCCTGCAACCGATCCTGGTGCGCCCCTACCGCGGCCGGCATCAGATCATCGCCGGCGAACGCCGCTGGCGCGCGGCGCAGGTGGCGGGATTGCACGAAGTGCCGGTGGTGGTCCGCCCGCTCGATGACCGCCAGGTCTCTGAAATTGCATTGATCGAAAATATCCAGCGGGCCGATCTCAACGCCATCGAGGAAGCCCGCGGCTATCAGCGGCTGATCGCCGAACATGGCCACACCCAGATGGTGCTGGCGGATATTGTCGGCAAATCGCGCAGCCATATCGCCAATCTGCTGCGCCTGCTCGACCTGCCGGCCGGGGTGCAGGCCCTGGTTGAAACCGGCGCGCTGTCGATGGGCCATGCCCGCGCGCTGGTCGGCGCCGCCGATGCGCAGGCGCTAGCCGAACGCGTTGTCCGCCAGGGCCTCTCGGTGCGCGCGCTCGAACAGCAGCTTGCCGGCGGTCGCACCAAAGCCGGCGCACCGGCACCGGTGCCGGCCAGCGATCCCAATAGCGAAGCGCTGGAAAGCCAGTTGGCGGAAGCGCTTGGCATGCCGGTCGCCTTGCAGGTCGCCCCCGGCGCCAGCAGCGGCAGCCTCACCATCCGCTTTGCCGATCTCGATCAGCTCGACATGCTTTGCGCCCGGCTCGGGGCCAGTTAGACGCGTTTGCGCTTGAATCGATTCGCCACGCCCTCCCCGTAGACCTTCGGTCGCCTACGGCTGCAGGGAGGGCGTTGAGTGCTTCAACTTGAAGGCAATCAACGCCGTCGCGCAGCCGCCGCGGCGCGGCGCGTGATGGCCAACAACATGGCATGCACCCCCAGGTCGGCGAGGCCGCCGCTGGTCTTCACCCCGCGTTCGGCCGCCAGCACTTCGGCCATGGCACGTTGCAGGCGATCCTGTGTCCACAGGCCCAACGCCTTGGCGATGATGGGCTTTTCCTTGAAGAAAATCGCCCTGGCACCCTCCACCACGCTATCCGGGCTGCGGCCAGCATCAACCTCCACGCGCAGCGCGATCAGTTGCACCAATCGCCGTTCCAACCCGCGCAGCAACGGGATGGCTGTGCCATCGGGCAGCCGCGCCAGCAGATCGGTGGCGGTCGCAACATCACCGGTGGTGATCGCCGCGATGGGCGCAAACAGCTCGGCGTCGCCGCTGGTAATGCCCAACGCCGCCAGATCCTCGGCCTCCAGCCGCTGCGGGCGGCCCGCGTCTGAATCCTTGTAAAGCGCGTATTTCTCCAGCTCCCGGCGCATCACCTGGCGGTCGCCGGCGGCGGACGCGAACAAGATCTCCGCCACGCCGCGCTCCAGACGCAACCCCAACGGTGCCGCCATCTCGGCAAGCAGGCGCGGCGCATCGCGCAGCGTCGCCTCATATTGGGCGCTGGACGCAATTCCAGCCTGCTTCTCGGCATATTGGCGCAGCTTGTTGGCCGCCTTCAGATCGCCGGCCAGCGCCACCACCGGGTGCCCGGCCGGTGCCGCCAGCAGCGCCTCCACAGCGGGCAGGCCCGCTTCGTCAAGGCCATCGACGCGCACCACCTCGCGGCCGCCAAACATCGACAGGCTGGTGGCCGCCGCCACCAAGGCCTGGCTGTCATGCTTCAGGCTGGCGCCGTCGATCTCGGTCAAGGTTTCCGCGGCCAGGCCGGCCAGCACCTGCCCGGCCAGATCACGCGACGCCGATTCATCCGGCCCGAACAGCAGCACCAGGCGCAGATCGGCCGGCCAGGCGCGGGCGATGCTGGCAATGCGGCCGGCATCGGCCTTCATCGCTGCAGCCTACTTGGCGGTGGCGCGGGCATGGCGCGCCAGCCGGGCGCTGATCTGCCGGGCGAGATCGATCGACAGACGATCCAGCGCGGCATTTTCCGCCGCAACCACGGCATAGTTGGAACTGACGCGATCAATGCCGGCGTCCGCCGCGACAGTGTCGTCCAGCACGACCTGGCCGGTGGCGGCCTCCACCAGCCGGAAACGGGCGCGCAGTGTGCGCCGCTCGCGCGCGGCCGACGAATCGCCGCGCAAACCGAAGGCGGTGATCTGATCATCCAACAGGATTTCCAGCCGATAGCGTGGATCGGCAGCGGCACGGCCGAACTGTTCCTCCAGCGCCTGGCGGACCAGGAATCCGGCGCGTTCCGGGATTGGCGCGATGCCGATATCCGCCAGCAGGCTGGCCGGTGCCGATGCGCTGCCACCGGAATAGACCGGCTGCAGCGCACAACCGGGCAGGGCCAGCAGGGCCAGCAGCAGAGCGGCGCTACGCAACGATGTTCACCAGGCGATCGGGAACCACGATGATCTTGCGCGGGGTTGCGCCGTCGAGGCTGCGCTGCACCGTGGGCAGCGCCAGCGCTTCGGCCTCCAGCGCGGCCTTGTCAGCGCCCTTGGCAGCGGTGAAGCTGCCCTTGAGCTTGCCGTTCAACTGCACCGCGATGGTGACTTCATCGTCGATCAGCAGCGCCGGATCGGCCACCGGCCAGGCCGCGTCGCACACCAGCCCATGCTGGCCGAGCAGCGCCCACGCCTCTTCGGCCAGATGCGGCGACATCGGCGCAACCAGTTGAATCAACGTGATAACACCGGCGAAGCGACTGGGGCCGGGCGTAGCACGCTCCAGCGCCCCGACCAGCTCATACAGGCGCGCCACCGCCTTGTTGAACTGCAACTTGTCGATATCGCCGGTCACCGCCGCGATGGCGCGGTGCACCTGGCGATCGATCTTCAGGTCGACGGCACCCTCGGCAGGCGTCACATGGTCTTCAGCCAGCCGCCACACGCGCTGCACAAAGCGCCAGGCGCCATCGATGCCGCTTTCCGACCAGGCCAGATCACGCTCGGGCGGCGAATCGGAAAGCATGAACCAGCGCACCGCATCGGCGCCGTATCGACCGAGAATGGCATCGGGATCGATGACATTCTTCTTGGATTTCGACATCTTGATGACGCGGCCAATCTCTACGGCCTCCCCATCGGCCTTCAGCCACGCGCCATCGCTGCGCCGTTCGACATCATCGGGCGCGAACCACAGTGGCGGCAGGCCTTCGCCCTGCGGCCGGCTGTAGGTCTCGTGGGTCACCATGCCTTGCGTGAACAGGCCAGCAAAGGGCTCGGCCACATCAAGCGCGCCGATGCGCTGCAGGGCGCGCGTCCAGAAGCGCGCATAGAGCAGGTGCAGGATGGCATGCTCCACCCCGCCGATATACTGGCCAACCGGCAGCCACTGCGCCGCCACCGCCGGATCGAACGGGCGATCGACGGGCGCGCTGGCAAAGCGGATGAAATACCAGGACGAATTGGTGAAGGTGTCGAGCGTGTCGGTCTCGCGCCGCGCCGCCGCGCCGCACGCCGGGCAGTCCACCTGCCCCCAGGTCGGGTGGCGCTCCAGCGGGTTGCCGGGTTGGTCGAAGCTCACATCCTCCGGCAGGATCACCGGCAGATCGGCCTTGGGCACCGGCACCACCCCGCAGGCATCGCAATGGATGATCGGGATCGGCGTGCCCCAATAGCGTTGGCGCGACACGCCCCAATCGCGCAGGCGATATTGGGTGACGGCCTCGCCCCAGCCTTCGGCCTCGGCCCGCGCGATCACGGTGGCGCGCGCATCCTCGGCGGTCATGCCGTCCAGGAAGCGCGAGTTCACCATGCGGCCGGCGCCGGTATAGGCTTCGTCGTGGATGGGGGCTGATTCCTCGCCCTCGGCCGCGACGACGCGCAGCACCGGCAATTGATATTTGCGCGCAAAATCCAGGTCGCGCTGGTCATGGCCGGGGCAGCCGAACAGCGCGCCGGTGCCATATTCCATCAACACGAAATTGGCGACGAACACCGGCAAGCTGATGCCGGGATCAAGCGGATGGACCACCGACAGGCCCGTATCAAAGCCCAGCTTCTCCTGGGTTTCGATATCGGCCGCCGCGGTGCCACCGGCCTGGCACTGCAGGATGAAGTCCGCCAGCGCCGGATTATCGCGCGCACATTGCTGCGCCAACGGGTGATCGGCGGCGATGGCGGCAAAGCTGGCGCCGAACAGCGTGTCGGGCCGCGTGGTGAACACGTCGAACGCGCCACCTTCGGCCACCTGGAAGGCAAACCGCAGCCCGGTCGATCGCCCGATCCAGTTCTCCTGCATCAAACGGACCTTGTCCGGCCACTGGTCCAACCCCTGCAACCCATCCAGCAGATCATCGGCAAAATCGGTGATCTTCAGGAACCACTGGTTCAGCTTGCGCCGTTCGACCAGCGCGCCCGATCGCCAGCCGCGGCCGTCGATCACCTGTTCATTGGCCAGCACGGTCATGTCGACCGGATCCCAGTTCACCGCCGATTCACGGCGATAGACCAGCCCGGCGGCCAGCATGTCCAGAAACAGTGCCTGTTCGTGGCCGTAATAATCCGGCTCGCAGGTGGCGAGTTCGCGGCTCCAATCCAGCGCGAAGCCCAGCCGCTTCAACTGGGCGCGCATCGCCGCGATATTGGCGCGGGTCCAACTGCCGGGGTCCACACCGCGTTCCATGGCGGCATTTTCGGCCGGCATGCCGAACGCATCCCAGCCCATGGGATGCAGCACTTCAAAACCCTGGGCGCGGCGCGTGCGCGCCACAACATCGCCCATCGTATAGTTGCGCACATGGCCGATATGGATGCGCCCCGAAGGATAGGGAAACATTTCAAGCACATAGGACTTGGGCTTCGGGCTGTCATCGCGCGCGACAAAGCTTTCGCGCGCATCCCAGATGGCCTGCCAGCGCCGCTCTGCGGCCTGATGGTCAAAACGCGGCATGGGCGCTCAAATCAGCAGATCAACGGTCTGGCGCCATGGCATTGCGCCGCAGATCGCGGGCCTTGGCCAGGATGGCTTCTTCCAGACGCTGCACGGTGCCGGCCCGCACGCCGGCATCGGCCCAGCCGGTGGCACCCAGCGTCTGGCGCTGCACATTCACCTTGATCGCATCGGATCGCAATTCGGTATCGAGAATGGTGATCGTCACCTTCACCCGCTCATTGGCGCTTTGCGGAGAGACATACCAATCGGAAAGGATCACGCCGCCATTGGAATCGACCTGGGCCAACGGCATGAAACCGATCGTATCCAGCGCCGAACGCCACAGATAGGCGTTGATGCCCAACGTGGTGACGCGCGGCGGCGCTTCGGCCGACAATTTCGGCTTCTTGCGGCCGCACGCCGGCGCCATCAGCGCCAACGAAGACAGGAAAACCAGGGTAACGATACGCCGCATGGCAGGCCCTTCATCGGATGCGGCCCCGGCGGGCCGGCTCGGGCTGCTTATTGGCATGTTGCACCCCTGTCGCCAAGCCCGGCGCACGCTGCAACGCCGGGCAGCGCCGTTTCGCAGCACGGCCACGCCGCTGCCCGGGGCGGAAACTGTGGGCTTCCCGCCACAAGTCCCGCAAAAACGCGTGGTTGCGGCCGTTCATGTACGGGATATCTCCAAACGCATATGGGCTTACGCGATGCTGGTTGCTACGTTGCAATGGATGAAAACCGGGGCTGATTCGGCCGCGCTCGTGCGCGCCTTCGCCCGCCGCACCGCTACGGTGCTGGTGGCCGCAAGCCTGTGCGCCGGCCTTGCCGTGTCGGCGCAGGCCGCAAAGCCGGCGCGCGCCGTGAAACAACGGCTCGCCATCGATACGCCGATCACACCGTTCGCGCCAAAGCTCGCCGAATTCGGCCGCTTCGCCTTCACCGCCCCCGGTGCCCCGTCGCAGCCACAATCGCTGTCCAGCGGCTTCCGTTTCACGCCATCGGGCCAGGCCGATAGCCTGCGCGCCCTGTCGCTCGGCGTCGCCACCCGCTTGACCGCCGCAGTCGCCGATCGTTCCAAGGCCACCGCCCCCACCGAATTGCTGGTGGTGCCGGCCGGCTATGGCCTCAATCTCTCGCTCGGCTGGAAGGGCTTTGCGCTCGATACCGGCTACAGCCATGCCGAACCGGTGCTGGCCTCGCCGCTGGCCGGCCGGATGACCGACGCCGTCAATCTCGGCCTGTCCTATGGCGGCCGCAACTGGCGCACCCGCCTGGAAGGCACCGCCGAACAAAGCCAGCCATTGGCCTTCGCGCCGCTCACCCGCCGCTATTCGCTCGAACTGGGCGGCGCCTATCGCGTCGCACCGCGCCTGTCGGTCACCGGCGGCCTGCGCTATCGCATCGCGCCCGAACCGCCGAGCCTGGTGCTGCCGAACCGCGACGACCAGGCCGTCTATCTCGGCACCAGCATCGCCTTCTGATCCGGTGAGCGACGCTTCCGAACGTCTCGCCGCCGTGCAGGCCGGGATTCAACGAGCCTGCCGCGATGCCGGCCGCAAAGATCGTCCCCTGCTGGTCGCCGTCTCCAAAACCTTCGCCGCCGAAGACATCACCCCGCTGATCGCCGCCGGCCAACGCCACTTCGGCGAAAACCGCGTGCAGGAAGCGCAAGCCAAATGGCCGGCGCTGATGGCCGAAACGGCCGGCATCGTCCTGCACCTCGTCGGCCAACTGCAATCCAACAAGGCGGCCGAGGCCGTCGCGCTGTTCGATGTGATCCACAGCGTCGATCGCCCGTCGCTGGTCACCGCGCTGGCCAAGGCCCAAACCGCCGCCAACAAACGGCCCGCCTGCTTCATCCAAGTCAATATCGGCGATGAAGCCCAAAAAGGCGGCTGCGCGATCCCCGATCTCCCCGCCCTGCTCACCCAGGCCCGCGAAGCCAATCTCGATATCGCCGGCCTGATGTGCGTCCCCCCCGCGGATCGTGAGCCCGCCCCCTATTTCGCGCTGCTGGCCGAACACGCGCGCCGCCTGAACCTCCCCGGCCTCTCCATGGGCATGTCCAGCGACTACCAGACCGCCGCGCTGCTCGGCTCCACCGTGGTCCGCGTGGGCAGCGCGCTGTTCGGCAGCCGAGGCTAGCTCAGAAATTGATCTCCGCGGCGAAGTCCGCCGCTGTCGTGATGCGCGTTGCGCCATGCTGGCGAAGGACAAGCAGGTCATCCTTGTCGCCCGTAACCAACCGGTCGGCTGAACCCGCCTCGCACAATGCCAGCAGGAAATCGTCGCGTGGATCACGTGACCGTTGCACCTGGGGCAGCCGGGATGGCATCTCGGCCAGCGCCGCCATCTGGTTGACCAACCGCCCAACTTCAGACGGCCGAACCAGCGCCCTGATCTTGTCGCGACGACTGACCGCGCGGAACTCCTCCAACTGGGTCCTGTGGCTCACAAGCACAAACCGGCGGTCCAGCCAGGCGTCAATCAAACGCGCCGGGATGCCGTGCGGAGAAAGCAGGCCGCTCAGCAGGATGTTCGTGTCCAGGATCACCCGCACGGTCTATTCCCGCGCGTCGGCCCAGAATGCCAACCGTGTCTCGCCAAGCGCGTCCTCAACCAGACGCGACACCTCATCCTCACCGATGTCGGCATTCCGCGCGCGGATATCGCTCACCGTCTGACGCAAAACCTCGCGGTTGACCGCCTCTTCAACGAACTTTGACAAATCACCCTTGCGGCCCCCGCGCGTCGCCAACAACGTTCGCAACGCCACATCGGTATCGCGCGAGACCTTCAAACTCCAACGGGCCAGCTCAGCCATGTCATGTCCTTCATGCGTTCAGACACATATACGTCCATCCGGCCTGGGCTGCAATCAGGCGACAGAACGCACCTCCCAGCCCGCCCGGCCTCTCCATGAGCATGTCCAGCGACGACCAGACGGCCGCGCTGCTCGGGTCCACCGTGGGTGGGCAGCGCGCTGTTCGGGGTTAGAGGATCGAAAGCCTCCGGCGGGCAGGGGTGACCCCTGCACCCATCAGTTTTCGGGCAGCACGCCCGCCACACGTCACGGACTTGATCGCACCAGCCTGGCGTCCCCGAAGTTAGGCCCCAATCGCCTCCACACGAGCGATTTCCGCTACGAAGGCGGCGCGCATGGAGTCACGCTCCTTCTCGGGCAGCCAATTGGCCATTTGCGGGAACACAGTCTTGTGGAAACGCATGGTGCGAGCATCCATTGCCCCGGCGTCAGCCGCCGCTCGAAGGCTATCGAGCACGGCGTTCAGCTCCGCCCTTATGTCATCGATATCCGGCACATAACGCTGCGGCGCCTTGGCTTCGCCAAGATCGAAACCGAGTTGGCCCTTTGGCGATTCAAGCACTTCGCTCATAAGGTCACGATATCCCATGCTTGCAGGGTGGCGATACCCGATGCACAACACAAGAATAACGAGGGGTTGGCATGACGCAAGCCGAGACCATCAAAAAGGCGGTGAGTGACTTCGGCGCGGCCGCCAAGGCCAAGCTGAACGAGGGCGGCCAGCCCGAAGACCAATTGCGCAACCCGATCGAGCAATTGTTTGCGGCGTTCTCGGCGCAATGCGGCCATGGCAAGGACGCGCTGGTACTGGTTGGCGAAAAATCGCTGGCGGCGCTGCGCACCCGGCCGGATTTCGCCGTCAATCTCAACAAGGCGCTGATCGGCTTCATCGAGGTCAAGGCCCCCGGCAAAGGTGCCGACCCACGCAAATTCAAGGACAAGCACGACAAGGAACAGTGGGACAAGCTGAAGGCGCTGCCCAACCTGCTCTATACCGATGGCAACGCCATGTCGGTGTGGCGCAACGGCGTATTGGCGCGCGACATCGTCAAATTCGATGGCGATATTGAAACATCGGGCGCGAAACTTGCCGCGCCCGGCGCTCTGATGCCGCTGATCGAGGATTTCCTCGGCTGGCAACCAATTGTGCCCAAAGGGGCCAAGGAACTCGCCGCTGTAGCAGCCCGGCTGTGCCGCTATCTGCGTGATGAAGTGGTCGAACAGCTTGGCATCAACAACGCCCGGCTTTCGGAATTGAAGGAAGATTGGAAGGCACTGCTGTTCCCCGATGCCGATGATGCGAAATTCGCCGATGGCTATGCCCAGGCGGTCACCTTCGGGCTGCTGATGGCCAAATCGCGCAAACTGTCGCTGGCCGGCGGGCTTGACGATGTGGCGAAGCAGTTGGGCAAGACCAACACGCTGATCGGCACGGCGCTGCGCTTGCTGACGGAGCAGGATCTGTCGCTCGGCCCTTCGCTCGATACCATGGTGCGCGTGCTCGACGTGGTCGATTGGGACAAGATCGCCAAGGGCGATCCCGAGGCCTGGCTGTATTTCTACGAGGATTTTCTCGACATCTATGATCGCCGGCTGCGCAAGCAGACCGGTTCCTACTACACCCCGCCGGAAGTCGTGCAGGCCATGGTGCGGCTGTGCGACGAGGCGCTGCGGTCATCGAAACGCTTTGGGGTGGCGCAGGGCCTGGCCAGCAACGACGTCCATATCGCCGATCCCGCCACTGGTTCGGGCACCTTCCTGCTCGCCATCTTGCGCGCCATCGCCGCGCGGGTGACGGCGGACGAAGGCGAAGGCGCGGTCGGCGGCGCGATTACCGAGGCGGCCAAGCGGCTCTATGGGTTCGAGCTGCAATTCGGCGCCTTTGCCGTGGCGCAGTTGCGGCTGCTGGCGGAAATGATCGCGCTCGATGCCGAAGGCAGCCCGGCGCTGTTCGTCACCGACACGCTTGGTGATCCGTTTGCTGACATTGAAGCCGGGCAGGGCATCTACCGGGAAATCTCGCGGTCGCAGCGTGAAGCCAACGAGGTCAAACGCGCCCAGCCGATCACCGTCGTCATCGGCAACCCGCCCTACAAGGAAAAGGCCAAGGGCAAGGGAGCGTGGATTGAGAATGGCCGCTTCAAGGATGGCAAGGACGCGCCGTTGCGTGACTGGCAGCCGCCAAAGGACTGGAAGGTCGGCACCCACTCCAAGCATCTGCGCAATCTCTACGTGTATTTCTGGCGCTGGGCGGCCTGGAAAGTCTTTGAGCAGGGTGCCGGGCTGCGCGACCGCGAGCCTCCGCAGGAAGAGCAATACGCCGGGTTGGTCTGCTACATCACGGTTGCCGGTTTCCTGAATGGCCCGGGCTTTCAGAAGATGCGCGCCGATCTGCGCCGCGACTGCGATGAAATCTGGGTGATCGACTGCTCGCCGGAAGGCCACCAGCCCGAAGTGGCAACGCGTATCTTCGAAGGTGTCCAGCACCCGGTGTGCATCGTGCTGGCATCGCGGACGCCGGCCAACAAGCCAACGCAACCGGCGCGCGTGCGCTTTCGATCGCTGGCGAAGGGCAGGCGCGAAATCAAGTTCGCTGAACTTGCCAAGCTGGCGCTCGACAGCCCCGGTTGGGCCGATGGCCCCACTGACTGGCGGGCACCCTTCCTGCCGGAGTTTACTGGAGGTTGGGGCGAATTCGTGCCGCTTGACGCCGTGCTCGGCGACTGTGGCTCTGGCGTGATGTCTGGACGGACTTGGGTTGTTGCCCCTGACGTCCAAACATTGAAACAACGCTGGGACGATCTCATCAGGGAGACGGACGAAGGCCGAAAGGAAGTGCTGTTTCATCCACAACTTCGAAATGGCAAAGTTGCGAGCCGCCATATTCGCAAATTTGTTGTGCAAAATTTCGGCGTATCAAAAACGCGCCCATCCAATATCCTTGCAGAAACCGGAGGTCTCCCCAGCACGGCGCGCTATGGCTTCCGTTCTTTTGATCGCCAATGGCTTCCGGTTGACGCTCGACTTTTGAATGATCCGAGACCGAAGATTTGGGCAGCCCATGGCAACAGCCAGACTTATTTGACTGCTCCCATGGATTTGGCGCCAACGAACGGACCGGCCGCAACAGCTAGTGCGTTGATACCCGATTTGCATCATTATGCGGGTCGCGGCGGTCGCGTGTTCGGGCTGTGGAAAGACGCGGCCGCCACCGAAACCAATGTATCTCCCGCCGTCGTCGCAGCGCTGTCGCGCGCCTACGGCGTGGCGGTCGATCCTGTCGATGTGTTCGCCTTTGTCGCGGCGCTGCTTGCCTGCCCGGACTATACCGAACGCTTCAAGGCCGGCCTCATCCGCCCCGGCCTGCGCGTGCCATTGACCGCCGATGCCGCGCTGTTCGCCGAGGCGGCAGCGCTCGGCCGCGAGATCATCTGGCTGCACAGTTTCGGCGAGCGCTTCACCGAAGGTCGCCCCGACGGCGCGCCGCGCGTTGCCATCGACGCGCCAACGATCAGCAAGGCCGGTAAGATTCCATCCACGCCGGAAGGCTTTCCCGACTCGATCAGCTATGACGCCGCCACAAGGCGCTTGGCTGTCGGCAGCGGCTTTGTCGACAATGTCATCCCCGAAGTGTGGGCCTATGAAGTGTCGGGCAAGGCGGTGCTGAAACAATGGTTCAGTTACCGCAAGCGCAACCGCGAACGCCCGCAGATCGGCGACAAGCGCCCGCCGTCGCCGCTGGGCGACATCCAGCCCGATCACTGGCTGCCCGAATATACCAGCGAGTTGATCAACGTGCTCAACGTGCTGACTCTGTTGGTGGCACTGGAACCCCGCCAGGCCGACCTGTTGCAGCGCGTTTGCGATTCGCCCTTGATCAAACTGGGTTAGGCGCGCCCGAAAACTGACGGGTGCAGGGACGAGTCCCTGCCCGCCGGAGGCCGCGCTTCCTCTCCCCGCGCGCCGCGCTGTCCTACAGGGGCGGGGTGGCGTATATTTCAGGCTTCGCAATAAGGCCGGACGGTGCGTGCCGCGCGGGCATGGGGTGGGAATGTAAAGTTCGAAACCAACAAAATCGGGCAATTTCGACGCCGATTCCCGGCGGATTCGTCAAGAGTGGCAAAAGTGGCGGCGACAGGAATTTGCAATGTGCCGGGTGATCAGGCTGCTGTCGTCTGGATGCGCAGGCGTTTGACCATGCGGGGGTCGCCGTCGATCACGTCGATGCGCCAGCCGGCGGGGTGGTCGACATGTTCGCCGGGGGCGGGGACGCGGCCGGCGAGCATGAAGACGAGGCCGCCGAGCGTGTCGACATCGAGGCCGACGGCGTCGTCGGCGAGTTTGACGCCGAGCGTGTCTTCGAGGTCGCTGATGGAGAGGCGGGCGTCGGCTTCCCACAGGCCGTCGCCGACTTCCTGGATCAGCGCGGCGGCGGCTTCGTCATGTTCGTCTTCGATGTCGCCGACGATTTCCTCGACGAGGTCTTCAATGGTGACGAGGCCATCGACGCCGCCATATTCATCGATGATGATGGCCATGTGGGTGCGCCCGGCGCGCATGCGGGCCAGCAGATCGACGATGGCCATGGAGGCCGGCACGAACAGCACTTCGCGCAGCAGCGGCTCGATGGCGAGGTCCATCAGCGGGGCGGCACTGGCCTGGTCGCCAAAGGTGTCGGCGATGCGGGCATAGACATCCTTGATGTGGATCATGCCGATGATGTTGTCGCGTTCCCCGCGCCAGACGGGCATGCGGCTGTGGCCGGCATCGCGGAACTTTGCGACCAGGGCGGCAAAGCCCTGATCGGCATCGAAGGTGATCATGTCGGCGCGGGGCACGGCGATATCGCCGGCGCATTCTTCGCCCAGGTGCAGCATGTTGCGCAGCATGGCGCGTTCGACCGGGCCGAGATCGGCGCCGGGTGCGCCGGACGGCTCGGCATCCTCGGCTTCGTCAATGGCCTCTTCCAGGCTTTCGCGCAGCGTGGGTTCCGTCGCGGGGGTGAACATATGGCGCACCTGGTGCCACCAGCTCTTGCCCCGCAATCGACTATGGCTGTCGCCGCTACTGTCGCCCTCGGGCATGGTCAGGCTTCATCCTTCATCGGGGTCAGCATAAGGGTCTGGCAGGTGCAGGCGCGCGCAGGCTGCACGTTCCAGCGCTTCCATATGCTCGGCGGCGGCCTCGTCATCCTCATGATCATAACCTAGCAGGTGGAGCGTGCCATGCACAACCAGATGGGCGACATATTGGCCGGGCGTCCAGCCCTTGGCGGCGGCTTCGACCAGCACGGTTTCGGCGGCGAGCACGAGATCGCCGAGCAGCACTTCGCCATCGTCGCTGTTGGCCAGTTGCACCAGCATGTCGGCGCTGAGCATCGGGAAGGAGAGGATGTTGGTCGGCTTGTCCTTGCCGCGATACTGGCGGTTGAGCTCGTGGACTTCGGCATCGTTGGTAAGGCGCACGGCGACTTCGACGGACATCGGCGCCGCATCCAGATCGGCGTGCGGGGTTTCGGCCACGGCGGCGGCCACGGCGGCACGCGCCACCGCTTCCCAGTCCGTCCCCGCCGGCCAGCCGGCGGCGACGATATCGGTTTCGACCGTCAGCATCAGCCGTCCTGGGAGGGGCCTTCGTAGGCCTCGACAATGCGGCCGACGATGGGATGGCGCACGATTTCCTTGGCCGAAAAGCGCAAGACAGCGATGCCTTCGACGCCGTCGAGGCGCCGGACGGCATCGGCGAGGCCGGAGGCACCGGGATTGGGCAGATCGACCTGGTTGGGATCGCCGCAGACCACCATGCGGCTGCGCTCACCAAAGCGGGTGAGGAACATCTTCATCTGCAGCGGCGTGGTGTTCTGCGCTTCATCGAGGATGATGAAGGCATTGGCGAGGGTGCGGCCGCGCATGAAGGCCAGCGGGGCGATTTCGATCTCGCCCGATGCCAGCCGCCGTTCTACCTGTTCAGCGGGCAGCATGTCGTAGAGCGCGTCGTACAGGGGCCGCAGGTAGGGATCGACCTTTTCCTTCATGTCGCCGGGCAGAAATCCGAGCCGTTCACCGGCTTCCACGGCGGGGCGGGACAGGATCAGCCGGTCGACCGATCCGGAAATCAACTGGCTGACGGCTTGCGCCACCGCCAGATAGGTCTTGCCGGTGCCGGCCGGGCCCAGCGCGAAAATCACGTCGGACGAGCTCAACGCTTCGATATAGCGGACCTGGGTGGGGGAACGCGCCACGATGGTCTTGCGGCGGGTGCGGATGGCAGCGGTGGGCGCCGGGCCGGCATCGGCATGCACCAGCCCCTCCAGCATCGGCTCGGCGGCCAGCGCCACGGCCCCGATCACGTCGCCGGTGTCGATATCGTCGCCCTTCAGCACGCGGGCATAAAGACTGGTCAGCACATCGCGGGTGCGCGCCGCGGCATCGGCCTGGCCCTCCACCACGACGCGATTGCCCCGCGCGCTGATATAGACGCCGAGCTGGCCTTCCAGTGCGATCAGATTCTGATCATATTGGCCGAACAGTGCGCCCAGCAACTGCACCTTGTCGAACTGGATCTCCAGCTTGACGCGGTCGGTGGGGCCGGGCGGGTTGCCACCGCGGTGCGGTTTTCGCCCCATCAGACCGGGCTTTGGGTTGTTGCGCAGGGCACGGCTTCGACGCTGTTTGGCATGGCCGACACGATCTCCACTTCCACAAGATCACCAATCACGGCGCCCGGCAAGGAGACCACCGCCGATTGCAGCCACGGTGTCTTGCCGATCAATTGCCCCGGCTTGCGGCCGGGCCGTTCCAGCAGCACCGTACAGCGCCGGCCAATGGTCGTGTGGTTGAAGGCCAGGCTGGCTTCGTTGATGGCGGCTTGCAGCCGGGCGAGCCGTTCATCCTTCACGGTTTCGGGCACCTGATCGGCCATGGTCGCCGCCGGCGTACCGGGGCGCACGCTGTACTTGAAGCTGTAGGCGGCGGCGTAGCCAACCTCGTGGACAATCGACAGCGTCTGTTGGAAATCCGCTTCGGTCTCGCCCGGAAAGCCGACGATGAAATCGCCGGACAGCGCAATATCCGTCCGAGCGGCGCGCAGCCGCGCCAGGGTCGCCAGATAGGAATCGCGGGTGTGGGCGCGGTTCATGGCTTTGAGGATGCGGCTGGAACCCGATTGCACCGGCAGATGCAGATAGGGCATCAGCTTGGCCACCTCGGCATGAGCGGCGATCAGATCATCGCCGCCGGCGCCTTCCATGTCGCGCGGGTGGCTGGTGGTGTAGCGGATGCGGGCCAGCCCATCGATCTGCGCCAATTCGCGGATCAGACCCGACAGCGACAGCCCGCCCGCATAAGCGTTCACATTCTGGCCGAGCAAAGTGATCTCGCGCACGCCGCGTGCCACCAAAGCCGCGGCCTCGGCGATCAGGTCGGCCGCCGGGCGGCTGGTTTCAGGGCCGCGCGTATAGGGCACGACGCAAAAGGTACAGAATTTGTCGCAGCCTTCCTGCACGGTAAGAAAGGCGCTGGCCTGAGCGATGCGCCGCGCCGGCAGCGCATCGAATTTCGGCACCGCCGGCATGTCGATATCGATCACCCGGCCGCCGCGCGCCTCTTGCAGCAGTTGCGGCAGGCGATGATAGGCCAGCGGGCCGACAATCACATCGACCGCCGGTGCGCGGACGGCAATTTCCGCACCTTCGGCCTGGGCAACGCAGCCGGCGGCCACAATCGTTGGCCGGCTGCCATCGCGGCGCGGCTGGCGCAGGCGGCCGATATCGGAATAGAGCTTTTCAGAGGCGCGTTCGCGGATGTGACAGGTGTTGAGCACGACCACATCGGCATCGTCGGGCGAATCCGTCGCGGCCATGCCCTGCGCCGTCAACACGTCGCCCATCCGCTCACTGTCATAGACATTCATCTGACATCCGAAGGATTTGACATGGAATCGCTGCTGCACGTGTTTGGGCGGGGCGGACGACACGGGCGCTGCGATCTCCAGATGAATCACCTCTGCCATAGCGGCTTTATGGGGCGTGGTCATCAGGCAGCGACCTCTTCGGGCGCGTGGCCGCGCATCAGCCGGCGATAACCGGCGGCGATCACGTCATGACAGTGGCGGGCCAGCGCCTTGCGATCCGGCCAGGCGGCCGGGTCAAGTGGTGGATGGAAGATGATTTCGGCGGTCACCCGGCCCAGACCGATGAAACCCAGGGCGTGCGGCGCCAGCGCGGTATCACCCACCCAGGCCAGATCCGGCAGATCGGCGCGGACGACAGGCAGGCCGTTGATGCGGGTATAGGCCAGGGTCACCGGTTGAATAATCACGCCCGGCACATCGGCGACCACGGCAAACAGTGACGATTTGAACGGCAAGACGCAGGTGCCATCACTGTTGGTGCCTTCGGGAAACAGGATGATGCTCCCTCCGGCGCGCAGGCGATCGGCAATCTCGTTCCGTTGGGTTCCGGCACTGTGGCGGCGATCCCGTGCGACATAGACAGTGTGGGCAAAGCTGGCCAGCCAGCCGACCGGGCCCCAATCGGCAACTTCGGCTTTGGCCACAAAACTGCCGCGCAGGCGCGCGCCCAGCACCGGGATGTCGGCCCACGAAAGATGATTGACCACGTACAGCACCCGACTGCGCGCAGCCGGCCGGCCATGGGTGCGGATAACCACATTCATCGCCCGCGACAGGCCGCGGTGGAACCAGATCGGCAGGTAGGGCCGATTGCGCAACGTGATGGCCCGCAGCAACAATTCGGCAGGAACAGTGGCTACAACGGTGGCTGCGGTGCCCAATGCGGTGCGCATGGTGCCCAGGCGCCGGGTGCTTGGGGCCCGCCGCTGTGCAAGTGGTGACTCAGGCCGGTTTGATCGCCGTGCCATAAAGCTCCATGCGGTGGTCGACCAGGCGATAGCCCAGACGGTCGGCGATGCGGCGCTGCAGCTCTTCGATTTCGGGATCGTGAAATTCGACCACGTCACCGGTTTCAATATCGATCAGATGATCGTGATGGCCATCCGCCACCGTTTCGTAACGGGATCGGCCGCCCTGGAATTCGTGGCGCTCCAATATGCCCGCTTCTTCGAACAATTTGACGGTGCGATAAACCGTGGCGATGGAAATGCGCGGATCAACCTGCGCCACGCGGCGATGCAACGCCTCCACGTCCGGATGGTCGGTCACGTCGCTCAAGACGCGCGCGATCACCCGGCGCTGCTCGGTAATGCGCAGGCCCTTTTTCAGGCACAAGGCCTCGATGTCGATCTGCTCGCCCATCTCCGCTCTCCCGGTCACCCGTGCTCCCGCCAGCCCTGCACCCATTTAGGGGGCAAGACGGACGGTAGCAAGCGGACGAATGTCCAGAAGTGTCGGTTCAGGCGACCGGGTTCTTGCGCGGGCGACCGCGCGGCTTGGCCGTGCGCTTGGTACCCAGGCCAATCGACTTGGCCAGCGTACGACGCTGTTCAGCATAGTTGGGCGCAACCATCGGGTAATCGCCCGGCAGGCCCCACTTGGTGCGGTAATCATCGGGCGTCATGCCGTACCGCGTCATCAGGTGGCGCTTCAGCATCTTCAGCTTCTTGCCATCTTCCAGGCACACGATGAAATCGGGCTTGATCGATGAACGAATGGCAACAGCCGGTTCCTGCTTCGGCGGCGGCGGTGCCACCGGGCTGCCAAGCCGCGACAGCGTGGCATAAACGGCCTCAATCACGCCGGGCACATCGGCGGGTTGTACCGTGTTGTTCGCAAAATGCGATGCAACGATGTCGGCGGTCAACGCCAGCAATTCAGTATGTGAATGTGTATTATCTGTCATTATCTGTTCCTTGACCCCAAACGGGCGGATCCCTACTTCCGCGCGCCCGTCCTGAGCCGCTGTCCAGCATTTTGCAACAAAAAAATGTCACATGATCAAGGCATCAAGTCCAAAACGCATGGTAATTGCGGCGCGGCGGCTACCATCCTTGCCAGCATAATAGTCGGCGCGGCGTCCAATCACAGCAAAACCTGCCGATTCATAAAGACAACGCGCCGCTGCGTTGTCTTCGCGTACCTCAAGAAACAACACATTGCCACCGCGCCCAAGTGCATCCTCCTGCGCACGCAACAGCAGCCGGCTGCCCGCGCCCTGCCGCCGCAATTGCGGAGCCACTGCGATTAACAACAGTTCAACTTCTTCAATTACGGCCCGGCACAAGGTGAAGCCGACGACCTGCCCACCAAGCAAGGCCAGCCGCCCCCAACAGCCGGGCATCACCAGGGTGGCAAGCAGCTGCGCCGCCGACCAGGCTTCACCATAACGCGGATCAAAGGCAGCATGCATGACCGCCATCATCGCGTCGAGATGACGTTCGTCGGCTGGTACGATCACCAACGCGGGGGAGCCAAGGCCAGGCTGTTCCACGGCGCTCGCCATAAGCGGCTCAATCGTCGAGGTAAAGCGCGGTCGGCAGCCCAAGCGCCGCCGGTACAACCAGCCCAGCATAGCGCGCATCGGGGTGGCCGGCGTGCCGCGTTGGCGCCTCAGGAGCCAGCAACTGCACCCCCGCACCGGCCAGCGCCTCACCCGCCGGCAAACAAGTCAACACCCGCGCCGTCGGCACCACGGCCCCGCGGGTCACCTTCGCGCCCACCGGCTGACCGCGACCGGCATCAATCACCGCCAGTATCGAAGCCAGCGCCTGATCATCGGCAAAGGCCTGTGCCGCCACCAGGGCCAGCGCAGAAACACCGTGCACCGGAATGCCCCATGCCAGCCCCAACGCGCGGGCGGCGGCGATGCCGATGCGGATGCCGGTGTAACTGCCCGGCCCGATATCGACCAATATGGCGTGGGGGCGTGGCTGGCCACCCAGCAGCGCGGCGATGCCGGGCACCAGCGCCTCGGCATGGCCGCGCCCGATCAGTTCATGCCGGCACACCAGCACCGACGGCCCGGCAACAAGCGCAATCGACAGGGCCGGTGACGATGTGGAGATCGCCAGAAGCAGGGGTGGGGAAACGGTCACGCCTGCCCGTTACAGGATACGGGCGGCATCCTCAAACGCCAGTCGCGGCAACCGCGGGAACAGGCCTTCGGCGGTGCCCTTGCCCAGCGAGCAGATGAAGTTGGTTTCGATCTTGGTCCCGGCCCAGAATTCGGCGTCCACCGCCGGCTTGGCAAAGCCCGACATCGGCCCGGTGTCCCAGCCCAGCGCACGCGCCGCCATGATCAGCCAGGCGGCTTGCAGCGACGAATTGCGGAATGCGGTTTCGCGCGCGAAATCCGCGCTCCAATTGAACCACGGCCGCGCATCGACATGCGGGAACAATTCCGGCAGGCGATCATAGAATTCCGGATCGAAACCGATGATCACCGTCACCGGCGCGGCTTTGACCTTGGGCTGGTTGGCGGCGCTCACGCACGCCGCCAGCCGTTCGCGCGCTGCGGTGGAATGGCAAAAGATGAACCGGGCAGGGCTGCTGTTCGCCGACGTCGGGCCCATCTTGAACAGGTCATAGAGTTGGCGCAGATCGGCTTCGGACACCGGGGTGTCGTCCCAGCCATAATGGGTGCGCGCATCGGTGAAGAGCTGCGCCAGCGCGGCATCCGGCAACGGTTCGCCAGCCATCAGATTGCCCGCACGTCGGTGACTTCGGGAACATAATATTTCAGCAGCGATTCAATGCCCATTTTCAGGGTCATCGTGCTGGATGGGCAGCCCGAGCAGGCACCCTGCATTTCGAGGAACACCGTGCCCTGCTTGAACCCGCGATAGACGATGTCGCCGCCATCGTCCGCGACCTGCGGGCGCACGCGGGTTTCGATCAATTCGCGGATCTGCATGACGATCTCGGCATCTGCGGGGTCATCATCATAGGTCGCCTGCGCCACCGTGCCGGTGAACAGCGGTGCGCCGCTGCTGAAATGATCAACAAGCACGCCCAGGATCTGCGGCTTCAGCCCCAGCCATTCGGCGCCGGCCGGATTGCGCGTCACCGACACGAAATCATAACCGAAAAACACCCGATCGATATCGCCCAGCGCAAACAGCGCCGCCGCCAATGGTGAGGCGCCGGCTGCTTCGGGCGTCGCCACATCGACACCATCGCCGCCCGTGACCTTGCGGCCGGGACGGAACATCAGGGTCAGCGGATTCGGCGTCTGCTCGGTTTCGATGAACATGGCTTGTACCTTCAGAATCGATCACGTCGGCTATGGCCTACGGCCGTCGGCGCTTCAACCAAATTAAGACCGAAGTCGTCCACTATCAAGCCAGATCGGCAATCCGCGCCGGCTCCAGCCCGCCGGGCACCAGCATCAGGATGCACGGCAGGCTGCCGGCGGTTTCGCCGGCGAAAAAACTGACCAGTGCGCTCGGACTGCCACGGGTCGCTGTGCCCAGCACCAGGGCGCGGATGCCGGGGTTGTTCTTCACATGCGCCAGGATTGCCTTGGCGGGCTCCCCATCCAGCACCCGCGTGGCCGGGCGAACACCGGCCAATGTTTCGGCTTCGGTCGCCAACCGGTCGAGCAGTTTTTCTGCATCGGCGCGGGCTTCGGCGGCCATCGCGCTTTGCAGGCTGCCGAAATGCAGAAATTCGGTGGGGGCCACCACACTGACCAGCGCCACCGCGGCATCGACATGCGCGGCCCGCTGCACGGCAAAGCGCATCGCGACGCCGCTTTCCGGGCTGTCTTCGATCACCACCAGATAGGTTGCGGCCGTTTGCATGCCAGCAATCTAAGGGGAATCCGGCGGGAACGCAAAACTCACGCCGGGCGCTTCAGCATCGGCGCCCAGCCGGCGACGTGCAATATCTCGATGGTTACCGGCGTTTTGCCATCGGGATCGGCCATGGCGGCAAAGCGTGCCGCCGCATTGATCAGCACATCGCGACGCAACGGCCGGCGATCCGCCAGCACCGATCGCGCGCCCATCGCTGCCAGATCATCGAACAGACCGAACAGGCTGGCATAACGCAGCGTGACGCGATCGACATCGGCGACCGGCATGGAAAAGCCGGCGCGGGCCAGCAGGCCGGCCGCCTGGGCCGCCTCCACCATCGGCGCCGTGTGGCGGCCGGCTCCGCCGGTCAGCTCGGCTTCGGCCTCCAGCAGGCAGGTGCGCAGCTCGACCAGGCTGAGCCCGCCGACAAAGCTCGCCATGAACAGGCCATCAGGGCGCAGCACGCGGCGCACGCCCACCAGTGCGCCGGGCAGATCATTCACCGTGGTCAGGCTGCCGGCCGCAACCACCAGATCGAAACTGGCGTCAGCAAACGGCAACCCGTCCTCGTCGGCCACCACCAGCCGGCCGGCTGGCTCCGTCGGCCCGGCCCCAAGCGCCGCCCGCACCACCAGGCCATCGCCGGCAGGCCAAACGGGGCGCGGCCCCCCCAGATCGAGCACGTCGGCAAAGGGCCGGGCGATCATCGCCGCGCGTTCGCGCAAGTCTTCGGCCAGGCGATCATGCAGAAAGCCGGCGGCGGCAAAGCCCGGCGTTGCGCTGATATGCCGGCGGCGGCGCAACATGGCATCAAAGGGCAGATCCAGCATGGCCACCCCTTTACGGCGGACAATGGCCCGCGCAAGCTGCAGCGCATGGCCAGCACCGCTCATCTGCTCAGCCTGCCGCTTCGGCTGGTCATCGATGCCGTGCTGCCGTCGCGCTGTCCGGGCTGTGGTCAGATTGTCGATGGCGATGATCGGTTTTGCGCCACCTGCTTTGCCGCACTGCAATTTATGGGGCCGCCGCAGTGCGCTTGCTGCGGTGTGCCGTTGCCGCACGATGGTGACGCGGCGGCGCAATGCGGCGCGTGTCTGGCCGATCCACCGCCCTTTGCCACCGCCCGCGCGCCGTTGGCCTATGGCGGGCCAGCACGGCAGGTGGTGCTCGCGCTCAAACACGGCCGAAGGCTCGTGCTGGCGCGGTTGATGGCACGGGCGATGTTGCGGGTGGCAGGCCCGCTGCCCGACGATAGCGTGATCGTGCCGGTGCCGTCACATCGCTGGCGGCTTTGGCAGCGCGGCTTCAACCAGGCCGCCGAAATCGCCCGCCATGTCGCGCGCCAGTCCGGGCGGGCGTTGGCGGTCGATGCGCTGGTCCGCGTGAAGCCGACCGTCAGCACCAAAGGGCTGACCCGCAAGCAGCGCACCGCCAATGTCACAGGTGCGTTCAAGGTGGCGCGCAAGGCGGCGGTACAGGGCCGCGCCGTGGTGCTGGTCGATGATGTGATGACCACCGGCGCCACTGTATCGGCCTGTGCACGCCAGCTGCATCGTGCCGGGGCGCGACATGTGGCCGTGTTGACCTACACGCGCGCTTTGGCCAACACTGACGGGGGTTTTGCCGCTTTCAAGGCGGAACAGACGATAACTGCCAATGTTTGACATTGGCCGGCGGCGGTGTATCGCCTCGCCCTTGAAGATTGGAACAGGCCATGGCCAAGATTGAAATCTATACGAAATTCCTGTGCCCCTTCTGCACACGTGCCAAGAAACTGCTCGAAACCAAGGGCGTCGCCTTCGAAGAGATCGACATCAGCGCCGGCGGACCGCGGCGTGGCGAGATGCTTGATCGCTCGGGCGGCCGGCAGACGGTGCCACAAATCTTCATCGATGGCGCCCATGTCGGCGGCTGCGATGATCTGTTGGCCCTGGATCGTGCCGGCCGGCTCGATCCGATGCTTGGCGCATGAATCTTCGCATCGGCCTGATCCAGACCACCACCGGCATCGATCCCCTCGTTGAAGCCGAAGGCCTTGCCCTGCGCATCGCCGAGGCGGCTGCGCAGGGTGCCCAGATCATCTTCACACCTGAAATGAGCGGTCTGCTCGATCGTGACCGCTCGCGCGCCGCCGGCCATGTCCGCACCGAAGCCAACGATATCGTGCTGGCCGCCGTGCGCGCCGCTGCTGCACAACATCGCGTGTGGGTGCAATTGGGCAGCCTGGCGCTGCGCAGCGAGACATCCGACAAGTTCGTCAATCGTGGCTTCCTGATCGATCCGACCGGGGCGGTGCAGGCACGCTACGCCAAGATCCATCTGTTCGATGTGGCGCTGGGCAGCGAAAGCTGGCGCGAGTCCGCAGCCTATGAAGCCGGCGAAGAAGCCGTCGTCGCCGCGACGCCGTGGGGGCCGCTGGGCCTGACCATCTGCTATGATATCCGTTTCCCGGCCTTGCATCGCGCGCTGGCCACGGCAGGCGCTGCGATGATCGCCGTGCCGGCGGCGTTTACCCGCCCCACCGGCGCTGCGCACTGGCACGTGTTGCTGCGCGCCCGCGCCATCGAAACCGGTTGCTGGGTGATCGCTGCGGCGCAGACCGGCGAACATGCCGATGGCCGCGCCACTTATGGCCACAGCCTAGTGGTATCGCCCTGGGGCGAAGTGCGGCTCGACATGGGCGAGGCGCCCGGTGTGGGTTTGATTGATATTGATCTTGGCGAGGTCGCCATCGCGCGCGGCAAGGTGCCGGCGCTTGAACATGGGCGCGAATTTCGGGTGACAGCGCCATGATGGTTTATGATCTGGCCTGCGATGGCGCTCACCGTTTCGAAGCCTGGTTCGGCAGCAGCGCCGATTTCGACGATCAACAGGCGCGTGGCCTGCTGGAATGCCCGCTGTGCGGATCACAGAATGTCGGCAAGGCGGTGATGGCACCGGCCGTGCCCGCCAAATCCAACCAGTCACCGCTGCGCCAGAGCCTGGCCAATGATGATCCGATGGCCCGCCTGCTGATGATGCAACGGGCGTTTGAGGCGCAAAGCGACTATGTCGGGGATCGCTTCGCGGCCGAAGCCCGCGCCATCCATGAAAGCGGCGAAGTGCGCAGTGTGCATGGTGAAGCATCGGCCGACGAAGTGAAGGCGCTGCGCGAAGATGGCGTGCAATTGCTGCCACTGCCCTTCCGGCCGCGCGCCCGGTCCGACGCCTGACGATATCTGGCCGCTGCAAATTTCTGCTTGAATCCGGCCGCGCCCCATGGCCTTGAAGGCGTCGCGCACCCGTAGCTCAGCAGGATAGAGCGGCGGTTTCCTAAACCGTAGGCCACTGGTTCGAATCCAGTCGGGTGCACGTTTTTGCGGGGCGCGGATCTGCCGCCGACCCCAGACCCGGCCAGTCCGCGCTGCCTGGCTTCGCTGCCCGCCAGCGCACGGCCAACCATCGGGCTCCGCGTGCTGGCCGCTGCTTACTTGCTGGCGGCCAAAGCCGCGAGCATCGGGGCGGCGGCTGCCGTGTCCACATATTCCCGAACGCTGATCACCTGGCCCTCGCGGACCTCGGCCACGATGCAGGCGGCAAAATCGATCAGGCTTCCGTCCCGCAGCGTGCCGCGCACCGCATGTTCCTCCACAAAGCCGTTGTCTGTCTCCGCACAGATGGCCTCTTCATAGCGAAAGCCGCTGACCACCCCATGCACCCGCCGATTGAAGCGCAGCAGGGTTTCCAGATCCATTGGTTTGCCGCCATTCTGGCGCAGCAGCATCGCAGGTGAACACAGCGCGCGAACGCGTTGGTCGTCGGTCTGCGCCAGGGCCTCAAACAGCGCCTGCGCGATCATGGCGTGGTTCATCGCTTTCTCCTTCATCCGGCTTGCCCCGGCCGTTTTGCCCGCAAAGTGGGCGGAGCCTCCAATGGATTCTCCGGCCAAGGGTGGCGGGGATAGCGGCCCTTCAAGTCCTTGCGCACGTCGGCCCAACTGCCGGCCCAGAAACCCGGCAAGTTCCTGGTCACCTGGATCGGCCGGCCGGCGGGCGACGTCAGTCGCAAGGTCAGCGGCACGCGGCCATCGCCAACCATCGGGTGGCGGGCCAGGCCAAACAACGCCTGGCAGCGCACATCAACAGCCGGGCCGCCATCCGCCGCATAATCGATAACGTGGCTGCTGCCTGCCGGGGTGTCGAGCCGAACCGGGGCAAACTGGTCGAGCCGCTGCCGCTGTTGCCAATCCAGCCGGCCCAGCAACGCGTCGGCCAGCGCAGCATCGCCGATGTCGGACAGGCGGCGGCCGAGCAGCGGCGCCAGCCAGTCATCCAGGCTGGCGAGCAGCGCCGCATCCTCGCTGGCTGGCAGCGCCAGGCCTTGCGCCGCCGCAAAAGCCAGTCGCGCGCGCACGGCGGTGGCGGCGTCGCCCCAAGGCAGCAGCCCAAGCCCCTGATCGGCCACCGCCGCCAGCAGCGTGGCGCGCACCCGTGCCGAATCAGGACGCGCCAACGGCTGCCGCGCCAGCGTGATGGCGCCCAGCCGACGCTGGGTTTCGGCCGTCACGCCCGTGGTCACCGGATCATAGGCAAAGATGGCGCGGGTTTCGATGCGGCTGGCCAGCGTGGATTCGACATCACCATTCAACGGTGCGCCGAGCAACAGCCGCGCGCCGGCGGCGCTGCCGCTGGCATCGGCCACCACCAGCCATTCGCCGCGCGCCAGCGCCGATTCGCCCGGCACGGCGACGGCGCGGCCATTGGCCATCAGAAAGCCAGAGCCCCGCCGCCGCGCCACCCGATCCGGCCAGGCCAGCGCCAGCACAGCGCCCGCCGCCTCGATCTCCACACGGGTTTCACGCGCGCCCACCGCCTGCGCCCAGCGTTGCGCCAGCCGCCGCGCCGCTTCGGCACGCTGGCCGCGTTCCCGCGCCCACCCGGTCAACCGCTGTTCGATATCGTCACTGCGGCCGCCCAGCCCGCGTTCACCAATCAAGACCGCGATGCGCGCCGCCAGCAGACCATGGCCGCCACGCGCCGCCTGGATCAGCATGTGCGCCAGTTCCGGCGCCAGCGGCAGCACGGCCATTGCCTCGCCATGCGGAGTCACCCGGCCATCGCCGTCCAGCGCGCCCAGCGCCGCCAGACGCCGGCGCGCATCGGCCACGGCGGCAAACGGCGGCGGATCGCGCCAATTCAGGCTGGCTGGATCGCTCACACCCCAGCGCGCGCATTCCAGCACCAGCCCGGCCAGATCGGCTTCCAGAATCTCCGGGGGATCGAACGCGGCACGCCCGGCAGTCTCGGCGGCATCCCACAGCCTTATGGCCACGCCCGGCGCCGTGCGCCCGGCCCGCCCGGCGCGTTGGCTGGCCGAAGCCTGGCTGGCACGTACCGTCACCAACCGTGACAGGCCAACGCTGCGATCCAGTTGCGGTCGCCGCGACAGCCCGGAATCGACCACCACGCGCACACCATCGATGGTGATGCTGGTTTCCGCAATGCTGGTGGTCAGCACCAGCTTGCGGCGGCCGCCGGCGGCGGGGGCAATGGCAGCGCGCTGGTCGGCAGCCTCGCGCGCGCCATGCAAGCGGAACAGATCGACGTCACCTGGCAGTCGCGGCTCCAGCCGTTCGGCGGTGCGCTCGATCTCCGCAACACCGGGCAAAAAGGCGAGGATCGATCCGGCCTCGCTGGCCAGCGCAGCGCGGATGGCGCTGGCCATGGCGTCCTCCAGCCGCTCTTCGTTGCGCCGGCCGATATGGCGGAGCTCCACGGGGAACATCCGTCCCAGCGATTCGATGACATGCAGATCGGGAATGATGCTGGCAAAGCCGCTGCCATCCAGCGTCGCCGACATCAGCAGCAGCCGGAGATCGGGGCGCAGCGCATCGCGTGCTTCCAGCGTCAACGCCAGCGCAAAATCGCTGTCGAGGCTGCGCTCATGGACTTCGTCGAAAATCACCGCCGCCACGCCGGCCAATTCAGGGTCGCCAACCAGCAGCCGTGTGTAGATGCCCTCGGTCACAACTTCGATACGGGTGGCGGCCGATGTGCGCGAATCCAGCCTTGTGCGATAGCCGATGGTCTGCCCCACAGGCTCTCCCAGCAGGTCCGCCATGCGCTCTGCCGCGGCGCGCGCCGCCAATCGGCGCGGTTGCAGCAGGATGATGCGGCGCCCCTGGGCCCAATCGGCATCGAGCAGCGCCGGTGGCACGGCCGTCGTCTTGCCGGCACCCGGCGGCGCGATCAGCGCAACCGGCGCATTGCCCGCCAGCGCCACCAAAACATCGGGCAGCACCGCTTCAACAGGCAGCGCTGCCATCGCGGTCAAAATGGCTTGACGATCACCAGCACCGCAACGGCCAGCGTCACCAGCGAGGGGATTTCATTGGCCAGGCGCAGGGCCTTCTCGCTGACCGGGCGTTCACCAGCGGCGAAGCGCTTGACCATCCCGAGCGTCCATTCGTGAAAGCCTGTCAATCCGACAACAAACACCAGCTTTGCCAACAACCACAGCGGCCAGCCGAGGTGAAAACCCAGCGACAGCCCGGCGGCCCAACTGACCATCATCGCCGGAGTCAGGATGATACGGCGCAGACGACGGCAGCGCTCATCCCACAGCAGCGACTCCGGCGCGCCAGGCACCACCGGATGCCAATAGACCAGGAAGCGCGGCACCATGAACAATCCGGCCATCCAGAAGATGACAAAGGCGACATGCAGCGCCTTCACCCACGGATAAGCGTCTTCCAGCCAGCCAACCCCCCATTCCATCATGGCTTACAGCGGCCTCTTGAGCAGGCTGAACAGATGCTCGACATGCGCGATCGGCGTGTCCTGCAAGATGCCATGGCCCAGGTTGAAGATATGCGGCCGGCCACTCAACGCATGGCGGATCCGGATGACGGCGTCCTCCAGTGCCTTGCCACCGGTGATCAGCGCCAGCGGATCGAGATTGCCCTGCACCGGCATGTCCGGCGGCAGCATCGCATCGGCCCAGGCGGGATCGACGGTTTCATCAAGGCCGACGGCATCGACACCGGTTTCGGCGGCATAAGCGGCCAATTTGGCGCCGGCGCCTTTGGGGAAGCCGATGATCGGCACATCGGGGTGGCGTACCATCAACCGGCCAACGATATCGGCATTGGGCGCGATCACCCAACGTTCGAACTGCGCGGGCGACAAGGTGCCGGCCCAACTGTCGAACAACTGTACCGCCTGCGCACCCGCCTCGATCTGGCCGGACAGATAATCCACTGTCACCGCGACGATGCGATCGATCAGCGCCTGGAAGCGTGCCGGATCGGCATAAGCCAGCCGCCGGGTTTCGGCCTGATCCTTGCTGCCATGGCCAGCGACCATATAGGTCGCCACAGTCCATGGGGACCCGGCAAAGCCCAGCATGGTCACACTGGGATCAATGGCCTTGCGCACCTTGGCCACGGTTTCATAGATTTTGGCGAAGTGCAGCGGGTTTGGCTGCAAGGCCGACCAATCGCCATCATGCAGCGGCGGGGTCAGCTGCGGGCCCTCGCCGGGACCAAAGGTCAGGCCCTGGCCCATGGCGTGCGGCACGATCAAAATATCGGAAAACAGGATGGCACCGTCCATGCCGAAACGCTTCAGCGGCTGGATGGTGATTTCGGCGGCGGCATCGCTGTCATAAACGAGTTCGAGAAACCCGCCCTTCTCGGCGCGCAGGGCGCGATATTCCGGCAGATAACGCCCAGCCTGGCGCATCAGCCACACGGGCGGCGGATCGCGGCGTTCGCCTTTCAGCACGGCAAGCAACGGTGGATCGGTGGGAAGAGCAGTGGACATGCCGTTCCTTTCGACGGAGCGGCGAAACCGGTCAAGAGCCCAGCGCGTGTCTCAACCATTCAATGAATCTGATGAGGATGTAGCAAGTAGATGGCGGCTCGCAATGTGGGGATAAAATCCCATGCGCCGCCCTGTCCACAGGCGGCAGTGGCTGCGACTCGGCGGAATCACGCGAGTCGCGGCAATCATCCCCGTTTTCCACAGGCATGGCTGTGCATATGTGCCCAGGCGAATGATCATGCGAAGCCATGGTGTGCGTTCTGGCGGAAATGTGACTTGCTCCCGCCGCCACACAGGCACTAACGCTGCTCGCCCATGGTTTTCCACAGAGTCATCAGACTGAAATATTTCGTCCCCCCGCAGCAACGCATGCGGCTGGTGGCGGCATGAGCCCGGCCAGCACCGTGCCAGACCTGCTGCATCTGCATCTGATCAGCGATTCGACCGGCGAAACGCTCGAATCGGTGGCGAAGGCCAGCCTCGCCCGCTTCGAGGGCGCACAGGCCGTGAAGCATTTCTGGCCGATGGTGCGCAGCGAAGGCCATCTTGATCGCGTCATTGAGGAAATTGCCAAGAAACCCGGGCTTGTCATCTACACGCTGGTCGATGGCGCGGTGCGCGATCGGCTGGAAAGCCGCTGCGCCACGCTCGGCCTGCCGATGGTTTCACCGCTCGATCCGACGATTTCGGCGATGTCGGAATTGCTCGGTCAGGCTGCCACCCGCCGGCCGGGGCGTCAGCATGTGATGGATCAGGCCTATTTTCGCCGCGTGGATGCGATCAACTACACGATGGTGCATGATGATGGCGCCCTGACCAGCCGCGAAGAGCTGGAAGAGGCCGATATCGTGCTGCTCGGCGTGTCGCGGACCTCGAAAACGCCAACATCGATCTATCTTGCCAACCGCGGCTACAAGACGGCGAATATCCCGCTGGTGCCACAATCGCCGCCGCCGCCGCATGTGTGGACGATCGAAGGCCCCTTGCTGGTCGGGCTGACCACAGCGCCTGACCGGCTGCAATCCATTCGCCGCAATCGTCTGCTCAGCCTGGGGCAAACCCCTGACACCGATTATGTCAATGCCGATCGCATCGAAGCCGAAGTGGCCTTTGCCCGCCGGCTCTTTGCCGATCATGATGTGCCTGTGATTGATGTCACACGGCGGAGCATCGAGGAAACGGCCGCGGCGATCATCAATCTCCACCAGGCGCGTGCCGAGCGCATCGCCATTGCAGCGGGCGAGCCGTGATGCTGGTGCTGGCCAGCCAATCCGCGGCACGGCGCGCCATGCTGATCGCCGCCGGGGTGCCGCACCAGGCGTTGCCGGCGCATGTCGATGAGGATGCAATCACCGCCGGTCTGCAGGCCGAAGGTGCGACCCCGCTGCGCATTGCCGATGCCCTGGCCGAAGTGAAGGCGCTGAAGATCAGTCGCCAGCAGCCCGGCGCGCTGGTGCTGGGGGCAGACAGTGTGGCGGTGGCACAGGATGGCACGCTGCTCAACAAGCCGGAAACGCGCGCGCGCGCCGAAGCGCAACTGCGCGCGCTGTCTGGCACCAGCCACCAATTGATTTCGGCGGCGGTGATCTGCGAGGGCGGACAACCGGTGTGGCGCAGCACGGGTTCGGCCAAGCTGACCATGCGCGCCCTGTCCGACGCATTCATCGCCGACTATCTCGATGCCGAAGGCAATGCGGTGCTTGGTTGCGTCGGCTGTTATCGCATCGAAGGGCTGGGCGCGCAGCTGTTCACCCGCGTCGATGGTGACCAGTATAGCATCCGCGGCCTGCCGTTGCTGGCGGTGCTGGATTATCTGCGCGTGCGCGGCCTGTTGCCATCATGATCCAGCCTGCCGTGGCGGGCGTGATCGGCTGGCCGATCGCCCATTCGAAATCCCCGCTGATCCACCGCTTCTGGCTGGGCAAGCTGGGACTTGACGGTGATTACAGCCGCTTTCCGGTGGCACCCGATCGTCTGGGGCAATTTCTGGCGGCGATGCCGGCCATGGGCCTGCGCGGCGTGAATGTGACGGTGCCGCACAAATTGCTGGCGATCCCGCATCTCGCATCAATATCGGCCGGCGCCACGGCGGTCGGCGCGATCAACACGATCCTGGTCGGGGCGGATGGGCAGCTGCATGGTCACAACACCGATGTCGCCGGCATCCACGTGCCGGCTGCGGCGGCCATGGCGGCGCGTACGGTGTTGGTGGTCGGCAGTGGCGGCGCGGCGCGGGCCGGGGTGGCTGCGGCCCGTCAGGCCGGCGCTGCACATTTGTGGCTGCTGGCGCGCAACCAGGTGGAGGCCAGGGCGATCCACACCGCCAGCGGCCTGCCCGGCGGGGTCATGCCATGGGGGGCGCCGCTGCCCGATGGTACCGGCCTGCTGTTCAATGCCACACAATTGGGCATGGTCGGGCAGCCACCGCTTGAACTCGATCTGACGCGGCTTCCGCAGGATGCCACTGTGTTCGATGCGGTTTATGCGCCGTTGGAAACGGGATTGCTCAAGGCCGCGCGCGCGCGCGGGCTGGCCACGATCGATGGCCTCGCCATGCTGATCGGCCAGGCCGCCGAAGCGTTCGCGCTGTTCTTTGGTGCGCCAGCGCCGCGCGCGCATGACGATGAACTGCGGAGGCTGCTGACAAAATGAGCCGTGCCACCATCATCGGCCTCACCGGCTCCATCGGCATGGGCAAATCGACCGTGGCGGCCATGTTCCGCAAACTGGGCGTGCCGGTGTTCGATGCCGATGCCGAAGTGCGCCGCGTGCAAGGTCCGGGCGGCCGTGCGCTGGCGGCGATCGAAGCGGCGTTTCCGGGCACCACCCATGCAGGCGGCCTGCACCGGGAAAAGTTGGGCGCGGCGGTGTTTGGCGATCACGCGCAGTTGCGCCGGCTCGAACAGATCCTCCATCCACTGGTGGCCGAAGCGCAGAGCGAATTCCTTGGCGCGCATCGGCTGAAGCCCGCCATCGTTCTCGATGTGCCCTTGTTGTTCGAAAAGGGCGGATGGCAGCGTTGCCATCTGACCGTGGTGGTCTCCGCGCCCTTCCGCGTGCAGCGCGCGCGCGTGCTGGCGCGGCCTGGCATGACGGCGCAAAAATTCGCCGGCATCCTGAAGGGCCAGATGCCGGACCGCGAAAAGCGCAGGCTTGCCGATGTGGTCATCGAAACCGGGCGCGGCCGGCGCGAAACCTGGTTGGCGGTGAAACGCCTGGTCGCCGGCTTGTAAGGCTTGCCCCGCACCCGCCTGTGGGGGCATAGGGGGTCATGCGCGAGATCGTCTGGGACACTGAAACCACGGGCATCATGCCCGGTGATGGCCACCGTATTGTCGAGATCGGCGCGCTGGAGATGGTGAATCGCTCGCTGACCGGGCGCAGTTTCCACACCTATCTCGATCCGCAGCGCCCCATGCCCAAGGATGCCGAGCGGGTGCACGGCCTGTCGTCAGACTTCCTGACCGGACAGCCCATCTTTGAACAGGTGGTCGACGATTTCCTCGCCTTCATCGGCGATGCGCCGTTGGTTGCGCACAATGCCGCCTTCGACATGGAGTTCCTCAACTGGGAACTGAAGCGGGCGGGGATGCCGATCATCCCGATGGCACGTGCCATCGACACGCTGGAGATCAGCCGCAAGGCCAACCCTGGCGCCAAGCACACGCTCGATGCCCTGTGCAACCGGTATGGTATTGATCTTTCAGGTCGCACCAAGCACGGTGCCTTGATCGACGCCGAACTGCTGGCGCGTGTCTATATCGAGTTGACCGGAGGCCGACAGATCGGATTCGACCTTGCCAGCGACGCAGGCGACGACGACACTGTATACGAGCGGGTGAGTCTTGCCGCGCGTGCCCATGATGCCAGCCCAGAGGAGCTGGCCCGTCACGCCGCGTTCGTGAGCGGCCTGAAAGACCCGCTCTGGCTGTCGTGACCCTATTCAGGGCCTGTCAGCAGCACGCGAGGAGAATATACAATGGATATTCGCATTTCCGGCCACCAGGTTGATACCGGGGCGGCCTTTGCCGAACATGTGCGCGAACGCCTGACCGCAATGGCGGAAAAATATTTCCCGCGCGCCCTGTCCGCCCATGTCACGCTCGGCCCGGCGCCGCACGGGCATTTTTCCTGCGATATCGTCATGCACGTGATGGCCGATCTGATCCTGAAGGGCACGGCGCAAGCCAATGGCGCGCACGCGGCCTTTGATGCCGCTGCCGAACGCATCGACAAGCAGTTGCGCCGCTACATGCGCCGGCTGAAGGATCGTCATTCGCCGGCCGCCGCGCGCGACGTGCCGCCACTGGCCGAACTGCCACCGCTCGACAACGCCGAATACAAGATCTTTGCCGGATCGGACGATGATGCCGAACCGGCCGGCGATGCCCCGCTGATCATCGCCGAAACCCGCGTCGATATCCCGACCGCTTCGGTGGGCGATGCGGTGATGATGCTTGATCTGCGCAACACCACCGCCTTGCTGTTCGTCAACAGCGCCAGCGGCGCCCACAACATGGTCTATCGCCGCGAAGATGGCACCATCGGCTGGGTGGAGCCGCGCGTTGTGAACGTTGCGACCGCCGCGCCGCCGCGCCGCGCCGTGGCCGCCGGTTGAACGCTGTCCACATGCCATATAGTGGTCTGGGTACCGGCTTTGCCGGGCTGGTGGTGGCGGACGGGGTGTTCCCGGCGCTGGAGGCCTTGTCGCGTGACGCCGCGCTGCTGGCGCTGGCGCGGGCCGCCGCCGCTCACACCGACGCGCCAGCATCGGCCCTCCAGGCCATGTTGGTGGCCCGGGAAGCCGCGGCCAGCACTGGCGGTGGCGGCGGTGTCGCCATCCCGCACGCGCGGCTGCCCGGTCTGCCGCGCTGCATCGTGCTGCTGGCGCGGCTGCCGGTGGCCGTCGATTGGCTGGCGGTGGACGGCCAACCGGTCGATGTCCTGGTGCTGCTGCTGTCGCCAGCCGAGGCCGACGTCGATCATCTGAAGGCGCTGGCGCGGATCGGCCGAACGCTGCGCCATCCCGAAACCCTGCCGGCGCTGCGCAGCGCCCGCACGGCCGCGGCCATGCTCGCGGCGGTGTCGCTCGAATCTGTGCCGGTCGTCTGAGCCGGTGGACGCGCTGCCGCGGCTGGCCAGCCGCTTCAAGATTGATGCGCTCCGCCGCCGGGTGAGTGCGGCAGGCGGCTTTGCCACGGTGCTGGCGCACGGCGACGATGTGGCCGGCGCCATCGCCGTGGTCAGCCGCGATGGCGGCCGGGAATGCCTGCTGGCAGCCGTGCTGGCCGTCAGCGGCGCCTATGAATTTGCCGAATTGGCGAGCGGCGATGCGGTGGCGCCGTGGATCGAACGGGCGCGGGGACGTGACCCGGATTTGTGGGTGATCGAACTGGATATCCCGCAGGCAGGGCAGTTCGTCGCCGAAATGCTCACCGGTGCTTGAAGCAATCAGCGCCCCACGCTCAAACTGTGTCCATGGTTGCATCGGCTCTTCAATTTCTGGCGCGGCGCGGCGTGCAATGCGCAGCCCTGATCGTGATGGCGCTTGCCGGCCCGGCGCTGGCCGATACGACTTTGCCGATCCTGCCGGCCGATGATGTTCGCGTTGTGGTGGCGTCTGCCGATACCGGTGGCTCCTCAACCGGTCTGCCGGCCCTGGTGCAGATGGCCGCTGCCGATCCGCAACTCGCCGCCGCCGAGCCGGCGGAACTTGATTGCCTGGCCACTGCGGTTTGGTTCGAAAGCCGCGGTGAAACGCTGGAAGGTCAGTTGGCCGTCGCCCAGGCCGTGGTCAACCGTGCCCGCATCGGGCGGTGGGGCAAGAATATCTGCGGCGTGATCAAGGCGCCGCGCCAGTTCAGTTTCAACGCCGCGCAGGTCAAGCGCAGCACGACCACTTTCACCACGGCCATGGCCGTCGCCCGCATCGCCGTCGCCGGCCTTTGGCACGACATGGCAGCAGGTGCGCACAGTTTCCACGCCGCCCGGCTCAGCCCCCGCTGGCGCCTCACGCGCGTTGCGAAGATCGGCAATCACGTCTTCTATCGCTGAGCTTGCCGTTCCCGCTACGTTCTGGCAGACCCCCATCTATGGGGCATGAATATACGGCGACCGATGTGCTGCGCGGCACCTGCCGCTGGCTACTGCGCGCCGGCATCAGCCCGCTCGCCGAGGTGCCGTTGGCCGGCGGCCGCCGCGCCGACATATTGGGCATCGATCCGGCCGGGCAACTGACCATCGTCGAAATCAAGGTCAGCCTCGCCGATCTGCGCGGTGATCGCAAATGGCCGGATTATCTCAATCATTGTGACCGGTTTTTCTGGGCGGTGCCGGCCGGCTTGCCGCTGGATGATCTGCACACACCGGCGTTCAGGCCCGACGTGACCGGCCTGATCGTGGCGGACAGCTATGACGCCGAACAGCTGCGCGCTGCGCCGTGCCGCCCGCTCAATGCGGCGCGGCGCCGGGCGATCACCGTGGCGCTGGCCCGCCGCGCCGCCAATCGCTGGCTGGGCCTGGTCGATCCGGAAAGCGCCCTGCTCGGCTACGATTGACGGCCGCCGCCGCCGGCGATCCAGTCCTTCACCTTGGCTTCCAGCACGGCCAGCGGCAGTGCGCCGGTGTTCAGGCAGACCTCATGGAAATCGCGCACGTCGAATTTCGGCCCCAGCGCCGCCGTGGCCTCGCGGCGCAGCCGCGCGAAGGTCAGCTCGCCGATCTTGTAGGCGCAGGCCTGGCCGGGCTGGGCGATATAGCGATCGATCTCCACCGCGACATCGCGTGGCGCCATCGAGGTGTTGTCCAGCATACAGGCGATGGCACGATCACGGCTCCAGCCCAGCGCGTGCAGCCCGGTATCCACCACCAGCCGCACGGCGCGCAGCATTTCCATGTCGAGATGGCCGAACCATTGCCACGGGTCGGTGAACATCCCCAGTTCGCGGCCGAGCGATTCGGCATAAAGGCCCCAGCCTTCGGTGTAGGCCGTGCTGCCGCCGCGTTTCAGGAAGGCCGGCAGCGCCTTGTCTTCGTTGACCAGCGTCGATTGGAAATGATGGCCAGGGATGCCTTCGTGCAGGGTCAGCGTTTCCAGCGTCGGAATCGGCCGCGTATCAAGCATGGACATGTTGAAATACAGGATGCCCGGCGACACGCCATCGGGTGGCCCGGCCCGATAATATCCGGTGCCGCGCTGGCCGCCCAGCCCCGGCAGGGGTGCCACCTTGAACGGTGCCTTCGGGCGGGAATGGAACAGGCGCGGGATCCCCAGCCAGATGCGGGATTCAATCTCGGCAAACCGGCCCAGCAACTCGACTTCCGTCTTGCAATAGAAGCGCGGATCGGTGCGGACATGTTCGAACAGCGCCTTCAGATCGCCGGCAAAGCCCAATTGCCCGCGCACGCTTTCGAATTCGGCGCGAATGCGGGTGACTTCGCGCAGGCCCAGCGCATGGATATCGGCGGCCGCCATCGGCAGCGTGGTGTGGCGCTCCAGTTCGAACATGTACAGCCGCAGGCCATCCTTGATGCCCGATCGCCCCGGCGTGGCCGGTGTGCGCGCCAGATAGGTGCCGCGCAGATATTCCAGCCAGCGCGCATAGGCCGGGAGCACGGTGCCGGTCACCATGGTGCGATAGGCGGCCGTCCACTGCTCCTGATCGGCAGACAGCGCCGGCGGCAGGCGCTTGATCGCCCCCATGAAGGCCGTGTCGTCGGGTGCCTGGGCCAGCTGCGCCTCAACCTGGCGGATGACGTTCTCCACCAGCACCCGCGGCTGGATGTTACCGCTGGCCAGGCCTTCGCGCAGGCGCACCAGCGCCATGTCCATATGGCCGGCAAACAGCCGCAGCCGTTCCAGCCCGTCCTGATAATCCGCCGACGTTTCGAACAGCGCACCGGCGCCGGACACATAATCCGGCAATTCAATGTGCAGGCCGAAACTCGGGTTCAGCGCCAGTTGCCGCTGGATCGCGAACAGGCCGGAACTGTGGAAGGCAATCGTCTGGTTCAGGCTGCGCCCGAACACATCATAGGCGATGCGCTCGGCCGGGGTGAGGGCGCCGCGATCGATGCGGGCCAGCGCCGCCGCCGCACTGCGCTTGTTGGCTAGGGTCGTGGCGGCCCACGCGTCCGTCAGCGGATCGATGAACACCGGCTGGCCGGCTGGCCGGCGCTGCCCCGGCGGGCCATTGGGTGCCAGGGCTACATCATCGGCCGCCGCCCGCGCAATCAGCGCGGCAAAGCGCGATGATGGCGTGTCGGCGGCGGCCAGCGCCGGAGCGACGGGAACAGCGGCCAGCAGGCCCAGGGCGGAGCGACGGTTCAACATGCCTGCATCCAACCAGCTTGGTGCAGGATTGCAAGGGGGCGGTTTACTTGGGTGAGCGTTTGGCCAGGATGCGCTGCAAGGTGCGACGGTGCATCTTCAACCGGCGTGCGGTTTCGGAAACGTTGCGCTCGCACAGTTCATAGACACGCTGAATATGTTCCCAGCGCACCCGATCCGCCGACATCGGTTCCGGCGGGGCTTCCGGGCGGGCACTGCCATCGGCGGAAAGGGCGCGAACAATGTCTTCCGGGTCAGCCGGCTTGGCGAGATAATCGATCGCGCCGGCCTTCACGGCCGCAACCGCCGTGGCAAGATTGCCATAGCCGGTCAGCATCACGATGCGCACATCCGGGTTGGTTGCCCGCATTTCCGTGACCAGATCGAGGCCGTTGCCATCCTCCAGCCGCATGTCGACCACGGCATGGCCAGGCTTCAGCCGTGCGGCTTCAATGCGCGCTTCGGACAGGCTGCCCACCGCCGTGACGGCAAAGCCCTTGCGCGCCAGCAACACGCCGAGACGCTGGCGGAACGGGGCATCATCATCGACCAGCAGCAGCGGACGGGTTTCGGGTTCGGGCGTACTCGCCATCAGTTGGGCTCCTGTTGTGCCACAAGGTTTTCACTAACCTCAAACTCTTCGCGTGGCCAGCGCACGTCCACGCGCGCGCCGCCTTCGGGTCGGTTGGAGAAGGACAGCCGGCCGCCTGTCCGTTCAATCAGCGTGGTGGCAATGAACACGCCCAGACCGGTGGAATTGGATTTGGACCGCGTCGGGCCCAGGATGGGCTCGCCCAGCCGCGGCAGCAGATCGGGGGGAAAACCGAAACCATCATCCAGCACCGCAACGCGGATTTCGGAGGGCGTGATGATGGTTTCGATGCGCACTTCCGTGCCGGCATGGCGCGCGGCGTTGGACACGAGGTTGTTGAAGGCGTGCAGCAGTTCCGGCGATCGTTGCACCAGCGGTTGCGGCTGCGATGCCACCACATGCACCGGCACGCGACTGGGCTTCACGCTTTGCGCCACCTCGTGCAGCAGCAGATCGAGGGTGAGCGTGGCGAACGGATCTTCGGCTTCGGCGCGGGTGGCGATGCCCTTCATGATGCGGCGGCTGCGCGCGGCTTCGGCGGCCAGCAGGCGGATATCCTCGCCGAAATCAGGATCATCGCCCAACTGCTCTTCCAGGCTGTGGGCGATCAGCGAGATGGAGCCGAGCGGCCCTCCCAGTTCGTGCGCCGCCGCCGCCGCCAGGCTGCCGAGCGCATTCATGCGGGCTTCGCGAGTCAAGGCGGCTTCCGTGGCAACCAGCGCCCGGGCGCGGTCGCGGCTTTCGGCGGAGACCATCCACAGATAAACGGTGAGAAAGCCGATGGCGAGCGCATAGGCGATCACATCGCCAAAGCGGTAGATCAGCGGAAATTCCGGTGGCGGCCCGAGCCAGGGCAGGGGTTGCGCCCCGAACCACAGCACCGCCAGCACCCCAAAGGCCAGCGCCACCAGCGGCGCCATATCCTTGGCGGTCAACAAGGTCGCCGCGATGGTGACCGGCACGATCAGCAGCAGCGCGAACGGATTGGCCAGCCCGCCCGTGAGAAACAGCAGCACGCCGGCCTGGATCAGATCGAAGGCCAGATGCAGCGCCAGTTCGCGGCCGGTCATCCGGTCATTGCGTCCGTACAGCGTCGACAGGCCGAAATTCAGGATGACCGACGCGGCCACTGCGGCCAGCAGCGATCCCCACGGCAAGGGGTAACCAAAGCCCATCCCCACCACCAGAAGCGTGGCGAACTGGCCCAGGATCGCAATCCAACGGATCGCCGCCAAGGTGCGCACGCGTACCCCGGGCCGATCGAAGGCCGCTGCTGCAATGGACGGACGTTCCATTGCCATCGCCTAAACCCCCAAGACCGCTGCGCCCATGCGGCAGATTGTATGCGACAATTGCGCCCGCCGTACAGGATGTTTACAGCGACGGCCCCTGCACGCGGCCGCTGGGCTTGGCCGGAATGTCCTTGAACAATTTGGCGATTGCGCCGGCGCGGACATCATTGTCTGCCGCGATGCGTGGCGAAATCCCGCTGTTGTCGGCAATATCGGGATTGGCACCGGCCTCGATCAACGCCTTGGCCAATCCCAGATCGCGTGCCTGCACCACCTTCAGCAAGGCGGTTTCGCCCAGCCGATTCTGCGCATTCACCTGGGCCTTCAGGCGGATCAGCGTCGATGCGCCGTCGTTCCAGCGGGTGATGGCCGCCAGGATCAGCGGGGTATTGCCTTCGCGATCCTTCACATTCAGGTTGGCGCCCTTCTGATACAGCAGCCCCAGCCAGCCCAGATCGCCGCGCCGCGTCACGATGTGCACTGCTGCTTCGCCAGTGTCATTGTCGCGGGTATTGACCACGGTGGTGCCGGGCTTGTCGGCCATCTCGATCGCCTTGTTGACGTCGCGGTCCCGCACGGCCTTCAGGAAATTATAGCTGTCGGAAAACTGCGCAGCGGCCGGGCCGGCCAGCGCCAGCGCCATCAGGACCGCCACCAAATGTCTGATCATCGACAAGTCATCCCCACATGCTTAAGGCCTTGCCAGCATGATTGGGCATAACCTTTCGAACCGGCGATGAACAGGGGCAAGAATCTGTGGCTGGTGCTGGGCCTCGCGGTGGCGATCGCCGCAGGCCTGGGCTGGATGCGGTTTTCCAGCCCATCACTGCCGGCCGGCAATCTGGCCGGCGCCAGCCTGGGCGGGCCGTTTGCGCTGGTTGATCAGAACGGCCGCACCGTGCGCGACACGGATTTCGCGGGTCGATATCGCCTGATCTATTTCGGCTATAGCTTTTGCCCGGATATCTGCCCCACCGATCTGGCGCAGCTTGGCCGCGGCTTGGCTTCGTTCCAAGCGCAGGACGCAGCGCGCGCGGCCAAGGTGGCGCCGATCTTCATCACCATCGATCCGGCGCGTGACACGCCGGCAATGCTCAAACCCTTTGTCGCCGCATTCCATCCCCGCCTCGTCGGCCTGACCGGCACGAGCGCCCAGATCGCAGCCGTCACCAAGGCCTACGGCGTCTATGCCAAGCGCGTCGACACGGGCGATGCGGAAAACTACCTGATGGATCACAGCGCCATGGTCTATCTATACGGTCCAGAGGGTCAGCCAATTGCTTACCTCGACCACAAGGGGTTGACCGCTGAACTGATCACCCGGATGCTGGCCACCTATGTCCGATAGGCCGTCAGCCAAGCCATTTTGGGAAACCACGCCGTTCGCGCGCATGAGCCGCGCGCAATGGGAAAGCCTGTGCGACGGCTGCGGCAAATGCTGCGTGCACAAGCTGGAGGATGAGGACACGGGCGAGGTGTTTCCCACCAATGTCTGCTGCACCTTGCTCGACACCAAAACCGCCCAATGCCGCGATTATCGCAACCGCAAGGCGCTGGTGCCGGATTGCGTGCGGCTCACCCCCGCCCGCCTTGATGAACTGGATTGGCTGCCGGAAACCTGCTCCTATCTGCGCGTGCATCGCGGCCAGGGGCTGGCGCCGTGGCACCATCTGATCACCGGCGACCGCGAATCCATTCACCGCGCCCGTGAATCCGTGGCGGGCCGGGTGATCAGCGAGGATCATATCGGCGATCTGGAAGATTATATCCTCGAGAAGCCGTTGTAGGCTTGGCCATGCTGCGCTGGCGTCGGGCGGAATTGCCAACAGAGCTGAACGTTGCCGGGCGAACTGTGCCGGTGGTGCTCACCCGCCGCCCCAGCCAGCGCGCGGTGCGGCTGCGGGCCAGCGCCGTGGCCGGGCGCATCGAAATCAGCCTGCCGACGCGCGGCGGCGAAGACATTGGCGCGGCGCTGCTGAAATCGCACAGCGCCTGGATCGAGACCCAGGTGGCGCGCTGGCCGCGGCCGATTCCCTTTGCCCCCGGCTTCATCATCCCGATCGACGGCGAACCGGTGCTGATCGATTGGCAGGAAGGCCATAAACGCATGCCCCTGTTGGCCGATGGCAAGCTGCAACTGGGTGGGCCTTTGCCATTGCTGCCCGGCCGCATCGAACGTTGGCTGAAGGCGCGGGCGCTGGCCGATCTGGACGCGATGACGCAAGGGTTCGCGGCCCAGCTGGCGCGCAAGGTCGCGCGGGTCAGCGTGGGCGACACCACCAGCCGCTGGGGCAGTTGCGCGGGTGCGTTGCGCCCGGAAGGCGCGCGCATCGCCTATAGCTGGCGGTTGATCATGGCCCCGGCCTGGGTGCGGCGATCCTTGGCGGCGCATGAGGCCGCGCATCTGGTCCACCAGAACCACTCACCGGCCTTTCACGCCCTTAACCGTCAGCTCGATCCGCGCGCGGCCGAAGCGCGGCGCTGGTTGGCCCGCCATGGCGCGGCACTCCACTGGGTGGGGCGGGCCGATTGAACAATCTGTCCTCCCAACGTTAGCGATTGTCAATGTCATGATATAGTATTACAATCCGCTCCGGTTCTGCGGAGGACATTGCCTTGCTTTCATGCCTGCTCCTGGCACTCGTGGCGTCCGGGCCTGCCACTTCAGCCTTGCCCCTGGCTCCGGAACTGCCCGCTGCAACTGGTGCGCGCGCCGGCGAAAATGCCGTGCGCCAGGCTGGCGATGCCTTTGGCACCGCGGTCGGCCGTGAGGAAATCGGCCTTTACGGCAGTTCCGAAGTGCGCGGCTTTTCTCCGGTGGCCGCTGGCAATGTGCGCATTGATGGCCTGTATTTCGACAGCGTGTGGCTGCCCAACCAACGGCTGCGCACCACAACCACCATCCGCGTGGGGCTCAGCGCACTCGGCAGCCCGTTTCCAGCCCCGACCGGCATTGTGGATTTTGGCTTGCGCTCACCAGGGGACAAACCCGCCGCCAGCCTGCTGATCAGCATCAACCAATGGGGCAACCGTTCGGCGGAGATCGATGCGGCCGTTCCGATCACACCGCGATTCAGCCTTGGGTTGGGCGGCGCGTTGTTTGGCGATGAATTCTACAATGGCACGGGCGCCCATTTCCAGCAGGGCGCCGTTACCGCGCGGTGGACACCCACCGATCAAATCACCATCCGGCCCTGGCTGGCAATCAGCCAGGGCGTGGACGAAACCGGGCCGATCTACCTGCCGGCGGGTGCCCGCCTGCCGCCGCGCCTGCCACGGCGACAGTTTTTCGGCCCCGCTTGGCCGCGCTATCGCGGCACCGCGATCAATGCTGGTGCCATCGTCGATTGGCAGGCCAGTTCAATATGGTTGCTGCGCGCCGGCCTGTTCCGCAGCCTGTTCGACGATGCCCGCAGCTTTTCGCATCTGCTTACAGATGTGCAATCGGATGGCAGTGCGCGCCGGCTGATCATCGCCGATCCGCCGCTGCTGTTCGCCTCCACCAGCGGCGAAGTCCGCCTGTCGCGCACCATCGGTGATGGCCCGCGCACGCATATCATTCATGCCACGCTGCGCGCACGGGCTGGCGATCGGCGGTTTGATGGATCTGATCTGATTGATCTGGGCGTTACCACCATCAACAGTACGGAAACCCGCCCAGCACCGGGCTTGACCTTTGGTGAGCAACAGCGCGATCGCGTGCGGCAATGGACAGTGGGTCTGGCCTATGAAGGCCGATGGCAGGGCGTCGGCGAACTGTCTGTGGGCCTGCAGCGCAGCGATTATTCCAAGCGCATCGGCTTGCCTGGCCGCCCGCCCGTGGCGACTGATGCCACGCCCCTGTTGGTCAATGTGGCGGCCGCGGTTGCGGTCAATTCCACGCTCAATGTCTATGCGGGCTTTGTCACCGGGCTGGAGGAAAGCGGAATCGCGCCGGAAAATGCTGCCAACCGCAACGAAGCCCTGCCCGCCATAACCACTCGGCAGTTTGACTTCGGCCTGCGTTGGCAGATCGCCAGCATGCGCGTGATCGCCGGCGGCTTTGAAGTGCGCAAACCTTATTTCAATCTCGATCCGAACAATCGTTTCACGGCCTTGGGCGATGTCATCAACCGTGGCATCGAAGCCTCCATCTCCGGGCCGATCATGCCCCAGCTCAGCCTAGTGGCCGGCGCAGTGCTGCTTGAACCGGTGGTGAGCGGCGATGTTGTTGCGCGCGGGCTTACTGGCCCGCGACCGGTGGGGGCCATCCGCCGCCGGATCGAGGCCGGTGCCGATTGGCGGCCCGGCTTTGCGCCTGGACTGTCGTTCGACATCAACGTTGCTCACGCCAGCCGCCAGACTGCCACCGTGGCCAATGATGTGAATATCCCGACCCGCACCCTGGTTGATGTGGGTGCGCGTTATGCCTTCAAACTGGCCCGCAACCCCTCTGTCTTGCGTGTGCAGATCACCAACATTGCCGATTTCCAGGGCTGGGAACTGCGCGGCGCGGGCGCTTACGATCTGATTCAGGGTCGGCTGGCCTCTGCCTATCTCACTGTGGATTTCTAGGCGGTGAACGCATGATGATTTGCCACCCAAACAGAAATTCTACAGCATATGCCCCAGCCAGGCGGCGATGGCGGTGCCGAAATCCGGCTTGGTCACCGCGCTCATGTGATTGCCGGGGATTTCGACGAGCGCGGCGTCGGGCAATTCCATGGCCAGCGCCGGGGCCGAGCCATTGTCGCGATCGTCCCGCCCGCACAGAATGAGGGCGCGCGTGTCGATTGTGCGCAGTGTTTCGATGGGCGTCGATTGCTGGCTCTTCAGCAACAGGCTGACCGCGGCACGATCGATGTTGTTTTGCCGCATGAAGGCGGCGGCAAAGGCCTCCGGGCTGCCGGATGGCCAGCCATCGGGTTGGGCAAGGATCTTCAGGAAAAATTCCGCTCGCTGCGTACCGCCGATCAAGCCTTCCAGCCCCATGCCCGAAATGATCGCCTTGCCCGGCTTCAAACCGCGCGCCAGCAGCCGCACCAGCGTGCGCGCGCCCATTGAATAGCCGGCGATATCGAAATCCGTCAGGCCCAATTGGGCGATCATCGCCTCGATATCCATGGCCAGCACATCCGGCGGATAGGCGGCGGCGTCATGCGGCGCGGCGCTGCGGCCGTGGGCGCGGAAATCCGGCAGGATCACCCGATAACCGGCGCTGGCGATCTCGGCGGCGGCACCATAACGCAGCCAGTTCATTTCGGCCGATGAAAACAGCCCGTGCAGCAGGATGATGGCCCGGCCTTCACCGATTTCGGACAGCGCCAGTTCGGCGCCATCAAAACCGCGATACTGGCCCAAGCTCAACGGCCTTTTTCGGTGCGCGCGGCGGCCACGGCCTCTTTCAGCCGGTCAAAGCCGACCGCGCCCGAAAGGATGCGGTTGCCGATGATATAGCTTGGCGTGCCGGTCAGCCCCAGATTGCGGCCGAGTTCGAGGTTGAGATTCACCTGCGCCTTCAGTTCGGCATCATTCAGTGCCGCCGTGGCCCGGGCCTGATCCATGCCGATACCCTTGACGATGCCCAGCGTGCGCGCCTGGTTTGGACGGCCGGGGCTTTCGAACATCGCATTGTGGAACCCGGCATATTTGCCTTGCTGCGCCGCCGACAGACTGGCCAGTGCCGCCTCGGTGCTGGCCGGGCCGAGCACCGGGAAATCGCGGTAGATCACCATCAGCTGCGGATCTTCGCGCACCAGCCTTTGCACATCGGCATGGCCCTGGCGGCAATAGGGGCAGGCATAATCGAAAAACACCACCAGCTTCACGTCACCCCTGGGATTGCCGGCGATGGCCCCGGCAAACGGCGTTTCGATGGCGCTGCGATTGGCGGCCAGCAGCTTGCGGGCCTCGGCCTGTTCCAGCCGCGCGACGGCCAGGGGGATGATTTCGGGGTGATTCAGAATGTAATCGCGCACGATGGCTTCGATTTCGGCGCGATTGGCGGACGGTGCACCCTGCCCGGCGGCAAAGGCCGCGCCGGTGCCCAAGGCGGTGCCGGCCAGCGCCAACGCCATGCCGGCCGCCATGCTCAGCCGGCGGTTCCAGAAGCCTGTCTTGCTCGCCATGCTTACCTCTTCTTGCGTTTCTGCAGGTCCAGCGCATCGCCGGCGACCAATGTGATGTCGTCGGCCCGGATAAAGTCCGGCGTGCCGGCCGGCAAGCCTGCCCGTGCCATCCGCGCGTTCATCATCGCGCCCATGGCATTGCCTTCCAGGCTGAAGCGCTCCGCAGCCGCCAGCGCGGCGCGCGGCTTGTCGCCGCGCCGGTCATAGATCACGCCCAGCTGATACCAGGTAAAGGGGTTTTCGCGATCGAGGCTGACGGCCTTGCGCAACAACGGCTCGGCTTCGGCTTGCAGTTTCGGGTCTTCACTCGTCACCAGCGCATGGCCGAGCAGCGTGAGGATCATCGGTTCGCCCGGCGCCTGCGCCACCGCCCGGCGCAGCACCGGCAAGCTGTCATCGACCTTGCCGGATTCCAGCAGGATCTGGCCTTCCAGTTCCAGGAAATATGGGTCATTCGGCCCGCTGGCGACCAGCCGTGCCGCTTCGGCCATGGCCTGATCGGGGTGGCCCGACCGGTGCCAGGCATAGGCACGGGCATAGAGCGCGGCCGGCGTGTTGGTGCCTTCCGGATAACGCTGCATCACCAGCCGCGGTTCCTCGACAAAGCCGACCAGCTTGCCCTTGATGCGTTCGAACCGCGCCTGCAACGCCTTGTCGGGCGGTGTATCCCAGGCCTTGTCGCGTTCATACACCGCCAGCAGATTGTTGACGCGCGTGCTCGAAAGCGGGTGGGTGCGGGCATATTCATTGTCTTGGCTGATGGCGAGGCGATATTCCATGCCCTGCAATTTGCGGAAAAACGCGATCGAACCGCGACCGGAAATCCCGGCTTTTGAAAGGAACACCGCTCCGGCCTGATCGGTGCGGCTTTCCTGATCGCGGGTAAAGGCCAGAAAGCGCCCCTGCGCGGCCGCCGTGCCCAGGCCCAGGATCGCCATCCCGGCCTCGCCTGCCCCGGCAGCCACCGCCAGTGCCGCGCCGACCAGCGACAGCAGGGAAATCTTGCTGGCCGGGCCGGCGCCTTCGCCAAAGCGCACGTTGTGCCCGGCGGCGATATGGCCAAGTTCATGGGCGATCACGCCCTGCAATTCGTTCACATTGTCGGCCGCGATGATCAGGCCGGAATGAATGAACACATTCTGCCCCCCGGTGACGAAGGCGTTGATGCTGGAATCGCCAACCAGCACGAATTGCACATTGCGCGGCTCCAGCCCGGCGGCGAGCACCAGATCCTTGCTGATATCGCGGAAAAACGCCTCGGTCTCGGCATCGCGCAGAATCGATTGCGCCGCCGCCGGGCGCGGCATCGCCAGAACCAGCATCGCGAACAGGGCAAGGATTGCGCGCATGGTCACGCCCTTGCCTAGCACAGTTGAACGGTGGGTGAAGCGGGGGGCAGCCGACCGACGCTCAAGCCGCCTTCAACGCCCGTGCCCGGCGGCGCTGCACGGATGAGCCCAGGCCCAGCGCCTCGCGATATTTGGCCACGGTGCGCCGGGCGATGTCAAAGCCTTCGCCCTGCAGCACTTCCACCAACTTGTCGTCCGACAACACGTCCTCGCCTTCGGCGGCAATCAGCCGGGCGATGCGATCCTTCACGGCGAGGGCGGAGGCGGTTTCGCCATCGCCGGAACCGACACCGGAGGTGAAGAAATATTTCAGTTCGAACAGGCCGCGTTCGCACAGCAGATATTTGTGGCTGGTCACCCGGCTGACGGTCGATTCGTGCATTTCGATCAGCTCGGCAACCTGGCGCAGGGTCAGCGGCTTCAACTGGCTGACGCCCTGTTCGAAAAACCCCTGTTGCAGCCGCACGATCTCGGTGGCGACGCGCACGATGGTGCGAGCGCGCTGATCCAGCGCCTTCAACAGCCAATTGGCGCTGGCCACGCATTCGTTCACGAAACTGGTGGTGGCGCGATCGGCGCCGGCGGCCAGTTCGGATTGATACTGGCGATCGATGATCAGCCGTGGCAGCGTCGCCTGGTTGAGCGTGACCTGCCAGCCGCCGTCGGCGCCGCGCAATACGAACACATCGGGCACCACCGCCGTCGCCGCCTCCCCGCCATAACGCAGGCCGGGCTTGGGATCATAGGCCTTCAGCTCGCGGATCATCTCGACGATGTCCTCCCGGTCGACGCCGCATTTGCGGACCAGGCCGGCCATGTCGCCGCGCGCCACCAGATCGAGATTGCGCAGCAACTGGAGCATCGCCGGGTCGCAGCGATCGACCGCACGCGCCTGGGCGATCAGGCATTCCGAAAGCGTGCGCGCCGCCACACCGACCGGATCGAACATCTGCACGCGGGCCAGCACCTGTTCGACGTCGGCCGGGCTGGTGCCGAGCCGGTCGGCAATATCGTCGACGCGTTCGGCCAGATAGCCGCATTCATCCAACCCATCGATGATGAAGCGCGCGATGGCGAGCTCTATGCCGCTGAACTGGGCCACGGCCTGGCGCTCCAGCACTTCGGCCAGCGTCGCATCGCTGCCGGCAATGCGATCAAAATCAAAACCATCCTCGTCGCCGCCGGCGCCCTGGTTGGCGCGTTCGCCCCAATCGGCGGGCTGGTCGGACGTGCAGTCATGGTGGAACCGTTCGCTGCTGTAATCGGCCTCCAGCGGTGCATCCCCACCGGACGTGCCATTCTGCAGCAGGCTTTCCAGGCCGGTGTTGCTGCTATGCTCCGACACCGGCAGCGGATCGGGGCTGGCATCGACCCCGCTGGGGCCCGCTTCGCCAGGTTCGGCCACATCGCCGCTGGCCAGCAGCGGGTTGCGCTCCATTTCCTCGCCGATCCAGCCTTCCAGCTCGACATTGGTCAGTGTCAGCAACTTGATGGCCAGCTGCAACTGGGGCGTCATCACCAACTGCTGCGACTGCCTCAGCTCAAGGCGCGGCCCCAGCCCCATGTCAGGTCGTGATAGCCATCACAGGGTGAAATCCTCACCCAGATACACGCGGCGCACGGTTTCATCGGCGACCAGCGCTTCGGGTGTGCCTTCGAACAGCACGCGGCCATCATAGATGATGCAGGCGCGGTTCACGATTTCCAGCGTTTCGCGCACATTGTGATCGGTGATCAGCACGCCGATGTCGCGGGCGCGCAATTGCACCACCAGGGCGCGAATATCGGCGATGGAGATGGGATCGATGCCGGCAAATGGCTCATCGAGCAGCATGATCGACGGGTTGGCCGCCAGCGCCCGCGCGATTTCCACCCGCCGCCGCTCCCCGCCGGAAAGCGCCATCGCCGGGGCGCTGCGCAGCCGGGTGATGTTGAATTCCCCCAGCAATTGCTCCAGCCGGGCGGCGCGTGTGCTGGCATCGGGCTCCGCCACTTCCAGCACAGCCTGGATATTCTGCTCCACGGTCATGCCGCGGAAGATCGAGGTTTCCTGCGGCAGATAGCCCAGGCCGAGCGCGGCGCGGCGGTACATCGGCAGGCCGGTGATGTCATGGCCATCGAGCAGGATGCGCCCGGAATCGGGCATGGCCAGGCCCATGATCGAATAGAAACAGGTGGTCTTGCCGGCGCCATTGGGGCCGAGCAGGCCGACAACCTCGCCGCGCCGCACCGAAAGCGACACGTCGCGCAGCACGACGCGGTTGTCATAACGCTTGCCGATGCCGTCCACCGACAAGCCGCGCACCACTTCGCCGCTTTGCCCGGCCTGGGTGCCGCGTTCCCTCACTTCGGTCTGAACCATCTGCGAATCAATCCCTTTGCAATTGGCCCAACAATTGCATGTCGCGCCACGCTAGCCTGAAACCGGTGTCGCGCCAAGACAAAGCGCCGGGATATACGCACCATAACGACCGCCCGGCGCAGGCTTGCCAAGCCGCGGCGCGCGGGCAAAGGGGGGCTATGCTCGACGCGCTCCCCGAACCCGCCATGATCGGCCTGTTGCTGCTGGCCGGGCTGTGGGCCGGGGCGCAGAATGCGCTGGCCGGCGGTGGCAGCTTCATCACCCTGCCGGCGCTGATCGCCGCCGGGCTGGATCCGAAACTGGCCAATATCACGTCGACCATGGCACTGTTTCCGGGGCAGATCACCACAGGCCTGGCAGGCCGCAAGCTGGTGGCCGGGGCAGAGCGGCTGTCGTTCCGCGCGCTGGCCATCATCGCGCTGGCCGGCGGCGTGGCCGGTGCGCTATTGCTCAACGCCACGCCCACCCGCGTCTTTGCCGCCCTGGTGCCGTGGCTCGTGCTGCTGGCCACGGCCGTGTTCGCCTGGGGCAGCTTCGGGCCGAAGAAGGCGGCGGATCGTGCGCCGCCGCCGGCCTGGGTGACTGTGCTCAGCCAATCCGCCATCGCGGTGTACAGCGGCTTTTTCGGCGGCGGTGCCGGCATCCTGACCCTGGCCAGCCTGACCATCGCCGGCCTGGCCGTGCGCAACGCTGGCGGCACCAAGAATGTGCTGGTGTCCCTGTCCAACACCACGGCGGCGATCCTGTTCGCGTTGACCGGCAATGTCGCCTGGGCCCATGCACTGGTGGTGGGCATCGGCGCGATGGCCGGCGGCTATGCCGGGGCACGTCTGCTGGCGGTGGTTCCGGAAAAGGCGTTGAAGCTGGCGGTGATCGTGATCGGCGTGGCGTTGACGGTGGGGCTATTCCTGCGGGGTTAGTCCCCAATATCCAGCCCAAGACGCCTCTTTGCTTCCACTTTCAGTACGGCCTTAGCAATATCCCCGACTAGCGAAATGCTCCATCCGCCAACTTTAGAAGCGCCCTCTTTTGTCTTTTTCCAAACCGCATCATCACGAACATTGTCTAGAAACTCGTGACCATTCCAAGTTAGGCTTGGATGATAAATCCAACACCCATACACTGAATTCGGATCTGGCTGCACCATTCCTTGAATTAGGTTCGCCTCTAACAGGAGGGATACATGGTAGCTAACAGCATCTGGCGATTCCTCGGGTAGATCAATTTGATCAGGACCATTTGGTCTTTCACATGCCTCAATATGAAAGAGTATTTTCCGAATAAGCTCCATGTCTCTCTTCATGTCTAGCAATCACCTTCGCAATCGTCATGTCACCGCCGGTTGCCATATTCATCCACCAGCACCTCGCGCCGGCCGACATGATCCGGCCGGCTGACAAAGCCATCCTGCTCCATGCGTTCGATCAGGCGGGCGGCATTGTTGTACCCGATGCGCAGATGGCGCTGGATGAAGCTGGTGCTGGCCTTCTGCGCCTTGGCGACCACGTCGACGGCCTTGGCATAGATATCGGCTTCCTCGTCGCCGCGGCCGCCACCGCTCAGCCCGGCGCCTGACAGATCGAGCTGGCCGTCGAGGTCGGCCGGCTCTTCGGTCACCGATTCCACATAGTCGGGCTCGCCCTGCGCGCGCCAGAAATCGGCGACGGCTTCCACTTCCTCATCCGACACGAACGGCCCGTGCACACGCACCAGCCGGCCGCCCTGCATCCACAGCATATCACCCTTGCCCAGCAGTTGCTCGGCGCCCGGCTCGCCCAGAATGGTGCGCGAATCGATCTTGCTGGTCACCTGGAAACTGATGCGCGTCGGCAAATTGGCCTTGATGACGCCGGTGATCACATCCACCGATGGCCGCTGTGTGGCAACGATCAGGTGGATGCCGGCCGCGCGCGCCTTTTGCGCCAGCCGCTGGATCAGCACTTCCACTTCCTTGCCGGCGGTGATCATCAGATCGGCCAGCTCATCGACCACCACCACCACCAGCGGCATGGCTTCGAATTCCAGCACCTCCTCTTCGATGATCGGCATTTCGGTTTCCGGGTCCCACCCGGTCTGCACGCGGCGGACGAACGGCTTGCCGGCGACGCGCGCTTCCTTCACCTTCTGGTTGAAACTGGCCAGGCTGCGCACATTCAGCTCGCTCATCTTGCGATAGCGATCCTCCATCTGCTCGACAGCCCATTTCAGCGCGCGCACCGCCTTGCCAGGCTCGGTCACCACCGGCGCCAGCAGATGCGGGATGCCGTCGTACATCTTCAGTTCCAGCATCTTGGGATCGATCATGATCAACCGGCACTGCGCCGGGGTCATGCGGAACAGCAGAGACAGGATCATCGCGTTCAGGCCCACCGATTTGCCTGAACCGGTGGTGCCGGCGATCAGCAGATGCGGCATCGGTGCCAGATCGGCGACCACCGGATCGCCGGCGATATCCTTGCCCAGCACCAGTGGCAGCCCCATGCCGCGGCCATCGAAGGCGGCGCTGCCGAGCAGTTCCGACAGCGAGACGATCTCGCGCGTCTGGTTGGGCAGTTCGATGCCGATCACATTGCGGCCCGGCACCACGGCAACGCGCGCCGACAGCGCCGACATCGACCGGGCGATATCATCGGCCAACCCGATCACCCGGCTGGCCTTGATGCCCGGCGCCGGTTCCAGTTCATACATCGTCACCACCGGGCCGGGGCGCACTTCGCCGATGCGGCCACGCACGCCGAAATCCTCCAGCACGCCTTCCAGTAGCCGGGCATTCTGTTCCAGCGACGCCGCATCAATGCGCGCCCTGGGTGCCGTTGGCGGCGGGCTCAGCAGATCGAGGCCGGGCAGCACGGCGGCATCGCCCAGATCGAGCGAAGCCTGCGTGTCGCGGCGCACGCGGCGGCCGGCGCTGGGGGCAGCACCCCGCTCCACCACCACGGGGCCGGATTCGGCATCCATTGGCAGCGGCAGATTCGTCTCGGCCGGCCGTGACCGGCGCGGTGCTGCCGGGATCGGCAAGGTTGGCGAATCGACTTCGGCCGGTTGCCACAATGCCCGGATGCTGGCGAAGGCATACGACACGCTGTCGCGGCCGAGGGCGGTGCCGATGGCGATCAGCACCAGGCCTGCAGGCGCCAGCAGGATCGCCAGCACCGCACCGGCCGGCACGTCGGCGAGTTCGGGAATGGCCTCCAATGTGCCGGCCAGTGCCATCAGCGCAAGGCCCAACAGGCCGCCGGCGCCGGCCGGAGCGCCCAGAGCGGGCAGATCAAAGCCGCCGGCCGCACCCGACAGCGCCGCCACGCCGGCCAGCGTGGCGCCCGCCATGCGCAGCGCCGGCACCGCAAGATTGAAGGCGGTTCGCCACGCTGCCAAAATCAGCGCTGGCACCAGCAACAGCGCCGGCCAACCCACCAGATGCAGCAGCAGATCGGCGACATGCGCACCGGGCACACCCATCACATTGCCGGGCAGCAGTGCGGTGGCGGTGTTGAACGACGGATCCCGCGGCGAATAGGTCAGCAGTGCCGCTGCCAGTGCCGCGCCCGTACCGGCCAGGGCCAGCCCGGCCAGGATGCGCCCCAACTGCCGGAGCAGCAGCACCGCGCCCACGCGGACGCGCACCAGCCATCCCGCCATGGTCGACGCTGTGGCCGTATTTGCCCGTGTGGCCATCGCGGTTCAGCCTTTATTGCTGTGAAGGCTCGGCGAGCGTTCACCCTTTGGTCACTGCGGAGCATGAATCAGGCCGCCCGGCCGGTCAAGCGCTGCACCGCTTATGACATCATGTCTCGCTTGGGGGAATCGCCTGTCTGGGCTAAGGCCAGTGTATGCAGACCATGGACGCAGATGTCATCATCATCGGTGGCGGGCTTGTCGGATCGACTCTGGCGTTGGCCCTGGCCCGCCACGACGTGACCAGCATCGTGGTGGACTCGGCCGATCTCGATACCACCATCACCGCCGCCTTCGATGGGCGGGCCAGTGCCGTGGCCAGCGCCAGCGGCCGGATGCTGCGCGCGCTTGGCCTGGGCGATATCCTCGACACCCATGGCTGCGCGATCCGCGCGATCCGCGTCACCGATGCCGCGCACCCGCAGTTCCTGCATTTCGATGCCGGCGAAGGCAATGATCCGCTCGGGACTATGGTGGAAAACCGCCATCTGCGCATCGGTCTGCTGAACGCCGTGCGTGACTGTGGGCAAGTCACCCTGTTGGCGCCGGTGACGGTCGCCAGCCTTGTACGCGACGATCATGCCGCAACGCTCACGCTCACCGATGGCCGGGTGTTTCGTGCCGCGCTGGTGGTGGCGTGTGACGGCCGGCGTTCGGCCACCCGCGAAGCGGCCGGCATTCCGATCGCGCAATTCCATTATCCGCACGCTGCGTTGATCACAATGGTCACCCACAGCGTGCCGCACTTCAATGTGGCGTGCGAGCTGTTCTACCCGCAAGGCCCATTGGCGCTGCTGCCGATGGTCGACAGCGATGACGGTCGGCCGCGCACCGCCATCGTGTGGACGGTGGACGGCAAGCACATGGCCGCCGCGAAGAAACTGGGGCCAAAGCAACTCGCCGCCGAAATCGCTGCGCGCTGTGATGGCACGCTGGGCGATATCGAGGTGATCGCGCCGCAGGCCGTGTGGCCGCTGGGGTATCACCACGCCGCCCGCTACACCGACAATCGCCTGCTGCTGCTCGGGGACAGTGCCCACGGCATCCACCCGATCGCCGGCCAGGGCCTCAACATGGGGTTCCGCGACGTCGCGGCGGCGGCCGAAGTGTTGACCAATGCGGCCCGAACCGGCCTCGATCTCGGCAGCCCGGATGTGCTGGCGCAGATTTCGGCGTGGCGGCGGTTCGACAACAGCCTGGTGTGTGCCGTTACCGACGGGCTGAACCGCCTGTTTGCGCTGCCCGGCGCAGTGCCCAGCCGGGTGCGGCGTATCGGCCTGTCGGCGGTCGAGCGCCTGCCGCCGCTGAAGCGCTTCTTCATGAACCAGGCCCGCGGCGAAACCGGCAAGCTGCCGGCGCTGCTGAAGGGCGAACTGGTTTGACGCGCGAGCCTGTGGCATAAACCGGCCATGGCGACCGTTCTGAAAACCATCTTGTTGCCCGAAGAGACCATCGCCGGCCTCGATGCGCTGGTGGCCGCCGGCCATGCCGAAACGCGCGAAGCCCTGGTGGCCGATCTCGTTGCCCGCGAAGCCGAACAGGCGGCCAAGCAGAAGGCATTTGATGAGGCCATCGAGGAAGGTTTCGCCAGCGGGTTTGTCGAAATGACCGTGGACGAGCTTCGCTCTCATCTGCGGTCCCGATATGCCAACGCGACTTAACTTCGCTCGCCGGGCAGTTGCTGATCTTGAAGCAATTGAGGACTATGGCCGTCAGGTGCATGGTGAGGCGCAAGCCATTCGATATGCGGACGATTTGCTGGCTGCCATGCATTTTCTGCTTGATTTCCCGAACGTTGGACCCGGCTTTGGCAGGCGGGGATTGCGCCGCAAGGGGTGTGGCAGCCACGTGATTTTCTACCGGATCGATGGCGACATTGTGCGAATTGTGCGTGTGCTGCACCAGCGCATGGACCCATCGCGGCATCTGTAACCGCCTGACATTATCCAGCGTTGCCGCTCGCGCCTGCCCCCGCCACTGTCAGCGCCATGATCGATCGCGACGCTCTCCTCGAAAAATATCGTGCCGAACGCGACAAGCGCCTGCGGCCCGAAGGCAATGCCCAATATGTGCGCCTTGCCACGCATTTCCCGCAGCTGCGCACCGATCCCTACACCCCGCGGGTCGAGCGCGCGCCGGTTACCGATCATGTCCGCTTTGCCATGGTCGGCGGCGGTTTTGCCGGGCTGTGCACTGGCGCGCGGCTGGCGCAGGCGGGCATCACGGATTTCCGCCTCATCGAGGCTGGCGGCGATGTTGGCGGCACCTGGTATTGGAACCGCTATCCCGGTGCCCAATGCGATACCGCCTCGATCATCTACATGCCGCTGCTCGAGGAAACCGGGCATGTCCCGACCGAGAAATATGCCCATGCCCCGGAAATCCAGGGCCAGGCCAAAGCCATCGCGCGCACCTTCAACCTGTATGACAAGGCGTTGTTCCACACCGAAGTGACGGCGTGCGTGTGGGATGAAGCGGCGCTGGTCTGGGTGATCGAAACCGACCGCGGCGATCGTTTCACGGCCGATTTCGTCGGCATCGGCACCGGGCCGCTGAACGTGCCGAAGCTGCCCGGCATAAACGGGATCGACACGTTCAAGGGCCACCAGTTCCACACCAGCCGCTGGGATTATTTCTATACCGGCGGTTCGGCGGAAGGCGCACCGATGGACCGGCTGGCGAACAAGCGCGTCGCCATCATCGGCACCGGCGCCACCGGCGTGCAGTGCGTGCCGCATCTGGCGCGCGATGCGCAGGCGCTGTTCGTCGTGCAGCGCACACCCTCATCGGTGGATGTGCGCGCCAATGCGCCCATCGATCCAGACTGGTTCAAATCCATCGCGACGCCCGGCTGGCAGACGCGCTGGCTGGAAAATTTCGCCGGCAATGTCGGCATGGGCGGTGCCAGTGAGGATTGGGTGCAGGATGGCTGGACCGACCTGTCGAAGCGCATAAGGTCGCGCATCATGGCGCTGCCGCCATCTGACTGGACGCCGGACAAGATGGCCGCCGCCTGGGAAATGGCCGATCACGAGAAGATGACCGAAATCCGGGAGCGCGCCGCCAACGTGGTGGAGGATCGCGCCACCGCCGAGAAATTGCAGGCCTGGTATCGCCAGTTGTGCAAGCGGCCGTGCTTCCACGATGCCTATCTGCAGGCGTTCAACCGGCCGGGCGTCACCTTGGTCGACACCGATGGCCAGGGCGTGGAACGTATCGACGAAACCGGCCTGTGGGTGAACGGGCAGCATTATGACGTGGATTGCATCATCCACAGCACCGGATTTGAAGTGGGCACCCCCACCGAGGAGCGTGCCGGATTCGATCCGGTCGGGCGCGGCGGCCAGAAACTCTCCGAAGCATGGGCGGATGGCATGCGCACGCTGCACGGCCTGAACAGCGCGGGCTTCCCCAATCTGTTTCTGGTGCAGTTCGCGCAGGCCGCCAATTTCATCGTGAATGTGCCGCACAACTGGATGGAAACCGGCACCAGTATCGCCGCCATCGTCCGCCACATGACCGATGCCGGCCTGAAGACCATGGAGCCGGACCCGAAGGCCCAGGAAGATTGGGTCAACCTGCTGCTCTCCGGCCCCGGCATGATGATCAACAATCCTGACTGCACACCCGGCTATTACAACAACGAAGGTCAACCCATGGACCCGCGCGCCAAATATGCCGTCGGCTATCCAGCCGGGCCTAACGCGTTTTTCCGCTACATGGATGGCTGGCGGACGCGCGGGGATTTCAAGGGACTGGTGTTCGGTTGATCCACGAAACGCCCTCCCCGCAAGGGGGAGGGAGCGTCTTCACCCCGTATTCGGCAGAAACTCGCGCGCTTCATCGACCAGCAGGATCGGCACGCCGTCGCGGATCGGATAGGCCAATCCCGCCGTATCGTTGACCAGCTCCTGCGCATCGCGGTCATAACGCAACGGCTGGCGGGTCAGCGGGCAGACCAAAATGCCCAGCAGGCGGGGATCGAGCGCAGCGCCGGACATGTTATTGCAGGCGGCCGGGGCCAGCGCCGAAGCCGGGACCAAAGCCGGAGTTGGGCCCGCTGGCAAAGCTCATCAACGCCGCCAGGGTCATCGCGCGTTCGGGCAGGGTGACGGTTTCCAGCAGTGCCTGTTTTTCCGCCGGTTCGAATGGCAGCACGCTGGCCAGGGTGGTGATCAGCGCTTCATCATCCGCTGATTGCACCGCATCCCAATCCGCCGCCAGCCCGCGCGCGTCGAGATAGGGGCGCAGCGCGTCCTCCACTGCCGAACGTGTCGCGGCATCCAGCGACTCGGCCTCGTCACGGTCCTCGGCAAAGCTGTGGTAATCGGTCATCACCTGACGATAGAGCGTGTCGCGCTCCAGCTCCGCTCCCACCCGGAAACGGCTGGTGCCAACCAGCGCGATCAGGATGCGGCCATCGTCGGTCTCGCGATAATCGCTGATCCGCCCCAGGCAGCCGACCTGATAGAGCGGCGGCGGATTATTGTCGGATTCGCGCGGCTGGATGATGCCGATCACCCGGTTGGCAGCCCCCGTGGCGGCCATGGCATCGCGCACCATCGCCAGATAGCGCGGCTCGAAGATGTTCAGCGGCAGCACGCCGCGCGGGAACAGCACGGCGCCGGTCAAGGGGAACACCGGCACCGCGGCCGGCAGCGGATCAAGGGCCTCGCTGGCGCTCATGCGAACCAGATGGCGCGCAAGGCGGCGCGGGTCTTGATGCTCCACGGATCACCCAGGCCAGCCGCTTCGAACATGGTCAGCAACTTGGTGCGTGCGGCGCCGTCGTTCCAGCCGCGATCAGCCTTGATGATGCCGAGCAGATGTGCTGCTGCTGCATCGCGATCCCCGCGCGCTGCCAGCGCGCTGGCGAGATCGAATCGCGCCGCGTGATTGCCGGGATCGCGTTCCACCTGCGCCACCAGATCGGCCAGTTCGTCCGGTTCCGGCGCGGCCGCAGCCAGCGCCAGCGCGGCGCGGGCACGTGCCACGGTTTCATCCTTCACGTCGGCCGGCACCACGGCCAGCGCCGCCGTCGCCGCCTCCACCTTGCCACCGGCCAGCAGCGCGAGCGCATAACGGCCAATCAGATCGTGGCGATCCGGCAATTCCTGCACCAGCGCGGCCAGCATGGCGGCGGCATCGTCGTGGGCGCCGGCGGCGGACGCCTGCTCGGCGGCGGCGATCAACTGGGCAATCTGCTCTTCCAGCGCGGCTTCCTCGGCATCGGCCGGCACGCCGGCCAGCAGGCGATCGACGAACTGCGCCAGCTCGCGTTCGGGCAGCGCGCCCTGGAAGCCATCGACCGGGCGGCCATCCAGAAACGCATAGACAGTCGGGATGGATTGGATGCGGAACTGCGCGGCCAAGGCCTGATTCTTGTCGACATCGATCTTGACCAGCTTGACCTTGGGCGCCCGTGCCGCGACCAGCCGTTCCAGCGCCGGCCCCAGTGTTTTGCACGGCCCGCACCATTCCGCCCAGAAATCCACCAGGACCAGCGCGGTTTTCGACGCGTCGATGACATCGCGGCGGAAGGCTTCGATGCTGGCCTTTTCGGCGACCGGGTTGGGAATGCTGGCCAAGACTGCTGCTCCGGTGATTGCACGTTCCCCGCCATATGGGGCGGGAGGAGGGGGTTTGCCAAGACGGCGGTTGCGCACAGGCGGGTTAATGAGGGCCGGGAAAAAAGAGTCTTGCACCCCCACCCCACCCGCGCTAGACGCCGCCCTCTCATCGACAGATGAGCGGGCGTAGCTCAGGGGTAGAGCGCAACCTTGCCAAGGTTGAAGTCGAGGGTTCGAATCCCTTCGCCCGCTCCAGTCGTTGTAAGGATTTCAGGGGGTTAGCGACCCCCTGTTTTCAAAATTTCCAAAATCGTCGATATACGGATCATGTACGGATATCCGGATTCGGAGATTGATTTTGGGAAAATCAGTTCACAACGATATTACATCGGTCTCAGACCTCACCTCTGACGATAAAAATCGTCAGGGAAAAAACATCCTGAAATCAAAAACTTTCCGGGACGGTGGGATCTATCTGTTCCTCCGGGGGGACTACAAAACCCCGATTTGGTTCTGTCGGATCAAGGTCCCCGGTATGAAGGGGTACATCTATCGGTCCACTCGGACATCGGATGTTCTCTGTTCAGTGTCAGGACCTTGATGAGGTCGAACACGTCTTGTGTACGTTCCGGGGAATGGTACTCAATGGGGATATGGATGATCATCTGACCCGGGTCTCAGGGGAGATCAGGAAAAGGTTCGTTAGATGACGGCGTGGTGTCGTGAGATTGGGAATATCGATGAAATTCAAAGTCATATCATGCTGGTACGGGTTTTCTCACCATACAGTCTGGGACACAGAAAATCAGGAGTGGGGGAACGTTTGGGGAGAAGGAATCCAGTTCCAATTGGTCCCTATATGTCAAACAGAAATACACTTTGACAATGGACAGGTCTTTTGTCGTGATGAAGTCAGTGTGGTTAGAAATTTTAATAATAGTGAACATTATGTAAAAACTGCCTCTCTCTACATAAACAATCAAGAAAAATACGGTACCAATGAAGAATTAATAAAAATGGGATCCAGTATAAAGTACAATAAAGAAAACAAACATAATTTAGAAGAATTTTTTAATCTTGAATTTTTTCATCCCCTTATTGGTATTGAATTCCAAACATTAAAAAATTCAATTATCAATGATAAATTACCTACAGAAATCCACATAAATTTCGAAAGAAACGGCATGAAGACTTTTCATACGATTGGGAAACAAAGATAGTTAAGTGGGACACGTCAATTGAAGACGAAGAATTGATACCAGGGTCCGTATGGTTCCAATGGAACCGGAATGTATGATTATACCAGATCGACAACCCTCCTCTGACATTCGGTATCATAATCGATATATCGTTGTGTCGTTTGGAGGTTCTTGTGACCGACCATGACCTGAATGTCCCGGAGTGACCTGCCGATTGCCAGTCGTCGTTCTGATAACGCCGCAAGCCCTGTGACGGCTTTGGTTTGGAGCCGTGGTGAACACTCCGGGCGTTCAAACGCGCCTGTTGATCGAGCCTGCGTTCAGGAAGAGCAAGCAACTGGACCGATCGTTCCCAGGCAGCGTGTTTCGAACAGCGTGACAGCAGGCCGATGACGGGGCAGGTTTCGCCGTCTCGACGGACGATCCGGGCAGCCGACTTGCCCGTGGCCGGTCGCTTACGGCATTGGCGCTGATGCCTTGAAGCCAAGATCCCAAACCACGAAGGCTTTCGCGAGCGATCCAATCCGACCAAAGTCGGAGGTCATCAATCCCAAACCGAACAACCCACACCAACAACTGGTACCCGGCCGTTTCAAGGCCGTTGGTTCTGTTTCAACCCTCAAACTTGTTCAGGATCGCCACACCTCGTGACAGGTCGTCAAAATCCTGTGCCACACGAAGGCCGGATGGCACTGGTCGGTTGGTTTGACGGAAGATAATGTTCGCGTCCCAGCCTGCAACCACAAAGGGGGAACGGTTGTAATTATCAGGACGAAACCGGTGTGAAACGAACCAGTATCCGATATACCCTAACGGCAACAGGGCTTTCATTGCGGCCTCTAAGACTTCCGGCTTGTTGGCCTCCACAAAGATATCAGGTCGAAATTTCAATATGATCTGCTCTGCCCCGGCAATAACTTGCGGTTCAAATCCTTCGGCGTCGATCTTGAGTAGGTGGACATTTTGCAGATCGCCAAGGTTTGGATCGCCGTCAAGAGACGTGATTGGCACAATCTCGCTCGATAGATGGCCCTTGAAAGCCGTCTCGGTGCTGAACCCTTGGGTCAATGAATAGGAGCCATAGTTGAACGGCTCGTCGTAGTCGCTTGACTCGATAGCGATCCGTCCGACCGTGTCTCCAACGCCGCTGTGTAAGGCGAAGACATTCAGGCGATTGTTCAACGCGAGGTTGGCGCAAAGAATGTGATAAATCTGCCGCTGGGGCTCATAGCAATAGACGCGGCCTTGCGGACAGATCATCGACAGCGGCACGGCGTGAGTGCCGATATTGGAACCGACCTCGATGACCACACCGTCTGCTGGCAGCAGCCAGCGGAAGAGATCCACCTCGGCTTCGCTCCATTCTCCAAACATGTTCATGAAATGACTGATGAAATCACCGTGCAGGAGCAGGAATTTCCCCCACCTGCAGTCTTTCACATAGGTTTTCACGAACGATCCCCTGCCAAACAATGCGTGCGGCCTGTCCGGTGCCGCTGCCAACCCCGCACAATGACCCGGTTCAGCGTGCCGATCCTGCCAGTTCCGCAAGATAGGTGCGGTTATGGCCTTCGGGAAGCCGCCCGCGCCGCACCAGTTCCAGCAGCACAAACGCACAGAGATCAGGGCTGGTCAGGCAATGATGCGCGATGATCGCCAGTTTCTCCAATTGCACGTCGCTCAACCTGTCCAGCGCCAACGGATCGCGCACATAGACGATGTCGCTTTCCAGCAACTGGTGGCCCGCCACGCGGAAATTATTCTGGAAGATGGTCGGCGCGATCGACCAGCGCTTGACGTCGAGAAACCGGTGCGGGGCATAGCCTTGCGCACGCATCCACACATCCACGTCGCCGAAACTGGGCTGATCTTCATACAGGCAGATGTAGGACACTTCGAGCTGCACGGCGACACAGTCCCGTAGCCGGTCCTGCCCGTGCTGCATCACCGTCAGTTCGGCGCCCTGGATGTCCATCTTCAACAGATCGATGCGGGGCAGCCCGCCAAGATCATCCAGTCGGCAGGTCTGCACATCTTCCACCGCCTCGATGGCACCAAATCTGTCAAAGCCGTTGAAGAAGTTCAGCGCCGCCTGCCGCGGTTTCAGCAACGAGGTCATGCCGCTGGCCGGGCTGGCGATATGGAGCGGGCGCAAGCTGCCATCGAACAGAAACGCCTGGTGGATGGTGGCGCGATCCCCATAGGCCGCCTTGATCGCCGCTATCTGGCGGGCATCGCCTTCGAAGGCGTGCAGATGCGCCAGACCGGCATCGAGCAGGCCCTTGTACATCGGCGTTTCGGCAATCGCCGCCGCCCCCACATCCATTACCTGAATGAGCGGATCGACGACCGGAAACTTAAGTGACTTCATGAGAAAGGCCCAGATCGCGGTGGATGCCCCCGATGTCTTGGCCCGACCGGTAGGTCTTGACAAGCACCGTTGGCGGCCTGTGCCAAGCCGGCCGCCTGGCGCTCACAGATCTTTTCAAGGACCTCCGGCGATTCCGCGGCGGTTCAGACCGTTTCAAACACCGGGTTCAAAACAGCGTAACGGAAGCCTCAAGCCACAATCAGACAGCACAGTTTCGCAGCTCGGAATCTGCCTATGATCCGCTTGTTCCAAAATGACGTTCCAGGCGTGTATTTCTGAGTGTAAACTATTGAAACCGAGAGAAAAACCATGGTGCACCCGACAGGATTCGAACTTGGGACTTCAGCCCGCTTCAATTTCCGTATAATCTGGGAACACCCGATTTATGAAGAATGACGGTATGTTATACTGCGGAAAGCAGCGCGAAGAATTCTTACCATGAACTTCATGAAGACAGATACCCGTGCTATCCATCAATCCCCCCGCCTTGAATTGACTGTGAACTTCTACTGAAAATATACCATCCTCTTTCCAGTTTTGAGACGGGAATTTTATGGCCTCCCATACTTTTTTCCGATAAAAAAATCCGAAACCCCAGCCCAGTTCATTCGTCGGACCAAGAAAATCTTCATTTTCAAAATCAACGGAAGAAACGCCGGCCCAATCGCATACGTAATGTTTGCCAGTCTTTTTTGTCATGTCCCAATATCCAAAGAAACTGGATCTGATATCATGTACAAACCAACCGCGCAAATTCAGAAAATCGAGCCCCCGTTCGTCGATTGCTGACAACATTGTTGATGTATATTCTTTAGCATAAAAATCATCGTCATCGAAATGGGCGATAAAATCGCCTGAGCACCTCTCAGCCAACCAGTTCCTCTTGTCACCGATTAGCATTCGTTCATGGGTATGGTAGTATTTGATATTGTCGTACTCTAGTCCTGCTAGTGTCTTCGAAGGGGTCGGGCTGTCATCGAGAATCAGCCACTCGATATCGGAATGTGATTGCGATCGGAAACATTTGAGGATCCGGGAATGGAATTGCTCCCTTTGGAACGTCGGGGTGATGAGGCTAACTTTCATATATTTCCTTGCCGACTTGAGCGTCCATTTCACTGCACCACAATCTTGCGCCACCCCCTGCCAGAGAGCGCCTCCCCGGGGGCACCCGCAGAACGGCAAAGTTGTGCGCAAAAAGTCTTTTCCTGCCAGCAAAGCAACAAGCACTGCGACGACTCAGCAGAGCGCCCTCAAAAGCGCACGGTTCGCCAGCAGTTTGAACCCCAACTTTCCATCAGGATTCCATGCAGCAACATTATCGCTGCAGTAAGTCATTGATTTTATGGTGCACCCGACAGGATTCGAACCTGTGGCCTCTGCCTTCGGAGGGCAGCGCTCTATCCAGCTGAGCTACGGGTGCTTGGCGACGGGTGTTAGCAGCGGTTGCCGGCCGAGGCCAGCCTGATTCATCTGGCTGTTGGCGGCGCTGCGGGCTGGCGCTCGAACGGGCCGAGGCCGCAGCGTGCGGCGAGCATCTGTCCACCGGTTTGAAGGACCACGCTGATCACATCCTGCCGGCACAATTGGCTGAGTGAAGTCTGGTAGGAAAAGGCCCGTTCGATGCCCAATTGCGGGCAGCGATTGGGCAGTGTGTTGCGCCAGACACTGCCATCGCGCAGCACGAAATCGATGCTGTGATCATTGCGTACAATGGTTTGGCGCAGGCTGCCCAGTGGCAGGCAGATTTTCGTTTCTGCCGAAGGGACGGGGTCTGCCGCCGCGGCCGCGGCAGCCGAGACCAGCAGCAGCACGAACGGACCAAGGGCGGAACGGACCATGGGGGACAGATTGTTCCGTGCGCGCTGAACCGCCGCTTAACCGGGAGCAGGCGCGTCCATCTTGGCGCGGAACTGGCAGAGATCATTGACCGGGCACACCGCGCATTTCGGGCTGCGCGCCGTGCAGGTATAGCGGCCGTGCAGGATCAGCCAGTGGTGGGCGTGGCGGCGCCATGGTGGCTTCACCCGTTTCATGATGGCGTTTTCCACCAGCAGCGGCGTCTTGCCCGGCGCCATGCCGGTGCGGTTGGCGACGCGGAACACATGCGTATCAACGGCGCAGGTTTCCTGGCCGAACAGCACGCTCACCACCACATTGGCGGTCTTGCGGCCGACTCCCGGCAGCGTTTCCAGCGAGTCGCGATTGTCCGGCACGTCGCCGCCGAAATCGTTCACCAACCGGTGCGAAAGGGCGATGACGTTCCTGGCCTTGGCATTGAACAGACCGATGGTGCGGATGTGGCTTTTCAGGCCATCCTGGCCCAGGTCGATCATCTGCTGCGGTGTGTGCACCGTTTCGAACAGGCGCTTGGTTGCCTTGTTGACCCCCACGTCGGTCGCCTGCGCCGACAGCACCACGGCGACGAGCAGTTGATAGCCATTGGCATAGGCCAGTTCGGTCACCGGCTCCGGATTGGCGACCGCCAATCGTTCGAAAAATTCGGCGATTTCCGCCACGGTCATCTGCCGACGTGCAAGCTTGGTCATGCGACGCTGGATGCCGGCAAAAGCCATGGCGCGTAAAGGGGCTGCGGCGTAAAGCCGACCTGTGCTGCTCGATCTCACCCTCCGGCCCAACCGATCCCTGTCACGCGACCATGCTCGCTGGCTGGTGCTGGCCGTGGGCGGGCTGTTCCTGATCGGCAGCATCCGGTTCCTGGTGCTGGGCCTGTGGCCGGTGATCCCGTTCATGGTCGCCGATGTCGCGCTGCTCGCCTGGGCGCTGCGCAGCAATTTCCGATCAGGCGGCAATCACGAGCGCCTGGTGCTGGCGCAGGATAAGTTGATCCTGACGCGGGTGTCGCCGTGGGGCGAAACCAGGGTGGTCACCTTCGAACCCTGGTACACGCAGGTGCAGATCGAGGAAACGCCACTGGGCGACGCGTTGCTGTTCCTGGCCGCCCATGGTCGCCGCGTGGTGGTAGGCGGCTTCCTATCAGCCCCGGAACGCCGCGAGGTCGGTGCCGTGATCCGCGAGGCGCTGGCGCGCTATCGCAATCAGAGCCCCAGCACGTCGGCCATGGCGTAACGGCCGGCCGGCTTGCCCGCCAGCCACTGTGCCGCCTTCAGCGCGCCGCGCGCAAAGATGGCGCGGTCCTCGGCGCGGTGCCACAATTCGATGCGTTCCCCATCACTGGCCAGCAGCACCATGTGATCGCCGGCGGCGCTGCCACCGCGCAACGACGCAAAGCCGATCTGGCCTTCGATCCGCGCGCCGGTGATGCCATCGCGCCCGCTGGTGCGGTGGCTGGCCAGATCGATGCCGCGGCCACGCGCCGCCGCTTCGCCCAGCGCCAGTGCGGTGCCCGACGGCGCATCCACCTTCATGCGGTGGTGCAGTTCGGCAATCTCGATATCCCATTCCGGCCCGAGCGCGCGCGCCGCCTGCTCGACCAGCCGGGCGAGCAGCGTCACGCCCAGGCTGGTGTTGGCAGCCTGCAGCACGGCGATGTGGCGGGCGGCCGCATCGATGGCGGCATGGTGCACGGCTTCCAGCCCGGTGGTGCCGATCAACAGGGCGCAACCACCTTCCTGCGCGGCCTCCAGCGACACGGCCAACGCCGCCGGTGCCGAAAAATCGATCAGCACATCGCATTTGTGCGCGATGGCGCCGATGTTGGAACAGACAGTGAGGGTTTCGGGGTGCCCCGGCCCGGCGGCGCGGCCGCAGCTGGGGTGGCCGGCGCGTTCGACGGCACCAGACAGCATCAGCGGTGGTTGCCCGGCCGGGGCGGGCCAATCCGCCAGCTGCGCGATGATCGCCTGGCCCATGCGGCCGCCGGCGCCCAGCACGCCCACCTTGATTGCGTTACGGTTCATGGCGCGCATAGTGGCGTCTTGCCGGGACGGGCGCAACCGCCGGCATGCGGCGGTTCAGTCGGGCACCAGCATCTGCCAGTCAAACCGCCACTGGATGTACGCGCGTTTCACGGGCGGTATTCAGCAACGGCTTGCAGCGCTTCGCCAGCTGCTGGTCTCGCTTCACGAACCCCTGTCTTCCCCGCCTTCACGCCCTTCGTCCCCCTCGCCTTCACCTTGGGCGCTGCGGTGGCAGCGGGCGCATTTGTCGAGATTGCCGCGCACGCCTTCCTCGCGATGTTCGGCCAGCACGCGCGCCGGCTGATGTTCGTGGCAGCCATAGCAGGTGTAGCGTTGCAGATTGCCGCCGACATGGCAGGTGACGCACGCAACATTGTGCGGACCATCCAGCCGGAACAGCCGATCGTGGGCGAAATTGGCGGGCCGCCAGGCGTTGGTGCCGTGGCAACTGGCGCAGCCGGTGCTGCCCATCTGGCGGTGCAGCGGCCCGGCCGGCGCGGTGTGGCACGTCGCGCACTGGCCGCGGGCCTGTGGCTGCAGCAGCGCATGATTGAACATCGTCGGGCTGTGGCCGGTCAACGCCGGCCCGGCATGATCACTGTGGCAGGCCATGCAATCCGGGTTGGCCAATTGCTGGTGGAACGCGGCCTTTTTGTGGGCCAGCGCTGTGCCCCTGGTGGTGAACAGGCCGATGCGCGCCGGGGCGTGGCAGGCGATACAGCGCGGTGCTGCGGCCCCCTGGAACGGCTGATGACAGGCAAAGCAATCCCTGGCGATGGCGGCATGGGCGGGCATCACCGGGCCGGGTGCCAGCATCGGTTGCGGGTGCAGGATGGCCAGCACGATGATCCCGATCAGCGCCGCCGCAATGATAAATATGCCCGGCCGCGGCATCACTGCCAATCCCAGAACAGCGCCGTCGAAACCAGATGGGCGGTCGCCAGCACGGCAAACGCCAGGGTGATCGGCACATGCACGACCCGCCATTTGCGCACCAGATCATAGGTCAGGCTGTCGCGGTACAGGCGCTCCTCGATTTGGGTGGCATCCATTCCGCTGTCCGCCAGGCGGGTCCGGGCGGTCACCAACCGTGTGCGGGCGCGGTCCAGCAGGAATTTCCCGGTCAGCCCGCTGACGATATTCACCGCCATGGCCAGCAGCGCCAACCAGGCCAGCACCGCGTTGAAATGAATGCCGGCATGCACCAGCACCAGCAGCGACCCGGCCCAGGCCATGCGCTCGTGCCGGCGCAACAAATCCATCGGCTTGCTGCGCGTGGTGATTTTCCGTTTGCGCAGCGAATAGGCGAACGACGCCAGGATCAGCACCGTGCCGGGGATGCCCAGCCAGCGGCCCACCCACACCAGCCCGAAAAAGTGCAGCGCCGCATCGATCAGCAGGGCCAGTCCGGCAAGGGTCAGCAACGCCATGGCAAACGGCAGCACTTCGCGGCTGATAAGGCTGGCGCCGCGGTTCGGCATATCCGTTCCCTTCTGCACAGCATGAGAACCCGGATCGTGCACCGTCGGCAATAAGGGCCAACACGGTATTGCAGCTCAGGTCGCACCGGCTGCATCAGTGGCGCTTGCCGGGTTTTGCGCTTCGCCCTTATGGTCGCAGCAATGACCTTCCGCCTCGCCAAACCCGCCGACGCGCCCGCGATTGCCGCCTTGCACGCGGCAAGCTGGCGAGAGGCCTATCCGCATATTCTGTCCGCTGACTGGCTGGCCAACGATGTGGCGGCCGATCGCCTGCAGGTGTGGACCCGGCGATACGCCCCGCCCGATCCGGCACTGCGCGTGCTGTTGGCCGGGGATGCGGAAGGGCTGGCCGGCTTTGTCAGCCTGTTCCTTGCCGCCGACCCGCAGTGGGGCACGCATGTCGACAATCTGCATGTGCGCCCCGGCCTGAAGGGCCAGGGGCTGGGCCGGCGCCTGCTGGCGGCGGCGGCAGGTCTGTCGTTGGCCGAAGCGCCGGGGTTGGGCCTCGATCTGTTCGTCTACAGCGCCAACACCGCCGCGCGCGGATTTTACGCAAAGGTGGGCGGTGAAGACGTGATGGAATGGCTTGAAACCGCCCCCGACGGCAGCCGCCAGCCGGTGCGTCGCATCTGGTGGCCCGATCCGGTCGCCTTGCTGGAGCCTGTCACATGAGCCGCATCCGCAACATCGTCATCCTCACCGGTGCCGGCATTTCGGCTGAATCCGGTGTGCCCACCTTCCGCGCCGCCGATGGCCTGTGGGAAGGCCATAGGATCGAGGATGTCGCCACCCCGCAGGCGTTCCGCCGCAATCCGGAACTGGTGCAGCGCTTCTATGATGATCGCCGCGCCTTTCTGGCGCAGGTGCAGCCCAACGCCGCGCATCTGGCGCTGGCCCGGCTGGATGCGGCGTGGTCGGGTGAGCTGCTGCTGGTGACACAGAATGTCGATGATCTGCACGACCGCGCCGGATCGAAGCGGTTGCTGCACATGCATGGCGAGCTGCTGAGCGCGCTGTGCCTGGCCTGCGGCGCAGCGAATCGCTTCACGGGCCGGCTGATCGACCATCCGCCCTGCCCGGCCTGTGGCCGCGCCGGTGGTAGCCTGCGCCCCGATATCGTCTGGTTCGGCGAAATGCCCTACCACATGGATCGCATCACGGCGGCGATTGCCGCCTGTGATCTGTTCGTGTCCATCGGCACATCGGGCGCGGTCTATCCGGCGGCCGGCTTTGGGCAGTGGGCGCGGGAAGCCGGCGCGCGCACACTGGAACTCAATCTGGAGCCGTCGGCCGGCACCCCGATGTTCGATGAAGCCCGCCAAGGTCCGGCGGGCACGCTGGTGCCGGCGTGGGTGGAGGCGGTGCTTGCTGCGCGGCCATGATCCTTGGCCGTTCGCCGGCGCGGATTCGATGGTGTCTGGTGGACGCGGGTGGCGGGAAGCCGGGGACATTTGAGGGCAGGAAACAGCATCCGGAGGGGTGACCGGTTCCGGATCAGCCAGAATGTTTACAAATAATTGAAGTAACGTTAATCAGACATGATTAACCATTTTGGGGCAGAGTCTGCTGCGCCATGATGTCTTGCCGATCGAATCCGGGGGTCCAAACTATGATGAAATCCGTGTCCATGCTCGTTGCTGTCGCCGCCACCCTTGGGGCTGCGGTTCCTGCCGCAGCAACCTTCACTCTGGGCAACAGCCAGGGGGGGGACGGGTTCGTGATAGAGATCGCTCCGGGTCGCTTCGATCTTTTCGGCGCAAATGACGAAACCGAGGGCAATCTGACTAGTTACACCACCACGGCGCTGGCGGCGGGAACCATTTCAGGCCAGTTCCGCTATCTGACCTTGGACATCGATGGCAGCAACTTCGATCCAGCCGGCTATTTCATCAACAATGTTTTTGTCGCGCTCTCGGACCCCGATCTCCTGGCCTATAGTCAGAATTTTGGTACATTCAGTTTCAACGTGGCTCAGGGTGACAGCTATGGCTTCTACGTCGCGCCCGAATTTTCCTTTTTCGGTCGTGGTGTGCTGACCATCGGCGCCATCCCGGAACCGTCGAGCTGGGCAATGTTGATCGCCGGCTTTGGCCTGGTTGGGGCCACCCTGCGCCGCCGCCGCGTTGTCGCGGCCTGACATGGTGCCGCGTTGTCGCGGCCTGACATGGTGCCGCTTTGCTGCGGCCTGATACGTCGCCCATCACGATCAAGCCTCCGCGTCCGGTGACGCGGGGGCTTTTCTTTTGTCCATCGGCACGCGATGGTCACCACGATGACCAGCACCCCCGCCAGCCCGCCCCGCCCAGACCCAAGTCCCCGGCCGCGCTATCTGCCGGCCTTTGCCTGCCTGAATGCCGTGATCGCCCTGGCCTTCGGCACCTTCGCCGCGCACGGCATCCAGGACGGCCAGGCGCGGGACTGGATCATGACCGGGGTGATGTTCCAGTTGCCGCACGTCGCGGCCGTGTTCGGGTTGCTCGGCTGGCGCAATTCGCCCCTGGTGCACAGCGGCGCCTGGGCGGTGAGCGTCGGCAGCTTCATCTTCGCCATGGATCTCAACCTGCTGGCCATGGGCGCACCGCGCTGGGTGGCGGCGCTGGCCCCGGCCGGCGGCACTGCCATGTTGTTTGGCTGGCTGTGGTTGACCGTGATCGCTTATGCCGGTGACGCGCTGAAACGATTCGAAGGTTAGCGCTTTCCGACCAACTTGGATCACCGTCATCGCCCGGTCGGACGAACCTCGTCGATTGCGATGCAAAGCGCATCGCGGCCTCCACGCGTCCACAGACGCCTTGGGCCCTGAACCAAAACGGCCGTGGACCCAAAACGTGGCTTGATCACAACGGATACTCCAACCGTTCACATCCCCGGGGGTGGCGCGCCGAAGGCGAGGCCGGCGATGGCCGCGCCCGGTGTGTCGGCAACGGCCGCGGTGTAAAGGCTAGCGGCGGCGGTGGAATGGGCGAACAGCCAGCCGGCGATGAGCGCGATCGGCAGCGCCAGCAGGCCGACCACCCAGGCCGGGTGCAGCGCCGCGCCCCCGCGGGTTTCGCGCCAGGCCAGCCAGGCCGGAAACAGCAGGCCGGGCACGGAAGCGATTTCCATCGCGAAGGGCGTGAGGAACGGCATCGGCAGCAGGCGGCCGAAGGCCGGGCCCATCACCGCGGCCAGTGCGCAGATGTGCAGGCGGCGGTGCCAGCCGGTGTCACGCCGCCGCGCAATGGCGGTAAGCGCCAGGCCGGCGAAGACCAGCAGCGTGACCGGATTCTGCACCATGAAGACTTGCGGCTGGAAGAAGAATGGCGTGCGCCCCGATTGCGCGACCGCCAGCGTCACCGCAACGCCGGCGACCAGCATGGCGAAAATCCACACCAGCCCCAGCCAGCCAAGCTGCCGGTGCAGCGCGATGCGGCCACTGGCGGCCAGCCCGGCCTGCAACAGCGACAGCGCCACCCAACCAAAGAAGATCAGGCCGTGGACATGCACCACTGCCGGCGCGCCGAAGCTGGAGCGGCCCATCGCCAGTTGAAAGGAAAAGGCCGCCGCAAAGATCAGCGCCATCACGCCCGTAACACGCGCCTGGCGGACCAGATCAGCCTCGTCCAACCTGTTTGCCAATGATGCCACGATCGATCCCCCCGAATTGTCCGGTGGAGACTATCGTTACGTCTGCGCGGCGTCCATCATTTTGCCAGCTTGGGGATTGGCCCTGCATGCGGCAGCGTGACGGCGCAATCAGGAGACGCACATGATCGGGGTTATCGCCACGTTGAAGATCAAGGACGGCACGGCCGACGCATTCGAGGCGGCGTTCCGCACACTGCAGGCCGCGGTGCGCGCCAATGAGCCGGGCAACCACGCCTATCAGCTCACAAGGTCGAAGGCCGATCCGCTCACCTACAAGGTGCTGGAAGTGTATGCCGATGCCGATGCGTTGAAGGCGCATGGCGAAAGCGCACATTTCAAGGCCGCCGGCCCGGCGCTGGCCGGTGCCCTGGCCGGGCGGCCGGAAGTGGAATATCTGGACGGGGTGGTTTGAGGCAGGTTTGCGCTGTCATTCCCCACTCCCGACCCCTCCCCTGAGCCGCAGTCGAGCGCAGTTCAACGGGCGGGGTCGGGGGAGGTGAGATGGGTCAGAGCAGGGCCTTCAGCGCGTCGCCCAGATCGAGCTTTTCCCAACTGAAGCCACCTTCGGCATCGGGCGTGCGGCCGAAGTGGCCGTAGGCGGCGCTGCGCTGATAGATCGGCTGGTTGAGCTTGAGGTGCGTGCGGATGCCACGCGGCGTGAGCGCAAAGCCCAGCCGTGTCGGATCGCCGAGCAGCGCCTCGACGGCGGCTTCGGGAACCTTGCCTGTGCCGTGCAGATCGACATGGATCGACAGCGGCTCGGCGACGCCGATGGCATAGGAAAGCTGGATCGTGCAGCGCCGGCCGAGCCCGGCCGCAACGATATTCTTCGCCAGATAACGGCAGACATAGGCCGCTGAGCGATCGACCTTGGTCGGATCCTTGCCGCTGAACGCGCCGCCGCCGTGCGGGGCAGCGCCGCCATAGGTATCCACAATGATCTTGCGCCCGGTCACACCAGCGTCGCCATCCGGGCCGCCGATTTCGAACTTGCCGGTGGGATTGATGTGAATGGCCGTTTCGGACGTGATGAATCCGGCGGGCAGGATATCGGTGAACACGCCCAGCACATAATCGCGCAGTTCGGCATATTTGGCGGCATCACCACCCTGCTTGCCGTCCTTTTCCCAGGGGGTGCAATAATCGATCGCGTGCTGGGTGGACACGACGAGCGCGGCGGCGCGCACCGGCACTTCGTTCTCATAGGCCAGGGTCACCTGGCTCTTGGCGTCGGGCTCCAGAAACGGTGCCGCGCCGCTGTGACGATCTTCGGCCATGCGGGCGAGGATGCGATGCGAATAATAGAGGGTGGCCGGCATGTAATCCGGCGTTTCATCGGTGGCATAGCCGAACATGATGCCTTGGTCGCCGGCGCCTTCCTCCTTGTTGCCGGCGCTGTCCACGCCCTGCGCGATATCGGAAGATTGCGGATGGAGATGGTTTTCAAAGGTGAGGTTCTGCCAGTGGAACCCATCCTGTTCGTACCCGATGCGCTTGACCGTTTCGCGCACGGCGCGCTGGATATCTTCCTGGGCGCCCGGTTCCCAATTGCCGGCCGTGTCGATCATGCCGCGGCCGCGCACTTCGCCAGCCAACACCACCCGCTGCGTGGTGGTCAGCGTTTCGCAGGCCACACGGGCTTCGGGATCGCGCGACAGAAACAGGTCGACCACGGCATCGGAAATCTGGTCCGCCACCTTGTCGGGATGGCCTTCGGACACGGACTCGGAGGTGAACAGGAAGGTGGAGCGGCCCATGATCTTACCTACTATTGTTACGCGCCGCCGTCATACGCAGGCATCCGCAGCCGCGCAAGTCATATAACGAGAAGTTTATATCCCGAATTGCGTATGATCAGGCCAGATCGAGCCGCCCCAGGGTGCGGCGCTGCAAGAGCAGCGCCAGCCCCGCGAGCAGCACCGCACCCAGAAACGCCAGCACGGGCCCTCCGCGCGTGAACGGCGGCGCCGGCAGCGGCGGCGGCATGGTGGTAACGATGGCTTCGGCCACGTCATTCTGCACCTGATTGAGCACACGGCCGTGGCCGTCGATCACCACCGTCTGCCCGGTGGGGGTGGCTCGCGCGATCGGCAGGCCTTCCTCGATGGCGCGCAGCCGGGCCTGCGCCACATGCTGCGGCGGGCCCCAGGCGCCGAACCAGGCATCGTTCGACACGTTGGCGATCCAGGCCGGGCGGGTGGAGGCCTGCACCACCGCTTGCGGAAAGGCGATTTCATAGCAGATCACCGGGGCCACCCCCAGAAAACCCGGCAGCAACAGCGTGCGCGGCCCGGGACCAGAGGCAAAATCACTGTCACCCGGCACCAGCCGGGCAATGCCCAGCGGTTCCAGCAATTCGCGCCACGGCACATATTCGCCCATCGGCACCAGATGCGCCTTGTCATAGCGGCCGCGAATTCGGCCGGCTGCATCAATCACGAACAGGGTGTTGGAATAGCGGGCCTTCCCGCCTTCCCGCCTTACGCCCGTGCCGCCGGCCAGCAGCAGATCGCCGGGGCGCAGCACGCTCGCGATCCGGGCGCGGGTGGCGGCGTCTTCCTCGATCAGGCTGTCGATGGCCCCTTCGGCCCACAACACCAGCGCCGGCGTGGTCGCCACCGGCCGGCGCCGCGCGATCTGCGGATTGCCGCCGGGCCCGGCCACCTGGTCTTCACCCGTGTTGCCGGCAGCCCCTTCCAGCAGTTCGAGGCTGGAGCGGTTGCTGTTACCGATTTCGGTCGAAGGCGGCACGGTCAGGCCAGCGGCCACATCATTCTGCAATTGGCCCGTCACCTTGCCGACGCCGGGCCGCAGTGGCGTATCCACGCCTTCAGCCTGGCCGATCTGGGTTTCGCGAATCGACACATCCGGCAGATCGGATCGCGAATTGGCCTCCACCCGCAACAGCGCGGCTCGTGTCAAATCGAGATGGGTGGCCAGATGCGCCTCCACGGCGGCGGCATCATAACGCTCGCCCTGGCCGATGCCGGATTGCACCACGACCAGCGCCGGGCCGAGAAAGCCGGTTTCCAAGACCCCGGCGTTGCCGATCAGCCCGGCCACGAAGGTCGCCCCGATCATGCCGCCGCCGCTGATGCGGGCAAGGCGGTCGGGCCCCACCACCAGCCACAGCAGCCCGGCAGCCGCCAGCAGGGCGATCAGGGACAGGCCGATGGCGCCGACGATGGCGGCAAGTTGCGCCACCCCACCCACAGGCAGCCAGACAGCGCCAATCGGATTCCAGGCAAAGCCGGTGAGCAGAATTCCACGCGCCCATTCTGCCGGAATCCACAGCGCGCACAGCGCCAATACCCGCGCCGGCGGTGTGCGCAAAATCGCCGCCAGCCCGGCCGGCACCGCCACGAACAGCGCCAGATACATCGCCAGGCCGACCACGGCGACCCAGCCGAGCACCGGGGGCATCTTGGCCTGAAAGGTGAAGGCGGTGGCGATCCAGTTCAGCGAAAAGGCAAACATGCCGGTGCCGAACAACCAGCCGATCAGCGCCGCCGACCATGGCCCTCGGGCGCGGGACACCAGCCACAACAGCCCGGCCAGTGCGGCGATTGCCAGCGGCCACAGATTGAGCGGCGCAAAGCCCAGCGCAGCCAGACAACCAGCGACAAGGGCGAGCGGAAAGGCAACACGATTTGGCATGACACCATGGGTTAGCCTGAGCCGCGCCCCCGCGCCAGTGGCGTTTTGGGGCTGGGGCGCAGCGGCGGCCTGTGCCACAAGGCCGTCATGGGGCGGGAACCATCAAGCAATGATCGGGGGGCGAAGGCGCCTGCCCTCGGCACTTCTGCCCTGCAAATGGACGGTGTCACGCTGGCGTTGGGCGGCCGGCCGGTGCTGCGCGGTATCGATCTGGCGATTCCGCCCGGCGCGCTGGTGGCGCTGGTCGGTGGATCGGGAGCCGGCAAGACCAGCCTGCTGCGCCTGGTCAACCGCATGGTGCAGCCCGATACCGGCACGATCCGCATCGATGGTGTGGATGTGGCGGGGCGTGACAAGGAAAGCCTGCGCCGCGGCATCGGCTATGCCGTGCAGGGTGGCGGGCTGTTTCCGCACTGGACCGTGGCTGACAATATCGCTGCGGTGCCCTGGCTGATGGGGTGGGACAAGGCACGTCGGCTGGCGCGCGCCGCCGAACTGATGGAAATGGTCGATCTGCCGGTGCATCTGGCGGATCGGTTTCCAGGGGCCTTGTCCGGCGGGCAGGCCAGCCGGGTCGGGCTGGCGCGGGCGCTGGCGGTAAGCCCGCGGCTGCTGCTGCTCGATGAGCCGTTCGGTGCGCTCGATCCCGAAACCCGGACGGCGCTGGCCGATCGGCTGGTGGCGCTGCACCGCGCGCAGGGGCTGACCACCATTCTTGTCACCCATGATCTGGTGGATGCGCTGCTGCGGGCCGATCTGATGCTGGTGCTCGATGCCGGGACCATCGTCGCCTGCGGGCCGCCGGCACAGGTGGCGGCCAATCCGCACCCGGCGGTGCAGGCGCTGGTGGCCGGGCCATTGGCGCAAGCGGAATTGCTGCACGGGATGGGGGCGCGCCTGACATGAGCGGGTTGGCAGCGCTGCCCTCGGCGCTGGCGGCGCATCTGGCGATCAGCGCGGCGGCGCTGCTGCTGGCGCTGGTGGTGGCAGTGCCGCTGGCGCTGCTGATGCCGGCGCGGCCGTGGCTGCGGCGCGGCGTGATGGGCTTTGCCAGCGTGGTGCAGACGGTGCCGGCGCTGGCGCTGCTGGCGCTGTTCTTTCCGCTGCTGGTGCTGCTGAGGAACGTGACAGGCCTGGCCGTACCGTCGCTGGGGCTGTTGCCGTCGCTGTTGGCATTGGCGCTATATGCGCTGCTGCCGCTGCTGCGCGGTTTGGCCGGCGGGCTGGCGGCGGTGCCCGATGGGGTGCGCGACGCGGCGCGGGCCATCGGCATGAGCGACTGGCAACGCCTGTTCCATGTGGAGCTGTCGCTGGCGGCACCCGTGGTGATGGGCGGCGTGCGCACCGCGGCAGTGTGGACGATCGGCGCCGCGACGCTGGCCACCATGGTCGGGCAGAAAAGCCTGGGCGATCTGATCTTTGCCGGTTTGCAGTTGCAGGATTGGCAGCAGGTGCTGTTGGGGTGCGTCGCGGCGGCCGGGGTCGCCTTGCTGGTGGATGGCGCGCTCGGCTGGTGCCAGGCCGGCATTGCGCAGCGGCGCTGGCGCCCGGCGGCGCAGGGCCTGATCCTGCTGGCGCTGATCGCCGGCGGCGTGACCGGCTGGTGGTGGCAGGCGCGCCCCGCCTCTGCCACGCCCGCAGTGACCATCGGCACCAAGACCTTTTCCGAACAGTATATCCTGGCCGAGCTGATTGCCGACGATCTCGCCAGCATCGGCCAACCGGCCAGCATCCGTTCCGGCCTGGGATCGGGCATCGCGTTTCAGAGCGTTGCGGCTGGCGGCATCGATATCAGCATCGATTACAGCGGCACGCTGTGGACCCAGGCGCTGGGCCGTACCGACACACCACCACGCGATGTGATGCTGCCGATCCTCGCCCGTGATCTGAAGGCGCGATACGGCGTGACGGTGGCGGCGCGGCTGGGATTTGAAAATGCCTATGCGCTGGCCATGCGCCGCACGGATGCGGTGCGGCTGGGGGTGAAGACCATCAGCGATCTGGCGCGCGTGTCCGGCAAATTGCGGCTGGCCACCGATCTGGAGTTTCAATCGCGCGCCGAATGGACGGCGTTGCAGCGCAGCTATGGCCTGGGCTTTGCCAGCATCCGCGCCTTTACGCCGGTGCTGATGATGGCGGCGCTGAACGATGGTTCGGCCGATATCATCACCGCCTACAGCAGCGATGGGACACTCGTGGGCAATGATCTGGTGCTGATCACCGACGACGCGCAAGCGCTGCCGGCCTATGATGCGCTGCTGTTGGTGGCGCCCGGCCGCGACGCGCTGGTGGCACGACTGGCGCGTTACGAAGGCCGCATCCCGGTCGAGGCGATGCGCGAAGCCAATTGGCAGGCCGACCGGCCGCAGGACAAGCGCAGTCCGGCACAGGCGGCAAAGTGGCTGAAGGCGAAGACGGGGTTGTAAGCTGGACCTTGTTCGCACGATTCAGTCATGCTGGCGAAGGCCAGCATCCAGTGTGCCGCTGGGGCCGCCGGTGCCAACACAAGTCCGGGTCCCACGGTGGATGCTGGCCTACGCCAGCATGACGGGTTTCTTGTCGGGAGGTTAGAACTGCCCCGCCGCGCGCAATTGGCCCATCACTTCGTCGGCCGCTTCGCGGAACACCGCTACCACCGTGTCGATCTCATCGCGGGTGATGACGAACGGCGGCGAGAAGGCGACCGAGTCCGATGCCGGCAGGGCGCGGCCGATGACGCCGCGGGCGCGCGCTGCATTCACGATGCGCGCGGAGACTTTCAGCGCCGGATCGAACGCCAGCGGCCGGCCTTCGCCATCGCGCCCCGCAATGAACTCGACCGCGCCGATCAGCGCCTGGCCGCGCACATCGCCGACCAGCGGATGGTTGCCGAACGCCGCGCGCAGCGCCTCCTGCATGTAACTGCCGGTCACGGCGGCCTGTGCCACCAGATTCTCGCGATCAATGATATCCAGATTGGCCATCGCCACCGCCGCACCCACCGGGTGGCCCGAATAGGTGTAACCATGGCCGAACGCGCCGAATCGGCCTTCGGCGGCACGCATGACCTGCCAAACGCCATCGGAAACGATGCACGCCGACAGCGGGAAATAGGCCGAGGTCAGCCCCTTGGCCACGGTGATCATGTCCGGTTCGATGCCGAACACTTCGCAACCGAACATGGCGCCCAGCCGGCCAAAGCCGCAGATCACTTCATCGGCGATCAGCAGGATGTCGTGCTTCTTCAGGATCGGCTGGATGGCCTGGTAATAACCGGCAGGCGGCGCGTGCACGCCGCCGGCGCCCATCAACGGCTCCATGATCATCGCGGCAATCGTATCGGCGCCTTCGCGGGCGATGGTGGCTTCCAGATCATCGGCGAGTTTCTGGGTGAATTCGGCTTCGGACAGGCCATGGCCTTCCCAGATCCGGCGCGGCGCCATCACATGATGCACGCCGGGCAACGGCAAGCCGAAGCCATCATGCAGCCCGGTCAGCCCGGTCAACCCGGCGGTCATAACGGTCACGCCATGATAGCCGCGGGTGCGCGCCAGCATCTTGCGCTTGGCCGTCTTGCCCTTGGCGGCGTGGTACAGCCAGGCGATCTTCACCTGGGTGTCGTTGGCATCCGATCCGCTGTTGCCGAAAAACACCTTCTTCATGCCCGCTGGCGCCATGGCCACCAGCCGCGCCGACAATTGCGCCACGACATCATTGGCCATGCTGGAAAAGCCGTGGAAATAGGGCAGCCGCTCGGCCTGCACCCGCATGGCTTCGGCCAGTTCCGGCCGGCCATAACCGACGTTGACGCACCACAGGCCGGCCAGCGCATCGATATAGTCGCGGCCGTGCACATCGGTGAGCCGCGCGCCCTGGCCCGCCACCATCATCGCCGCCGGGCCATGATCTTCATGGTCGGCGGCCATGGTGAACGGGTGGAAGACATGGGCCTGATCCATGGCGATCAGGTCGGCGGCGCTGAGCGGGCGGTTCATCGGGCAAAGCCTTTCCAATGCAGAGGGTGCAAGCTAGAAGCGTGCCGTGCGGATTGGCAAGCCTTTGCGCGCGCCCGAAACGGGAAGTTTCGGTTGGCAATCAGGAATGCGATGCAATGATCGGTGCCTGTCGATCCGGCCACGCCATTCTGGCCATGCTGGCGCTGATCGCGCCGGAGACAGCCAGATCCCAAACGGTGGCGCATGGCGTGACCCAAACCGTGCCGACGGCATCGAGCGCCGATGCGCCGATCTGCACCGACCGCCCGACCAAATCCAATTTCGCCTGCACGGTGCCACGCGGCCTGATCCAGATCGAAGCCGACGGCCTGGCCTGGCTGTCCACCACATCGGGCGGCAACCGCACCGATCAGCTGGTGGCGGCCAACACCACGGTGAAATTCGGCCTGACCAGCCATAGCGACATCCAGTTGAACTGGACGCCCCTCGTGCAGGTACGCAATCGTGATGCCGCGGGGCGGGTGGATCGCCGCGCCGGCATTGGCGATGCCACCCTGCGCTACAAACACCGCCTGACAGGTGCGATGCAAAGCGTGCAGGTGGCGTTGCTGCCGTTCATCAAGCTGCCAACAGCGCCCGCGGGCATCAGCAATGGCAAGGTGGAGGCCGGCGTGGCCGTGCCGATCAACATCAATGTGCCGGGCGGGTGGACCGTCACGCTGGGGCCGCAGCTGGATTTCCTGGCTGATGCCGATGGGCGGGGCCGGCATGCCGGCGTGACCGGGCTGATCAACATTGCCCGGCAGATCGGCGCGGTCACCTTGTACAACGAGCTGTGGACCAGCCAGAATTTCGATCCCACCGGCACCATCCGTCAGGCCAGTTACGATATGTCGCTGGCCTGGCTGGTACATCCCACCCTTCAACTGGATATCGGCGCCAACATCGGGCTGAACGCAGCCACGCCCGGGCTGGTGGCGTATCTGGGCGTGGCCGCGCGTTTCTGAACGCCGGACAAGGTTCATGCCGGCGGCAGCGGGTCCATCCGCCAGAAATTCTTCACCTCGTCGTCGCGGCCGGTCATGTCGTACCGGATCAGGCTGAACGGGATACGGCCGATGGTCATCACCCGGTCGTGAAAGCGCTTCAGCTCGAACTTTTCGCCTTCCTGGAAGCGCACGTCGGCCAGCAGCTTCTGCATCTCGATCATGCCGACCGTGTAACCGATGCCATAGCCGGGCGGGCGGCGCAGATAGATTTCGGCATCGACCCGCGCGACATTCTCATCCAGCATCGGCGTGTTCTGTCGCCATTCGGCCACCACGTCCTTCACGCCCTTGCGGTTCAGTTGCAGATCGATGTCGCCAGCCACGCGCACGGCGCGGAAGATGCCGAAAATATCGATCAGCTCGCGCACCCGTGGGCGGCCGGCCATGAAGCCCAGCTTCTGACTGGCCTCCTCCAGATAGACGCCCCAGCCTTCGGCGCGCACGCCATCGCCGATGCGGGACCGGATCGGGTGCTTGTCGCGTTTGCCCATGTTGCCGTCAAAGGCGTGGCCGGGGATGGTGGCGTGGAACAGATCGGGGCTGGCATCGCGATACTGGATTTCCTCCCAGAAATTGCGGCCACCCGGACGCTCGATCCACGGCACGTTGACATAAAGCGGGCCGATATCATCGGGAATGGTGATGATATCCTCGTCCTTCAGCCACTGGGTGATCGCCGCCTTGGTGTCGGCGCGGCGGCGCTCATATTCTTCCTTGCTGGCCGCGGGCAGCAGCGGCGGCAGCTTGCGGTTGCGATGCTCCTCCAGCGCGTGGATCGCCCACAGCCGCTGCGATTCGCGCGCGCCCAGCACATAAAGCTGATCGGCATTGTAGGGCAGCAGCTTGACGTTCTTCAGATACCAGTTGAAGCGCGCCTCCCCTACGCCGGCCTTGGCGGTCATCTTCGGCCGGGCGGCCTTCAGCCAATCGCGAAAGCCCAGCGCCGCACTGCGCGCCGCCATGATGTCGGGCAGCAGATCGGGCTGCTTGTCCTTGGCGCGCGCCGCCATGTCGTCGAACCAGCCGATCACGCCGGCCGGCGGCACCGGCCGCCACGGGTGGTTGTGGCCGACGCCATCGGCATGTTCGAGATTGTACAGCGCCAGGTCGGCATAATCGGCGGCGGCTTCGGTCAGCGTGCGCTTGCCCTGTTCGGCAAGCTGCGGGATCAGGCGCAGCCGGGCGACCAGCCGATCCTTTTCGGCACCGCTCACCGGCAGTTCGGTCATCGGCGGATACAGCATCTGATCGACATAATGGCCGGGATCGCGCGAAAACGGCTTGGACACCTGCAGCCAGAACATGTGCTGCGCCATCTTCGATCGCACCGCCAGCCAATCGGCCTGTTCGGCGCGGCTGAAACTGGCGACATTCATGTCCTGCACGCGTGCCATCAGCCCGTTCAGCTCGCGGCTCTGGCGTGCAATGGTTTGCGGCGTGTAATCGGGCACGCTGGCGCCCTCGCGCGCGTCGCGCCAGGCGAGGAATTCGGCCCAAACCGCGTTGAGCACCTTGTAATCACCGCGGCCCTGCGGCGGGCCGGCCGGCGCGGCGGTCGCCGCCTGCACCGGGGCGGCCGTCATCAAGGCGGCCGGCGCGCCCAGCACCAGTGCCAGCGCCGAAGCCATCATTGCCATTTGCCGCGTCATGCCCGTCCCCTTATCCTGCCCGAATGTCCCATCCGAAAGTCTCGGCATCAGCCTGCCGGGCAGCCCGGCGGACGTCAATAGATTTGCGCGCTTGGCGAACCAATGTATTCTATGCGAACAACTGCGAAGCCGAACCTGGGGGTAGCTGCATGAAATTCCTGATCGCAATCGCCGCGACGCTGGTGGCGGCCGCACCGGCGCTGGCCAGCACGCCGGCGGAGCTGCACGCGTTGTTCGCCGATTGGCGGCGCTTCCATAATGCCACCGTGGCGGGTGTGCCCGATTACACGCCGGCCGCCAACGCGGCGCGCGCTGCGGGCCTCGTGCAATATCAGGCTAAGCTGAAGGCCATCGACACAACGGGCTGGGCAGTGGCCGACAAGGTCGATCGCGAACTGGTGCAGGCCGAACTGAACGGACTGAAATTCTTCCTGGAAACGCTGAAGCCCTGGGAGCGCGACCCCGCCTGGTATGCCAGCGTGTGGATCGCGCAGAGCGACACGCCGGCGCACGAAGGCCCGGTGCATGTCGCGCCGATCGAGCTTTGGCAATATGATTTCCCGCTCAGCAAGGCCGATGCGGCGAAGCTGGCCGGCGAACTGGCGACGATCCCGCCGCTGCTGACCCAGGCGCGCGGCAACCTGACCGGCAATGCCGCCGACATTTGGAACGCCAGCAGCGTTTCGCTCGTCGAACAGGCCGATGCGCTGCGCGATCTGCAAGCCAAGGTGAAGGGCAACAAGCCGCTGGAAAAGGCCACGGCTGGGGCGCTGGCGGCCACGGAGAGCTTCATCGCCTGGGTGAAGGCCGAGGCGCCGAAGAAGACCGGGCCATCGGGCGTCGGCATCGCGGCCTACGACTGGTTCCTGAAGCATGTGCAGTTGTCGCCCTACACCTGGTCCGACGAGGTGGCGATCCTGAAGCGCGAACTGGCGCGCGCCCATAGTGGCCTGCGCCTGGAGGAGAACAACCACAAGGCGCTGCCCGCGCTGACCAGCCCGGCCAGCCAGGCCGAATGGGACGCCAAGAGCCTGAAAGACATCGACCATTTCATCGCGTTCATGGACAAGACCGGCGTGGCAACCATCCGCCCCTACATGAAGCCGGAACTGGTCAAGCGCATCGGCACGTGGCTGCCGGCCGACAAGCAGAATTTCTTCGCGATCGCACAAGGGCGCTCGCCGAACAGCCTGTTCGCGCATTTCTATCACTGGTGGGATCTGGCGGAGATGAAGGAGCGCCCGAACCCGTCGCCGATCCGGCGCGAGCCGTTGCTCTACAACATCTGGTTGAGCCGATCCGAAGGCAATGCCACCGCGATGGAAGCGATGATGCTGGACGCCGGCCTGTTCGACAACGAGCCGCGCAGCCGCGAAGTCGTATGGATCATGCAGGCCCAGCGCGCGGCACGCGGGCTGGCGTCCCTCTATGCGCAGGCCAATCAGATCGATCTGAAGGCGGCAATGGCCATGCAGGTCGGTCGCACGCCCAATGGCTGGATGAGCCCCGATCTGCCTTTGCTCGGCTTTGAACAGTCACTCTATCTGCGCTTCCCCGGCTATGGCCCCAGCTACATCACCGGCAAGGCGCAGGTGGAACGGCTGTTCGCCGAACTGGCCGAACAGGAACAGGCCGGGCTGCCGGGCGGGACGTTCAGCGTGAAGGGCTTCTATGATCGCTTCGGCGATTTCGGCATGATCCCGCTCAGCCTGATCCGCTGGCAATGGCTGGGTGCGACCGATGAAGTGACCGCGATGGGCATCACGCCATGAGGCGGCTGCTTGGCCTTGCTGCGGTCTCGCTGCTGCTGGCGACCCCGGCGCTGGCGGCGACTCACGCCGATTTGGTCGCGCTCCACAAGCAGTTCCGCAGCGACATCGCCTTCACTTCGCAGGCGCATGTCGCCGATCACACGCCGGCCGCCATGACGCGGCGCGAAGCGGTGGCGCAGGCGGCGCTGGCGCGGCTGGAGGCGATGGACGACAGCAGCTGGCCGGTGGCGGAGCGGGTGGACTGGATGATCACGCTCAGCGAGATCCGTTCCGTGCTGTTCCAGCATCGCCATCTGCGCCAGTGGCAGCGCGATCCATCGTGGTGGGCGACGCTGAATATCGGCTGGGGGCCAAAGGTGGCCACGGCCTGGGCGCCGCCGAAACTTCCCTTGAAAGACAAGGCCGCACGCGCCGATCTGGCAGCGAAACTGGCCAGCGTGCCGGCCGCGCTGGCCGCGGCGCGCACCGCGCTGACCGACATGAAGGGCGATCTGATCACGCTGGGGCTGGCGCATCACCGCATCGAAGCCCGGCTCTATGCGCGCATGGCGGCTGATCTGGCCAAATCCGATCCGGCGCTGGCCAAGGCGGCGCGCGCCGCCGAAGCCGCCTCACGCAGCTTTGCCGACTGGCTGGAATCCATGCACCCCAAGGTGCCAGCCAGCGCCGGCATCGGCCGGCCGGCGATGGATTGGTATCTGGCGCATGTGCTCTATTACCCGTGGAATTCGGCGGAAATGCTGGTGCTGGGGGAGCGCGAATGGGAACGCAGCGTCACCTTCCTGAAGATCGAGGAGCAGGAGCATCGCGGGACGCCGATGCTGCCGGCCGTCACCACGCTGGCGGATTTCGAGCGCATCCGGCGCGAGGCGGATGAAGATATATTGGCCTATATCAAGGCCAGGGATCTGATGACCGTGCCCGACTGGCTGGTCGTGCCGCCGCCCGAAGGCCCCTACGTGATGCCGCAGAATCAGGATCCGGCCGCCGGCGGGCCTTTCGATCTGCCGATCCGCCGCAATTTCTTCCGCGAAGCCGAAGACCGCGACCCGCGCAGCTTGCGGGCGCACAATCTGCCCGGCCATATCTTTGATTCCATGTGGCGGCGGCGCGATCCGCGCCCGATCCGCGGCCAGGCGCCGGTCGGCTTTCTCGATTCGCAGCGGATGGAGGGCTGGGCCTTCTATCTGGAAGAAATGATGCTGCAGGCCGGCTGGCTCGATGCCCGCCCCAAGGCGCGCGAAATCCACTATATCCTGCAGGCCAATCGCGCCGCCCGGCTGGCGCCCGAACTGAAGCTGCAGGCCGGTGAATGGAGCCTGGACCAGGCGCTGACCAGCCTGACGGAGCGCACGCCCTACTGGATGGAAAAGACCGACGACACCGCCGCCTTCGACATGGCGCTCTATGTGCGGCAGCCGGGGCTGGGGCTGAATTATTATTTCGGCAAATTGCAGCTGGAACAGTTGGTGGCCGAGGTCGGCCACCGCGACGGCCAGGCCTTCAACCTTGGCCGGTTCCACGATCGCTTCATCGCCAGCGGCATCATCCCGATCGCGCTGACGCGCTGGGAATTGCTGGGCGATGACACGCAGGTGAAGCGCTTCCGGAATGCGCCGCCGATGCCGTGAGGGCTTGAAGCGAAGAAGGCGACTCCCTCCCCGCAAGGGGGAGGGAGTTGTTCAACCCTGTTGCCCCTACTTCCCCCCGCGCGGGATCAGCAGCAGTTCCGTTTGCCGGCCATCGATCCAGCGCCAGTCCTTGCCGTTGAAGAAGCCGTCCACTTCCAACGGGAAGCGCACGTCGCTGCCGCCCCATTCCGGCACCTTGTGCAACGCCGCCAGCTCGATCGACCAGGCGGTATCGGGATAGATGCGATATTCGCCGAGGCCGGGGATGATGTCCTGCCGTTCCCAGGCGCCGATCCACGGCCCGGCGCCGTGGCCGTGCTGGCCGATGGCGTGGGTGTAGATCACCGGGTTCAGGCCCTGTGCGATGGCCTTGGCGCGCGCGGCGGCGAGCAATTGATTGCCGGTCAGGCCCGTGCGGTACGATGAGGTCAACGCATCCTGCACCTTGTTGGCGGCGGCCATGCCGGCCTTCAGGCCTGCCGGCGCCTCGGTTTCGCCGGGTTTGAGCACATAGGCCAGCATCTGCGTATCGGTTTTCAGGCCCATCATGCCGGCACAGAAATCGACATGCAGCAGATCGCCCGGCATGATCACATTGTTTTCGGGCAGTGTTTGCCGGCCCGGCGTGACGGCGGCGGCGTTGGCGCGCTGAATGTCCACCGATGGCTGGCACCAGGCATCCTGGCGCAGATCGGCGAGCCGCTCGCGATACCACCACACCACATCCTGCGTGGTGGTGACGCCGGGCGTGATCACCTTTTCCGACAGGCCTTCCGGAATCAGCGCATGGGCGACGCGCATGATGCCCTGATAGACGTCGAGATCTTCAGGTGTGCGGGTTTCCAGCACGCCCAGTGCCAGCCGGTCATGGCTTTCGATGCGACTGGCCAGCGGGCCGAGCGCGGCGACAAGCTGGCGATGTTCGCCAGCGCTGAGGCCATCGGCGAGGCCCAAATCGCGGCTGATGTTGACGGCGATGCGCTTTGGTTTGCGTTCCCCCACCAGTTGCGCGACGCGGGCCCATTGATCGGGCTGCGCCTCCGGGTTCCAGGCCGACGGGAACAGATCACCGACCGGATAGCGGGCGATGGCGAAACGCTCGACGCTGGTGCCGTTGTCGAAGAAGATCAGCACCATGCGCCGCCGCGCCGAGGCCCAGGTGGCGGGCAGCATGGCCTTGACCACCGGGTCTTCATTATACTCGCGGGCGACGAGGATCCACATGTCCACACCGACCTCGCGCATGATGCGCGGCACCACGCGATCGAGCCGCGCCTTGACCAGGCGATCGTGTGTGGCAACGCGATCCCGCAGGGGCGGCACACCGGGGCGCTGGTAATCTTGCGCAATGGCGGGCGCGGCAACCGCCAGCAGCAGCGCGGCAAACAATGTCTTCATGGCCTCATCCCCTCGTACTTGCGGCGCTCCAGATAGAAATGCAGGCCCAGCGGCAGCACATGATACGGCTGCGCCAGGCCAAGCGCGCGCGCGCAGCGCAGCACGAAGCCCGAATCGGCCAGCAGCTCGCGGCCCACAGCCACCAGATCGGCCGCGTCATCGGCGATGGCGCCATTGGCAACCAAGCCGTCCATGATCAGCCCCACGGCCATGCTCGGCACGCCGGCGGCTTTCACCGCGGCAGCCAAAGGCACCATGTAACCGGGCGCCGGCGGGCTGCCGGTGACCCCGGACGGCCCGCTGGTGCCGCCCGACGAGCAATCGACCACATCGACGCCCACCGCGTGGAGACGCAGGGCCAGTGCCACCGTGTCGTCGATGGTCACGCCGGTATCGACCGCCGACGTGCGCCAGAACAACGGCATGGTTTCAGGAATGGCGGCGCGCACGGCGCGAGCCAGCAGTTCGGCAAACAGGCCGCGATCCTGGCCGAACGCGTCGTCGCGCTGGTTGCTGAGCGGCGAGAGGAAGCTGCCGGCGAGATAACCGTGGGCGCCATGCAGTTCGATGAAATCGAAGCCGGCCGCGACGGCGCGGCGGGCGGCGGCGACGAAGGCGGCGATCACCGCGTCGATGCCGGCAGCGTCCAGCGCCTGCGGCACCTGCCAGCCCTCACCAAATTGTATCGCGCTGGGGGCGACGCTGGCCCACCAATCGGGATGATCGGCCGGCAGCGGCCGCGCGCCATCGAACGGCGTGGCGGCGGTCGCCTTGCGCCCGGCATGGGCGAGCTGGATGCCGACCGGCACGCCTTGATCCCGGTACAGCGCGGTCAGGGCGCTGAGGCCGGGCAGATGATCATCGCTCCAGATGCCAAGGCACCCCGGCGTGATGCGGCCTTCCGGCAGCACCGCCGTCGCTTCGAAGATCGCGCCGCCCAGCCCGGACAGCGACAGCCGGCCGTGGTGCGCCGTGTGCCAACGCTGCGCCACGCCAGCGACGGCGCGATATTGGCACATGGGGGACAGGATGATGCGGTTGGGAAAGGTCACGCCGCGGGAGGTGAATGGCGTGAACAATGCCGGACTCTGGGCGGGCACATTCATGCCGCGGCGCGCCCGTCGATCTCGATCAGTGCAGCGTCAATCTCGTCGAACACGGCGCGGATGGCCTTCACCTTGGTCCGGCCTTCCTCGCCCAGGGCGGCGAATTTGGTGAGCGGATCGCGGACGTCGCCCACGGGATAGCCCTGTGCGGCGGCCAGCGCCTTGGAATAGCATTGGTGGCCATAGGTCGGGTGGCCTTCGGCGATGATCTTGTCGAACTTGTGCACCAGATGCTGGATGCGCGCAGCCTCCTTGATGCGGCCTTCTTCCAGCAGCGTCCACATGCGGGTCGTCTGATACGGCAGATAATTGCCATAGGGGTTCACATAGCCGACGGCGCCGAGCAGGAAGCTTTCCACCGGCTTTTCGCCGGCAAAGACGTTCATCACGCCATGGGTTTCCTCGATGATCTCGAAGACGCGGGCGATGTCCTGGCTGGCTTCCTTGATGTAGCGCACCTGTTCGAAGGCCGCCGTCAACCGCGCCACCAGCGCCGCCTTCATGTCGCGGTTGGAGGTGAACGGGTTGTTGTAGATCATGATCGGCAACTGCACGTCGGCACAGATCGCCTTGTAATAGTTGAAGATTTCATCATCGGTGGGCGTGTAATAATAAGGCGGGATGATCATCAGGCCATCGGCGCCCAGATCCTGCGCTTCGCGGCTGTAGCGCACGGCGCTGGCGGTATAGGCGTTCATGGTGCCGACCATCACCTGATAGCGGCCGGCGGCATGCTTGACGGTCGCGTCCACCAGCCGGCGGCGTTCATCATCGGAAATGGTCAGGAATTCGCCGGTGGTACCCAGGATGATCACGCCGGGCACGCCGGATTCCAGCTGCCAATCCAGAAACGCATGCAGCCGGCCGAGATCGAGATCGCTGCCGCTGTCGTTGAAGGGGGTGACGATCACTGAATGGCTGCCGCGAAAGGCCTTGGTCATGGCAAAATCCCTGTCTGAAGCTCGAAAACCGTCGATTTTCGCACAAATGGAAGCATAGCGAACAGAACTGCCGCGGAAAAGCGCCGTGTTGGCATGTTCAATGACGAATGATGGCGCGCATGAAGGCCTGGGTGCGCGGCTGGGCGGGCGTGGTGAACATTGCGGCGGGCGGTCCGCGCTCGATCACCCGGCCGGCATCCATCATCACCACGGCGCTGGAGATTTCGCGCACGAAGGCCATTTCGTGGCTGACGATCACCATGGTGATGCCGGTGGCCGCCAGATCGCGCACCGTATCGAGCACTTCGCCCACGCGTTCGGGATCGAGCGCCGAAGTGACTTCATCGAGCAGCAAGATGTCCGGCTGCATGGCCAGTGCGCGGGCGATCGCCACACGCTGCTGTTGCCCGCCCGACAGTTGCGCCGGATATTTGTGCAGATGATCGGCCAGGCCGACGCGCGCCAGCAATTCGCGGCCGCGCGCTTCGGCCTGCGCCTCCGGCACGCCCAACGCCCGCACCGGCGCCAGGCAGACATTGGCCAGTGCGGTCATGTTCTGGAACAGATTATATTGCTGGAACACCATGGTCATGCGCCGGCGCAGCGCGGTGAGTGCCGGCTTGCTGGCATAATCCACCGCCACGCCGTCCAGCATCACCTGGCCGCCGCTGGCCGGGGTCAGGCCCATCAGCACGCGCAGCAGGGTGGATTTGCCCGATCCCGATGGCCCGATCAGGCTGATGATGTCGCCACGTTCAGCGCTCAGGCTGACGCCGTTCAATATGGGCGCGCCGCCATAGCCGGCGGCCAGGTCAGCGATGGTGAGCAGCGCCACGGCGGTTCTCCAGCAGGGTTTCGAGGGCCTTGGCCGCGCGGCCCAGCGGCCAGCTCAGCAGCGCATAGAGGATCAGCACGGCACCGAAGCCGAGCACCGGCGACACGCCCTTGTTGACGAGGATCTTGCCGGCAAAGGCCAGTTCGACCACGCCGATCTGGCTGGCCAGCGCCGTATCCTTGATGAACATCACCATGAAGGCGGCGGCCGGCGGCAGGATGACGCCCCAGGCCTGCGGCAGCATCACCAGCCGCAGTGTATCGAGCCACGACAGCCCGAGCATGGCGGCCGAATCGCGCTGCGCCTGCGGCACCGATTCAAGGCCGGCGCGGACAATTTCGGACAGATAGGCCGAAGCCGCCAGCGTGACAGCAATCGTGGCGACCCCGATCAGCGCCAGATCGGGCGCGAAGGCCTGCACGCAGAACAGCACCAGCATCAGGATCACCAGGAACGGCAGCCGCCGGAAGGTTTCGATGTACAGCGCCGCCAAGCCCCGCGCCGGGGCCAGCCAGGGCGCGCGGCTGCCGCGCAGCACCGCCAGCGCGCCGCCCAACGCCAGCCCGATGCTGCACCCGATGAGGGTCATCAACAGCGTGCGGCCCAGCGCCTGCACCAGAAACAGTGCCGTATCGGCGGTGAAAAAGGCATCGGCTCCCGCCATCAGCGTTGCAGTTTCAGCACGTGGCGACCGAACAGGGCCAATGCGCCCGACGCGATCAGGGTGAGCAAGATGTAGATCAGGCCGGTGACCGCGAACGTCTCGATGGTGCGCAGATTGGCGGTGGAGATATTGATGGCGCGCCCGGTGAGTTCCTCCACCCCGAACAGCGCCGCCATCGAACTGCCCAGCACCAGCACGATGAAGAAATTGGCCAGCGGGCGATAGACGGCGGCGACGATGGCCGGCAGCATGACAAAGCGCAGCCGATCGCGCGCCGACAGGCCGAGCACGGCGGCGGCCTCAAGCTCTGACGCGCGCAGCGCCGCGATGCCGCCGCGAAGGATATCGGCAAGATAGGCCGCGGCGTTGAGCGTGAGGCCGAGCGTGACCGCGACAAACGCCGGCAGCAGCACGCCGGCATCGGGCAGCGCATAATAAAGCAGGAAAATCTGCACCAGCGCAGGCGTGTTGGTGATGGCCGACACATAGGCGCCGGCCGCGCGCTGCGCCCAGGCCGGGCCGCTGTGGCGGGCCAGCGCCAGCACCAGGCCCAGCACCGCGCCGGAACCAAAGGCGATGCCGGCGATCTGCAGGCTGATCAAGGCACCGCCGGCAAGATAGGGCAGCGCCGCGATCACCGGCTGCCAATCGAAACGATAACGGCCGCCGCCGGTGCTGGCCGCCACCGGGCGCAATTGTTCCGGGCCGGGCGGCACCGTCATCGCCGCGCCATAGGCACCGCGCCACAGCCGATCAATGCTGCCATCACGGTGCAGGGCGATCAGCGCGGTATCGATGGCGGCCCGCAAGGGCTCATTGCCCTTGGGCAGGCCAATCCCGCACCAGGCGGTGAAAATCGGTTCCGGCAGCACGCGCCACGCGACATCCGGATACAGCCGCGTGAAGCCGATGAAGAAATCGACATTTTCCACCAGCGCGTCGGCACGCCCCTGCGCAATGGCGCGAATAGTATCGGCATTGCCATCGACCAGCAGGCGTTTTGGCCGCGGCAGTTTTTCGGCCAGCACCGATACAGACTGGTTGCCGCGCATGTTGACCAGCGTGAGATCGCTGCGGTTCAGGTCCTGCCAGCGCGTGACCGGCGTGGCCGCGGTGGTGATCACGCCCATGGCTTCGCTGTGCAGCGGCACCGAAAAATCGATCAGCGCGCGGCGTTCCGGCGTGATGGTGAGCGCACCCAGCGACACATCGATGCGCCCCGACACCAGGAAGGGCACGCGGCTCGCGGCCTCGGTGGGCACCAGTTCGGCGCGCACGCCCAGGCGCTGCGCCAGCGCCCGCGCCACATTCACGTCGAAACCCTGCAACTGGCCACCGGGACCAAAGCTGCTCATCGGCGGGAAATTCGGATTGACGCCAACGCGCAGCACACCGCTGGCCTTGATCGTGGCAAGGTCGCGCGCAGCGGCGGGCAGGGCGAACAACAACAGGATGAGGGCGATCAGCCGGCGCAGCATGGCTCAGCCCCCGTCCCGGGCAGCGATGGCGGCGATGGTGACCGGCTTGAACGGCGGGCGCGGCGCGAACAATTCGGTCGGGTTTCCGGCGTCGACCATGCGCACGGCCAACTGGGGCGCGCAATATCGCCCCTGGCAGCGGCCCATGCCGGCCCGCGTGGCGCGCTTGATGCTGCCGATGTCGCGCTCCCCCGCCGCGATCAGCGTTTCGATGCGCGCCAGCGAGACGGATTCGCAGCGGCAGAGCAGGGTTTCGGATGTCGTCCGCGGGGCGGCCCCGGCCAGCGGTGCAAACATCTGCCACAACCCGCGTTGAAACCGCTGCGCGCGGGCCAGATCGCGGCGGGCCTGTTCGTCCTGCCGTTCCAGGGAAGCCGGCAGCGTGCCGATCAGGTCGCGCGCGGCCGCCGCCCCGGCCAGCCGGCCTTGCGCCTGCGCCGCCACCGCGCCGCCGAGGCCGCCGCCATCGCCCGCGACGAACACGCATTCCAGCGACGTACGCCCGCTGTCATCGCGCTGCACGGACAGGCCATCGCTGGCCATGGCGCAACCCAGGGCGCGCGGGAGCTCGGCCTGCGGCTGGAAACCGGCGCCGATGCACACGGCGTCGATGTCGAACCAGCGTTCGGGGCCACCGGGCGCCGCGATGGCCACCGCTTCGACGCGGGTGGCGCCGGCGATGCGCGTGACGTCATGGCCGAACAGCAAGGGCACGCCGGCCCGCACCAGCTTTGCCAGTTGTGCCGCGCCCATGAGGGCCAGCCCGGCATGGCTCGTCAGCATCGCCGCCAGCGCGCCGATTTGAGCAGGGCCGGGCCGCGGCGCCTGTTCCACCACGGCCACCACGGTAACGCCCGCCGCCAGCAGCTCACAGGCCAATTGCAGATTGAGCGGGCCATTGCCGGCGACCAGCACGCGCGCACCCGGCGCCACCGCACTGCCGCGCAGCAGGGTTTGCGCCGCGCCGGTGGTCATCACGCCGGGCAGCGTCCAGCCCGGCACCGGCCACGGCCGTTCCATGGCGCCGGCCGCGACCACCAGCCGGCGGGCACGCACCTGCGCCGGGCCATCCGGCGTGGTGACCGCCACCGCCACGCCATCGCCATCGCCATCCTGCGCGGCGTGCCAGGCCATGCAGCCGCGCCAGATCGCCGCGCCGCTGGCGACTGCTTGTTCGATCAGCGTGCGGCCAGCGGCGAACTGCCGGTCGATGGCGGTCGCATCGATGGTCAGGCCCTCACCGGGCTGCTTGAAATATTGGCCGCCGGGCTTGGCGCGTTCATCGGCCAGAATAACCGACAGGCCGGCCGCGCGCGCCGCCAGCGTGGCCGCCAATCCGGCCGGGCCGGCCCCCACCACCAGCAGATCGCAGCTGTGATGGGTGAGCGTCTGTATGGGTTGCGGCTGGGCCACCACGCGCGCCGGCAGCGGTTCCACCTGCTGCCCCGGTTCGGCCGCCGTCATGCAGGCGCGGCGCGGCGCCCCATCGACCAGCACGCTGCATTCGCCGCACACGCCCATGCCGCAATAAATGCCCCGATCATCGCCACCGGCTGTACGGCGCAGCGCCAGTTCACCCGCCGCCAGCAGCGCCGCGGCCAGCGTCTCGCCGGGAAAGGCCTGGATGGTGCGGCCAGCAAATTGCAGGCCAAAGCCGGCGCCGGCGCGCTCCACCCCAGGCAGGCTCACCCGCATCAGCGGATATAGCTCGCGCCGTTGACATCGAGCGTCGCGCCCGAAAGCTGCGGCACCGCACCCGACGCCAGGAAGGCCACCAGTCGGCCGAGCTCATCCGGCGTCACCCATTCGCCGCTGGCCAGCGTGGCGGATACCGCGGCTTCCCCGCCATTGGTGGCCGCGAACTGTTCGGACAGGCGGGTGCGCACGACGCCCGGCGTGATGACATAGGCCAGGATTTTCTGCCGTGCATAGGCGCGGGCGATGGACTGGGTGGCGGCGCGGATCGCCGCCTTTGATGCGCCATAGGCTATGGTGGCGGGGTTGGTGACCCCGCGCTGCGCCGCCCAACTGCCGATGGAGATGATCGCGCCCCCCTGATCCTTGCCGCCATCGGCTTCAAGATAATGCTGCACGGCGCGGCGCATCAGCCGGGCCGGGGCCTTCACGTTCACGGTGAGCGCCGCATCCCACACCGCGTCCCAATGATCGACCGGTGCATCAATGCCACCGGAAAAATCCATCACCGCCGCGTTGTTGACCAGCACATCGATGCGGCCGCGCCAGGCCAGCGCCGCATCCCACAGCGATTCGACCGCATTCAGATCGGCCAGATCGGCCTGAACCAGCAACAGGCGGTCGGCCGGGATGGCGGCGGTGGCGGCTTCGGCCCCGGCGCGGTCACTGCCATAATGCGCCACCAGATGCGCGCCCGAAGCGCCCAGGATCGCCGCGGTGGCCGCGCCGATGCCCTTGGACGCGCCGGTGAGCAGGATGGTCTTGCCGGTCAGATCAACTGCGGGATGCATGGTTCAGACCAGCACCGACAGCGGGTCGTGATGGACCAGCCCCAGCGCCGCCGCCACCGCGGCGTTGGTGATCTGCCCGCGATGCACATTCAGCCCGGCGCGCAGGCCCGCATCGGTGTGGAGCGCGCCCAGGCCTTGGGCCGCCAGCGCCAGCACATAGGGCAAGGTGGCATTGTTCAGCGCGGCGCTGCTGGTTTTCGGCACCGCGCCGGGCATGTTGGCGACGCAATAATGGATGATGCCACCCACATCATAGGTCGGATCGTCGTGGGTGGTCGGCCGGCTGGTTTCGGCGCAACCGCCCTGATCGATGGCAACATCGACAATCACGGCGCCGGGGATCATCAGCTTCAGATCAGCGCGGGTGATCAGCTTGGGCGCGCTGGCGCCGGGGATCAGCGCCGCGCCCACCACCACGTCGGCCGCGGCCAGTTCCTCCTCCAGCACGGCGCGGCTGCCGGTGCGGGTGCGCACGCGGCCGCCGAACAGATCATCCAGCCGACGCAGTTGCGGCAAGGAGCGATCGATGATGGTGACTTCCGCGCCCAGCCCTACCGCCATGCGCGCCGCCTGGGTGCCGACCACGCCGCCGCCGATGATCACCACCCGCGCCGGCTTCACGCCGGGCACCCCGCCCAGCAGAAGACCCATGCCGCCGGCATGGCGACGCAGCGCCTGGCCCGCGGCTTCGATGGCCAGCCGGCCGGCCACTTCGCTCATCGGCGCGAGCAGCGGCAAATGGCCAGCCCCATCGGTGACCGTTTCATAGGCGATGGCGGTGCAGCGCGAGGCGATCAGACCGTGGGCCTGATCGGGATCGGGGGCGAGATGGAGATAGGTGAACAAGATCTGCCCATCGCGCAGTTGCGCCCATTCGCTGGCTTGCGGCTCCTTCACCTTCACGATCATGTCGGCACGGGCGAAGACGCTGGCGGCGTCCGCTGCGATTTCGGCGCCAGCGGCCACATAGGCCGCATCATCGGCGCCGATGCCCGCACCAGCGCCGGTTTCGATCAGCACCTGATGGCCGTGCACCACACACTCGCGCACGCTGCCGGGGGTCAGCCCGACCCGATATTCGTGGCGCTTGATTTCGCGGGGGACACCGATGAGCATGATGAAAGGTCCTGACTATGGGGCACAGGGGGTATGGGGGAGTATGGGCCTAGACCGGGGCACCGCGCCAGCCATCACGCAACTGGCGTTTCAGCACCTTGCCGATCTCGCTGCGCGGCAGCTCGGTCGATACTTCAATGCCAACCAAACGTTGCGTCTTGCCAAGCCGGGCGTTGGCCCATTCGAGCAGCGCTTGCGGATCAACGGCTTCACGCAACACCACGAACGCCACCGGCGATTCGCCCCACGCCGCGGACGGCACGCCCACCACGGCGGCATCCTGCACCGCCGGGTGCGCCATCAGCACCTGTTCCAGATCGATGGGATAGATGTTGAAGCCGCCGGAAATCACCACATCCTTGGCGCGATCGAGCAGGGTGAGGAAACCGTCCGCATCAAAGCGCCCGATATCGCCGGTGCGGATGAAACGCTCGCCTTGCCCGCTGTACCATAAGGCGGCGCGTGTCGCGTCTGGCAGCTTGTGATATCCGGTCATCATCGCCGGGGAACGGCCGACGACTTCGCCGGTGGCGCCTGGCGGCAATTCCAGGCCCTGTTCATCGATGATGCGGATGTCGCTGCCTGCCGCCGGCTGGCCGACGCTGGCCAATTTGTCGGGATGCGCGTGGCATTGCAGGATGCAGGTGCCACCGCCCTCGGTCATGCCATAATATTCGGTGAGGCCGCCGGGCCAGCGCGCCAGCACTCGCGCCTTCAAGGCGGCAGAGAAGGGCGCGGACGTGCAGAATTTGCGTTGCCAACTGGAAACATCGAAACGGTCGAAGTCGGGATGGTCCATGATCCGCTGATACTGCACCGGCACCAGCATGGTGTGGGTGGCGCGATGGCGCTGGCCGAGATCGAGAAATTCCGTGACGGAGAATTTCGGCAGCAGCACCAGGGTGCCGCCCAGGCCGAGCGTGGGGATCACGCTGACCAGCGTGGTGTTGCTGTACAGCGGGGTCGCCACCAGCGTGATGCTATCCGCGCCATAGCCTTGCGTCACCCCGCGCTGCACATGCGCCCAGCGCTGGCGGTGCGGTTGCACGATGCCTTTCGGCCGGCCGGTGGTGCCGCTGCTGTAGATCAGGTTGAACGGATCATCGGGGCCGATCGCCACGTCTGGCGGCGCGGTGCCGGGCGGCGGCAGCCAGGCATCAAGGTCGGCCAGTGCGGCATCGTCGAAGAATAGCGCGGCATCGGCATCGACCACCATGGCGGCGATGGTATCGGCTGTGGCGGATTGCGGCAGCGGCGCGACCGCCAGCCCGGCACGCAGCGCACCCAGCCACAGCACCAGATAATCCGGCTGCATGGTGGCGGAAATGGCGATGCAGTCACCCTTGCCCAGGCCTTCGCGCCCCAGCGCTGCCGCCACCCTGTCAATGCGCGCATCGAGTGCCGCCCAACTGAGAACGGTATCGCCGCAGAGGATCGCCGGCTTGGCACCCTGCCGGGCGCCGGCGCGAATCAGATCGGAGAAGGGCGTGAACTGGTCTGGCAACATCATGCGATCCACATTCTACACCGGCTTCCCTTGTGCGCAAGAAGACCATATTGTGCGACATGCGCACCAATGCCAAGAAATTTGCTGCGCGAGAGGGACCGATGACCAGCCGCCGCGCGCACCCGTTCATGCCCAACGACACAGCCGCGCGCCAAGCCGAATTGCTGGCCACGCTGGGGCTGGACAATGTCGAGCCGTTGTTTGCCCAGATCCCCGCCGCACACCGCCAGAGCGCGCTGCCCGATCTGCCGCCGGCGCTGACCAGCGAGGTCGAGCTGGCGCGCTATCTGAAGCAAACATTGGCGCGCAACCGCCCCGCAACGGACAGCTTGAGCTTTCTGGGTGGCGGCATCTGGCAGCATCATGTGCCGGCGGTGGTCGATGAAATCGTCGGCCGCAGCGAATTTCTCACGCCCGTCTGGGGCACGCCGAGCAGTGATTTCGGCCGCAACCAGGCCTGGTTCGAATTCACCAGCCAGTTGGGCGCGCTGCTGCAAATGGAGCTGGTCGGCCTGCCGGTCTACAGTTGGGGTGCAGCGCTGGGCCAAGCGGCGCGCATGGCGCTGCGGCTGACGGGACGGCAGCGCCTGCTGGTGCCGGCCGCCATGTGTCCGCAGCGCCGCGCCGTGCTCGATGGCTATGCCGGGTCCGCTGATCCCGCCCTGCATCTGGTGGTGGAGGCGGTGCCGTGTGACGCGGTCGGGCGCATCGATCTGGCGGCGCTGGCCGGGATGATCGGGGCAGATGTCGCGGCAGTCTATTATGAAAATCCGGCGTGGATGGGCGGTCTGGAGACCAGTGCCGCCGCGCTGGCCGAACTGGCCCATGCGGCCGGCGCGCTGGTGATTGCCGGGGTCGATCCGTCCTGCCTGGGCGTGATTGCGCCGCCCGGCGCGTTGGGCGCCGATCTCGCCGTGGGCACCATCCAGCCGCTGGGCATCCACATGCATGCCGGCGGCGGGGTGGGCGGCTTCATCGCCAGCGCCGATGATCCGCGCATCGCGGCGGAATATCCCACCCTGCTCAACAGCCTGGCGACCACGGTGGATGGCCGGATGGGGTTTGGCCTGATGCTGTTCCACCAATCCAGCTATGGCAGCCGCGAGCTGGGCAAGGACTGGACCGGCAACAGCACCTATTTGTGGGCGATCGCCGCCACCGCCTACATGGCGCTGCTGGGGCCGGAAGGCTTTGCCGAGCTGGGCCGGCTGATCCTCGCGCGCACCGCCCTGCTGGCCGATACGCTGGCCGCGGTGCCGGGCGTGACGGTGCCGGTGACGCGCGGGCTGTTCAAGGAGGTGGTGGCGGACTTCGCGGGCACGGGCCGCGATGTCGCCAGCATCAATGCCGCCCTGCTCGACCGGCACGACATGTTCGGCGGCATCGCCATCGACACCCACCGCGCGATCTTTGCCGTCACCGAATGCCACAGCGAAGCCGACATTGCCCGGCTGGGCGCAGCGCTGCAGGCGGTGCTCGCATGAGCCGCCTGCGCCGCTTCCACGCCGCCCGCTGGGACGAGCCGCTGATCCACCGCATCGGCGCGCCCGGCCGGCGCGGCCAGCATTTCCCGCTGGCCGACGCAAACGGGTTGGTGCCGGCTGGTCTTGCCCGCAGCGCGCCGCCCGATCTGCCCGAGCTGAGCGAGCCGGAAGTGCTGCACCATTATCTGCGGCTGTCCCAGGAAACCATGGGCATGCTGGGGGTCAGCCTGTTCGGCACCTGCACGATGAAATATAATCCGCGTGCCGGCGAACTGGCGGCGCGCGCGCTGGCCGGCGTGCATCCGCAGCAACCGCCGGAAACCCTGCAAGGCCTGCTCGAATGCGTGCATGGCCTTGATCTGGCGTTGCGGGCGCTGTCGGGCATGGATCGCTTCACCTTTCAGGCGGCCGGCGGGGCGGATGCGGCGTGGACGCAGGCGGTGATCACCCGCGCCTGGCATGCGGCGCGCGGGGAGGGAAACACGCGCACGCAGATCATCACCAGCCTGCAAAGCCACCCGTGCAACCCCGCCACCGCAGCGACCGCCGGTTATGGGATCATCACCCTGCCGCTGGGTGCCAATGGCTATCCCAGCCTCGATGCGCTGAAGGCGGCGCTGGGGCCGAACACGGCGGCGCTGATGATCAACAATCCCGACGACATGGGGGTTTATAATCCAGAGATCACCGAATGGGTGCGGCTGACCAAGGCAGCCGGCGCGCTGGCATTCTATGATCATGCCAATTTCAACGGCGTGATGACGAAAATCCGCGCGCGTGATCTCGGCTTTGATGCCTGCATGTTCATGCTGCACAAGACGTTCGGCGTGTCCAAGGGCGGCGGCGGCCCGGCAGTGGGGGCCTATGGCTGCACGGCGGAACTGGCGCCGTTCCTGCCCGGCCCGCTGGTGACGCGGCAGGGCGGCGCCTATGCGCTGGAAACGCCGGTGCACATGGCAGCGCGCGTGCGCGAATATATGGGCAATCTGCAGCAGGTGGTGAAGGCCTGGGCGTGGACAAGGTCGATGGGCGCGCAGGGGCTTGCCGATGCGTCCGACATGTCGGTGCTGCTCAACAATTACATGGAAACCCGATTGCTGGGCTTGCGCGGGGTCACACGATCGCATCCCGAACAGGCGCTGCCGCGTCTGGAGATGACCCGCTACAGCCTGGGGACCTTGTTCGAAGAGACGGGGGTGAGCGCGGTCGACGTGCAGAACCGCATGGCGGATTTCGGCATCGATGCCTTCTGGCTGAGCCATGAACCATGGATCGTGCCGCAGCCGTTCACCCCCGAAGCCGGCGAGATGTGGTCGAAAGAGGATATCGATTACTGGATCGACGGGCTCGAAGCCGTGATCGCCGAAGCCTATGCCGATCCGGCGCGCGTGCTGGGCGCACCGCACAACCAGGTGGTGGGCAAGCTGGATGCCAGCGATCTGGATGATCCGGCGAATTGGGCCACGACCTGGGCAGCGTGGCGGCGCAAACAGGGGGATCGCCTGCCGGGCGAATGACGGCAAACCCGTGATTGTTGAAATCAATAGGCATGCGGGGCCATTGCCCGGTAAGATGCAGTCAACCTATGCAAGGGGCGAAGGGCAGAATTGCAATGGCCGTGGCCGAAATCGATGATCTGACCGATCGTGACTATGTGAATTCGCTGGCGCGCGGGCTGGAAGTCATCTGCGCCTTCACCCGCACCCGCCCGCGCATGACGTTGAGCGAAGTGGCGCAGGAAACCGGGCTGACGCGCGCCACGGTCCGCCGGCTGCTGCTCACCCTGGTGCGCGAAGGCTATGCCGAAAAGGACGAGAAGATCTTCAGCCTGAAGCCCAAGGTGCTGGATCTGGGCTATTCGGCGCTGTCGTCGATGGGCATCTTGGATGTGGCGCAGCCGGTGATGAACGAGCTGGCCCGCACGTTGAATGAATCGGTGTTCTGCGCCGTGCTGACCGGCGCGGATGTCACCTACATCGCCCGCGCCCGGTCCGATCGCTATGTCAATGTCTCCATCGCGGTGGGGGGGCGCGCGTCGGCGCATGCCGTGTCCACCGGGCGGGTGCTGCTGGCGGCGGAACCGGCCGAGGCACTGGAGCGCTATCTCGATCGCGTGACCCTGCGGGCGTTCACGCCGCACACGCTGACATCGAAGGCCAAGCTGCGCGCCGAAATCGAGCGGGCAGCGCGCGAAGGCCACAGCATTGTCGATCAGGAACTGGAAATCGGCCTGGGATCGATTTCGGTGCCGATCCGCAGCGATGAAGGCCGGGTACTGGCAGCGCTCAACGTCTGCTGCCCCTCTTCACGCATGACGCAGGATGAGATGCGCAAACAGATCCTGCCGCAGTTGCTGGCGGCCTCGCAGGCGATCACCCGCGGGCTGTGATTGCAGCACTTCAGCTCCCTCCCCCTCGCGGGGAGGGAGTCAAGAGTTGCGCAAACCGGCTTGTCCGGCCACCCAGGCCGCCACTTGCGCATGCGTGGCAAACCACACCTGGCCCTGCGCGCGTTCGATCAGGGCCTCGAGAATCCAGATGCGGCTGCGATAGCCGATGACGAACGGATGCATCACCAACTGGAACAGGCCGCCATCGGCGATCGCGCCATCCAGTTCGCGGGCGAAAATCTCGAACACCTGATCCGGTGGTGTCCACGGCCGCGTGGCGGGATTGCGGTTGAACAGCAGATAGACCGCATCATCGCGCAGCCATTCCACCGGAATTTCGACGATGCCGCTGGGCCGGCCGTCGATCAGCAGTTCATACGGATCGTCGTCGGCCATCAGCGAGCTATCATAGGCCAGGCCCATTTCGGCGACGATTTCGATGGTGTTCGGGGACAGATCCCAGTTCGCCGATCGGAACCCCAGCGGGCCGCCGCCGGCCAGCGGCGCGATCACATCGCGGGCGCGCAGCATCAGATCGCGTTCGGTGGCGGCATCGAGCTGGCTGTTGTTTTCGTGAATCCAGCCGTGCAGGCCGAGTTCGTGGCCGGCGCCGACGATGCGCCGGCTTTCTTGCGCGTCGATCAGCGCGCACATGGCCGGCATGAAGAAACTCGCCGGCACATCGTGGCGGGCCAGCACATCAAGGATGCGCGGCACGCCGACGCGGCGGCCAAATTCGCCCCACGCCAGCCGGCCGGTGGCGCTGCCGCCGCCGCCCAGTTCAAAACATTCATGATCACAGTCAAAGCTGAGCGCCACCGCCGCGCGGGCGCCGCCGGGCCACTGCGCCGGCGCCAGCGACCGGCCGGCGCGCACCCGGCCGATCAGGCGGCGCACCTCGGCCTCGCTTTGGTTCCAGGGCTGATCGATCATCTCGCGCTTCCCCCGCGTGTGCGTCCGTGCTTGATGCAACACTCTGCCGTTCTTGCACAGGACCGCCATGGGCGATGCCAGATGAAGTAATCGTGATCGGTGGCGGTCTGGCCGGCTGCCTGACCGCGCTGCACCTCGCCCGCGCCGGCGTGGGTGTCCGCCTGATCGAAGCCGGCGTGATCGGCGGCCAGGCCAGCAGCGCCAATGCCGGCAGTCTGCACGCGCAGATTCCGCATGATCCGTTCCGCAATCTGGGGGCAGATTGGGCCAGGCGCTTCGCCCCGGCCGTGACCATGCTCAAGGAATCGCTGTTGCTGTGGCGCGATCTGGAAGCGCTGGTCGGCGCGGACCTGGAGGTGCATTTCGGCGGCGGCCTGCTGGTGGCGCACAACGAAGCCGAAATGGCCGAAATCCGCGCCAAGGTCGCCATCGAGCGCGCCGCCGGGCTGGAGATCGACCTGCTGGATCAACCGGCCCTGCGGGCGTTGGCGCCCTATCTGGGCCATGATGCGGTGGGCGGGGCGTTTTGCGCCGGCGAGGGCAAGGCCAATCCGCTGGTGGTGACGCCGGCAATCGCCCGCGCCGCCGTCGCGGCCGGTGCGATCATCGAAGCGGGCACCGGCGCGGTGACGATCGCCCGCGATGGCGGTGGTCATGCTGTGGTCGCCGGGGCGCGGCGCTGGCGCGCGGGCCGCCTGGTGCTGGCCGCAGGCAGCGCCACGGGCACGCTGGCGGCGGGCGTGGGCGCGACGCTGCCGATCCAGGCCTTCCCCATCCAGGTGAGCGTGACCGAGCCGGCCGCGCCGCTGGTGCCGCATCTTGTCTATTGCGCCGGTGCCAAGCTCACCTTGAAGCAGGCGAAGAACGGCACGCTGCTGATCGGCGGCGGCTGGGACGCGCGGATTGATGCGCGCGGACGGCCGCAGGTGGACATGGACAATCTCAGCCGCAACCTGGGTGTGGCGGCGCGGGTGGTGCCGGCGCTGGCGGGGTTGCATCTGGTGCGCAGTTGGGCGGCGTATGTGAACGGCACCGAAGATTGGCTGCCGATCATCGGCGAACTGCCGCAGGCACCAGGCGTGTTCATCAACTATGTGCCGTGGCTGGGCTTTTCCGGCGGCCCGGCGGCCAGCCTGGCCGTGGCAGCACTGGTGCAGGGGCAGGCACCGCCAACGGGCGTCGATTGGGCGGCGTTCAGACCCGGATGCTGATTGCTTGTTGGCGTGCGTTCAAGTCCGCGAATTGCTTGTTGGCGTGCGTTCAAGTCCGCACACTGAAAGGCAAGGGCACCAGATCCGGCGCGACCCAGCCGCGCCGGGCGGTGACGCTGAACAGCGTGTCGTGGCGCCAGAACCGTTCCGGCCAATATTTGTCGCCCAGCATGCCGGTCATCAGCCAGGCCAGCTGGGTGGCCAGGTCGCCCGAGGGGGCCAGCGTGAGCCCGGCCCGCACCGCAGCGATGGATGCGATCGTGATCGAATGATGATAGCCCATGGTGTCGCTGTTCGCGGCGCCACAGGCTTCGTTGTAACGGCGGATCAGGCCGGGCATGTCGGCTTCGGCGTCCAGATCGCGGCGCGCGGCGATCACATGGGCAGCGGCTGCCACGTGCGCGGCATGGGTCCATTCCGGCCTGGGCAAGGTGGCGGCGATCAGACCTTCACCGATCCGGGTGATGGCAGCGGGATCGTACATGTCGGACACCATGCCATGGGCCAGCAAAACGTGAACGGGCAAAACGCGAACGCACGCGACATGACGGAGCGGGGGGTGGTGCTGCCGGGGAGGATTGAACTCCCGACCTCAGCCTTACCAAGGATGCGCTCTACCACTGAGCTACGGCAGCACGGCCCCACGCTTGTGCCTGCCGGGCTCGCCCGTCAGGAAGCGGCCCTATGGCCAAGCCCCGCCACAGTGTCAAGCACTGGCACCAAATGCGGCGCTGCGATCGGCTGGACTCGATTGCATTCACATGAGGTCTTAAAGAGCCCGCTCGGGCTCAGCCTGTCGAATCCGGTCCTCGCGAGCCGGATCCGACAAGCGCAGCCCGCGCGGGTGTATCAACACGCAATTGAGTCTGGAACGCGGCGATGACAACGGAAAGCGAACGACAGGCAAAGGCCCGCGCCGACAGGCTGGCAGCGGCGCTGCGGGCGAATTTGCGGAAACGCAAAGGGCTGGGGGATGCGGGCGATCCGGCCCGCAATCAGCACCCAGCCCCTGAACAATCCGTCGATTAGCTCTTGGCGGTCAGTGCCTTGGCGACGGCCGCCATCACTTCCGGCGAGGTCGGCGTGGTCTTGGTGCCGAAGGCGGCGATCAGCTTGCCATCCTTGCCGATCAGATATTTGTGGAAATTCCACTGCGGCGTCTGCGATTCACCCAGCGTGTTCGCCGCCCACTTGTACACCGGAATGGCCTTGGCGCCCTTCACCACGGCCTTTTCGGTCATCGGGAACTTGATGCCGAACTTGCTTTCGCAGAACTGCTTCACTTCGCTGTTGCTGCCATATTCCTGATCGCCGAAATCGCCCGACGGCACGCCGATCACGGTGAAGCCCTTCGCCTTGTAGCTGTCGTGCAACTGCTGCAGGCCTTCGTACTGCGGGGTGAAGCCGCACATCGATGCGGTGTTGACCAGCAGCACAACCTTGCCCTTGTACTGCGCCATCGGCATCGGCTTGCCATCGATGGTCTTCAGGTTGAATTCGTGCAGGCTCTGCGGGCCGGGTGCGGCGGCAACCAGCGCGGTCAGGGCGGCGGCGGCAAGGGCAATCTGCTTCATCATTTCGGTTCTCCCATCCAATTCCACATGCGCCATAGCATGTTGTCGCAGCCCCGCGAAGGCGTAGGGTGACGCAGGGTTACAGCGACGCGCAGGCCTGGGCCAGCCACGCCTGATCGGCATCATCGGTGAGCAACGGCCCGATTTCGGCCGCAACACGCGCATGATAGTCATTCCACCAGGCGCGTTCATCGTGGGTGAGCAAGCCCACGTCCACCAACCGGCGATCGATGGGCGCCAGCGTCAACGCCTTGAAGCCCATCATCGCGCGCTCGGCGCCGGGCACGTCACGCTGTTCCACCAGCACGAGATTTTCAATGCGGATGCCATAGGCGCCCTGCTTGTAATAGCCCGGCTCGTTCGACAGGATCATGCCCGGTTGCAGCGGTTCGTCGCCGCCCGGCTGCGCCGACCAGGCCGCGGCGATGCGTTGCGGGCCTTCGTGCACCGACAGATAGCTGCCGACGCCGTGGCCGGTGCCATGCGCATAATCCAGCCCGGCCTGCCACAGATGCTGGCGCGCCAGCGCATCGAGCTGCACGCCCCTGGTGCCGGCCGGGAAGATCGCCTGTGCCAGCGCGATATGGCCCTTCAGCACGCGCGTGAAACGATCCTGCATTTCAGGCGTCGGCGTGCCGACCACCAAAGTGCGGGTCACGTCGGTGGTGCCGTCACGATATTGGCCGCCCGAATCGACCAGATAGATGCTGTCCTGGCCGATCGGCAGGTTGGTGTCGTCGCTTACCCGGTAATGCGGCAGCGCGGCGTTGGGGCCAGCCGCCGAGATGGTATCGAACGACAGGTCCTCCAGGCTGTTGGTTTCGGCGCGGAACTGGCGCAAGCGCTCCGCCGCGTTCAATTCATCAAGGCCGCCCCTGGGGGCTTCGCGGTCGAACCAGGCCAGAAAGCGGGTGAGCGCCGCACCATCGCGGACATGCGCGGCGGTGGTGCCGGCGATTTCGACCGGGTTCTTGATGGCGCGCGGCAGCACGCACGGATCGCGCGCTTCGCTGATGCGGGCGCCGCCGGCCGCCAGCGCGCCGAAGATCGCCGCCACGCAGCTTTGCGGATCGGCGACCACCGCCTTGCCGGCCATGGCGCGCAAGGTCGGCTCGAACTGGTCGCGGGCGTGGATGCGGACCTGCGCACTCAGATGCGCCCGCACCGCCGCGGTGATCTTTTCCGGCGCGGTGAACAGATCGACGCTGGCATCGGCATGCACCACGACAAAGGCCAGCGCCACCGGCGTGCGCGCCACATCGCGGCCGCGGATATTGAGCAGCCAGGCGATGGAATCGAGCGCGGCGATCACCACCGCGTCGGCATGGCGCGCCTGCAGCCAGGCAGCGACATCGGCGCGCTTGTCGGCGTGGCTGCGCCCCGCATAGGCATCTTCGTGCAGCTCGATTGGCGCCAGCGACGGCGCGGGGCGGTCGCGCCACACCGCATCGATGGGGTTGGCGGTCACCGCAACCAGTTCGGCGCCCTTGGCGGCCAGCAGCGTCTGGGTGCCGGCCGCCCACGCCCGCGTGTGCAGCCATGCATCATAACCGATGCGTTGCCCGGCCAAGGCATGCTCGGCCAACCACTGCGCCGCGCTGGTGGCGGGGACATCCTGATATTCGAACAACTCGCCCGGCACCTGCCCGCGCACCTGCACCGTGTAGCGGCCATCGGTGAACATCGCAGCGCGCGCGTGCAGCACGGCGGCACTGCCGGCCGAACCGCCAAAGCCGGTCAGCCAGGCCAGCCGCTGCGCATATTCGCCGACATATTCGCTCATATGCTCGTCGGTCAGCGGCACGACAAAACCGGCGAGGCCATCATGGGCAAGCTGGGCGCGCAGCGCGGCAAGGCGGGCGGCAATGACAGCGGCTGGGGGGGTGACAGTGGACATGGCAGTTCAACCCTTTATCTATGCCGGTTCTGATAGGCGCGTGCCGCCTGCACCTCAAGCTTGGGCGCGCGCCCGCCGCCCGCCGCCCGCCTCGCGTTCCGGAAGACTTGCCCAGATGCAGCCCCCCATCGCCGAAACCCGCCCGCACCGTTTCACCCACCACGGCATCACCGTGGCGGATCCCTATCACTGGCTGAAAGACCCGAACTATCCCAAGGTCGATGATGCCGATGTGTTGGCGTACCTCACGGCCGAGAATGGCTGGTTCGAAGCCGCGATGGCGCCGTTGGCTGGCCTGAAGGAGCGCATCTACGACGAGTTGAAGGGCCGGGTGCAGCCGGATGATGCCTCTGTGCCGGTGCCCGATGGCGATTTCGAATATTGGTGGCAGTTCCGATCCGGCGACCAGTATCGCACCTGGCTAAGACGGGGGAAAGCCGGCGGGGTGGAGGAACTGCTGCTGTCGGAACCGGCGCTGGCCGAGGGCCATGATTATTTCCGGCTCGGCGCCCAGAGCGTCAGCCCGGATGGAAGATTGATCGCCTATGCCGCCGACAGCGATGGCAGCGAGCGCTTCACCATCCGCATCCGCGACATCGCCACAGCCACGGACATCGAAACCGTCACCAAGGTCAGCGTCGGCGCCATCACCTGGACCGCCGATTCGCGCGCCATCGTGTGGACCGAGGTCAACGACAATTGGCGGCGCATCAAGGCGCGGCTGCACGTGATCGGCCACAGCGGCGAAGACCGGGTGCTGTATGAAGAAACCGAGGACAAGGGCTTCGGGGTCAGCGTCGGCAAGAGCCAGGATGGCCAGTGGATCATCATCACCACATCCGATCACGTCACCAGCGAAGTGCGCCTGGTGCCAGCCGCCGATCCGCTGGCACCGCCGTTGCTGGTGCGGGCGCGGCGGGCTGGCGTGGCCTATGAAATCGATGTGCGCAGCGACGCCGTGTTCATCCGCACCAACGACACCCATGTGAATTTCCGCGTTGCCACCGCCAGCATTGCCGCGCCCGGCAACTGGCAGACGCTGATTGCCGGATCGGATCAGGATTACATCACCGGCATCGCGGCCTTCGCCTCTTATCTGGCCGTGCAGGGCCGCCGCGACGGGCTGGACCGCATCGTGCTGCGCCGGGACGATGGCAGCGAAACCACCATCCCGTTTGCAGAGGCCGCCTACACCGCCTCGCTGGGCACCAATCTGGAAGCCGACGCACCGCTGTTGCGGCTCAGCTATGCCTCGATGGTCACGCCGGCCACCGTGTATGATTATGATGTCGCCAACGGCACGCTGATCACCCGCAAGATGCAGGCGGTGCCGTCAGGCTATGACGCCAGCCAATATGAAAGCCAGCGTATCTGGGTGACCGCGCGCGATGGCGCACAGGTGCCGGTGAGCATCGTCCATCGCAAGGGCTTCCGGGCGGACGGGACCGGCAAGCTGCATCTTTATGCCTATGGTGCCTATGGCATCGCCATGACGCCGGGCTTTTCCGCCAACCGGCTCAGCCTGCTCGACCGCGGCATGGCCTTTGCCATCGCGCAGATCAGGGGCGGCGATGATCTGGGCTATCAATGGTATCTGGATGGCAAGCTGGCCAAGCGCACCAACACGTTCAACGATTTCGTCGATGTGGCGCGCGGATTGAATCAAGCCGGCTGGGCGGCGCCGGGCCAGATCTCGGCCAGCGGCGGTTCGGCGGGCGGTGAGTTGATGGGGGCGGTGATCAACCAGGCGCCCGCGCTGTTCCGGGCGGTGGTGGCGCATGTGCCGTTCGTCGATGTGCTGAACACCATGCTGGATGAAAGCCTGCCGCTGACGCCCGGCGAATGGCCGGAATGGGGCAATCCGATCACTTCGCTGGCGGATTTCGAGCTGATCCGCAGCTATTCGCCTTATGATCAGGTGACCGCCCAGGCCTATCCGCCGCTGATGGTCACCGCCGGCCTGAACGATCCGCGCGTGACCTATTGGGAGCCGGCGAAGTGGGTGGCCAAGCTGCGTGCCACCAAAACCGATAACAATCTGCTGATCTTCAAGACCAACATGGGCGCCGGCCACGGCGGCAAATCCGGGCGTTTTGCGGCCCTGGAGGAGCTGGCCGAGGAATATGCCTTCATCCTCGCACAGTTCGGACTTGCTGATGCCGCCCCCCGCTGACCGGCGCGGCCATGCGATCACGGTGACGGCATCCGCGGCCGACATCGATGAGCTCGGCCATGTCAATAATGCGATCTATCTGCGCTGGATCCAGGATGTGGCGACGTCGCACTGGAATGCGGTGGCGCCGCCGGACCATCGCGACACCTATGTGTGGGTCGTGACGCGCCACGAGATCGATTATCTGCGCCCCACGCTGCTGGGCGAGACGCTCACCCTGACCACCTGGGTCGGCGAGCCGAAGGGGGCGCGCTTTGATCGATATGTGGAGATCAGCGGCGCGGATGGTCAGCTCCGCGTCAAGGCGCTGACGACCTGGGCCATTGTTGACCGCGCCACCGGGCGGCTGGCGCGGGTGCGGCCCGAAATTGCCGCGCCGTTCATCCAGCCCGCAGCAGGGTGAACAGATGCGCCGCCGCGACCAGCGCGCAGCCCACGCCGCCGAACGCCAGCCCGTTCCACGGCAGATGCGCATGCCAGGCCAGCGGCGCCCGGTCCCGCAGCACGCCGCCGATGGCGCCGATCACCGTCATCGCCAGCCCGGCGGCGAGCATCATCCATGTCGTTTCCGCGTCCATCGGTGGCGTCTTTGCCAGCCTGTTCAGCGCAGCGCAATCTGGCGCCTTGCAGGGTGTGGCCTGCAAGATTACCCAATGTTCACATCCAAGGGGAGACGTATCATGATCCGTACCATCACGCTTGCCACGGCCCTTGCGGTCGCCGCCATTTCGGCGCCGGCCATCGCCGCCCCGTTCGATGCGGCCATCGCCGGCCCGTGGCGCAGCGCCGAGAACAAGGCCCGCGACACCTATCGCCACCCAGCCCAGACTCTGGCCTTCTTCGGGGTGAAGCCCGGCCAGACCGTGGTGGAAGTATCACCCGGCGGCGGCTGGTACACCGAAATCCTTGCCCCGGGCCTGAAGGGCAATGGCCTCTATGTCGCCGGCCTTGCCAACCCGCTGGCGTCGGTGAATGCCGCCAAGGGCGTCGAGGCGTTCAAGGCGAAATTTGCCGACAAGGCAATCCATGGCGATATTGCCATCGGCACCTTCGGCAAAGGCGTTGCCGACATCGTGGCGCCGGGCAGCGCCGATGTCGTGCTGACCTTCCGCAATGTGCACAATTGGCACATGGGCGGCTGGGATCAGGAAGCCTTCAATGCCTTCTTCAAGGCGCTGAAGAAGGGCGGCACGCTGGGCGTCGTCGAACATCGCCTGCCCGAAGCGCGCAATGACGCCGACATGAAGAAAAGCGGCTACATGAAGGTCAGCTATGTGACGATGCTGGCGGAAAAGGCCGGCTTCAAGCTGGCGGGATCGTCGGAAATCAACGCCAACCCCAAGGATAGCAAGGATTATCCGGACGGTGTGTGGACCCTGCCGCCCACCTTTCAAAAGGGCGATGTCGATCGCGCCAAATACGCCGCCATCGGCGAAAGCGACCGCATGACCCTGAAGTTCGTGAAACCGTAACCTGATCCCCTCTCCCGCAAGGGCAGAGGGGTTAGCGGAACCGCAGGACCCCGATCACTTCGCTGCCCCGCGCGATCACATCGCGCAGCGGCTCGGTGACCACCGCCATCCAGTGGGCATTGGCGTGGCACAGAAGATCGCCATCCAGCAGCAGCCCGACATGGCCGGGGAAATAGACCAGATCGCCGGCTGCGCGGGCGGCGAAGGTCAGCTTCTCGCCTTGTTCAAGCTGCAGATCGGTGTCGCGGCGCAGGCTGATGCCTTCCGCCGCCATCACCGCCTGGACCAGGCCGGAGCAATCGACGCCGTCAGGCGTGCGCCCGCCCCAAAGATAGGGCGCGCCCATGAACAATGCGGCCGCTGCGAAGCGGCCCAGCGGCGGGCTTTCCACATGCCGGCGGTGCACGAAGCCGCCGCCATCGACGCCGAGGAAATCGCCGTCGATCTGGCCGGACAGGCGGGCGCCATACGGCAGTTCCGCAAGCACGGCCGCCTTGATGTCCGCATCGGCAAACAGCGGTGCGCGCCGGGCGGTGATGCGATGCGTCGCCGGCGCGCCTGGCAGCGCCAGCGCGTTGAACGGTGCCCAGCCGATGTAGCGATCATGGCCGCAACGCCCCAGGGCAAAGCCATCCTTCACATCAACAATCTCGAACATCTCGCCCAGCAGCAGCTCGCTTGCCGATTCAGCCTGCGCGCCCGGCGCGGCGCGCAGCATCACCCGCGGCGCCGTGCAGACCAGTTGGCGCGGTTCGATGAAACGCATCGAAGCAACATCGCCGGCCAGTGCCAGTTCGACATGCTCCGGCCCGGCGAACCATTCGCGCGGCTCGAAGCGCTGCGCTGGCCCTTTGAGTACCCAGCTCATGCGAAGCGGCTCCGCAGCATGGCCCAGGCCGCACGCAGGCCCAGCGCCTCGCCGCCCTTGGGCCGGCCAGGCTTGGCCGACGGGGTCCAGGCGAAGGTATCGAGATGCAGCCATGGCACACCGGCCGGCACGAAGCGTTCCAGAAACAAGGCGGCGGTGATCGCCCCGGCAAAACCGCCCTCGGCACTGTTGACCATGTCTGCCACCTCGGATTTCAGCATGTCGTGATAGGGGGCCCACAGCGGCAACCGCCACAGCGGATCGCCAACGCTGGCGCCAGCGGCAAGATATTCGCTGGCCAGGGCATCATCATTGGCGAACATCGCCGGCAATTGCGGCCCCAGCGCCACCCGCGCCGCGCCGGTGAGCGTGGCGAAATCGATGATCAGTGCCGGATTCTGCTCGGCCGCCAGCGCGATGGCATCGCACAGCACCAGCCGGCCTTCGGCATCGGTGTTGGTGATCTCCACCGTCTTGCCGGCACGCGTCGCAATCACGTCGCCGGGCCGCAGCGCATTGCCGGAAATGGCATTTTCGGCGGCCGGGATCACCAGATGCAGGCGGACGCGCAAATTGGCCTGCATCACCAACCGCGCCAGCGCCAGCGCATGCGCCGCGCCGCCCATGTCCTTCTTCATGTGCGCCATGCCGTTGCCCGGCTTGATGTTCAGACCGCCCGAATCGAAGGTGACGCCCTTGCCGATGAGGGCGAGGCGCGGGTGCGCCGGATCACCCCAATGCAGCTCGATCAGGCGCGGCGCGGCGGTGGCAGCGCGACCGACGGCGTGGATGGCGGGGAAATTCTCCGACAGCAACGCCTCGCCGGTGACCACCCGCACGTCCGCACCAACGGGCCGCGCCACGTCGATCACCGCCTGTGCCAGATCGGCCGGCGTCAGGTCACACGCCGGCGTGTCGATCAGGTCGCGCACCAGGGCCACCGCATCGGCCTCGATCACGGCGCCACTGATCGCGGCCAGACTGGTGGTGGTCAGCACGCGCGGGGCAGATGGTTCGGCGCGGCGATAACGGGTGAAGCGATGCTGCGCCAGCGCCCAGCCCAGCCCGGCCTGGCCCAGTTCACCCGCCAGCGCATAACGGCCGCCCGGCAATTTCTGCGCGGCTGCCGCCAGTGCCCAAGGGCCCAACGGTGCCCGCAGCGGCCCTTCCGGCACCCCGGCCAGCACCAGCCAATCGGCCGGGCCATCGCCGGCAATCATCGCCACCGTATCTGGCGCGCCCTTGAAGCCTTGCGCCGCCACACCGGTGCGCACCCGCTCGCCCTGGCCGGCCAGCCACGCGGGCAGGCTGGCGGTGGACAGCGGGATCAGCGGCACCGCCGGCTGGCCATCGGCGGCCAGGATCAGCGCGGCAAAATCCGTCATGCCGGTACCCCGAACAAATCGGTCTCGTCGGCATCCTCGATCGTGGCGGCGATGATGTCGCCGGGGGCCACGCCGCCGCAATCGCGCAGGTGCACCATGCCGTCGATTTCCGGCGCGTCATATTTGCTGCGGCCCGATGCGCCGCCTTCATCGTCGACTTCGTCGATCAGCACGTCGATGGTGCGGCCGATCTTCTGCGCCAGCCGCGCTTCGGAAATGGCGGCCTGCACGGCCATGAAGCGGTGCCAGCGCTCTTCCTTTATCGCTTCCGGCACGGCGCCCGGCAGCGCATTGGCCCGCGCGCCGTCCACCGCTTCATATTTGAAACAGCCGGCGCGATCGATCTGCGCGTGCTGCAACCAATCGAGCAGATATTGGAAATCGTCTTCCGTCTCGCCGGGGAAGCCGACGATGAAGGTGGAGCGGATGGCCAGATCAGGCACCAGGCCGCGCCATTTGGCAATGCGTTCCAGCACCTTGGCTTCGTTGGCCGGGCGCTTCATCGCCTTCAGCACGGCGGGCGCGGCATGCTGGAACGGGATGTCGAGATAGGGCAGCACCAAACCCTGCACCATCAGCGGCACCAGATCATCGACGTGCGGATAGGGATAAACATAGTGCAGCCGCACCCAGGCGCCGAGACTGCCCAGCGCGCGCGCCAGATCGGTGATGTGCGCGCGCCGCTCCACCCCGCCCAGCGCCGACGTGGTATGTTTCAGATCGACACCATAGGCCGAGGTGTCCTGACTGATCACCAGCAGCTCTTTTGCGCCGTTCTTCACCAGCGCGGCAGCTTCACGGACGATGGCCGCTGGCGGGCGGCTGACCAGGCGCCCACGCAGATCGGGGATGATGCAGAAGGCGCATGTGTGGTTGCAGCCTTCGGAAATCTTGATGTAGCCATAATGGCGCGGCGTCAGCTTCAGGCCGGCATCGGGCACCAGATCGATATAGGCGGAGCGGACGGGCGGTGCCGCATCGTGCACGGCGCTGACCACCTGATCATATTGCTGCGGCCCGGTGACGGCGAGCACTGCCGGGAAACGGGCGCGGATGGCGTCGGCTTCATGGCCCATGCAGCCGGTCACGATCACCCGGCCGTTCTCGGCGATGGCTTCACCGATCGCTTCCAGGCTTTCGGCCTTGGCCGAATCGAGGAATCCGCAGGTGTTGACGATCACCACATCGGCGCCGGCATAGTCCCCCGACAGCGCATAGCCATCGCTGCGCAACTGGGTGAGGATGCGTTCGGAATCGACCAGCGCCTTGGGACAACCCAACGACACCATGCCGACGCGCGGCGCCGTAGCGAGGCTTTCGTTCATCGCGCGGCGGATGAACCGGAATCCGGCGCGATGCAAGAGGCGCGCACCGAATGTGGCAACTCAGCGCCCACCGATCAGCCTGGCCGGATCAACCGGCGCGCGACCGCGGCGCAATTCGAAATGCAATTGCGGTTCCGCCACGGCGCCGGTCTGGCCGGCGCGGGCGATGACTTCGCCGGCCTTCACGCGCGCGCCGCGCGCCACCAGCAAGGCTTCGTTGTGGCCATAGGCCGACACCCAGCCGCCGGCATGCTTCACCAGCACCAACTGCCCGAAACCGGCAATCGCATCGCCGGCATAGGCAACGACGCCATCACCCGCGGCGCGCACCGGCTCACCGGGGCTGGCCTTCAGATTGACGCCATCATTGAACCGCCCGCCGGCCTTGGGCCCAAAGCCGGAGATGATCCGCCCCGGCAACGGCCAGCGGAACGCCGGGGCACCGCCGGTGACGGCGGGCAGCGGCATGGGCTGGTCGACCGTGGTGGGTGCAGAGGCAGGTGCCGGTCGCGCCGGCCTGGCCGTGGCGGGCTGGCCGCCGGTCACCACATCATCGATGGTGATGGTGAAGGCGCGGGCGCGCTCCTCCAGAGTGACGGCTGGCCTGGGCGCAGCGGCCGCGGCGGGCAGCAACAAGCGCTGGCCGACCGCGATCACATAAGGCTCGTTCAGGCGATTGAGCGTGACCACCTCGCGCCATGGCACGCCATAGGCGCGCGCGATGGCAATGCCGGTCTCGCCCGGCTTGACGATGTGAACCCGCCCCTGCGCCGTCACCACGGCGCCCGGCACCACCTTGCGCGCCACCCAATCTGTGCGGGGCGGGGCGGGGCGCGGTGCCGGGGCGGCCGGAGCCGGGCTCCCGATGCTGGCGCGCAGCGGCGGCGCCCGCTCACCGCCCGAACAGCCCGCCAGCACCAGCAGCGCCGCCAACAGCAAGGCCGGGGCGTTGCGGGCGCGCATCAGCCTTCCGCCAGATCCGCCAATGCGGCCTTCAACCGGGCCAGGGACTGGTAATGCGTCATGTCCAGATGCAGCGGCGTCACCGAGATGCAGGCTTCGTGCATGGCCTTCAGATCGGTTTCGTGGCCCGGCGCCGGCTTTTCCTTGCCGAAACCATGCCAATAATAGGGAAAGCCGCGCGGATCGATGCGCTTCACCAGATGGATATTGCCATAATCGCGGAAGCCCTGCTCGGTCACCCGCACGCCGGCCACATCGCTCGCCAGCACCGGCGGGAAATTGATGTTGATCAGCACACCGTCCGGCCATTCGGTATCAATGATGCGGCGGATGATGCCGGCACCGTGCGCGGCGGCGGTGGAAAAATCCTCCATGCCGGCGGTGTAATCCATCATCACCTGGCTCAGCGCGATCGATCTTATGCCGGCCAGACAGCCCTCCATCGCCGCCGAGACCGTGCCGCTGTAGGTGACATCTTCGGCGAGATTGCCGCCGCGATTGACGCCGGACAGGATCAGATCGGGCTTGTGATCCGCCAGCACCGCGCCCAGCGCCAGCATGACGCAATCGGTGGGCGTGCCGCGCACCGCAAAGCGCCGCGGGGAGATTTCGCGCAGCCGCACCGGCTGGCTCAGCGTCAGGCTGTGCCCGGCGCCGGACTGTTCCTCGGCCGGGGCCACCACCCACACATCATCGGACAATTCGGCGGCAATGGCTTCCAGCGCCACCAGGCCCGGCGCATTGATGCCGTCATCGTTTGTAACCAATATGCGCATGTTCAGGGCTCCAGCCGGGTGATGCCGGCCATGTAGGGCAGCAGCACGGCGGGAATGATGACACTGCCATCGGCCTGCTGATAATTTTCGATCACCGCCACCAAGGTGCGGCCAACCGCCAGCCCGCTGCCGTTCAAGGTGTTGACCGGGCCGCGCGAGCCTTTCTCGCCAGCCACTTTCCAGCGCGCGTCCATGCGGCGGCCCTGGAACTGGCCACAATCGGAGATCGAGGAAATTTCCCGGTACGCGCCCTGGCCGGGCAACCAGACTTCCAGATCATAGGTTTTCCGCGCCGAAAAGCCCATGTCGCCAGCGCAGAGCAGCATGCGGCGATAGGGCAAGTCGAGCGCCTGCAGGATCGCTTCGGCGCTGGCCAGCATATGTTCATGCTCGGCCTCGGCCTGCTCGGGCGTGCAGATCGTCACCAGTTCGCATTTTTCGAACTGGTGCTGGCGGATCAGGCCGCGCGTGTCGCGCCCGGCGCTGCCCGCCTCGCTGCGGAAACAGGGGGTCAGCGCGGTCATGCGGATCGGCAGATCGGCGGCATCGACGATCTGGCCGGCGACCAGATTGGTCAGGCTCATTTCGGCGGTGGGGATCAGGTAGCGGCCGTCGGTGGTCTGGAACAGATCATCAGCGAACTTCGGCAAGTTGCCGGTGCCGAAGGCGGCTTCGGGTTTGACCAGATAGGGGGTGAACGTCTCCTGAAAGCCGTTCCGTCCCGTCTGCACGTCGATCATGTATTGGCCGAGCGCGCGCTGCAGCCGGGCGAGCGGGCCTTTCAGCACGGCAAAGCGCGCGCCCGCCACGCGGGCTGCGGCTTCGGGATCATAGCCCAGCTTGGCGGCCACAATATCATGTTCCAGCGGCGGGAAATCGAAGGCGCGCAGGGCACCCCAGCGCAGCACCTCAACATTGTCATGCGCGTCCACGCCGTCGGGCACATCGGCGGTCGGCAGATTGGGCAGCGACGTCAAACCGGCTTCGGCGACCGCTGCGGCGGCGCGCGCAGCCTCCTCCAGCCCGACGGTCTGGTCCTTCAAGGCCGCCACTTCGGCTTTCAGCGCGTCGGCGCGCACGCTGTCCTTGGCGGCCATCGCGGCGCCGATGTCCTTGGATACCGCGTTGCGGCGGGCCAGCGCCTCCTGCAGGGCGGTTTCGGCCGCGCGCCACGCCGTGTCGGCGGCCAGCAAGGCGCCAGCGGCATCGCTCACCCCGCGCCGGGCCAGGGCCGCCGCAAAGCCATCCGGATCAGCGCGCAGATATTTGATGTCGTGCATGTCGCAGCCTTTGCCCTGCCGGCACGCCGCCTGCAAGTCGGCGGTTTGTGTTCAAGCGCGCCTGCAAGCCGGCGCTTCCGTATTGGCGCGGCTTTGGCCTATGGTGGCCACGTGATCGTCACCTGCCCCCAATGCACCGCCAGATATCGGCTGGCGATCGACGTGGTCATGCGCCGTCCAAAGCTGAAATGCGCCGATTGCGGCCTGCGCTGGGTGCCGGACGAAGAGATTGACGAGGATGAAGCCGTCGCCGCCGTGCAGGAGGAGGTCCGCGCCGCCCGCAATCCACCGCCGCCGTCGCCGCAGCCGCCGAACATGATGGCGCAGCCTGATGCGGGGCAGATTCGCTGGGGCAAATGGCTGCTGGCGATGGTGCTGGGCACCGCCTTCACCACCGCCTCGGTCGGGCTGTGGATCGGCCGCATCGCGCCTGAAGCGCTGCCGGGCGTGGGCGATGTGCTGGCGCGTGTCGCGCCGCCGCCGTCGCGGCTGGACGTCAATGTTTCCGCCCGGGTCACGCGGCTGCCGGGCGGCGGCGCCATCCTGGAAGTGACCGGCCGCATTGCCAATCCCGGCCGCGCCACGGTCGCCGTGCCGCCCCTGAACGCCAGCCTGATGGCCGGCGGACTTGCGGTGCGTGACTGGACGATCCAGCCACCCGCCGCGACGATTGCAGCAGGCCAATCCCTCGCCTTTGCCAGCACCCTAACCGATGTCCCGGCCGGGCCGGTGACCGTGCAGATGCGGTTCGCACGCAACCGGCTATAGCAGCATGGCGTCGGTTTCCAGGCCGAGCAGCACGCGCCCGGCCAGTTCCAGCGTGGGCGGCGCGACCATGACATGCTGCGTGGCGACATGCGCGTCGCGAAAGCGGCGGTTCAGCGGGTGGCTGGCATAGACCGAGCTGCCGCCGGCCAGCTCATGCATTTTCGCCGCCACGCGCGCGGAAACTTGCGTGAGCCTTGTGGCCGCGAGGCGCAGCCGGGCGCGGGTCGGCAGATCCAGCGGGTCGCCGGCCAGCACTGTCGCCCAGGCGCTGGCGACCTCGGAATGGACCAGGGCGCGTGCGGCATCGAGATCGGCCTGCGCCACGGCGAAATCCGCCTGCACCACGCTGCGCTCGGCCAGGCTGCGGCTTGATCCCTGGCCCTTCTTGGCGCTGGCCAGTGCTTTCAGATCATCGAGCGCGCCCAGCGCATTGCCGCTGGCCACCGCCGCGATGCCCAGCGCCAGCAGCCCGAACGGCGCAAAGCGATAGAGCGGGCCATCATGGCGCGGCGTGTCGGTGAAAAACGAGGCGCTGCGATCCTGCGGCACGCGCACGTCGCGCGCGGCCATGTCGCCCGAACCGGTGCCGCGCATGCCCAGCGCATCCCAGGTGTCGATCAGTTCGACATCCGCGCGGCGCATCACCATCATGCGGTGGTCAGGCGCGCCGTTCGCCAGCCGGCGCGGCTTGCCATCCTCCAGGATCAGCGCGCCGCCGAGCAGCCAGCTGCAATTGGCGCTGCCCGATGCCCAGGGCCAGCGCCCACTGACCACATAGTCATCGCCGTCCACCGCAGCCTTGCCCATCGGCGCGAACACGCCGCCGGTGATCACGTGCGGATCGGCCCAGATGGTGCGGGCATGTTCGTCGGGCAGCCAGGCCGACAGCAGCGCGGTGGTGCCGCCGATCATCACGCACCAGCCGGTGGCGGCATCGGCGCGGCCCAGCGTTTCCAGCGTGGCAAACATGGTGGCGACATCGGTTTCGCTGCCGCCGAGCGCGCGCGGCACCAACATGCGGAACAGGCCGGCCTGCGCCAGTTCGGCGGCGAGATCGGCGGGCAGGCGGCGGGCCGCTTCGGTATCAGGCGCGCGCGTGGCGATGGTGGCCAGCAGGGCAGCGGGTGCCAAACTGCGCCCCTCCCGCTCGCGGGAGGGGCTGGGGGTGGGTTGTTCCGTCATGGACACCTTCAATTTTCAAGTTTGCCTTTATGCCACACCCCACCCCGGGCCCCTCCCGCAAGCGGGAGGGGAGACTGGTTCACAATTTCCACAATCCCGCGAGATTGTTCTTCTGCATGTCGGACGATCCCCCCACGATCGGCATGCCGAGCAGATCGCGCACGTGGCGCTCCATGTCGAAGGCGTCAGACAGTGCATAGGCACCCATCACCTGCTGGCAGGCCAGTGCGATCTCCACGCCGACATCGGCGACGAACAATTTCGCCATGCTGGTTTCGGTGCTGCACGGCCGGCCTTCGTTGGCCAGCCAGGCAGCGTGATAGAGCATGTGCCGCGCCGCCTGCAATTTGGTGCGCGCCACGACAAGCTTGTGCCGCACCGCCTGATGCTGGCTGATCGCCTTGCCGAACTGCACACGACTTTGGGCATAATCCCACGCCTCATCGAGCGCAGCACGCATGATGCCGAAGGCCACCGCCGTGATTTCCAGCTTCTCCACATCCAGCGCGCGGCCCGCCAGCAACTTCCAGCCCTGGTTCCACATCGCCGGCCCGCCGACGATATTGGCCGCCGGCACGCGCACGCCATCGAAATAGACATCCTGGCTGGCGGTGTAGCGCAGGTTGCTGTGGTGGATATCCTGCATGCGCACGCCCGGCGCATCGGTGGGGATCAGCACGAAGGACAGGTTGCGATAGCGATCCTCGGCAGGGCCGGAACGCACCAGCGTGTAGATATAATGGCACCAGTCCGCCCCGGTGCACCAGCGCTTGGCGCCGTCGATCACCACCTCGTCGCCCTCCAGCCGCGCGCGGGTGGTGACGCTGGCGAGATCGCCGCCCACGTCGGGTTCGGACAGGCCATAGGCGAAAAAGAGTTCGCCGCGCGCCAGGCGTGGCAGAAATTCGGCTTTCTGCTCGGCGCTGCCGTTCTCCGACAGATTCATGCCGCCATAAAAGGCCGTGTGGATGAACGGCCCCGCGAGGCATGGGCCCACCTGCGCCAGCTCCTCGATCACCGCGATGGCGGCAACCAGATCCTGCCCGACACCGCCATAGGCTTCGGGAACGGTCAGCGCGGTCAGGCCCAGCTTGTTCAGCTCGGCATAGACATCGCGTGGCCAGCGATGGTCGCGGTCCCACTGGATGCGCGCCTCGCGCGGCGCGTGCGCGGCGACGAACTTGCGGATGGAGTCGCGCAAATAGCCGACATGTTCGGGCTCATCGATGAAGGTCACCGGCGGCAGGGCGGGGGCGCTCATTCGCCGGTGAGCTTCGGCGCGCGGCGTTCGCGGAAGGCGCGCACGGCTTCGGCGCGATCGGCGGCGAGATTGGACAAGGTCTCATACGGGATGGAGGCATCCATCAATTGCTGCGCCAGCACGCGCAGCGGTTGATTGGCCACCACCTTCGACCAGCGCACCGCAAAGCGCGGGTTACCCATCAACTTGCCGACCAGTTCGCTGACCTTGGCATCCAGTTGATCGGTGGGCACGCTGTAGTTGATCAGGCCCATCGCCTCGGCGCGCGGCGCCTTGATCAGATCGCCGGTCATCAGAAATTCCTTGGCGCGGGCATAGCCGATCAGTTGTGGCCAGATCACCGCGCCGCCATCGCCGGCGACCAGCCCAACCTTCACATGCGGATCGCCGATCACGGCCTGTTCGTCGGCGACGATGATGTCGCACAGCAGGGCGATGGTGGCGCCCAGCCCGGCGGCAGCGCCGTTCATCCGGCAGATCACCGGCTTTTCAATGTCGAGCAACGACGTGACGATGCGCTTGGCATCCCAGCCGATGTCGCGGAACTGCGCCGGATTGGCGATCTGTTCCTCGAACCAATCGAAATCGCCACCGGCGCAAAAGGCGCGGCCGGCACCGGTCAGCACGATGATGTCGCTGTCCTTGTCGTGCTGAAGATCGGTGAACACCCGCGCCAGTTCATGGTGCATCTGTTCATCGACACCGTTCACCGGATTGTTGCCGGTGATGGTGGCGGTGAGCACGCGTTCATGGCCGAACTGGCCACGCGTGAAGCTGAAGCGTTTATATCCGTCGAGCGCCATGGCGCGTCTCTCCCGATGATCCTGACGAGAGCGTGAAGCAGGGTGGCATCCCGGTCAACCGCCCACCCCCAGCCCCTCCCGCAAGCGGGAGGGGAGCCGACCTTCTGCTCCCCTCCCGCAGCCAAGAGGGGCTGGGAGTGGGCCTCAGCGCAGCTTCAGCGCCGTCGTCACCTTGCCCCAGCCGACAAGCTTGAAATTCTGGGTCGGCACATTCTCGCCGTCCTGCGCAACCATGAGCCCGCCGGCAAAGCCCCCGTTGAAACCTGGCCCGAAATCGCCGGTCATCACCGCGATGCCATCGGTTTCCTGGGTGCCGCCGACCACGCCGTCGATCATGCGGAAGCGGCCGATATAGTGCTCATCGGCGAGGCGATAGACGGCATAGGCGTTGTCGCCCTGCGAAGACGCCACCAGCCAGCCACCGTTTGCCGCCCCATCCGCGGCAATCGCCAGGCCTTCGACATCGGCCACCAGCCGCTTGCCGTCCACGCCGGCCAGCTTCACCGGCTTCGTGCTGCCACCGGCGCGCGCATCCCAACGCCAGATGCCGACATCCTCTTCGGCGACATAGAGCCGGGCGGTGCGCGGATCGACAACGCAACCTTCGGATTGGGTGGCGAGCTTCAGGGTGCGGACGATGCGCCCGCTGACGTTTGCCGTGTCCAGCGCGATCTGGCGGATGGTGCCATCCTTGATGACGATGAAGGCGGTCAGCGCACCGGGCGTCGCCCACAGGCACATGCCATAGGCTTCGCCGCTCCCCGCCGGCACGCGGCCGAGTGGAACCAGTCGCGCCGTGGCGGTATCGAGCCGGAACAGCGCAATATGGGCGTTGGCCTCATCGCTGCGGTCGCTGGCCGCCACGATCACGCCGGCCGGCGTTTCGACCAGATCGACATTGTTGACCCGCCCCGCATCGCGGAAATCGCGGACCTTGCCGGCCAGATCATAGACATAAAGCCCGGCTTGCTTGTCCGTCCCCACGATCAGGCTGGCGGCGGGATTGGCGGCGTTGCGCCAGATCGCCGGATCATCGGCGGCATCATCGCTGTTGCGCACCGCCACGGTTTCGGCATCGGCAGTGACGCTGGCGGTCGGCACGCCGGGCACCACGGCCGGCGGCGCGCAGGCGGCGAGCAACAGGCCAAACGCCAGACCGCACAGCAGGCTGATTCTCATTTGACGCTCACGAATATCGGATTGGCATAGAACCACAGATCATCCCAGGGATTTTCGCCCTTGGGATCGGTGCCGGGTTCCAGATCGGCGGTGCTGGTGCCGCGCACACGCAGGTACAGCGGCCCGGTGACGGCGGGCAGGCTGGCGGTCATGGTGATGATTTCGCCATTGCGCTGCCATTCGCTGGCGGTGAAGCGCTGCGCAACGCGGGTTTCCGGCGCGCGGTCGGTGCTGCGGTTCACTGCTGGTCCGGCAACAGGCCCGGTGATCAGATCGACGCGCGCCAGGCTGGGCGTGCGGCCACCGGCATTGGCAGCGGCGGGATCGCGCAGGCGGATGGTCACCGCCACCGTCTGGCCCTTGCGCACGGTCAGCGTGCCACCGATGCCGGCCTGCTTGCCGCCACTGCTGGCGATGATATCCACTTCCGATACCAGATCGCCGGTGGTGACAAAGATGCGGCCCGACCGCAGGCCATCGACGATATCGGCGTGCTCAGCGCGGGCCTGCACATAGGTCTTGGCATATTCGCCGGGCCAGAAATCATTGCCGCCGTCGCGCCAGTTGGCATGGCTGTCCGACGTGGCGGTGATGAACCAGCGCCGGCCTTCGGCCAGCATCGAATCCCAGAAGCCGCCCAGCGTCGCCGTCATTTGATCGAACCCGCCAAGGGTCGGCGCCCGGCCATAGCCGCCGCGGTCGCCGGTGGGATCGGGGCTGCCATCCGCCTTGATCGCGCCGGCCTGGTGGCCTGGCGCGCCTTCCATGCCGATGGCGACACGCGGCGCGGTGTCGTTCCAGTTGCGGAACTCGGCCGGCGTGTACAGGCCCCAGGCATAGGGCGCTTGTGCCGAGCGGCTGGGGTGGTTGGCGATCAGCACCGGCGGCGCCTTCTGGTCGCGCATCAGTTTCAGCGCGTCGATCATGCGGCCTTCCGTGTCCCAGGCCTTGTCCGCCGGCCACGGCTCACGCTTGGAAAAGCCGGATTCGATGCTGCGCAATTGTTCGCGCTCATCGCCGGTGAACGGGATGATCAGGCTGGAGTGATCGCCGGCCGGGGTATCGAATTCCATGCCATAGAAGATCAGCATTTCCGGCACGGCAGCCCGCGCCTGGTTCACTTCCGGCCAGGCCTGTTCGTAATTCAGCTTGCTGTGGTTCGGCCCGCCATGATCGGTACTGACCATCCAGCGCAGGCCGAACTGGCGGGCCATTTCGGCGTTCTTGACGATCGAATAGCGGCCGTCCTTGCCGATCAGCGGGATCGGCGCGGTCTGCGGGCTGGCCGGATTGGCTTCGTAATCGGCGCTGTATTGCGAATGGATATGGTGATCGCCGGGCAGCCATTGCCGGCCGGGCGCGGGGATGGCCCCGGCGGTCGGCTTGTTCTGATATTGCGCGGCCAGCCCGCCGTGATTGCCATGGGCGAACGCCGGCACCGCCAGCAGGGCGGAGATGGTGGCACGGGTGGCGAAACGCATGGATGGTCTCCTTAAAAAACTGGCGGCGCCTTGGGTCAAGGCGCCGCCAGCAGGTCAGTAAAGCGATCGCGCCGATCAGAAGTTCATGCGCACGCCGCCGGTGTAGCGCCGGCCGAAGGTTTCCCGCTCGATGCTGCGACGGTCGGTGCCGACGAAGCGCCGACCAGGGCCGTTGATCAGGTTCGACAGATCGGCGTAGACTTCGAGGTTCTTGGTGATGGCATAGCGCGCCGACACATCGAGCTCGCCATCCTGGGCCCAATAGAAATCGCCACCCGCCGACGCAGCATCACCCAGGCCATCGATCCAGCTCGAACGATACTGGTAGGACACGCGCGCCGAGAAGCCGTACTTCTCATAATAGGGCCCGACGTTCAGCACGAAGTCGGACGTGCCGGGGAAGCGCACCTTGTCGCCGCCCGGCGTGGTGGCGCTGCCGCGGTTGACCGTCACGTTGGTCTGGATGCCGAAGCCACCGATCCAGCTGTCGTCGCTCAGGAAATTGTCGAGCTGCAATTGGGCAGCGGCTTCAAAGCCATAGATCTTGCCCTTGCCGCCGTTCAGTTCGGTTGAGAAGACATAGCCCGAACGGTCGATGCCGCCAAAATCCAGCGCGTCCGACCCGAACTGGCGGGTGAAGTCGAACAGCACGTCACGCACGTCCTTGTAGAAGGCGCCGACCGAGAAGAAGCCGCCGCGGCTGGGATAATATTCCCAGTAGAGATCGACACCGCGGGTTTTTTCCGGGGTGGCATCGGGGTTGCCGCCCGAAATCGTCTGGTTGGCATCGTTGAAGGTGAAGTTCGGGCGCAGCACCGGATAATCCGGCCGCGCCGCGCCGGTGTTGAACGACAGGCGCACCTTCATGTCGTCGGTGGCGTTCCAGTTGAAGTGCAGGCTGGGGTACACCTGGGTGAAGCTGCGATCGATGGTGTTCAGCAAGGTGGGCTGGCCGCCCGAAGCAACCGCGCGGAACGCGGTGGCCTGGTTGTTCACCTGTTCGAAGCGCGCACCATAAACGATGCTGCCCCAATCAACCTTCGTGACGGCCATCGCATAGCCGGACAAGACTTCTTCACGCACCTTGTAATAGTTGGCGTTCTGGAACGTGTAAGTCGCAAAGGGTTCCACCTGCTTCACGACACCGATGATGTTCTGCTTGCCATGATAGGGGAAGGTGTAGCCCAGCGGAAGTTGGCCGATGTAATTGCCAGGGACAGCCACCCCCTGCAAAGTGGTAGGCACGCCAGCGGCGTTGAAGATATTGTTGCCGTTGAACGTCGAGTTGTTGTTGATATCGAGCAGGCTCTCGTCAACTTCCTTGACGCGGTTGTCGTATTGCAGGCCAACACTGAACTTGGTGTTGCCGAACAGGCTGGTTTCGCGGCTGACGTCGATGCGGCCGGTGTAGGCGTTGGTGGTGTCCACCGCCTGCAAAGCGCGAATCCGGTTGAGCGGCGCTGCGAAATCCGTGATGGACTGCACACGATCACCGCGTGACAGCGTGCCATCGGCGGCGCGCAGCGTGCGGTACAGTTCCACCACCTGGTTCTGCGGGTTGGTCAGATCATAGAACACCGTCGGGCGGCCGGTGGCGGTGGCACCGTTGGTGCCGAACCCCGGGCTTTCATAGTTCAACTGCGCCGGGAAGCTGCGATCATCCTTGGACTGGGTATAGTTGCCGCGCCAGCTGACGGTCCACCCGCCGAACTTGTGATCACCGCCGATGGTGTTGATGAACACCGATTGCAGAAACTCGCGGCTCAACACGTTGGCGTTGATGTCCACGCCATAAACGGTGCCCTTGTAGGGCGTATTCACGCAGGCATCGGCATAGCCGGTGGTGTTGGGAGCCAGCAGATTGTTGGCGCAGGCGGTGGCCGCGTTGGGCGTGGCGGATTCGCGGTCATCCAGATCGAAGATGAAATTGCTGCGCAGCTCGTTGTCGGTGAAGGCCGAGTAGATCGAGGTGACAAACAGCTTGTTGTCGCTGTCCGGCGCCCACTCGAGCTTGCCGGACACGCTGTAGTTGCGGCGGGTCAGGCGATACAGCTTGTTTTCGGTTTCACGTGCCCACACGCGGCGGTTGGTGCCGCCAACGTTGATCAGGCCGTTGGGGTCTTCGTTGACGCCGACCGGGCGCTGGTCGCGACTGACGGTTTCCCAATCGGTTTCGATGTTGTCGGTGGCCATCGTGCGCTGATAGAAGCTGCCCGAAACCACCGCGCCGATCTCGCCGATGCCGGTTTCCCAGCGATCGGAAATCACGCCGGTGGCTTCATATTCCTTGCCGCCGCCCAGATCGACATAGCCGATGCCACCGCGTGCCGCGATGTGCAGGCCCTTGTAGTCAAATGCCGAGCGCGTGATGATGTTGATGTTGCCGGCGATGGTTTCGGCGGTCATGTCGGGCGTGACCGCCTTGCGCACGATCACCTGGGTGGCGATGGCCGACGGGATCGAGTCAAAGCGCGCATCGCGGCCTTCCGGCGAGATGACGTTGATGCCGTCGAACGACAGGGTCGTCCAGTTCAGCGGCGAACCCCGCAGGTTGACATAACGGGCCTGACCCTGGTCGCGCTGCACAGCCACACCGGGCAGACGGCTGACGGCCTGGGCGATGTTCTGATCGGGCAGGCGGCCGACCGAGTCGGACGACAGCACGCTGACCAGTTGATCGCTGTTCTTCTGCACCCGCAAGGCGGCGCGTTCCGATTCGCGGATCGGGCGGCTGCCGGTGACGATGATTTCCTCGTCGGACGCGGCGGGGGCAGCATCGGCTGCAGCCTCGGCGACGGCCTGCGCCGCAACCATGGTCGGGGTGGCTGCCAGGCTAGTGAGCAGGGCGATGCGAAAGGCAGTGCGATGCGAAATGACGCGGATCATGCGTGAATGTCCCCCGAACCCCAAGCCCGATCGCTTGGGTAAACGCGCTGGGCCGTATGCGGCTCAGGTGACGACCGTGTTGCTTTCCCATGACATATTTGTTGCGCGGCGCCATGCGGCATCCGATGTGGCTGCCGGGCCACAGGTTTTGGTCAACGGATTGAAATGCGCTGCGCCGGCCCAACCGGCCATCCGCCTTCAGAACAAAGGCAAATGCCGCATCGCCCACACCGCCATGCCGCCGGCGATGCCCACCGCATAGGGCAGATCGGCGCCGACCCGGATCAGCCGCGGCGCGTTGTCGCCGGTCACGCCGGCCAATGCCAGCGAGCGGCGCAACAAGAACAGCACCAGCGCCAGCACGCCGCCCGCCAGCGCGATCAGCACGGCCTGTTCGACAAGTGTGCCCAGCGTGGCCCAGCAGGCACAGCCGGTCATGATCTTCACATCGCCGCCGCCCAGCCAGCCGCGCGTGAAGGCCAGCAAGCCGAAGGCAAAGCAGATGCCACCGGCCGCGGCATGCCGCGCCCAATCGAACGCCGGCGTGCCCAGCCCGAACAACATGGCACCAGCGATGATCAGGATGGTGAGCGTGTCCGGAATTTCAAAGCGCCACAGATCGAAGCCGGCTGCGGCCAGCACCGCCAGCGCCATCAGCAGCAGGCCGATGTCTGCCAGGTTCATTGCGTTCTTCCGCCTTCGCCCTTCAACGCCACCAGATATTGCAGATTGGCCCAGGCCGCACGGTCGAACTGGGGATTGAGGCTGAGCGCGCGGTTGAAATAGGCCTCGGCCACGCTGAGGTCGCCGCGCGCCATGGCGGCATAGCCAACGGTGTTGAGATCGGCCGCCAGCGTCTTCTTGTCGGATTGGCGGAACGCATCCTGATAGCGGCCCTGCATGGCTCGCGCCAACGCCAGGTTGGTGCGCGCCGGCACCAGATCGGCTTTCAGCGCCAGCGCCGCCACCAGATCCTGTTCGGCGGCGACATGATGGCCGCGCAGCAGATGCGACCAGCCGCGATTGGCCAGCCACGCGGCCTCGCCGGGCTGCGCGGCAATGGCGCGCGCATAGGCAGCATCGGCAGTCGCCCAATCGCGCTGACGATCGGCAATCACGGCGCGGGCATTCCAGGCGCGCGCCAGGCCGGCATCCACCGCCACCGCCTGGTCGAGCGCCGTTGCCGCCTCGGCGATGCGGCCCTGTTTCAGACGGGTGATCCCCAGGCCTTGCAGCGCCGGGCCCTGCAGTGCCGGATTGGCCAATGGCCCGGTGGCAAGCGACGAAAAGCCTTCGGCGGCTTCGGGCAGCGATCCCGACGCCAGCGCCAGTTCGGCGGCGCGCAAGGCGACCTCCGGGGCGCCGCTCGCCCACATCCGGGCGATCAGGCTGCGCGCATCATCCATGCGCCCTTCGGCAATGGCGGCATCCAGCATGGCCAGGGCTTGTGGCCCCGGCGGCGCCGATGCGGCGGCGAGTGCAGCAGCCGGATCGGGCTGCGGCGGCCGGCGGGCGGCCCACGCCGGCGACACCAACGCCACCACCAGCGCAGCGAGCAGCACCACGAAGGCAATGCGATGGAACTGTCGCATCAATCCGGTCGGCGCGGCGGGTGCCGGCGGCTCCACCATCGCTTCGACCATGGCCTCGGCCATGCCGGGCGTCAGATCATCCGCCTCAGCCATGCCGCACCTCGATCAGGGCCACCAGAATCTCCAGCCGTGCGATGGCTTGCCGGATCAACACCGTTCTGTCGCCAGGCAATTGCGCCGGCAATTGCTCTGGAAACGGCGCGGGCCTGGGCGTTTTGCGGCGTCCGGCCATCAACAGCCGGCCAAACGCAGCCTCCCGCCATCCGCGCAACGACTGGGCCGCGATGGCCGGCAGACGCGGCGGCGACGCCTGGGCCAGCGCGGGCAGGATGGCCGGCAAGGCTGGCGCGGGCTGTTCAGGCGGCCCATGTCTGGGCGGCAGCCGTTCAGACAGCGCAGGCGCGGCAGGTGCCGGCGTCCGGCTGGCGACCCGGCGTGGTTCCGGGCTTGGCGCGGGCGCGGCGGATGTGGACGCTTCGGCTGGGGCTTGGGGTGGCGGCGCAAGCGGGATGGTCAATACCGCCGCTTCGCCCAACCGGGCGGCGAGTGCCGGTTCCACGGCCGCCAGGCGCATTGGTGCCTGGGGCATCGGGTTCGGATGGGGCGCAGCCGGCGGGGACGGGATCGCAGGGGCGAGCACCAGCACGGCTTCGCCGCTGCTGGCCATGTCGATCCGCGATCCGGCCGTCGCCAACGTTGGTGCCGCAGGCAGCGGCACGATCGGCGCCGGCGGCGTTGTCAGTCGGGCCGCCACCTGGGCCAGGGTGCGGCGGGCGGCCGCCGCAGCGCGGGCATCGTTCCCCATGGCGGCGCGTTGCAGGTGCGGGATGGCGGCGCGATCCATGCCCGCACGCACCAGCGCCAGGCCGAGATTATAGGCAATGTCGGCCGCGCCCGGTACCAGGGCCAGCGCCATTTCGAAATGCTGGCGGGCCAGATCACTGCGGCCCAGCCGATCATAGGCAATGGCAAGGCCATTCAAGGCCGCCACCGATTGCGGCGCCTGTGCCAGGGCGATGCGAAATGCCGAAATTGCCTGCGCCGGATTGCCGCCGGCCAGCGCCAGGCGGCCATCATCAAGCGCCCCGGCGCTGGTCTGCCCCACGGCGATGGCGCTGGCCGGCAACCCGGTGGTGCGCGGCTGCATGTGCTCGCCGCGCGCCGCCGCCGGGGCGGCGATGGCCAGTGCCAGCACAAGGCCCGTCGCCGCCGTCATTGCGCCTGCGCCGTTGCCCGGGCGTTCTTCAGTTCATCGGCCTTGGCCATCTGTTTTTTCATGCCGATCGCGGCCGGCAGCATCAGCACGGCAACCATGACCGGCAACATGAAACAGACCAGCGGGATCGACAGCAGCACCGGGATGCGGTGCGCCTTTTCCTCGGCGCGCATGCGGCGCTGCTCGCGCATTTCGGCGGCATAGATGCGCAGCGCCGTCGCCACCGATGCGCCCAGCCGGTCGGACTGGATGATCAGGGTGGTGAACGCGGTGATTTCCGCCACGCCGCTTTTGCGCGCCAGCATGCGCAGCGCCACTTCGCGGCTGCGCCCGGCGCGCAGTTCCAGGCTGACCTGCGCAAACAGCCGCGCCAGCAGCGGGTGCGACGTGGTGACTTCGGATCCGACGCGGTTGAACGCGGCATCGATGCCCAGCCCGGCTTCCAGGCAGACCAGCATCAGATCGAGCGTGTCGGGAAAGCCGTTGAGGATTTCCTTGGCGCGGTTTTCGGCCCGCGAGGAAATGACGATGCCCGGCAGATACAGGCCAGCCAGCGCCGCGACGATCACCATGACGTACAGCTTGCCGGGGTTCGGCCAGTTGCCGGATGCGGCAAACACCAGCAGCAACAGCGATGGCAGGACCAACGTGCCCGTGGCACGCGCCAGGGTGAAGGCGCGCGGGGCATAGCCCTGGTCGAAGCCGGCCAACGCCAGTTTTTCGGCGAGCTTGTCTGATGTGGAATCGGTCAGGCTCATGCCGCGCCGCTCCACTTCCAGCACGAGCCTTGCCCACACGCCTGTGGCATGATCGTTGCGGATGCTGCCGGGCCCGGCGTTGCTGACGGCGCCGCCGCCTTGCGCTGCCAGCCGCGCCTTGATGTCGGTGCGGCCCAGCACCAGCGGCGCCAGGGCCATCACCACCAGCACGACCGCGGCAAACACCAGGCCGAGCACGATCCAGTTGACGAGGTCACCACCGATCATCGGGTTTGGATCCTAAACCTTGATCGAAATCAGCTTGCGCATGATCACGACGCCCAGCACATACATGAACATCACGCCGATCACGCCGGGCATGAACCAGGGATCATCGACGTTATCGAGATAGAATTCCGGCTTTGACGAGAACACGCCGATGAAGGTGATGATCGGCATCGCCGTCAGCAGCGCCCCGGTCATCTTGCCTTCCGATGCCAGCGCCCGCACCTTGAGCACCATGGCGGCGCGGTCGCGGATCACCCGCGCCAGGCCATCCAATATGTCGCTCAGGCTGCCGCCGGTTTCGGTCTGGATCGACACCGACACCACGAACATGTTGATATCCTGCGTCTGCACCCGATCCGACAGATTGACCAGTGCATCGCGCAGCGGATAGCCATAGTTCATCTCGGCGAGCACCAGGCCGAGTTCGGACGACAGCGGGTCCGGCAGTTCCGACACCACCAGTTCCAGCGCTCCGGTGATCGGGTAACCGGCTCGAAGCCCGCGCACCAGCACATCCAGCGCCGTGGGGAATTGTTTTTCCAGCAGTTTCAGCCGCCGCGCCGCCATGTAATTGATCGACAGCACCGGCAGGGCAATGCCGATGCCGGCGGCAAACAGCACGATGAGCAGCACCGCACCCGCTGACTGGATCTGGCCGGTGATGCCGCCAAGCAGCGGGAACAGAAAGCCGATCAGCAAGGTGACACTGGCCATGATGCTCAGCATGCGCTGCGCGCTGATCCGGAAGCCCGCCTGGCTCATGCGCACGTCAAGGTAGCGGATCGCCGACGGCAGCAGCGATTTCGATACATCGGTGGTCTGGCGACGCAGGGCGGTGATGATTTCCTCCGACGTCGCGCCGCGTTCCAGCATCTCCATGCGTTTGGACACGCGTTTCCTGGGGCCGTGCGTGTCGCGCCACCACAGGAAGCCCCCTTCGGCCAGCAGCACCACGGCCAGGAAGATGATGCAATACAGCACATATTCGGGATCGAGATAGGAGGGCCACATACTCAGCCCTCCCGCCGCCGGAACGGATCAAACATGTTCGACGGCAAATCAAAGCCACGCGACTTCAACACTTCCATGAACTTGGGCCTGACCCCCATCGGCCGCATTTCGCCGATCACACGGCCTTCGGGGTCCAGTCCCTCGCGCACGAACTTGAAGATTTCCTGCATCAGGATGATGTCGCCTTCCATCCCGGTGATCTCGGCCACCGATGTGACGCGGCGGGTGCCATCCTGCAGACGCTCCAGCTGCAACACCACATTGATGGCCGAAGCGATCTGGGCGCGCGCGGATTTCGGGCTGATGTCGATGCCCGACATGCCGATCATCTGTTCCAGGCGCGACAGCGCATCGCGCGGTGTGTTGGCGTGCAGCGTGGTCATCGATCCATCGTGGCCGGTGTTCATCGCCTGCAACATGTCGAAGGCTTCGCCGGAACGGATTTCGCCCAGGATCACCCGATCGGGGCGCATGCGCAGCGCATTCTTCACCAGATCGCGCTGGGTCACCTCACCGCGGCCTTCGATATTGGGCGGGCGGGTTTCCAGGCGCACGACATGGCTCTGCTGCAATTGCAGTTCGGCCGAATCCTCGATGGTCACCACCCGCTCGTGGCTGCCGATGGAGCCGGACAGCGCGTTGAGCATGGTGGTCTTGCCCGAACCTGTGCCGCCCGAAACGATCACGTTGCGCCGCGCGGCAACCACGGCCTTGAGCATGGCGGCGCAATCGCCGGTCAACGATCCATATTCCACCAGCTTGTCGATGCTGGTGCGGCTGGGCGGGAATTTGCGCACCGACAGGCAGGGCCCGTCCAGCGCCAGCGGCGGGATGATCGCATTGATGCGGCTGCCATCAGGCAGGCGCGCATCGACCATCGGCGAGCTTTCATCAATGCGCCGGCCCACGGCCGAAACGATCTTGCCGATGATGCGCAGCAGGTGCTGGTCACTGGCAAAGCGCGTGCCCACTTCCTCGATGCGGCCGCGGCGTTCCACGAACACCTTGGTGGCGCTGTTCACCATGATGTCGGAAATCGTCGGGTCTTTCAGCAACGGCTCCAGCGGCCCCAGGCCGAGCAGTTCGTCCAGGATGTCCTCAACCAGTTGGCGCCGTTCGGCCGCGTTCAGCGCCTGGTTGTTTTCCTTCAGCATTTCCTGAACGATGTCGCCGATATCGCGCTGCATCTGCTCACGCGTCATGGTTTCCAGCGCGGCCAGATTGATGCGGTCGATCAACTGCTGGTGCAGCATCACCTTCAGTTCGGTATAATCGTCGCGCCGGCGGTCGCGGATGCTGATCACCGGTGCCGCGGGCGCCGGGGCCGGCCCGGCCGGGGCGCCACCCGCCACGGGGGCCGGTGCCGGCATGTCGGCCGCCAGCGGCTTGCGGCGTGTGGGGAAAATCATGCCGTCGCCCCCAGCGCGGCCATCTCGTCGATCAGGGCGGTCGCCAGCCGCCGGACGTCCTTCTCGATCCGCGACTTCATCTTGATCTGGCTGAGCGCGCGGCCTTCATCCAGCGCGGCCGAAACCGTGGGGTAATCATTGGCCAACGGGAAATGCACCCGATGGCGCAACACGGCTTCGGCGTCCGCCATGTCATATTTGCCGAACAGGCCCGGCGCCATGCGGTTCATCACCAGACGCACCCGGTCGCCCAGATTGTTGGCGTCGAACACATTCATCTGGCGGCGGGCCTGTTGCACGCCCGAAACGGTGATCTGCGCCACCAGCGCGATGATGTCGGCCTTTTGCAGGGCGGCGGCCGTCCAGTCCGTCCAGACGCCGGGCATGTCGAGCACCACCAGATCATATTGCTGGGCGGCCATGTCCATCAGCCGGTCGATGAATTCCGGCGTCAGGGAATCCAGCGGGGTCATGTCGGCGGGCGCCGCGATCACCGACAGGCCCGATTGATGGCGTTCGGCCACCATGCGCAGGAATTCGCCATCCAGCCGGTCTTCCGCCTCGATCAGATCGGCAATGGACAGGCGCGGCTTGAGATTGAGGTACAAGGCCGCATTGCCGCGCTGCACATCCATGTCGATCAGCAACACCGATCGATCCTTGGCCCAATATTGGGCGGCTTGCGTGGCGACCATGCTGGTGCCGATGCCGCCCAGCGCGCCCTGGAACGCGATGATGTGCGCCATGCGCGCCGGGCCCTGGCCGGTGCGCGTCTGGGTGATGCGTTCCCGCCCGGATTCGACGGCCTGGCCCAGTTCTTCAAGGCTGAACGGGATCGGCAGCACATCGGCGATGGACGATCGCAGCAGCCGGCGCGTTGCATTGATCGTCAGATCATGCACCGCGGCCACCACCGGCATCCGCCCGCCTGCGCCACTGGCAAATTGTTCCAGTGCCGTCAGCGCCTTGGCATTCTCCGGATCGATCTCCACCACCACCATGTCGGTGCGCCGGATCAGCGGCGCATTGGCCGCAAAGGCCTCCAGCCCGCCATCAAAGGCGCGGATTTCGGCATTGATGGCATTCAGCCGCGCCGTGTCGAGCTTGCTGGCCGTGACCTGATCCAGCACCAGCGTGACGCGCAGGGCCGGGCCGTCGAACAGGTCCGCTCCAGAGGCCGGGCTGTCGTCGCCCGATCCTGCCGCCAACCCCGCCAGCGTGCCAAGGCGTGCGAGCAATGCCATCAGCGCGGGCCGCTGGCAGGCTGCGCGGCACCCGACGTGCCGCCGCCGCCGCCGGCCCCGCCAATGTTGACCGTGCCCGACAACGGCAACAGCGGCTGCACACGGCCGGTGCGATAGCGAGTGAGGGCCGTATCGGCCTTGAGGCCATTGCCGCCTTCGATCGGCACCCCGGCATAATCCGGGTTGGGATCGACGAGCTGGGCATATATGTTGTTCTGCACGATCAGGCCCAGCCCACGATCCTGGGCCAGCGAAGGGGCGCCAAGCAGCGCGGCGCCGGCCAGAAGCAGCGATCGGGTGCAGGTGCGTGGTGACAATGTGCCGATCATCTTCATCACCTCACGATATGGCCATGGTCGGCCGCGACGCCGCCGGGCTTGTTGATGGTGCTGGCCGGGCCCGGCAGCGGCAGCATGGTGCCCGGCACGGCCAGCCGTTCGGATTCGCCGAACAGGAAGAAATCACCGTCGCTCGGTTCGTTCACGCGATCGGTGGGCAACTGCATCGCCGTTCCGGCCTTCACCGGCCGCACGATGCGCGGCGTCACCAGGATCACCAGCTCGGTTTCCTGCCGCTCAAAACTTTGGGACCGGAACAACGCCCCCAGGATCGGGATGCGGCCCAGCATCGGCACCCGGTTCACCGTGTCGCGAAAATCGCTCTGGATCAGGCCAGCGAGTGCAAAGGTCTGGCCATCGCGCAATTCCAGCGTGGTGCGGGCGCGGCGCACCTTCAGACCGGGGATCCGCAGGGTGTTCAACTGGATGCCCGCTGACACATCAATGCTGGACACTTCTGGTGCCACCAGCAGGTTGATCAACCCGTCTTCCAGCAAGGTCGGCGTGAAGGCCAGTGCCACACCGAACTGCTTGAACTCGACCGACACCTGGCCGTTGATGGCCACACCGGTTGGCACCGGGAATTCGCCACCGGCCAGGAAATTCGCGGTCTCTCCCGACAGCGCAATGATGTTGGGCTGCGCCAGCGTCCGCACCAGGCCCTGACGCTCCAGCGCCTCCAGGGTGACATTGAACCCAGGGAAACCGAAGGCCGCGGCAAAGCCACCGGCGATCCCGACGCCCGGCGTGACGACGGCGCCGCCGGTTTCGGCCGCGAAACTGCCGTCGGCCGGATTGAAGCTGCGCCCGATGGCACCAAAGGCGACGGTATCGATGCCCAGCGCCTTGGCGGTGCCGCGCTGCATTTCGGAAAAGCGCACTTCCAGCAGGATCTGCTGGGCGCTGCCGACGCTCATCATGTTGATCACCTTGCCGGGCGCATAGGCCTCGGCCAGCGTGATGGCGCGTTGCACGGCAACGGCGCTGCTGGCGGTGCCTTGCAGCACCAGCGCATCATTGGCCGATTGCACGCCCAGGCTTTCGGTCGGCAGGATGTCGGCCAATTTCTGCTTCAGGCCCTGCGCATCGGGCACCACCGCCACATCGACCACTGCGATCACTGCGCCAGCCTTGTCATACAAGGTCAGGTTGGTGGTGCCGATGGCAATGCCGATCAGATAGGCGACATTGTCGGTCACCGGCGTCACATCGGCGATCTTGGGATTGCCGATGGCAATGCGGGCAAACGGCCGCGGCACCCGCAGCGATTGCGATTTGTTGATCGGCAGGGTCAGCGCCAGCCCGGTGCGCGCTTCAAAGCTGGCCACCGGCTGGATGCCTCCCCCCCGACTGGCCAGCGCCTGCGCCATCGCCGGTATCGCGACCAGCATGGCAGGAACCATCAAGATGGAGCGAAACGTCATCTGCATCATGGGCCGATCACCGGTTCGAATTTGCTGGTGGCGCCGCGGATAACGGTAACGCCTTTTTGCGCCGGCGCTGCTGCCGCGCCGCTGCCGCCGGAACTGGAGGACGATCCACCGGTTGTCGGCTTGCGCACCAGGCGGGTCACGGTGCCGTCGTTCAGGTCCATGACCTGGCCTGTCTGCAAGCGCACCCGGGCTTCATCGCTGAAATGGCGCAGCGCCAGACTGAGCTGGCCGACCGTATTGGCCAGGGTGAGCTTTTGCGCCTGCAACGGCGACACTTCCAATGTGGCTGATTTGACGACGCCCGGCTTGTCCTTGCCGACATTCATGTCAAGGCCGACAGCGAGCACGCGCACCCCCTGCATCAGCAACTCGACATAAGGCTGCGCCTCTTCGGGCTGGCGCGTGAAGAACACATCGACGCGGTCGCCAGGGTAGATAAGGCCGCCGACCCCGGCGATTTCGGTCACCGGCACCGCCACGGCGCGCATCGCCGGGTTCAGCAGCGGCGCGGTCGACAACCGGTTGGCGCCGATGGCCAGGGATTGCTGCGTAAGGATTTCGTTGGTGATGATCGGGCGCATGGCGGTGCGGCCTTCACCGCTGGTCAGTTCGTCGATGCGCTGGAAACTGCCAACGGGCAGCGTGTCGGCCGGCCATTGCACGATCTTCAGCATGTCGGGGGTGATCTTCTCACCGAAATTGATGTCGCCTGCGGCCACCACGGTCGGAACGGTGCGCAGGGCGGCGCGCTCGCTGCCGGCTCGCCTGGCCCCGCCCAGGAAGCTGCGCGCGAACAGCACGGCAACCAGGCCCAGCACCAGGGCGGCAATCAACATGATGATGGAAGACCGACGCATCAGGCTGCATGCTCCACACGGGCTGGCCGTGACCATCGAAGCCGGCATGCGGTGGTGGGAACCATGGCTGCCGCAGTCGACATTGTTCACCCGGTACTGCCGGGTCAGGATGTCGCTGTCCGAAACCTCAGCCCTCGGCGGGATCTGCCGCCGTCAAGAAACGCACCCTGGTCGGTCCATACAAAGGACGGGCTCTTGTGGTGTGGTTCAGATTCTTCGTGCAAAGTGATCAGTCAAGAAAGCCGGGCTACGACCAAAGCACAGTAACCATGATCGGGGCAGCACAGCAGCTGCCCCGATCAGTGTCATTACTTGGTCGCAGCCTTCGATTCGAAGGTGGCGTCGGACTCGCCTTCCAGTGCGCCGCCGGTTTGCGCCATCGTGTCGGTCAGGCTCTGGCCAAACAGGCTGGCGCCGCCAACCACGAAGCCGCCGAGCACGGCCACGATCAGGGCATATTCGGCCGCCGAAGCGCCGGACTTGTTGTTCTTCAGATTGTTGAGGACCTTCATCATCGTTAAGTTCCCATTGTTGCGGCCGCAGCCGATTGCAAGATCCCGGCACGAACAACTTCGCCCCGGAGGGATCACCGTTGACGCCGGTCGGATGAAAACCTCTGCTTCCTCCGGCCGGTATCCCAGAACTACGGATAAACAGCCAATTTGGAATGAACAACATCCATAATGGTTGACGAAATATGACCTGTTTTCATGTATGATCACTATTATTAAAGCAATTTAGCACGTATTTACGGATGCTGTTTACGCCTGTTGGCGCTTTTGCATGCAATGACTTGTGCATTGAAATTTACGGGCCGGTAATTCACGTATATATTTCTCTGAAATGAAAATATTGCTGCTATTTCAATGCATTAAATTGAAAAGTCCTTTGGATCGAGGGGCGGGTTCCAGCGTTTCCGCCAGGCGTTTGGCGGGCGCGAACGCGCTGAAAAAATTGTAAATTTCTGCGGCTTTGCAGGGTTGAAAAAATTTTGGCCCAGCCGCGATGAACAGCAGGCGACGGACGAAAATCGGCCAGCAAAGCCGTTTGCCTCCGGTCAGCCCGCCCGAATCGGCCGAATCACCCGCTGATCGCCCGCCGATCACTTCGACGAATCAGGCCGCAGAACTGCACAACAGCGGCGGATTTCACGCCTGCGGCGCGGCGGTGCCAGGTGGCCGGGCATTCCTGGACCCGATATGGCGCGCGCGGATCGCGGCCTTATTGCGACAGGGTTTTCACCGCCGCAGCGGCCGCCGATGCGCGGTTCTCGATGCCCATCTTCTCGAAAATCTGTTCCAGATGCTTGTTCACCGTTCGCGGGCTGATGCCCAGGATCTCCGAGATTTCGCGATTGGCCTTGCCGCGGCTGATCCACAACAGCACTTCGGCCTCGCGCTCGGTCAGGCCGTGGCGCTGCGCCAGCAGGCGTTCTTCGGCGCCTTCCAGCGTCTCCGTCACCCGGAAATGCCGCTCTTCGCCGACAGTTGCCACCGCGGCAAACTCCACGCGGCCGCCGGCGAAATCATGCTTCACCCGGCCTTCGCCATCGCCCAGCCGCGACAATTGCGCCACCAGCGCCGGGGCCAGTTGATCACCGGCGGCGGCGCCAAAGCGCTGGGCCAGGATGTCGGCACTGCGCGGCGTTGTCCACAGGATGCGCCCGGCACTGTCCAGCGCCACCAACGGCCGGTTGCTGGCATCGAGCGCGCCCTGTGCGCCCGCCGCGATGCGGGCGTTGCCCAGATGCACGCGCAGCCGTGCCAGCAATTCGGCCAGCACGATCGGCTTCTTCACATAATCCACGCCACCGGCGGCCAGACCTTCCAGCACATGTTCGGTTTCCGACAGGCCGGTCATGAAGATCACCGGCACCCGCGCCAGCGCCGGATCGGCCTTGATGCGCCGCGTGGTTTCAAAGCCGTCGATGCCGGGCATCACCGCGTCCATCAGCACCAGATCGGGCAATTCGGCGCGCAGGGAATCCAGCGCCGCCGCACCATCGCGGGCGATGCGCACGCCATAGGCTTCGCCTTCCAGGGCGTCGGTGAGAAAGCGCAGCGAATCGGGCGCATCATCCACCACCAGGATGGTCGCATGGGCGGTTTCGGTCATGATATCGGGTCTCCCTCTGGCCCCTCTGGCGCGCCATCGGCCTGCTGTTCGGCGAGCAGCTTCTGGAATGTCGCCAGATCATAGTCATCCAGCACCGTCGTCAAGCGTGCCACCAGCGCGGCGGCTTGCGGCACGGCAGCGGCAAGCTGGGCGAGGCTGGCCGACAGGTCGCGCACCCGGCCGGTGCGCGCCAACCGTGCCAATTCGATGAGATACGCCTTGGCCGCGGCCGGCAGCATCTGGCTGGCGATTGGTGCCGCCGCCGCCGCCTCGTGCCGCCACACCAGCCCGAGATGGCGGCGCAGCATGGCGAACAACTGCTGCTGATCCACCGGCTTCAACACAAACCCGTCGTGCAGCCCGTCCCCCACCGCGCCGACCAGTTCGCTGGCATTGCCCGAAACCATCAGGATCACGAGATTGCGGCCAAAGCGTTCGCGCAGCCGCCGGGCCACATCCCAACCGCTGAGGCCCGGCATCGACACATCGAGCAGCACCACATCCGGCTTGCCCAGTTCGGCCAGCGACAGGCCCGCGCCGCCCGATCCGGCAACAAAGAGATTGAAACCGATCGGCCGCAGCAGTTCCTGCCACAGCGCCAGTTGGCCCGGATCATCATCGATGGCCAGGATGGTGCGCGGCCGGCCTTCATAGCCGATGGGCAGGCCCTGCGCTTCGGCTTCGGGTTGGGCATTGGGCTGCGGCAACAGCAGTTTCAGCACGAAGATGCTGCCGCCGCCGGGCGCGGCCTTCACCGAAATGTCGCCGCCCATCACGTGGGCCAGCATGCGCGACAGTGCCAGCCCCAGGCCGATGCCCGGCGCCACCCCGGCCGCGCGGCCGCCGCCACGGTCGAACGGCTGGAAAATCCGTTCGGCATCTTCGGGCGCTATGCCGATGCCGGTATCCGCCACTTCGAATTCCGCCACCATCGATCGATAGCGCACGGACAGGGTGACACTGCCGGCCGGCGTGTATTTGATGGCGTTCGACAGCAGGTTGATCAGCACCTGGCGCAGCCGCCGTTCGTCGGCCAGCACCCAGGTCGGCAGATTGGCGGCCGGTTTGTAATTGAAATCCAGCCCCTTGTTGCCCGCTTCGATGCGGAACATCGCCGCCACCTGTTCCAGCAGGGCCCTGAGCGCCACGGTTTCGCGGTTGAGCTTGAGCACGCCCGATTCAATGCGGCTGATATCGAGCAGGCCTTCGACCAGATCGGCCAGATGCTCCGACGATCGGCGGATGATGCGGCCGGCTTCGGCCGGCGACAGTGCGGCGCCGCGTTCGAGCAACTGCGCATAGCCGTGGATGGCGTTGAGCGGCGTGCGGATTTCGTGGCTCAGGCCCATCAGGAACCGGGTCTTGGCCTGGTTGGCGGCTTCGGCAACGGCGCGGGCCTGTTCCAGCGCGGCGATGCGCGCCGCCAGATCGACCTCGGAACCGCGTGGCGGCCTGGACGGTGCTGCGCGCCCGTCTTCGCTGCTCGGCTTCGTCCTGCCCGTCTCTGCCGCGGCCACGCCCGTATCCCCTTTCACGTCTTGCAGTTGCAAATCAGGCCCACGGTGGCAAGAGAATGCGCAGCTTTTTCGATCACATCATCATGGGGGCAAGATTCATGCGGATTCTTATGGCCACAGCGGCGGCCATGCTGGCACTGCCGGCAACAGCGCAGCCGGCCGTGCCAGCCACCGCGCCACCGCGGGTGGGCGTGGCCGAAGCGAACGCCGCCGCCGCCATCGCCCGCATCCGGGCCTATAATCCCCGGCTGAACGCGGTGATCGCCATCGATCCGGCCGCGCTGGCACAGGCGCGTGCGCTGGATCTCAGCCGCAGCCCGCGCGGGGCGCTGCATGGCCTGCCGATCTTGTTGAAGGACAATATCGACATGGCGGGCAGCTTGCCGACCACCGCGGGCAGCCTGGCGCTGAAAGACAATGTGACGGGGCGCGACGCCCCGCTTGCGGCCCGGCTGCGCGCCGCCGGCGCCGTCATGCTCGGCAAGACCAATTTGTCGGAATGGGCGAATATCCGCGCCGATGCCTCGATTTCGGGGTGGAGCGCGGTCGGCGGGCAGACGCGCAACCCGTATGCGCTGTCGCGCAACACCTGCGGCTCCTCGTCGGGCAGCGGTGCAGCCGTGGCGGCGCAGTTGGTCGATGCCGCCATCGGCACCGAAACCGATGGCAGCATCACCTGCCCGGCCGCGATGAACGGCATTGTCGGCCTGAAGCCCACCGTGGGCCTGGTCAGCCGCACGCATGTCGTGCCGATCAGCCACAGCCAGGATACCGCCGGGCCGATGACGCGCGATGTCGCCACCGCCGCCCGCCTGCTGACCGTGCTGGCCGGCAGCGATCCTGCCGATCCTGCCACGCGTGAAGCGGACGCCCGCAAGACCGACTATGTCGCGGCGCTGCGCCCCGATGCGTTGAAGGGCGCGCGCATCGGCGTGCTGCGCTGGGCCACCGGCTGGCACGCCGGCGTGGATGCCCGTTTCGAAGCCGCGCTGGCCGTGCTGAAGGCGCAAGGGGCCGTGCTGGTGGACATCACCACCGGGCCGAACCGGCGCGAGATCGGCGGGAATGAATTTCAGGTGCTCTTGACCGAGTTGAAGGCCGATCTGAACGCCTATCTGGCCTCGACCCCGGCCACGGTGACGGCGCGCACGCTGGCCGATCTGATCGCCTTCAACAAGGCCAATGCCGCTGCCGAACTCGGGCTGTTCGGGCAGGACACGTTCGAAAAGGCGCAAGCCACCAAGGGGCTGGCCGATCCCGATTATCTGAAGGCGCGTGAAACGTCGCTGCGGCTGGCCGGCAAGGAGGGCATCGACAAGATGCTCGCTGAAGCGAAGGTGACGGTGCTGGTGGCGCCCACCACCGCGCCGGCCTGGTTCATCGATCCGGTCAACGCCGATCAATCGCCCGGTGGCGGGGCCGGCGGTCTGGCCGCTGTTGCGGGCTATCCGCACCTCACCGTGCCGATGGGCGGGGTGCGCGGGCTGCCGGTGGGCCTGTCGTTCATCGGCGCGGCGTGGAGCGAAGCGCGGCTGCTGGCCTATGGTTATGCGTTTGAACAGGCGGCGCCCGACATGAAGCTGGTGCCCCGCCTGGTGCAGACCGTGGAAGAGCAGGCCGACGTGCAGCGGCTGTTTGCGCCGGCCACGCGCTGAAGCCGGGACGAAGGGGGTAGGCGGTGACGGGACGCTGGTTGCGGCGTCAGCCAGAAATCGTCATCGCATCCATCGCATCGCGGGCCATCATCGCCAGTTCGACCCGATTGGCGACCCCCAGCCGTTCATAGATGCGGTGCAGTGTGACCTTCACATTGCCCTCCGTCATCGACAGCCGCTCGCCGATGTCGCGGTTGCGCAGGCCCGACACCACCAGCCGCACGATCGATTGATCGCGCGTCGACAAGTTGGTCAGCATGTTTTCCGGCGTCGTTGCCTTGGCGGCCATGACCTGATCGATCAGGCTGGGGTCCAGCCACCGCTGCGCGGCCAACACCTGATCGATGCACAGCAACAGTTGCGCCAGCGGACTGGCCTTCATCACCACGCCGTTGATCCCAAGGCTCAGCGCTTCGCGCAAGGACGGCGTGTCGATTGCCGCGGTCAGCAGGATCAAGGGCCGCGGATCGCCGCGCTCGCGCAGGGCCCGCAGCACATCCAGCCCGGACCCGCCAGACATCTTCAGATCGACAAGAAACAAATCGCCGCCTTCAATTGCCAGCGCTGCTTCACCACTATGTGCCTTCGCGGCAATCTGATGCCCCGCCGCGGTCAATACGGTTTCGATCCCGGCAAGCATGAGAGGATGGTCGTCTGCAATGATCACGCTGGCCATGAAATCCTGAGTCCTTCTTGATCCAAAAGTAATACCGCGCGGTTGCCAGTAAGTTCCACTTTGCCGACGCATTCGAACCGGTTGCTTGTGCCAGTAGCTTTGCAAGATTGCAATTGACAGATTGGTAACCACACAGAAACCGGTCTTAACATGGCGCTGCAGGCGCAACCTGCTGGCCCTGCTGCCGAACCGGACCAGCGCGCGGCGAGCCGCACGGCGCAGGCGGGAGGCCGGCATGACGCTGGCGATCGAGCACCGGGTTGGCAACGGCGGCGTGAACGACCCGCCGGACGTGAAGATTGTTCGGCAACTGTTGAATGGCCACCTTGCCGGCATCAAGGCCAAGCTGCCGACCGTGGCTGGCGCGCAAGATGGTGGCCGCCATCGCGGATCTTCAGGTAAAGGCCGCCGGCTTTGCCAAAGCGGCCCGCAGCGCATGGGTATTGGCTATGGCATGCCGAAAATTGTTGGAGCGTTTGAGCTTGGACTTGATGCGTCGCGCACGGGCAACTAGGGACGCAGCAAAATTGCAAAATGGGGGGGAAAATGTTGAACATCTCTGAGCGCCAGAAGCTGGCGCTGCTGCTCGGTGCTGCGTGTTTGTGTGTGCCAGGTGCGGCGCTGGCGCAAGCAACGGCTGCAAAGGCCGAAACGGCGGCCGAAGAGCTGGTTGTCGTCGGCACGCGCATTCTGGGCGCGAAAACCACGGGCGCATTGCCGGTCACCGTGCTGGACAGCGAGCGCATCGAGGCGACGGGCAGTGTCAACGGGGATGATCTCTTCCGTTCGATCCCGCAGGCGGGCGACGTCAACTTCCAGGAATCGCGCACCACCGGCAACTTGAACGACGCGCGCGGCGACAATGCCTCGATCAACCTGCGCAGTGTCGGAACCGGCAACACGCTTGTGCTGCTCAACGGTCGCCGCATGAATGTCACACCGGGGACGCAAACCGAGAATTTCGTTCCGGTCCAAACCGTCAACACCAATGCGATCCCGCTCGGTGCCACCCGACAGGTTGAAATCCTCCGTGATGGCGCTGCGGCCATCTATGGCGCCGATGCGGTGGCCGGCGTTGTCAACTTGACGCTGGACAACCGGTACGAGGGTCTGCGGGCAGACGCGCGCTATGGCTTTGCCGACGGTACGGACGAGTTCACCTTGTCGGCGAAAGGCGGCCTGAAAACCAAATCGGGTGGCCGACTTGTCGTGTTCGGCAGCTACACGCGCCGCACCCCGTTGTTCGCCAGCGAGCGCGCCTTTTCGGCAAGTGAAGACCATCGGGCCGGGCTGGTGGGCACGCCGTGGGAGAATGACACCGCGTTCGACAACCGTTCGACCGCCTCACCGTGGGGCAGCTTCACCACCATTCCGGTCACGACCGTGCGCCAGGGTAGCACGGCGCTGACGACCAGCGGCGTGTTCAACATCCAGCCTGTCGCCAACACGGCTGCCGGCTGTTCCAGCACACCCATCAACACCAACTTGTGCGTGCGCAGTGGCACCATCACGGGCACCACCAGCCGCGTTCTGCGGTACGATGAGAACCCTGATCGCACGGCCCGCGGCGGGCTTCACAGGCTCAATTTCTTCGCCAGCTTCACGCAGGATCTGGGCGCGGTCGAGCTGTTCTCCGAACTGGGCTATTATCGCGCGCAACTGACCGGGCAGCGTGAGCAGTCGGCGCCCATTTCCAGCGCGCCCATATCCGTGCCGGCCAGCAACTATTACAACCCCTTTGGCCCGACGACCTTTGGCACGGCCGCCAATCCCAACCGTCTCGCCAATCTGACCGGCGTGCCGACCACGGGTCTGCCCTTGCGCATCACCACCTATCGCCCCGTCGATACGGGGCCACGCACGTTCACGGTGTCCGACGATTCCATTCGTTCCCTGATGGGGCTGCGCGGCCAGTTTGGCGGGTTCAAGTGGGATTCGGCGATCAGTTATTCCTGGGCGCGCACCAAGGATGAAACGCGCAACGCCATTTCCAACACGCTGTTCCAGAACGCCTTGGCGCTCTCCACGCCGGACGCCTACAACCCGTTCAATGGTGGCAACCAGACCAATTTCTCGATCGGTGACGCTACGCCCAACAGCCAGGCCACCATCCGCAGTTTCCTCGTCAACGTCGCCCGCGTCAGCGAGACGAGCCTGTTGACCGGCGACTTCCGCATCAGCAACCCACGCCTGTTCTCGTTGCCCGGTGGGAATGTCGGCATGGCGGCCGGTGTCGAATTCAGGCGCGAAACCTACAGCGACGATCGCGACAAGCGTCTTGATGGCAGCATCACCTACAGGGACAGCGTGACGGGCATCATCTATGGCACCGACGTCATGGGTGCCAGCCCGGCGCCGGACGTCTCGGCGGGCCGCAATGTCGCTTCAGCCTATCTTGAGTTGGCCGTCCCCGTGGTTTCGGAGGACATGAACATCCCGCTGGTGCGCAGCCTGGATCTGCAGTTGGCCAGCCGCGACGAATATTATTCGGATTTCGGCAATGTGCTGCGTTCGAAGGTTGCCGGAATCTGGGAAGTGTTGAAAGGCGTTTCGGTGCGTGGCGCCTGGTCGCAAAGCTTCCGCGCGCCCAACCTGGCGCAGTTCTACAGCGCGGGCACCCAGGTTTCCAACACGCGCACGGACTGGGCAGCCTGCCGGCTGAACAACACCGCTTGCACGGGACTTGGCACGTTGGAAGAGCGCGCGGGCAACCAGCGCCTGAAACCGGAATATTCGCAGAATCTGTCGGCCGGGCTCATCTTCCAGCCGGTGCGCAGCATCACCTTCACCGCCGATTACTGGCAATTGAAGAGCAATGGCGTGATCGGCCTGCAAGGTGCGCAGAACCAGATCCTGTTCGACCTGCTGTTGCGCCAGCAGGGCAGCAGCAACCCCAACGTGGTGCGCCTTGCCCCGATTGCCGGCCAGGTGGTTGGCGACCTTCAGTTCGTGAAGGATGATTACTTCAATCTCGGCCCGCGCACGTTGAGCGGTTACGATCTGATGATGAGTGTCGACCTGCCGAAAACCCCGCTGGGCCGGTTCAACATTGATCTGGCCGCGTCGCGCCTGAACAAATTGTTCCAGTCGCCATCGGATGTGCAGGCCGCGCTGCTGGCGGCCAATGCCGCCGGTCAGTTGGGCACGGGCATCAATATTCCCTTGGCAGGCGATCAGGTGCGGCTGAACGGCAACCCGCGCTGGCGTTACTCCGCCAACATCAACTGGCGGTCGGGCCCGGTCAGCGCCAACATACTGGTCAACTATGTCAGCCCGGTCTCCGATACCGGCACCGCGCTGGTCGATGGTCAATTCTGGGAAATCGCCAGCTACACCACGGTCAATGCCTTTGTTCAGTATCGGACCGCCGACAGCTGGGGTGCATTGAAGGACACGCGCTTCCGGGTGGGGGCCCGCAACCTGTTCGACCAGGCACCGCCACTGGCATCGAACAATTTCGGCTTCCTTGGTGGATTGCATGATCCGATCGGCCGCTTCATCTATCTCCAGATCGGCAAGGACTTTTAAGGCCTGACCCGATCGCGGGCACGGTCCCCTTGCTGCCCATCCGGCGGCAGCAAGGGGCGCCGCCACCGGGCCTGCACATGACGGATACGTCACGCAGCATCGTGGTCGCGCGTGGTGCCCGCGTGGAGCCGACCCGGCTGGCGCAGATCAAGGCCCGGTGGGCAGGACGGCCGCCGGTCGCCCGCCGCAGCCGCCGTCCACCAGGATGACTGACAGGAAAACCAGGATGATCCTTCGCCGCCTGCTCGCCTTGATTCTATCGCTGGTACTGGTGCTGCCGGCGCCATTGGCCGCCCAATCGCGCAGCCTGCTGGAATATCCGTCTATTCATTCGCCGACGATCGGGACCAGGGGCATGATCGTCAGCCAGAACAGCATCGCCAGCGACGTGGGAGCGAAGATCCTGCGCGACGGCGGCAACGCCGTGGATGCTGCGGTGGCGGTGGGCTTTGCCCTGGCGGTCACGTTGCCGCGCGCCGGCAATATTGGCGGCGATGGCTTCATGATCGTTTACGACGCCAAGGCCGGGCAGACACGCGTGCTTGATTTCCGTGGTGTCGCACCCTCCCGTGCCACGATCGACCAGTTTGTGGATGCGGCCGGCAAGGAGCGCGCCGAAGCCAGCTATGGCTATCTGGCACCGGCGGTGCCGGGCACGGTCGCCGGGCTTGCCGAGGCGCATCGCAAATGGGGCTTGCTGCCGTGGGCGCGGCTGGTGGCGCCGGCGGTGGCACTGGCCCGTGATGGCGTGCGGTTGAGCGCTGACGAAGCGTTCGTGTTCGATTGGGGTCGGCAGCGGCTGAGCAAGAGCAAGGCCGCGCTGGCCGCCTATTACAAGGCCGATGGCGCCGCTTATGCCAAGGACGAGCTGTTGCGGCAGCCAGACCTCGCCAACACACTGGACATCATCGCCAGAAAGGGCGCCGACGGCTTCTACAAGGGTGAGGTGGCCCGCAAATTTGCCGCCGACATGCAGGCCAACGGTGGCCTGATCACCGAGGCCGATCTTGCAGCCTATCGCCCGGTGGAGCGGGCGCCGCTGGAAGGCCTTTACCGTGGCCACAGGATCCTGACGATGCCGCCGGCCAGCGCGGGCGGTGCCACGCTTCTCAACATCCTCAATATACTCGAACATTTCGACATCAAGGCCATGGGCGCCAATTCCGCGGCCGCGCTGCATGTCATGGCCGAGGCGATGAAATTGGGGTATGTCGACCGCTACCGGGTCTTGGGCGATACGGCCTTTGTGAAGGCCCCGGTGCAGGGCTTCATTTCCAAGGACTATGCCGCCCAACGCGCCAGCATGATCGATCCGGCCCGCGCGCGGCCGATGCGCGACCTGCCGGCTGGTGATCCGACGCAGTTCGAAAGCCCGTCGACCACCCATTTCTCCGTGGCCGACAAGGATGGCAATGTGGTGTCGACCACCTACACGCTCGGCTCGGACTTCGGCTCTGGCGTGATGATTGCCGGCACGGGCGTGCTGCTGAACAACCAGATGAACAATTTCAGCCACGAAGAGGCGTGGCGGGTGCGCGCGACGGGTGAGCGGCCGCCGCTCAATGGCATGCAGCCGGGCAAGCGCATGTTGTCCACCATGATGCCGACCTTGGTCTTCAAGGACGGCAAGCCCTGGCTGGTCACTGGCACGCCGGGCGGAAGCACGATCATTACCACTGTGGTCCAGATCGTCGTGAATGTGGTCGATCACGGCCTGAACATTGCCGAAGCGACCCACCAGCCGCGCATCTTCCAGAGCGCCAGCAACAGCCTGAGGGTGGAACCCAATTTCAATCCCGATACGGTGCGGCTGCTCGAGGCCATGGGCCATCCGGTCGAACGTGACGAGACAATGGGCAGCGCCCAATCGATCATGATCGAGAAGGGCGTGTTTCTGGGCGGAACGGATCCGCGCCGGCCGGGCGCGATGGCGATCGAACCTTGAAGACGCCGCGGCGCACCGGTTAGAGCGTTTTCCGACCAAGTTGGATCGGCGTCATCGCCCTATCGGGCGACCCCTTCGGGGCGGGGCGTCTTTGGCCCAGGGCGGCGTCCCTCGTCGGTTAGGATGCAAAGGGCAACGCGCCCGCCTCGCTCCCGAAGATTCCTTGGGCCCTGAACCAAATCCGCCGCCGTGCCGGCGACCCAACTTGATCGGAAAACGCTCGAGCGCCGTCAATCGGCGGGCGATCATCGATCCAACCGCGAGCGCGCGGTCGCGAATTCAGGCTCGGGACGCCTTGATCACGGCCGCGGCCGCCGAGCATCGGCGTTGCGCCGGTATCGTCGATGGTCGGGCCCTCGGCGAGCCACGGACCCGGAAACGCGCAGCAGGACAGCGCAATTACGACCGCATGAGGTTCTATCTGGGAGTGCGTTTGGGCATCGTTGTTGTAATTCTGGTTGCCCTCGGGATTTGGAATTGTTGGACAAATGGTGTTCGGGGCAGGTGTTTCCTGGAAAAGGGCAATGGCAGGGGCTTCATGGTCCGGTCCGCGCCACAGGCATAGATGCAGCAGTTGATATTGCCCGATACAATCCGTGGCTGTTTTGGAACAGCAGGGGAAATCACGTGATCAGTTGCAGCTTGCGGCAAGAATAATGATTGATTGATCAAATCGATATGGACATCCCATGCGCTTATCGCTGTTGATCTGGCCGAGATTCAAGGCCGTTCGATGCTGTTGTTTCGGGAATTTGCAAAAGCAAATTCTCTGATAAAGACAGAAACGGCAACAGGATCGTTCAGTCACAAGACCATATATTCGGGGCAAGGATGAAATGGCAAACCCAAAAGTCAATCGGCTTCCAACCCGTCTTTCAGCTTTGTTCTTTACCGAAATTTTCTGCAATTTTGTGAACAAGGCCCGAACAAGTCTTGATATCGACAATGATGAAATTATCATAAGTTGTTTTATTGCATCTCGAAATATGAAATCTGTCTTGAACAACCGAGACGAAGCCAAAATCTATGGCTATGAAGAAAATGCCTTGCCTGAAAGTGAACGTATTGGCGTCTCCGTGAAAGACATTGTGTCGAATCTGCATATCCCTCGGGAAACAGTTCGGCGTAAATTGGTGTCTTTGGTAGAGAAGAAGATCATTATAAAAGCATCGAGCGGTTACATACTTCCGCCCCAGTTGGGTGAAGCGGATCTGACATCGGAATTGCGGGATCTTGTTGTGGGATCTTTCAATGAATTCATGGATCGTGTCGATAAAGTGAACAAAATCAGATAATTGCGGCCTGTATTGGATGTGCGGCATCTGACAGAAGCCCGGCGGCACGGGCAATGCCGCTGCACGGCCATTCCCCCCACTCGACTCGCCCACACCCCGCCCGTACAACCACCCGCATGCACAGCCACGCCCACAGCCATCCACTGGGCGGCCATGATCATCGTGGCCACGGCCATACCCACGCGCCTGTGGATTTCGGCCGCGCCTTTGCCATCGGGGTGGCGCTCAATCTGGCCTATGTCGCCATCGAGGCCACCGCCGGCCTCTGGTATGAATCCATGGCCTTGCTGGCCGATGCCGGCCACAATCTGTCGGACGTTGCGGGCCTGCTGATCGCCTGGGGCGGGCTGGCGCTGGCGCGGCGGGCGCCGTCCCCACGCTTCACCTGGGGCCTGACCCGCTCGCCCATATTGGCGGCGCTGGCCAATGCGCTGATCCTGGTGGCGGCGTGCGGCGGCATCGCGTTTGAATCCATCCACCGGTTGTTCGATCCGCTGCCGGTGTCGGGCGATGTGGTGATGATCGTCGCGGGCATCGGCATCATCGTGAACAGCGGCACGGCCTTGCTGTTCATGCGCGGCCGGAAATCAGGTCCAGGTGGGGGCGATGTGAACATCCGCGGTGCTTATCTGCACATGCTGGCCGATGCCGGCGTGTCGGCGGCGGTGGTGATCGGCGGCCTGGTGATCCGCCAGACCGGATGGAGCTTCGTCGATCCGCTGCTCGGGCTGGCGGTGGCGGCGGTGATCCTGCGCGGCACCTGGGGGTTGTTGAAGGAATCGACCGCACTGGCGCTGGATGCGGTGCCGCCGGGCATTGATCCGCAGGCGGTGCACGAATGGCTGGGCGGGCTGACCGGGGTGGCGGCGGTGCATGATCTGCATATCTGGCCGCAGGGCACGACGGGCGCGGTGCTGACGGCGCATCTGGTGATGCCGGGCGGCCATCCGGGTGACGAGGCGCTGGCCAACATCGCCCACGCGCTGCACCACCGCTTTGATATCGGCCATGCGACCTTGCAGGTGGAAACCGGCGCCGAACATTGCCGTCAGGCCGTTGCCGACGGATGCCTGCACTGATGCATCTGTGGGTGGCGAGCTTGCGCCTGGCGGCGTAAGGCACGGTCATGCGCATCATCGATCACCATATCGCCGGCCGCAGCGTCAGCCACGGCACCCGCACCAGCCCGGTGTTTGATCCCAACAACGGCACAATACAGGCCGAGGTCCGGCTGGCCGGCGCCGATCTGCTGGAGCACGCCGTGGCAGCAGCCCGCGCCGCCCAGCCAGCCTGGGCCGCGACCAACCCGCAGCGCCGCGCGCGGGTGATGTTCGCCTTCAAGGCGCTGGTCGAAGCCGAAATGGACGAACTGGCCCGCGTGCTGTCCTCCGAACATGGCAAGGTGATTGCCGATTCCAGGGGCGATATCCAGCGCGGGCTGGAGGTGATCGAATTCTGCTGCGGCATCCCGCATGTGATGAAGGGCGAATACAGCCACGGCGCCGGCCCCGGCATCGACATCACGGCGTTTCGCCAGCCCATCGGCATCGGCGCGGGCATCACCCCGTTCAATTTCCCGGCGATGATCCCGATGTGGATGGCTGGCGTCGCCATCGTCACCGGCAATGCCTTCATCCTGAAGCCATCGGAACGCGATCCCACGCTGCCGCACATGCTCGGCGATCTGTTCCGCCGCGCTGGCCTTCCCGACGGCATTTTCAGCGTGGTGAACGGCGACAAGGAAATGGTGGACGCCATCATCGCCCACCCGGATATCGCCGCGATCAGCTTTGTCGGCTCATCGGATGTCGCCGAATATATCCATGGCCAGGGCTGCGCGCGCGGCAAGCGGGTGCAGGCGATGGGCGGCGCGAAGAATCACGCCGTGGTGATGCCCGATGCCGATCTTGATGCGGTGGTGCGCGATCTGGCTGGCGCGGCGTTCGGCAGCGCCGGGGAACGCTGCATGGCACTGCCGGTGGTGGTGCCGGTGGGCGAAGACACCGCCAATGCGCTGCGCGCCAAGCTGCTGCCGGCGATCGCCAAATTGCGGCTGGGCACCAGCACCGATCCGGAAGCCGATTACGGCCCGGTGGTGACCGCGGCGCACAAGGCGAAGATCGAGAATTATATCCAGATGGGCGTTGATGAAGGCGCCGAGCTGGTCGTCGATGGCCGCGGCTTCACCTTGCAGGGCCATGAAGGCGGCTTCTTCGTCGGGCCGACGCTGTTCGATCATGTCACGCCGTCGATGCAAAGCTATCGCGAGGAGATTTTCGGACCCGTCTTGCAGATCGTGCGCGCCGCCGATTTCGAAGCCGCGCTCGCGCTGCCCAGCCAGCATCAATATGGCAATGGCGTCGCCATCTTCACCCGCAACGGCCACGCGGCGCGCGAATTCGCGGCGCGGGTGAATGTCGGCATGGTCGGGGTGAACGTGCCGATCCCGGTGCCGGTCGCCTATCACAGCTTCGGCGGCTGGAAGCGCAGCGCTTTCGGCGACATCGGCCAGCACGGCATGGAAGGCGTGCAATTCTGGACCAAGCGCAAGACGGTGACGGGCCGCTGGCCGGATGGCAGTATGGATGCCGGCAGTGCCTTTGTCATTCCGACGATGGGTTAACAAACGCCCTCCCCGCAAGGGGGAGGGAGTTGGAGTGAGATATGACCTACGAAACCCTCCTGATCGAACAGCACGGCGCCGTCACCCTCGTCCGCCTCAACCGCCCGCAGGCGCTGAATGCGCTGAACAGCCAGGTGCTGGCCGATCTGATCGCGGCGTTTGCGGCCTATGATGAAGATGCGTCGCAGCGTTGCCTGGTCATCACCGGCAGCGAAAAGGCCTTCGCCGCCGGAGCCGATATCAAGGAAATGTCCGGGCAAAGCTTCGCGCAAATGTACGGCGGCAATTTCTTCGCCGGCTATGACCATGTGACCGCCACCCGCAAGCCGTGGATCGCGGCGGTCAGCGGCTTTGCGCTCGGCGGCGGCTGTGAACTGGCAATGATGGCCGATATCATCATCGCGGGCGAAAACGCCAAGTTCGGCCAGCCCGAAATCAAGCTGGGCGTCACGCCGGGCATGGGCGGATCGCAGCGGCTGGTGCGCGCCATCGGCAAGGCCAAGGCGATGGAAATGTGCCTCACCGGCCGCATGATGGATGCGGCTGAGGCGGAACGCTCAGGCCTGGTCGCCCGCGTCGTGCCCACCGAAACCCTGCTCGATGAAGCGCTGAAGCTCGCCGCCAGCATCGCCGCCATGGCACCGCTCGCCAGCATCGCGGTGAAGGAAGAAATCGACGCGGCGTTCGAAATGAGCCTGAAAGAGGGCGTCCGCTTCGAACGCCGCCTGTTCCACGGCCTGTTCGGCAGCGCCGACCAGAAGGAAGGCATGGCGGCGTTCGTGGAAAAGCGCCCGGGGAATTTCACCGGCGCCTAAGCTCTCCCCTCCCGCTTGCGGGAGGGGCCGGGGGTGGGAGTTTCTTCAAGAGCGAGAGTGGTCCGGGCGGGCAGACCCACCCCCAGCCCCTCCCGCAAGCGGGAGGGGAGCATATGCACATCGCATTCATCGGCGTCGGCAACATGGGCGGTGGCATGGCGCTCAACCTGGTCAAGGCCGGGCATGATGTGCGCGCCTTCGATCTGTCCGCCGATGCGCTGGCGCGGGTGACGGCCGGCGGTGCCACTGCGGCCGCCAGCGCGGGCGAAGCCGCAGACGGGGCCGACGTCATCGTCACCATGCTGCCCGCCGGCACCCACGTCCGCGCCGCTTACGAAGCCACGCTGTTCGCCGCCGCGCGCGCCGATGCCGTACTGATCGATTGCTCCACCATCGACGTCGAAACCGCCCGCAGCCTCGGTGAAGCGGCGGCGGCACGCGGGCTCGCCATGGTCGATGCGCCGGTGTCGGGCGGCACCGCGGCGGCCGATGCCGGTACGCTCACCTTCATGGTCGGTGGCCCGGCGGCGGCGTTCGCGGCGGCGCAGCCGATCCTGGTGAATATGGGCAAGGCGGTCATCCACGCCGGCGGGGCGGGCATGGGGCAGGCGGCGAAGATCTGCAACAACATGATCCTGGGCGCCACCATGATCGCCACCGCCGAAGCCTTTGTTTTGGCCGAAAAACTCGGCCTGGAGGCGCAGACCTTCTTCGATATCAGCAGCAAGGCCAGCGGGCAAAGCTGGTCCATGACCAGTTACTGCCCGGTGCCCGGCCCGGTGCCGACATCGCCGGCCAACCGCGATTATGCCGGCGGATTTGCCGCCGCCCTGATGCTGAAGGATCTGAAGCTCGCCGCCCAGGCCGCCGCCACCGCCGGCGCGTCAACGCCGATGGGCGGGCAGGCGGAAAGCCTCTACCAATTGCTCGTCAACAACGGCTTCGGCAGCGACGATTTTTCCGGCATCATCCGCATGCTGCGCGGTTGACAGGGGTCGCTGCCCCGGCTTGTTTGGGGCTTCAGGGTCACATAGCGGGGGGCGAAGCATGGCCAGGCTGCCACATGTGATTGCGCGCGCAGTGCCGATGGCGCTGCTGGCTTCCAGCGCATTGGCGGCCCCGCCACCGGTCACCCTGTTCGGGCAATTGCCCACGTTGAGCACGATTGAACTGTCCCCCGATGGCACCAGATGGGCCGCGGTGATGGGCGATGAAAAATCCGCGCAGGTGCAGGTGCGCACAGTGGCCGACAACAAGATCCTGTCGGTCACCCCGGCGGAAAAGGCCAAGGTGCGCGATGTGATGTGGGTGGGCAACAACCATGTCGTCACCACCATCTCCAAGACCACGGATGTGATCGGGCTGCAGGGGCCAAAGCGCGAATGGTATCTGCTGCTGGCGCTCGATCTGACCAAGGGCAAGACTTGGAAGCCGCTGATGTCGGGCATCGACAAGACGATGAATGTCGCCGCCGGCACACCGCGCGCCGTGATCCGCGATGGGGAACCCATGCTGGTGGTGCCGGCCATCCATTTTCCGTCCCTGGACGGTGTGCTGGCGCTGGTGGAGCTGCGGCTGGATCGGGCCGTCGGCAGGGTGGCCAGGATCGGCACGCCCGATACGGTGGATTTCATCATCGGCCCCGATGGTGAGCCGGTGGCGCGCGAGGATTATGGCAGCCGCAGCGGCGAATGGCGGCTGCTGCTGAACGGCAAGGATGGGTTTCGCAAGGTCTATGGCGAAACCGCGCTGCTTGATCGGCCCAATGTCTACAGCTTTGGCCGCGATGCCTGCACGCTGCTGATGTCCAGCCGCAAGAGCGGCGAATGGGAGGATTATGAGATCAAGGTGGCCGATGGCAGCGTGTCCGGCCCCACCGACGCCTATGATGGCGACAATGTGCTCACCGATCGCCGCACGAAAACCGTGATCGGCACCATCGATGTGAAGCTGGACCGCACCGATTACAACTTCTTCAACCCGGACGACCAGAAACTGTGGCGCGGGATCATCAAGGCCTTCCCCGGCGAACAGGTGCGGCTGGAAAGCTGGAGCGACGACCGCAAGACGATCATTCTGGACGTGCAGGGCGAGAAGAATGGCGTCGCGCTGTTCAGGGTCGATCGCGCCAAGGGCGCGGTGGAATATATGGCCGATCGCTACGAAGGCATCGGCCCCGAACTGCTCGGCCCGGTGACCACCTACCGCTACAAGGCCGCCGATGGCCTGGAAATTCCGGCCTATCTCACCCTGCCGCGCGGGCGGCCGGCGAAGAATCTGCCGCTGGTGGTGTTTGCCCATGGCGGCCCGGCTGCCCGTGATTATCCCGGCTTCGATTGGTGGGCGCAAGGCCTGGCCAGCCGCGGCTATGCCGTGCTGCAGCCACAGTTCCGCGGCTCGACCGGTTTCGGCCAGGCGCACCGCGATGCCGGCAATGGCCAATGGGGCCGCAAGATGCAGACCGATCTGTCCGATGGCGTGCGCGATCTGGTTGCCAAGGGCGTTGCCGATCCAAAGCGCGTCTGCATCGTCGGCGCGTCCTATGGCGGCTATGCAGCGATGGCCGGGGTGACGCTTGATCCCGGCGTCTATCGCTGCGCTTCGGCGGTGGCTGGCGTGTCCGATCTGCGCGCCATGCTGCGGCAGGAAGTGCGCGACACCGGCGACGACCGCAACGGCACGCTGCGTTTCTGGCAGCGCTTCATGGGTGCGAAGGGCGTGGATGACACCAGCATCGATGCCTGGTCGCCGGCCACGCTGGCCAGCCGCGTGACCGTGCCGCTGCAATTGATCCATGGGCGTGACGATACGGTGGTGCCCATCGCGCAGAGCAAGCTGATGCTCGATGCGATGAAAAAGGCCGGCAAGCCGGTGGAGTGGCTGGAACTGGCCGGAGAAGACCATTTTCTGTCCCGCCCGGCCACCCGCATCGCCATGCTGGAGGCGCAGGTGGCGTTCCTGGAAAAGCACAATCCGCCCGATCCGGCGCCGTGACCGCCAACCAACGGCGGGCGGCCTGCGGCCTGTCCTACACGCACCGATGCTGGCATGATGGTGACATCCCTGGCTGTTGACGCCGGCATTTTTTCCTTAACGCAGCAATTTCAAGGCTGAATCCCGCCCGATTCGTCCAAACGGTCAAAACTGGACAGCGGTTGCTGCAATCCTGATGCTCTTTCTCACCGACAGAGTCATGCCGCCAGCCGGCGTGTGTGGCATGCGGCGCCCGCGCTGTGGCGTTTTGCTGACGCCCGCGCTATGCCCCGCGCCACCATGATCGCGCCACTGACCTTCGCTCTCCCCAAGGGCCGCATCCTGAAAGAGGCGCTGCCCTTGCTCGCCCGCATCGGCATCGTGCCCGAAGCCGATTTTCATGACGAGAACAGCCGCAAGCTGACCTTTGCCACCAGCCGCGCCGATGTGCAGGTGATCCGGGTGCGCAGTTTTGACGTGGCGACCTTCGTGGCGTTCGGCGCAGCGCAATTGGGCATTGCCGGCAATGATGTGCTGATGGAGTTCGATTTTTCGGAGATTTACGCGCCGGTCGATCTTGGCATCGGCCATTGCCGGCTGTCGGTGGCGCAACCGGCCGATCTCGATCCCGATCTGTCGCGGCTCAGCCATGTGCGGGTGGCGACCAAATATCCCGGCCTGACGCGACGGCATTTTGCAGCGCGCGGTATCCAGGCCGAGGTGATCAAGCTGAATGGTGCGATGGAGCTGGCGCCATTGGTCGGCCTGTCGAGCCGTATCGTCGATCTGGTCTCCACCGGCAAGACGCTGGCCGAAAACGGATTGAAGGAAGTGGAAGTGATTGCCCAGGTCACCAGCCGGCTGATCGCCAACCGCGCCGCCTTCAAGACCGATCCGCGCATCGTGCCGATCATCGATGCCATGCGCGGCCTCACCGAGAATGCAGATGCCGCAGCGGCTTGAGGCGCACGCGCCCGGCTTTGCGGCAGCATTCGCCGCGCTGGTCGATGCCAAGCGCGACGATGCCGGCGATGTCTCCAATGTGGTCGCCGGCATCGTCGCCGATGTGCGCAGCCGTGGCGATGCGGCGGTGGCGGAACTGACCGCGAAGTTCGATCGGGTTGATCTGGATGCGGCCGGTTGGGAGTTTGCGCCGGCCGATCTCGATGCCGCGTTGGCCGGGCTGGCACCGGACCTGCGCACCGCGCTCGATCTGGCGGCGACGCGCATCCGCGATTTCCACGAACGCCAGAAACCGCAGGGCAATGATGCGGTGGACGCGGCCGGGGTGCGGACGGGGGTGCGCTGGACGCCGGTGGATGCCGCCGGGCTGTATGTGCCGGGCGGGCGCGCGGCCTATCCGTCATCGGTGTTGATGAACGCCATTCCCGCCGTGGTGGCGGGCGTGCGCGATCTGGTGATGGTGACGCCGACCCCCGATGGCGTGATCAACCCGCTGGTGCTGGCCGCCGCGCGTGTCGCCGGGGTCAGCCGTGTTTTCCGCATCGGCGGCGCGCAGGCAATTGCGGCGCTTGCCCATGGCACTGCGCATATTCCCCATGTTGATGTGATCACCGGGCCGGGCAATGCCTTTGTCGCCGAGGCGAAGCGCCAGCTTTATGGCGTTGTCGGCATCGATATGGTGGCTGGGCCATCGGAAGTGGTGATCGTGTCTGACGGCAAATCCAACCCCGACTGGATTGCCGCCGATCTTCTGGCCCAGGCCGAACATGATCCGGTGGCGCAATCGATCCTGATCACCACCAGTGCGGCGGAAGCCGATGCAGTCGAACAGGCGGTGGCGCGGCAGCTCGAAACCCTGCCCACCGCAGCGGTGGCGGGTGCGTCGTGGGGGGATTATGGCGCGATCATCGTCGTGGATGCATTGGCCGATGCGCTGCCGTTGTTGGATGCGCTGGCGCCGGAGCATGCGGAATTGATGGTGGATGATCCCGATTGGCTGTTTGCGCGGATGCGGCATGCCGGATCGGTGTTCCTGGGCCGGCACACGCCGGAAGCGGCGGGCGATTATCTCGCCGGGCCCAACCATGTGCTGCCCACCGGGCGGCGCGCGCGCTTTGCGTCGGGCCTCAGCGTGGCGGATTTCATGAAACGGACGACCTTCCTCGATTGCGGCCCGCGCGGCCTGGCCGCGATCGGCCCGGCCGGGGCGGCGATTGCCGACGTGGAAGGGCTGGCGGCGCATGCAGCGTCGATCCGGCTGCGATTGGAGAGACCATGACACCCAAGACCCTGCGCACGATCCGCCAGATTCACCTTTATATCGCGGTGTTTTTCGCCCCGGCGATCCTGTTCTTCGCGATCTCGGGCGGGTTGCAGTCGTTCCGCCTGCAACAGGCGAGTGGGTGGGACGGCGCCGAACCGCCGCAATGGATGGCAACGATGGGCAGTGTGCACATCGATCAGCGCCTGCCGGAGGCCGAGCCGGAGAAGAAGCCCGAAGCCGCCAAGCCGAAGCCGCCAGTGGACCCGGCCAAGCTGGCGGAGCGCAAGGCCAAGGCGGCCAAGGCCTTGCCGATGAAGATCTTCACCGCGGCGCTGGCGATGGCGCTGGCGCTTTCGACCTTGCTGGGCGCGGCCATTGCGATCGGCACGAAATCGACGCGGCGGATTTCGCTGCTGATGCTGGCGGCGGGTGCGCTGGTGCCGATCCTGCTGCTGGCTTAATCGGTATAGACCGCCCGCTCGAACGCCGACAGCGTGGCAAGCGCGGCGGGATCGCCGAACGGCATGAACTGCATCATCAGCACGCCGGCGATATCGCGGGCGGGATCGAACCAGTAATAGCTGTTGGCGATGCCAGCCCAGGCGCAGGAACCGGCGGTGCGGCCGTCGCGCGTGGTTTCGGGGTTGATCAGGAAGCCCAGGCCCCACTTGGCGGTCATCTCGGGGAACCATTCCATCGTGCTCGACATGCCGGGAACGGTGGTTTCCAGCACGCCGGCCCGCAAATCGCCGATCTGGTTGCGGGTCATGTCCGCAACGGTTTCGGGCTGCAGGATCTGCTCGCCATCCAGGCTGCCGCCGTTCAGCAGCATCCGCACGAACCGCATGTAATCGCGCGCCGTGCTGGTCAGGCCGCCGCCGCCCGAATCATATTCACCGCCGCCATTGAAGCTGATCGGCAACGGCATCAGGCCGCCATCGGGGGTGCGGACGTGCAGTGGCACCAGCCGATCCCCCACGGCCTGCGGCGCGAAAAAGCCGGTTTCGGCCATGCCGAGCGGGCCGGTGATATGGTCGTTGAACCACGACGCCAGGGATTGCCCCGATGCCGCCTCCACTGCCAGCCCCACCCAATCGGTGCTGGTGCCGTACAGCCAGGCCTCACCGGGATCGGCGAGCAACGGCGTGACCAGCGCGGCGCGGCTGAACGGCGCGGCCGGCACCGCAGCGCGGTAACGGACGAGTTCGGCAGCCATGAATTCATAGCCCAGGCCAGAGGTGTGGGTGAGCAGGTGGCGCAGCGTGACGGCCTGTTTGGGTGCCCGGTACTGCGGGGTGCCATCATCGGCAAAGCCGGTCAGCACCTGTACCTCCGCCAGATCAGGCAGCAACGCCCCCAGCGGGGCATCAAGCGCCAGCTTGCCGCGCTCGACCAGTTGCATTGCTGCGACCGAGGTTATGGCCTTGGTCATCGAGGCAATCTGGAATTGCGCATCGACCGGCATCGCCGTGCCGCCGGGGGATTTCTGCCCGATCGCGGCCTCGGCAACAATGCCGGCGCGATTGCCGACCATGGCCACGGCGCCGGGAATATTGCCGGCGGCGAGCGCGGCCTCGAGTGCAGTGATGATGCGGTCGCGCATATGGCCTCCCTGTTATGCGGACAGCTTAGGCCGGATGCCCAGCCCTGGCCCCTCCCGCAAGCGGGAGGGGTGGGCGTGGGAGTTCCCCCGCGCCCCTCAATGCCGGAAGTGACGCATGCCGGTGAACACCATCGCCAGTCCGCGTTCGTCGGCGGCGGCGATCACATCCTTGTCGCGGATCGATCCGCCCGGCTGGATGATGGCCGTGGCGCCCGCGTCCGCCGCGGCGATCAAGCCATCGGGGAAGGGGAAGAAGGCGTCGGATGCCACGCATGAACCGATGGTGCGGGGCTGCGGCCAGCCGGCGGTTTCGGCCGCATCGATGGCCTTGCGCGCCGCAATGCGCGTCGAATCGAGCCGGCTCATCTGGCCGGCGCCAATGCCCGCCGTTGCGCCGCCATGGGCATAGACGATGGCGTTGGATTTCACGTGGCGCGCCACGGTCCAGGCGAACAGCAGATCGGCCCATTCGGCTTCGGTCGGCGCGCGCCGCGTCACCACCTGGACGGCGTCGCGGCCCACCGCGCCATTGTCGCGGCTCTGCACCAGCATGCCGCCCGATATGGGGCGCAGCATCAGGCCGGGCCGGCGCGGATCGGGCAGATCGGCGATCAGCAGGCGCAGATTTTTCTTCGTGGCAAATACCGCTCTCGCGGCGTCATCGGCGCCTGGCGCGATCACCACTTCGGTGAAAATCTGGGTGATGGCCTCCGCCGTCGGGCCATCCAGCGGCTGGTTGACCGCGATGATCCCGCCGAACGCCGAGACCGGATCGCAATCAAATGCCTTGCCATAGGCTTCGGCCAGGGTGGTGCCGGTGGCGACGCCGCAGGGGTTGGCATGCTTGATGATCGCGCAGGCCGGGCCGCTGTCGCGCCATTCGGCAATCAGATCGAGCGCGCCATCGGCATCATTCAGATTGTTGTAGCTCAGTTCTTTGCCCTGCAACTGCGTGGCTGCCGCCAGCCCGCGCGCGCCGGTTTGCGGCACATAAAGTGCGGCTTGCTGGTGCGGATTTTCGCCGTAACGCAGCGTTTCCTTGCGGGTGAGCGCGATGGGCAGCACGGCCGGGAATTGCTCGCCTTGATCAGCAAAGGCAAACCAGCTGGCGACCGCGGCGTCATAGGCGGCGGTGTGCGCAAACGCTGCAGCGGCCAGTTGCCGGCGCAAACTCAGCGGGGTCGCACCGTCATGCGCGTCCAGCGCCGCGATCACGTCGCCATATTGATCGGGGCTGGTCAGGATCGCGACATATTCGTGGTTCTTCGCCGACGATCGCACCATTGCCGGCCCGCCGATGTCGATATTCTCGATGATGTCGGCTCGCGGGCTCCCCTTGGCCACGGTGGCGGCAAAGGGATAGAGATTGATCACCGCCAGATCGATGGCGCCGATGCCATGCGTCTGCATCGCGGCGACATGCGCCGGATCATCGCGCAGTGCCAGCAAGCCGCCATGCACGCGCGGGTGCAGCGTCTTCACGCGGCCGTCCATCATTTCCGGGCTGCCGGTCAGCGCCGCGACATCCAGCACATGGTGCCCCAGCGCGCGCAGTGCCGCCGCGGTGCCGCCGGTTGAAACCAGCTCCACCCCGCGCGCCACCAAGGCAGCGGCGAGCGGTTCCAGCCCGGATTTGTCCGATACGGAAAGCAGGGCGCGGCGGATGGGAACGAGATCGGTCATGGGGGAGCGCGTAACGATTTGCAGCGGCCTTGTCAGCCCCGGAGCGCCTGCCAACCAAATTTGATCACCGTCATCCCCCCCAAGAAGAAGGCTGGCGGGCGACCCCTTCGAAGCGGTGGCGACCAGATTTGATGGGAACGCGCGCTATTTCCCGGCCCGCTTTAAACTCCAGTGCAGATCGGCCGCCAGCTTTTCGGTGCGGCCCGACACCACCAGTTGCTGGGTGCGGTGCAGCGTTCCGTCGCCATCCACCCAGATCGAAGGATCGATGGACAGGGCCGCCGAGCCATCCTCGCGCCGCACCTTGAACGCCCAGATGCGCCCGGCCGGCGATTTCAGCAGCGCGCCCAGGCCGTCGGCAGTGGGCGTGGCCGACACGCCCGGCCCCAGATGGAAGCGCAGATCGAAAGCGCGGTCGCCGCGGCGGCGCAGCAGGCGCGATGGGCCGGCCTCGATCAGATCTTCGCCGGCCAGTTCGGTGCCATCCACCGCCAGAAGCAGCCGCCGCCGCACGATCACGCCATAGCGCCTTGCATAGCCATCATGACTGGCATCGAGATACTGGCCACCCTCGGCCGTGCGCAGCGTCAGCATCACCTGCTCCACACCGGCACCCAGCGTGCCATCGGCCCGGATGCGCGTGCTGTTGGTGTCGGCGATCACCAACGTGCTGTGCGCCGCCGTGGTGCACAGGCCGGCGACCAGCGCCGGGGCCAGCGGTGCGGCGCTGCTGCGCCCCAGGCCGATCGCGCCGCCGCAATTGGTGATCAGCCGCTCGTCGCCGTCGCTCATTTCAAAGGCCAGCGTGCCGGCATGGCCATGGTTGGACAGGCGCGCCGATGGCGGCGGCCCGGCATCGACCACCACCACCGATCGCCCGGCCGACAGCCGGTGAAAGCCGCTCCAGCGCCCGCCGCGCCGCAGTTCGATGCCGGTGGCAGCGCGCCGCGCCACCCGATCCAGCGCATCGCCATTGATCACGGCGCCGCCATGCCACGCCCCCACCTGGCCATCGCCCAACATGAGCCCGCGCAAGGCCGGCACCAGCCGCGCCAGCGTGTCGGCAAAGATCGGCGGTGCGCGGTTGCCGACCGCTTCGGGTGCGGCGGCGGTGAACAGCAGCAGATCGGCCAGCGCCAGCGCATCAACCGGTGTGCGGCTGGCGATGCCGCCATCGGGCAGCACCAGTGCCGGCAACAATGTTTGCAAACCGGCGAGTGCAAGTTCGGCGCGCACCTGCCCGCCGGGGATCAGGATGCCAGCGGCGTAGAGACCGCACAGCGCCTGCGCGCGGCCCAGCCCTTCCGGCAGGCGGCGCGCGGAGCGATCGAGATGCCGCGACCAGGTGGCAATGGCCGACAGCAGCGCCGATCGGTAAATCTGGTCGGATGACGACAGGATCAGCGGCGCATGGCCCAACGCCATGAGCAGCCGCATGCCGGTCAGATCGGCGCGCCAGGCCGCAGCGTCGAAGGCGGCAAATTCGTCCAGCCAGCGCTGCACCAGCGCCTCGGCGGCCTGCGTGGCGGCCTTCTTGTCGGGCTGGATGGCCAGATCGCGCAGCCATTGCCAGCCATGTGCCCAATCCTGCCACGCTACCGGCGTGCCGGCCGCAGCAAAGCAGAGGTCGCGGATCATGGCGGTGTGGCCGGCGTGGATCAGCCGTCCGGCCAAGATACGCTCCCCGATGTGCGGATCGCCCGGCACCGGATCGGTTGGCACGCCCAGCAATTTCAGGGGAAAGCGCCCGCGCAGTCGCAAGCTGTGCAGCGGCGTCGCATAAAGCCGGCTGCGCAGCCCGGCTGACAAACGCTCCGTCAATGACAGGCCGCGGTCACCGCCGGTGCGGCGCAGGTTGGCGTCCTCGTCCTGCGGCGGTGACGGGGGCGCCTTGGCCATCAGCGCTTGAGGCCCTTCAGTGCGGCGATGTTGGCGGCATAATGCGCGGCGCCGCCCTTGAAGCTGGCGGTGCCGGCCACCAGCACGTCGGCGCCGGCGGCGATCACCGTGGCGGCGTTGCCGGCGTCCACCCCGCCATCGACCTCCAGATGGATGGTGCGGCCGCTGTCGTCGATCATCCGGCGCAGGCGCTCGATCTTCTTCAGCTGGCTGGTGATGAAGCCCTGGCCGCCAAAACCGGGGTTGACGCTCATCACCAGGATCAGATCGATATCGCCCAGCACATCCTCGATCAGGCTGACCGAGCTGGCCGGATTGAGCGACACGCCGGCCTGCTTGCCAAGCGATTTGATGCGTTGCACGGTGCGGTGCAGATGCGGCCCGGCTTCGGGGTGCACGGTCAGGATATCGGCCCCAGCCTCGGCAAAGGCTTCAAGATAGGGATCAGCCGGGCTGATCATCAGATGCACATCGAACGGCAGGATGGAATGCGGGCGCAGCGCCTTCACCACCATCGGCCCGATGGTCAGGTTGGGTACGAAATGCCCGTCCATCACATCGACATGGATCCAGTCCGCCCCGGCGGCGCTGATGGCGCGCACCTCCTCGCCCAGCCGGGCGAAATCGGCAGACAATATGGACGGGGCGATGCGGATCGGGCCTTGCATGGTGGTGATTTAGCAGGGGGCACGCACGCCTGAAAGCATGGTGACAAAAGAAAAGGGCGCGCTCCGCAGCTGGCGCGCGCGCCTGTTGTGACCGAGGAAAGCCTGCCGCCGTTTTGGTGAAGATCGGCGGGCGCTTCAGGCCTGCTTGGCGGCGGTGCGCACGGCATCGGCCGCTTCGAGCACGGCCCAGGCGGCCTGAACCGCGCGAAACTGTTCGGCGGCCTCAGCGCCAGGGCCGGCGACATCGGGGTGGCTGGCCTTGGCGGCGGCACGCCAGGCGGATTTGATCGCCGGCATGTCGGCATCGCTGCCCAGCCCCAGCAATTTCAGCGCATCCAGTTCGGCACGGCTGCGGCTGCCGTCGCCCTCAACGCCCCATTCCCAATGATTGGCGCGGGTATAACGGCGCTGGCCTTCCTCGGCCTTGGCGCGGGCGGCGGCTTCTTCGGGCGTGAGATTGCGGAAATAATCCCATTCAGCGTTGTATTGCGCCGCATGATCCAGGCAAAACCACCAGCGTTCCGGGCTGTTGGGGGCCTTGGGCGCGGGGCGGTCACCGACATTGCTGCAGCCGTCGCGGTCGCACAGGCGCACATTGGCGGCGGCGCGGTCGCTGCCATAATCCCGCCAGCGCGGGAAACCCCAATCATCATTGCGTCGCTGGCGTGCCACGGCGGCTCTCCCTCTCAGGCTCGTTCTACGTCATTGGACGGCGTCATGCGAGTCTGGACGGCAGTGCCGCTTGCTGGCATGGCAAATGCCGAATGTTCCAACTTCTGGCCACGCGGCGCTTCGGTCCCCTGTTTGCCGTTCAGTTTCTGGGCGCCTTCAATGACAATCTGTTCCGCACCGCGGTGGTGTTCATCATCGCCTTTGACGTGGCGGCGGCTGATCCGGCCCGCGCCGCCATGCTGGCGTCTGTAGCGGCTGGGCTGTTCATCCTGCCCTATTTCCTGTTTTCCGGCATCGCCGGCTCGGTGGCCGACCGCCGCGACAAGGGCGATATCGCCCGGCTGGTGAAATTGCTGGAAATCATTTTCATGGCGCTGGGCTGGGCGGCACTGCTGATGGGCTCGTTGGAACTGGCCCTGGCCGTGGTGTTTCTGATGGGCTGCCATTCCACCCTGTTCGGCCCGGTGAAATATGCCATCCTGCCCCAGCATCTGAAACCGCAGGAGCTGGTGGCCGGCACCGGCCTGGTCGAAGCGGCAACCTTCGTGGCCATCCTGCTCGGCCAGGTGGCCGGCGGGCTGCTGGCGACCGCTGCAGTGGGACCGGTGGCCTGCGCGCTGGCGGTGATCGGTTGGTTGGCCGCGCGCGCCATTCCGCTGGCGCCGCCCGAAGAGGAACAACAGGGTGGGGGCCCGATCAACTGGAACCCCATCTCCAGCGGGCGCACCGCGCTGGCGGGTGCCTTTGCCAATCGTGCACTGTGGCGGGCGACACTGGCGATCAGCTGGTTCTGGGCGCTGGGCGCCATCTACACCAGCCAGTTCGTGCCGCTGGCCCGCAACAGCATGGGCGGTGATGAGGCCGTGGCAACGCTGTTCCTCGGCGCGTTCTCGGTGGGCATTGCCGCAGGGTCGGTGCTGGTGGGGCGGTGGCTGAAGGGGCGGATTTCGACGCGCCTGTGTGCGCCGGCCGGGCTGGTGATGGCGCTGGCCGGCATCGATCTGTGGTTTGCGGTGACGGGCGTTGGGTCTGCGCCCAAGGGCATGGCGGCTTTCTTCGCAACCATGGCCGGCTGGCGGGTGCTGGCTGATCTCGTGGTGATGGCGGTGGCCGGCGGGGTGTTTTCGGTGCCGCTCTATGCCGTGCTGCAGACCGCGGGTGCGGCCGGCAGCCGGGCAAGCAGCATCGCGGCCAACAATATCATCAACAGCCTGTTCCAGGTGGCGGCGGTGCTGGGCGCCGGCGCGGCCGTCGGGGCCGGGCTGGGTGTGTCGCTGGTGCTGATGCTCGCCGGGATTACGGTGCTGCCGCTGTTGCCGGCGCTGCGCCAGCTGGATCGGGCATAGCGGCAATCCATTGGCGGATCAGGGCGATGCCTTGTGCATGCGCCAGGGTGCGGCCGAACTGCGGCATCATCACGCCGGGTTCCGACGATGTCATGCGGTGCAGCAGGATCGATTGATCGGGCTGGCCGGGCACAATCGAAAATTCCCGTCCGCCCGATCCGCGCCCGGCGGCCACCGGGCGTTTCCAGATGCCCAGATGCGCCGGGGTCTGCTCATCGGGATTCAGATAGAGCCCGCTGTTGGAGGCAAAGCCGGCGCGGTCGTGGCAATGGCCGCAATTGACCGCGAGATAGGCCCGCGCCCGCGCCGCCAAGGGTTCGGCCGCATCATCCCAGCGCGCCAGGCGCGGAAGGCCGGATGCCGGCAGCCCGGCCAGCCGGTCCGCCTTGGCCCAGGTGGCAAGCTGATTGGGCCCATCATGGTGCAGGCCGCCGTTCAGATTGCCGGCGGTCGGCCCGATCGGCGTGATCGCTTCGCCGGCCTGGTGGCATTGCTTGCACTGGTTCTGATTGGGCACCGCATAATCGATGTGCTGCGGCTGCCCGGCGGCATTGATGATGGCGACCGGAATGCGCTTGCCGGCACGCTTCAGCACAGCGTCCGTGCCGTCCTGGACATAACTCAGCGCCGTCCAGCCGGCCGGGCGGTGGATCAGCAGCCGGGTTTCCACAGTGGTCAGATTCTGTGCCGGCTGCCGCTCATCGGCGGCAAAGGCAAAGCGCTTGATGAGCACCGTGCCCACCGGGAATGCCAGCACGCCGGACGCACGATAATCCGCCTTGGTCCCGGGCGGCAGCCACACGTAACGGAACTTCTCCGCGCCATCGGAAAACAGCGGCGTGTTGAGCGTATAGGCCTGCACGCCCGGCGCAGGTTGGCCACTGGCATCGAACAGGCCGTAATCGGCCAGCCGGGGCGCATCGCTGCCCATTAACAGATCGGCCTGCACCACAGGTGCCGGCGCTGCGCCCAGCAGCAAGAGCGCCGCAACCGCCCGCTTCATCGGCTGCGCGCTTCCAGTGCGGCCGGAAGAATGATGGCGGGGCGGGTGCCACTGGCGACCACGTTTGGCAATGGGGCCGGCCGGGCTTGCGTGGCCGGTGTGCCTTGCAGGCCCAGGCCCAGCGTGATCCCTGGCGCATCGCTGCTGATGCCGCCGTTCGCCGCGCGCTCGCCGCCACCACCCGGCACGGCATAGCGGGTGATCCCATCCCACATCACTGGCGGCACCGTGCCGCCCAGTGCCGCGGCGATTTCCTTGCCGCCCTTGAAGGCCGGGGCGGTGCCGTTGCCGCTGAACTTGTTGTTCACCACCCGCACATTGCGCGGCAACGGGTTGTAGGCCTTGTCGGTGAAGGCCTGCGTATAGGCGACGATCATCACGCCATTGCCGTGGTTGCTGGTGATATCGTTGCGCGTCACTTCCACATTGTCGTTGGCCATCACCATGATGCCGGTGCCCGATGGCACCCCGGCGACGATATTGCCCGGCGCGGCGAAGTTCACATGGTTGTTGGCCAGCACCTGGTTGTTCACCAGCCGCACATTGCGGCCGCCCTGTTGCGGCAGATCGGGCAGATCGAACACCAATATGCCGCCGGCATTGTTGGTGGCGACATTGTCCACCACATCGGCGTCATAGCTGTTCTCGATCTCGATGCCGGCGACATTCTGTTCGGCGCGGCTGTTGCGCACGATGATGTTGACCGATTGGCCGACATAAATCCCGGCGTCGGATGCGCCTTTCACAATGCTGCGATCGATCAGCACATTCTTCGAACTCACCGGATACAGGCCATAGGCGCCGTTGGTGGATTTGGGCCCGCCAGTCCATTCCACCCGCAGCCCCACCAGTGCGATGCCATCCGAGCCCTTAGATTTGATGCCGTTGCCGGCCGCATTCTCAATGCCCAGATCGCGCACCACCACATTGTCCGACGTGATCAACAGGCCCTCGCCCTCGCCCTTTTGCGTGGTGAAATCCAATATGGTCGCGCCGGGCCCGTCGCCCTTCACAGTCACGCCATCGACATCCAGCGACAAGCCGTCGGCCAGGGCATAGCGACCCGCCGCGATATGCACCGTGTCCCCCGGCTGCGCTTCGATCAGCGCGGTCTGCAATTTTTCATGTGCATCGCCGCCCGGCCCGACATGGATGGTCTTGGCGCCGGCAGCAGAGGCCAGCAAAGCCACAAGAAACAGAGCAGTGCGCATGGGACGTGATCCTTGCCTGAAATGAGGCGCCAGTGTCTGCGCGATATCGTCGCGGCTCAAGCCCTCAAAAGCACCCGCCTGTGTCCCTGCGGCATGTCGTTAACGCCCATTCATCGCCATGATCGATCGGCTTTGTTAGCGTGATGGCATGCATGCCCCGAATCCCCTGTGTCTTCCCGCCCTGCAGATTCGCGGCCTCACCAAGGCCTTCGGGGGCCATCCGGCCGTCGATGGTCTCGATCTCACCGTGCCGGCCGGTCAGATCTATGCGCTGCTCGGCCACAATGGCGCCGGCAAGACGACCACCCTGCGCATGGTCACCGGCCTGGCCCGGCCCGACGCCGGTCAGATCAGCCTGTTCGGCATCGATGTGCTGGCCGAACCCATTGCGGCCAAACAGATCACCGCCTGGCTGCCCGACGAGCCCTTGCTGTATGACAAGTTGACCCCGGCGGAATATCTCGCCTTCATCGCCGGCCTGTGGCGGGTGCCGCCGGCCGATGCCCAGCCGCGCGCCGCCGCCTTGCTCCAGCAACTGGGCCTGTGGGACAAGCGCGACATCCGCTGCGAAGGCTTCTCGCGCGGCATGAAGCAGAAACTGGCGCTGGCCGGCGCGCTGATCCACGAACCGCGGCTGCTGATCCTCGATGAACCGCTTACCGGCCTTGATGCAGCCGCCGCTAGGCTGGTGAAGGATCTGCTGCTGGCGCGCGTTGCGGCCGGTGCCACGGTGATCATGACGACACATATCCTCGAAGTCGCCGAACGCATGGCGCAGCGCATCGGCATCATCCGCAGCGGGCGGTTGGTGGCGGAAGGATCGATGGCCGAACTGGCGGTGGGCCGCGCCGCCGGCACCACGCTGGAAGACGTGTTTCTGGAACTGGCCGCCGCATGACCGCGATGGCCGCACCAGCCAGACTGCGGCCCGGCAGAATGGGCCAAGCCAGTCTGGCCTGGCTGATCTGGAACGACATCCGCATCAAGGCGCGTGGCCGCGAAGGCCGTGGGGGGCGCATCATCGCCATTGGCGTTCTGGCGCTGCTGCCGCTGATCGGCGGCGCACTGGCGGCCTGGCATGTGCGCGCCGCGCCGATGATCCCGCTGGCCGTGCTGGGCCAAGTGTCCGCTGCGCTCGCCGTGCTGTTGCTGGTGATGATCAGTTCGGCCTTCGCGCACGTGCTGCGGCTGGGCCATGATCGTGGTGAACTGGAACTGTTGCTGACCGCGCCGATCCCGGCTGCCCGCGTGATTGCCGCCCGCATTTCGGGTGTCCAGGCGGTGGTGGCGCTGCCCTTCCTGCTGCTTACCTTGCCGTTCTTCGCGTTCTCGGCGCTGTTCGGCCATGGCTTCTGGCTGGCCGGGCCGTTTGTCGTTGCGGCCATTGCGGTGATTGCCACGGCCATTGCTCTGGTGCTGGCGACGGCGCTGGAACGCCTGCTCGGCCCGGCGCGCGCCAAGACAGCGGCGCAATTGGCCGGCGTGTTGCTTGGCGGCAGCATGTTCGCGCTGGGCCAGACGCCGAATTTTGCGCCCGCCTGGTTCGAGGCGCGAATGCGTGCACTGGATAGCGTGCCGCCGGCCCCGCTGGATTGGCCGGCGCGGGCGTTGTTGGGCGATCCGGGCCCGCTGCTGGCCGTGCTGGCGCTGGCGGCCGCTGCTGCATTTGTCTCGGCGCGCTTTGCTGCCACGCACATCGAGGCCGCGCCGGCCGGCCCGGCGGCGGAAAAACCCACCCGCGCGGCTTATTTTGGCGGCAGTCCGTTCAGCGTGATGTTCGGCAAGGAAATGAAGCTGCTGGGCCGCGATCCCGAACTGATCTCGCAGATCGGCCAGCAATTGGTGTTCATGGTGCCGGTGCTGGCGCTGATCTTCACCGATGGCCAGATCACGCCGGTGCGCATGGCCACCGCCGGGGTGTTTCTGGGCGGTGCGCTCGCCTCCTCGCTGGCCTGGCTGGTGATTTCCGCCGAAGATGCACCCGATCTGATTGCGGCGGCGCCGGTGCCGGCCGGTCAGGTGTTGCGCGCCAAGCTGGCCGCTGCGCTGTCACCGCCGATGCTGCTGGTGTTGGCACTGGCGGTGGTGGTGGCCACACGCGACGCCAATGCGGCCTGGCTGATGCTGCCGATGGCGGCGCTGGCCGGGCTGGCAGCGGCCATGATGCAGTTGTGGACCCGCGCGCCCGCCAAGCGCAGTGCCTTTCGCCAACGCTACAAATCCTCGCTGCTCACCGCCATGGGCGAATTCCTGCTGCTGGGCTGTTTTGCCGGCACCACACGGCTGCTGCTGATGCCAAGCTGGTGGGCGCCGGCGCCGCTGTTGCTGGCCGGGCTGCTGATGGGCGGCATCTATCTGTTCAGGCCGCGCCCCGAGCTTTGAGTGCGGCGGCAGCATGCGCGCGGGCTTCGATCGCTGCCCAATCCGTATCGCCGCGTGCCGCGATCCAACTGCCGCCCACGCACGCCACCATCGGTTCGGTCAGCCAGTCCGGCGCGGTGGCCGCGGTGATGCCGCCGGTGGGGCAGAACCGCACATTCCCGAACGGCGCCGCCAGCGCCCGCAGGGTCGGCAGGCCGCCGGCCGCGGTTGCCGGGAAGAATTTCAGCCGGGAAAAGCCCATTTCGATGGCGCCCAACACCTCGCCGGCGGTGGCCACGCCCGGCAGGAACGGCAGGCCGGCGGCAATGGCGGCTTCGCCCAGTTTCGGCGTCAGCCCCGGCGAGACGATGAAGCGCGCGCCGGCCGACGTTGCCGCGGCCAGATCGTCCGGGCTGAGCACGCTGCCGGCCCCGACGATGGCGCCGGGCACCTTGGCCATTTCGGCGATCACGGCCAGCGCGGCCGGCGTGCGCAGGGTGACCTCCAGCACGGTCAGCCCGCCGGCGACCAGCGCCTGCGCCAGCGGCCGGGCGTGGGCAACATCATCGACAACCAGCACCGGGATCACCGGCGCGAGACCCAGCAGCCTATCAATATCGATCATGGCATATTCCTGTGGCGGGCAAAGGCGGTAACGGCGCCCAGCAGGCCCGGCTGTGCGTGGCGGATCAGTTTCACCGGCAGACCCTGCAGCATGGGCAGGAAGCGGCCTTTTGCCACGAAGCGTTCGGCAAATGCCGATTGCGGCAGCACGCCCGCCAGCCGCGCGCCCAGCCCGCCGGCAATCACCACGCCGCCGGCCCCGTGCGCCAGCGCCATATTGCCGGCAAAACTGCCCAGCGCCATGCAGAAGCGGGTCAGCGCCGCCACCGCCGGCGCAGCGGTGCCGCTGAGCGCCTGTTGCCACAGCGCCGTGTCATCTGGCGGGGCGGCCTCTGCGGCCATCGCCGCATAGATCGCCGCCAGGCCCGGCCCCGATACCACGCGTTCGGTCGATACCCGCCCGAACTGGCGGCGCAAATGCGCCAAGATCGCATCATCGATGGCATCGACCGGGGCAAAATCGCCGTGGCTGCCTTCGCTGGCCAACACCTTGCCACCATCGCGCAGCAGCATGGCCACGCCCAACCCGGTGCCGGGCCCGATCACCGAGATCACGCCGCTGCCGGGCAGCGGCACGTCCGGTCCGCACACATGCTGGAACTGGTCCGGGCCGCAAGCGCCCACCGCATGCGCCACCGCCTCGAAATCATTGATCAGGATATAGGAATCCAGGCCGAGTTCGATGCCCAGCACCGCCGGACGGATCACCCAGGGATTGTTGGTCAGTTTCAGCGTGTCGCCGGCCACCGGGCAGGCCACGGCGATGGCGGCGGCGCGCGGCAACGGCCGGGCGATCATGCGGCCGAACGTGGCCCAGGCTTCGGCCAGGCTGGCATGATCGGCGCAGCGCAGCACGACTGGTTCTTCCAGTGCCACCTGCCCGGCATCGATGCGTGCCAGGGCAAAACGCGCATGCGTGCCGCCGATATCGGCAGCGACAAGTTCAGTCATGCCAACTCACGCCGTCGCGCTCGGTCAACGCGATCGCCGCCGATGGCCCCCAGGCGCCGGCGGCATAGGGCTTTGCGGCCATGCCGGTGCTGGCCCAGCCGGCGCGGATGGCATCGATCCACTGCCACTGCGCTTCCACCTCGTCGCGGCGCACGAACAGGGTCTGCCGGCCTTCGATCAGATCGAGCAACAACCGTTCATAGGCGATGCGGCGGCGCACATCGGCAAAGGCGCCCGGCAGGCCGATATCGAGCGGCACCGCACGCAGCTTCAGCCCGTCACGGTCCAGCCCCGGCAGCTTGGCCATCATCATCAGGCCGACATTCTCATCGGGCTGGATCGAGATGATCAGCTTGTTGGGCTGCAACGCCGCGCTGCCGAACATCGAATGCGGCACGGCGCGGAACTGCACGATGATCTCGCTCACCCGCTCCGGCATGCGCTTGCCGGTGCGCAGATAGAAAGGCACGCCCTTCCAGCGCCAATTATCGACATGGGCTTTCAGGGCCACGAACGTCTCGGTGTCGGACGCGCGGCCGAGTTCATCCAGATAGGCAGGCACCGGCTGGCCATGGATGGCGCCGGCCGCATATTGCCCGCGCACGCTATGGCTTTCGACATCGGCCGCGGTGATCGGCCGCAACGATCGCAGCACCTTCACCTTCTCATCGCGCACATCAGTAGGGTTCAGCCGCGCCGGCGGCTCCATGGCGACCAGCGCCAGCAGTTGCAGCATGTGATTCTGCAGCATGTCACGCAGCGCGCCCATGCCGTCATAATAATCGCCACGCTTTTCCAGCCCGACCGTTTCGCCCACGCTGATCTGCACCGATGAAATGCCCGCCGCATTCCACAATGGCTCGAACAATATGTTGCCAAAGCGCAGCGCCAGCAGATTCTGCACGGTTTCCTTGCCGAGATAATGATCGATGCGGAAAATCCGGCTTTCGGGATAGGCGCTGGCCACGGCGTCGTTGATGGCGCAGCTGCTGGCCAGATCGTGGCCAAGCGGCTTTTCCAGCGCGAGGCGCGCACCTTGCGCGGCCAGACCGGCCCCGGCCAGGCCGGCGATGGTCGGGCCGAACAGGCTGGGCGCGGTGGACAGGAAGATGGCCAGTCGCGCCGGATCGCCGACTTCGGCCGCCAGCGCCGAAAAACCGTCGGGCTGGTTCGCATCGAGCGAGACATAAGCCAGCCGATCAAGGAACGCGGCGACGGCGGCGGCCGGGCGGCGATCGGCTTCGATGCCCTGCTCCAGCGCGGCGGCGGCCAGGCTGCGGAATTCCGCCACATCCAGCGCCGATCGCGCCGTGCCGATGATGCGCAGATCCGGGTGCAGCAGGCCATCGGCCGCCAGCCCGAACAGCGACGGGATCAACATCCGCCGCGAAAGATCGCCAGTGGCACCAAACAGCAGCAGGGACGTGGCGATAATGCTCATGTCTGCCGTTCAAGCCGAAAGCGGCTGTCGGGGCAAGCCGGCACCTTGAAAGCAACAGGTGGCGCGACCGGCGATGCTGCGTACCATGTGAGCGGAAAGGAGCTGCGCCATGCCTGCCGAGACCGCCCCGCAACGCACTGTCGCCCTGATCGGGGCCGGCTGTTCCGGCTTCACCACCGCCAAACGGCTGCGCGATGCCGGGATTGCCTTCGATTGGTTCGAAGCTTCGGATCGTATTGGCGGCAACTGGGCTTACAACAACCCCAATGGCATGAGCAGCGCCTATCAATCGCTGCATATCGACACGTCGAAATGGCGTTTGCAGTTCGAGGAGTTTCCGGTGCCTGCCGATTGGCCGGATTTCCCGCACCACAGCCTGATCGCGCAATATTTCAACGACTATGTCGATCATTTCGGACTGCGTGGCCTGGTACAGTTCGACACACCGGTGCTGAAGGTGGCGCGGCGGGCGGATGGCCATTGGGATGTGACGACCCGCCATGGCACCCAAGCCTATCAGGCCGTCGTCGTTGCAAATGGCCACCACTGGAGCCCCAATCGCCCGGTGTGGGAAGGCCAGTTCAACGGCCGGATCATCCACGCCCATGATTATCGCACGCCGTTCGCGCCGATCGATCTGATCGGCAAGCGCGTGGTGGTGGTCGGGCTCGGCAACAGTGCGGTGGATATCGCGTCCGAACTCGGCCAGCGCAGCATCACCGAAAAATGCTGGGTCTCCACCCGGCGCGGCGTCTGGGTGCTGCCCAAATATTTCAACGGGGTGCCCGCCGACAAACAGGCCGCGCCGCCATGGCTGCCGCTGCCGCTGGCGCGCTGGATCGGCCGCCGCAAGGTGAAGAGCCTGGTGGGGCGCATGGAGGATTATGGCCTGCCCACCCCGGATCACGAACCGCTGGATGCCCATCCAACTGTGAGCGGCGAGTTCCTGACCCGGCTGGGCAGCGGCGATATCGCCATCAAGCCCGGCATCGCCCGGCTGGACGGGGACGGCGTGATCTTCGCCGATGGCAGCCGCGAGGTGGTGGACGCGATCATCACCGCCACCGGTTACAACATCGATTTCCCGTTTCTGGATACCGCCGATGCGTGTGTGACCGACAATCACATCCCGCTCTACAAGCGCATGGTGCAGGCCGATCCGGCGTTGCACGGTCTGTGGTTCATGGGGTTGGCGCAGACGCTGCCGACGCTGGTCAATCTGGCCGAGCAGCAATCAAAACTGCTCGTTGCCTGGCTTTCCGGCCACTATGCGCTGCCCGATCCCGACACGATGCGCCGCACCATCGTCGCCGAGGAGCAACGCTATCAGGGCCATTATTACGCCAGCCGCCGCCACACGATGCAGGTGAATTTCGAACCCTATGTGGCCGATCTGCAGGCCGAAATCAGGCGGGGTGCGAAGCGGCCGACGCGTCTGAGCCAGGCTGCCTGAGCGGGCGCCGCGCCAGCCAGGCAAAGCGGCCCCACAGCAACACGGCCGACATCGTGCTGGCCAGCACGATCGCCCAGATCAGCCCATCGACGCCGCCGCCCTGCCGCACCCCCAGCCACCAGGCCAGCGGCATCATCACCACCACATACGACACGAGGTGCGTTGCGGTGGGGGCCACGATATCCGATCGTGCGCGCAGCGATTGCGCCGCCACCACTTGCAAGCCATCGGCCACGAAGAACAGGCTGGACAGGATCATGGCGCTGGCGATGCCGGCGATGACCACCGCATCCTGCGAATAGGCCGCGGCAATGGCTTGCGGGAACAGCCATACCCCCACCGACACCGCCAGCAGAACGGCCATGGTGAAGGCAAATCCCTGCCCGGCGCTGCGCAGCATCCCGGCAGAATCGCGCGCACCATAGGCGCGGCCGACCAGCACGCTGGTCGCCACGCTCAGGCCCAGCGGCACCATGAACACGATGGCGGCGACATTGATCACCACCCCCCACACTGCCACCGCGGTCACGCTGATCCAGCCGGCGAACACCGCCATCGCCGAAAACGCCAGGCTTTCGATGAAATAACTGCCCGCCGCGCCATAACCGACCCGCCGCATGTCGCGCGCGGCCTTTGCATCGCGCGGCGCCGGTGACAGCACGCCCAGCTCGCGCGCCCGCTGCCAGCCCAGGATGATCCACGCCAGCACGACCAGCAGGAATATCCGGCTGGCAAAGGTTGCCCAGCCGCTGGCCACCGCGCCATGGACGCCCAGCAAATTGCCGTCCGGCACCAGCCACAGATTGACCACCAGATTGACCACATTGGCCGCCCACATCGCCACCATGCCCGGCACGGCACGGCCATGCGCCTCCAGCCAGAACAGGCCGGCGTCGGCAATGATGATGGGGATCAGGGATATCGCCTGCACTTGCAGCACCGGGGTGGCGCCATCCGCCAGCCCCGCCGCCAGACCGAAGCCATGCAGCATCGCCCCGCCGGTCAGCGCCAGGAACATCGCCGCCGCCAGCGCGATCCAGCCGGCATAAACCAGCCCGCGACGCAGGATTGCGCCGGTATCGGCCTCGCGGCCTTCGCCGATGGCCTGGCTGGTCATCACCTGCACGCCCGACATCAGGCCGAGCGCCGTGGTCAGCACCACGCCGGTCACCGCCCAGGCCATGGTGTGATAGCCCAGCTCTGCCGAGCTGTAGCGGCCGACCACCAGCGTATCGACCAGCCCCATCGCCATGATGCCCAGACGCGACGCCACCACCGGCGCCGCCAGTCGCAGCAGCACGCCGGGGCCGTTGCCGGCAGCATCAAGTGATTCGGGGGCGGTCCCCGCGGACATGGTTCTGGCCTTTGTGATGAAGGTGGCGGCAACGCCATACAGGCGCACCCCGATTGCCGCAAATCGGCTGGCTGAAGGCCATTGACTTCAGATAGGCATTTGCGCCACTTTGGTTAATGAACGGGCGCGCTGGTGGGCGGTGCAGCCAGTCGCGACGGGGGGATTTGACATGCGTATCGGGTTTGCGTCTGTGCTGGCGATGCTTGCGGCCGCACCAGTGCTGGCAGCGCCGAGCACCCGCATCAAGGTGGAAACCAGCTCGCTCGGCGTCGATGCAACGTTGGTCGACAGCACGACCGGCGGCGCGCAGAGCGTTTCGGGATCACCGGGCCCGCACACCTACTTCGCCTCGGCGGCACCGGGGGTGCTCAAGGTGCAGGCCAGTACCCTTGGGCCCTTCAACTTCGGGGCGTGCTGCACCCAATTGGTCAATGGGATCGGTGCTTCCGTCAGCTTCAGCGATGTGATCACGGTCAACGCACCGGGGCTGACATCGGGCAGTTTTGTGGCCACCATCCTGATCGACGGCGCCTTGTCGTCCGCGGCGGCCGGTGCTGGCGGCGTGGTCGCCTTCAGCAATTCGGAAACCCGTGTGGAGGTTGCCGGCCTGGCTGATCCGGTGTTCAGTTTTCAGGTCAACCAATCGAATTACAATGGGTTTGTCGGCGGCTCGGCCACCCTGACGCGCAGCCGTCTGGGTGCGCCCTATGCTGGCCCGCTTACCGGTGCGTTCACCTTCACCATCCCGTTTGAAAATCTGATCGGGCAGACGGTGACCATCACGCAATCGTGCGGAGCCAATGCCCGCACGTTCCAGCAGGGTGACAGCTCCAGTTCCGGTTGCGATTATTCGCACACCATCACCTGGGGCGGCATCAACCAGGTGCTGGATGAAAATGGAACGCCGGTCAGCAACTTCACCGCGCTCGGCAGCAACGGCACCAATTATGCACAGGCCATCAACGCCGTTCCGGAACCGTCGAGCTGGGCGATGCTGATCGCCGGCTTTGGCCTGGTGGGTTCGGCCGCGCGCCGTCAGAAGCGCGCGCAGCGGGCCTGATCGTCAGTTGACGGCCGCCGGCGCGCCGCGCAGCCGGCAGCCCCGCGCTTTCATCATCCCCTTGATGTAACTGCGCCGCAATTGGCCGGCGAGACGGGCGGCGGCCACTTTGCGCGCGGCCTTGTTGGCGCCGGTGATCTCGCGGATGATGCCCTGGCCCGGCACCAGGCTGCCGGTGATGCCTTCGGCACTGTCGAGCAGAAACTCCACCGGGTCGCGGTTCTTGCGGGCCTTCAGGCCGGGATCGTCGACATCGGAGCCAACCAGCGCCGTCATCCGGTTCACTTCGCCGTTCAGCCCGCGACAGCTCTTCAGGCCCGCCAGCTCATACGGGTTGGCCATGATCGCTTCCAGCGCGGCTGCGAGCTTGGGCTTCATGATGTTGAGGTCACGCAGCGGGCGGCTGGCGGCCCGCCCCAACTGCTCATCCGTGTCGCCCTTTTCGGGCATGACCACGGCCTCGGCACCAGTACGCGGATTGGGCGGGGTTTGCGCCGCAGCGGCACTGGCCGCAGCGAGCAGCAAGACGACAAAATTGCAATTCATGCGGCCAAAATGCGCTCTGGCTTGCGCTGGCGCATGCGGCGGAAACTACCCAGGCGCTGGTTCGTGCCGCTTCAGCCTTTACCCATCAGCCGCAGCACTTCCGAACGGCTGCTGGCATCCTCGCGGAACACGCCCATCATGCGGCTGGTGGTCATCACCACGCCCGGCGTCATCACGCCGCGCGCCGACATGCAGGCATGGGTCGCCTCGATGACCACAGCCACGCCCACCGGATCGAGATGCTGCTGGATGCAATCGGCAACTTCGGCAGTGAGGCGTTCCTGCACCTGCAACCGCCTTGCATAGCCGTGCAGCACGCGCGCCAGCTTGGAAATGCCCACCACCCGGCTGCGCGGCAGATAGGCGATGTGCGCCTTGCCGATGATCGGCGCCATGTGATGTTCGCAATGCGACTGGAACGGGATGTCGCGCAGGATGACGATCTCGTCATAGCCGCCGACTTCGGCGAAGGTGCGCGACAGGTGCAAGCCGGGGTCTTCGGCATAGCCCTTGGTATATTCGCGCCAGGCCCGCGTCACTCGCGCCGGCGTATCGAGCAGACCTTCACGGTCGGGATCATCGCCGGTCCAGCGAATCAGCGTGCGGATGGCGGCTTCGGCTTCGGCAGCCGGGATGGTGACGAAGCTTGCCGGCGCCGGCGCATCAAGCGGGGCATCGTCATCATGAATGAAATCGGATTCATCGGACATGGGCAAATCTCTCCCGCTTCGCGCGCCAGCCTGGCCCGCTGCGGCCGCTGAACAATCCCTGCCATGACCAGCGGGGGAAGCGCGCCCTAAAGCCTGCCCGGCCCGCGCGGCAACCGACCCATTGTCGCAGCCCCGCCGGCATATGCCTCATTCCGGGGCCTCAACCGGCCTGGCGGGCACGGCTGGCGCGCTTGCGCTCGTTGGGGTCGAGATGGATCTTGCGCAGGCGGATGAAATTGGGCGTCACCTCGACCAGCTCGTCCTCGTCGATATAGGCGATGGCCTGTTCCAGCGTCAGCTTCTTGGGCGGGCTGAGCACGATGGCATCATCCTTGCCGCTGGCGCGGAAGTTGGTCAGCGCCTTGGATTTCAGCGGGTTGACCTCCAGATCGTCGTCGCGGGCATTCTCGCCGATCACCATGCCCTGATAGACGGATTCGCCCGGCGCGATCATCAACGTGCCGCGCGGCTGCAGATAACCGAGCGCATAGGCGACGGCATCGCCGCTTTCCGTCGAGATCAGCACGCCGTTGGCGCGGCCCGAAATGGGACCCTTGTGCGGGCCATATTTTTCGAACAGCCGGTTCATGATGCCGGTGCCGCGCGTGTCGGACAGGAATTCGCCGTGATAGCCGATCAGGCCGCGCGACGGCGCCGAGAAGGTCAGGCGGGTCTTGCCGCCGCCCGATGGGCGCATGTCGGTCATCTCGGCCTTGCGGCCGGCCATCTTCTCGACGACCGTGCCCGAATATTGCTCATCCACGTCGATGACGACGGTTTCATACGGCTCGGTGCGCTTGCCATTGTCATCGGTGCCGAAAATCACCCGCGGCCGCGCAATCGACAGCTCAAAGCCTTCGCGGCGCATGGTTTCGATCAGCACGCCCAACTGCAATTCACCGCGCCCGGCAACTTCGAACGCGTCCTTGGAGGCGCTTTCGGTGATCTTGATGGCGACATTGCCTTCGGCTTCGCGGATCAACCGATCGGCGATCATGCGGCTGGTCACCTTGCTGCCATCGCGGCCGGCGTAAGGCGAATCGTTGACGCTGAACGTCATCGACAGCGTCGGCGGATCGATGGGCTGCGCATGCAGCGGCTCCGAAACGCTGACGTCGGCGATGGTGTCGGCGACGGTGGCCTTGGTCAGGCCGGCCAGGGCGATGATGTCACCGGCCTTGGCTTCTTCCACCGGCACCCGCTCCAGGCCCTGGAAGGCAAAGATCTTCGAGGCGCGGCCGGTTTCGGCAATGGTGCCATCCGGGTTGAGCGCATGGATCGCCGTGTTGACCTTCAGCGTGCCCGAAATCACCCGGCCGGTGAGGATGCGGCCGACGAACGAGTCGCGATCGAGCAACGACACCAGCATCTTGAATTCGGCATCCGGATCGCCGGCCGGCGGCGGCACATGATCGACGATCGTCTGGAACAAGGGCTTCAGATCGCCGGACCGCACATTTTCGTCCAGGCCGGCATAGCCGTTGCGACCCGAGGCGTAGAGGGTCGGGAAATCGAGCTGCTCGTCATTGGCTTCCAGCGTGACGAACAGATCGAACACTTCGTTCAGCACTTCGTCGGCGCGCGCATCGGGGCGGTCGATCTTGTTGACCACCACGATCGGCTTCAAGCCCAGCGCCAGCGCCTTGCCGCAGACGAATTTGGTCTGCGGCATCGGTCCTTCGGCGGCATCGACCAGCAGGATGACGCCATCGACCATCGAAAGGATGCGCTCAACCTCGCCACCAAAATCGGCGTGGCCGGGGGTGTCGACGATGTTGATGTGGAAGTTTTCCCCGGACGGGCTGGCCCATTCGATCGACGTGCATTTCGCCAGGATGGTGATCCCGCGTTCCTTTTCCAGATCGTTCGAATCCATCGCGCGTTCCGCCACCCGCTGGTTGTCGCGGAAGGTGCCGGATTGGCGAAAAAGCTGGTCGACCAATGTGGTCTTGCCATGGTCGACGTGCGCGATGATCGCGATGTTGCGGATGGACATGCGGGGGTTCCGAAGGGCAAGGACAGGGAGGGACAAGCCGAAAACGCGCCGGCCAGACAGCCGCGCCATAGGCTAAGGGGGGCCATTCGGCAAGCCGGCAACGCGCCCGCCCATGCCGCCCCTTTTGCGGCCCCGTTTGCTGCAATGCGGCGTCCATCGATAATCTATGGTCGCCGCGACGCCAGGAACGATTGACTCATCATGCCATGCTGGGCCATGTCGCCGCAATCAGCGGGAGGGGAACCCTGATGTCGGTTACGCATAGGACAAGCAACATGCCGGTAGACAGCGACGACCTGTCGGCATCGGAGTTGCCCGATGCCGTTCCCCATGTAACGCCGGCTGCGCGTCTCAGCGTTGGCGCACTGCTTGCGGAAACACGCAGCGCCACCGGTCGCGAACTGGTCGAATTCAGCCGCGAAACCCGGGTGCCGCTGCGCCACCTGATGGCGATCGAAGCCGATGATCATCGCAGCCTGCCGGCGCTGCCCTATGCGCTGGGCTTCGTCAAAAGCTATGCGCGCTGTCTGGGGTTGAATTCCGAAGCGGTGGCAGCCCAGTTCCGCTCTGAAACCAGCATCACCCCGCATGTGCCGACGCCACTGATCATGGAGCCGCTGGCCGAATCCCGGCTGCCGTCGCGCGGGCTGGCGTGGGGCAGTGTTGCCCTGCTGGTGGTGCTGATCGGTGCACTGGGCCTTTATGGTGCCGGCGTGTTCGATCCGGCGCCCGTGCCTGTTGAAACGGCTGCGCCGGAAACCGCTGTGGCCGATATCGCCGCCAATCCGGCCAACGCTGCGCTTGCGCCCCAACCGGGCGCCGCCCCGGCTGATCCGGCCCTGGCCGCGCCGCTGCCCGCCAACCCTGCCGCTGGCAACTTGCCGGTGCCGCCCGCCGCCGCCGCCGCTGCGCCCACCATACCCCTCAGCGGCCCCGTCGTGCTGGTGGCGCAGGAAGATGTCTGGCTGAAAATCTATGATCGCGTCACCGGGCGACGTGCCTTCATGGGCGTCCTGTCTGCCGGGCAACGCTTTGCGGTGCCGGCCGATGGCCCGCCGCTCACCATGCGCGCCGGCCGCGCTGGTGTGGTGCAGGTGCAGGTGGCCGGCGTGGTGCTGCCATCGCTTGGCGGGTCGGTCTCGACCATCGATGGCGTGGTGTTGACTGCGCCGGCGCTGGCTGCCCGCTTTGCGCCGCCGCCCGCCGAAGTTGTTGCTGCGGGGCCGCTGGCCGGTCCGGCTGCGCGGCGGCCCGTTCAGCCGCCGGCAAGCCAGGGCGGGGCACAGGGTTAGACGACAGGCAATTCGAACGGAGACTGACGTGGTGCGCTTGGCTGATCTTGCCCTTGTCTGTGCCGTGCTGGCGAGTGTCACGGCCCTGCCAGTGGCCGCGCAGGCGGTGGACGTCGGCAAACTCGATCGCCGGGTCGGCAAGCTCGAATCGGAAATGCGCGCCGTGCAGCGCAAGGTGTTCCCCGGCGGCGATGCGCGGTTCTTTGAACCCGAAATTCCGGCCCAGGCCGCCGTGCCGGAACCGGCCCCGGCGGCGGCGCCGGCCACCACGCCGATTGCCGATCTGTCTGCGCGGGTTGATGCGCTGGAATCCAGCGTGCGCGGCTTGACCGGCCAGATCGAGGCGATCGAGTATAAATTGCGCCAGTTGGAAGACGGCCAGCGCCGGTTGAAGGGCGATGTCGAATTTCGGCTGAACAAATTGGAGAGCCCCGGGGAAAATCCCGGCGGCGCTGCGCCCGGCGATGCACCGGCGGCCGTGCCAGCGGCCGCACCCGCGACCTCCGCCGCGCCACCGCCGGCAACCAAGCCCGCGGCCGTCACTCCTGCCACTGCGCCCCCCGCCACCGCAGATGCGGCGTGGGCGCTGGCCTATCCCAAGGTGACCGGCCGCGATTGGCCGGCGGTGGAAAGCCTGATGGGCAAATTCGTTGCGGATTGGCCGAAATCGACGCGGGTGGGTCAGGCCCGATACTGGATCGGCCGCAGCCATGCCGCACGGGGCCAGCATGCGCAGGCAGCACAGGCGTTTCTGGAAGTCTATCAGACGACGCCGCGGGCCTCCGCCGCACCCGATGCGCTCATCGGGCTGGCGGGATCGTTGAATGCCATGGCCAAACCGCAAAAGGCCTGCGAAGTGCTCGGGGAACTCGACACCGCCTATGGTGCCAAGTTGACCGACACGCAGAAAGCCGATGCGGGCCGCCAGCGCACAAGGGCCAAATGTGCGGCCTGATCCGCCGAACCTGCCGGATTTGCCCGAACTGATTCTTGCGGCGCTGGGGCGGCCGGTGAGTGCGGCCGATCGCATCGCGGTGGCGGTGTCGGGCGGGCCGGACAGTCTGGCGCTGCTGCATCTGGCGCAGGCAGGCTTTGCCGGGCGCGTAACGGCGATCACCGTCGATCACGACCTGCGCAGCGATTCGGCCGCTGAAGCAGCCGGGGTGGCGGCCCAATGCGCCGGCCGCGGCATCGCGCATGTGACGCTGCGGCGCGATGATGCCGCCATCAGTCGCAATGTCCAGGCGCAGGCCCGCGCCGCCCGCTATGCCTTGCTCGGCGATTGGTGTGCGGCGCATGGCCATGGCCTGCTGCTCACCGCGCACCATGCTGATGATCAGGCCGAAACCCTGCTGATGCGGCTGAACCGGGCCAGTGGCAGTGACGGCCTGGCCGGCATCCGCGCGGCGCGGTGCCTGGCATCCGGCGTGTGGCTGGTGCGGCCGCTGCTTGGTCGGCGCAAGGCCGAACTGGTCGCCATCGCGGCTGCAGCCGGCTGGCAGGCGGTGGAGGATCCGTCCAATCAGGATCCGCGCCATGATCGCAGCCGGATGCGGGCGGCGCTGGCGGGCAGCGGCCTTGATGTGCCGGCGCTGGCGCAGGCGGCGGCGCATCTGGCCGACGATGCGGCAGCGCTGGAATGGGCGGCCGATCTGGCCTGGCAGGGGCGGGTGCAGCCGCAGAATGCGGGTGACGGCGCAGCGTTGCTGCTCGACGTGCGTGGCCTGCCGGCGGCGCTGGTGCAGCGCCTCCTGGCGCGTGCCGTGGCCGAACTCGGCACCAGCGCCGCGCGCGGCAATGATGTGGCGCGGCTGGCGGCACGACTCAGTGGTGGCAAAGCCGGCACGCTGGCCGGGGTGGTGGCGCGGCCGGGGCCGGTGTGGCGGCTGGGGCCGGCAAATCGCCACAATGTCGTGCAAAGCGGCAACGGGGCTGGAAAAAATGGTTACCAAAGTGTCTGATTCGGCTCAGGATAGAGGCAGAATGGCACAGGCTGATTGCAACCACGGCAAACCGGCTTATCTTGGCGGTTGGAATTCGTGCCGCTGACGGGCGCGATTGCGTGTGCAGGATGAAGTGTTGATGTCCGAAGGTCCCAACAAACGCCCCCCCAGTCCGTGGATGAAGAATCTCGGCCTCTGGGTCGTCATCCTGCTCGGCCTGGCCGTGGTCGTGAACCTGATGCAGGGGCCGAGCAGCACACGCAGCGGCGATGCCGTCGCCTATTCGGATTTCCTCGCCCGCATCGATGATGGCGCAGTGAAATCGGTGGAAATCCGCGGCGATGAAATCATCGGCCGCACCAGCAATGATGAAGAATTCCGCACCTTCAATCCCGGCGATACCCAGCTGATCGAACGCCTGCGCACCAAGGGTGTGCGCTTCGATGCCCGCCCCGAAGAAAGCCGGTCGGTGCTGGTACAGTTGTTCTTCAACATGCTGCCGTTCATCCTGATGATCGGCATCTGGATTTTCGTGATGCGCCAGATGCAGAATGGCGCTGGCCGTGGCGCCATGGGTTTCGGCAAGAGCCGCGCCAAGCTGTTGGTGCAAAAGGAAGGCCGCGTGACGTTCGACGATGTCGCCGGCATCGATGAAGCCCGCGAGGAATTGCAGGAGATCGTCGATTTCCTGAAAGACCCCAGCCGCTTCAGCCGCCTGGGTGGCAAGATCCCCAAGGGCGCGCTGCTCGTCGGTCCGCCGGGCACGGGCAAGACGCTGCTGGCCCGCGCCATCGCCGGCGAAGCCAATGTCCCGTTCTTCTCGATCTCCGGTTCCGATTTTGTTGAAATGTTCGTCGGTGTCGGCGCCAGCCGCGTGCGCGACATGTTCGAACAGGGCAAGAAATCGGCGCCGTGCATCATCTTCATCGATGAAATCGACGCGGTCGGCCGCAGCCGCGGTGCCGGCCTGGGTGGCGGCAACGATGAACGCGAACAGACATTGAACCAGTTGCTGGTCGAAATGGATGGCTTCGATGCCAATGAAGGCATCATCATCATCGCCGCGACGAACCGCCCCGACGTGCTCGATCCGGCCTTGCTGCGTCCCGGCCGCTTTGATCGCCAGGTGGTGGTTGGCCGCCCCGACATCGACGGCCGCGAAAAGATCCTGGCCGTGCACATGAAGAAGGTGCCGTTGTCGCCGGATGTGAACGCCCGCACCATTGCGCGCGGCACGCCCGGCTTTGCCGGCGCCGATCTTGCCAATCTGGTCAACGAAGCCGCGCTGCTGGCGGCGCGTCGCGGCAAGCGCCTTGTGTCCATGCGCGAATTCGAAGACGCCAAGGACAAGGTGTTGATGGGTGTCGAGCGCAAGACGCTGGCGATGACCGAAGACGAAAAGAAGATGACCGCCTATCATGAGGCTGGCCACGCACTCGTCTCGCTACACGAGGAAGCATCCGATCCGATCCACAAGGCGACGATCATCCCGCGTGGCCGCGCGCTGGGCATGGTGATGCGCCTGCCGGAGCGGGACCAGTACAGCTATCACCGTGACAAGATGTACGCCAATCTGGCGGTGTCGATGGGCGGCCGCGTCGCCGAGGAAGTCATCTTCGGTTATGACAAGGTCAGTTCGGGTGCGTCGTCCGACATCAGCTATGCCACGGATCTGGCCCGCTCGATGGCGACGCAGTGGGGCATGTCCGACAAGCTGGGCCCGCTGAAATATACCGAAAATCAGGAAGAGGTCTTCCTGGGCCACAGCGTGAGCAAGACCCAGAATATCTCCGAGCAGACCGCGCAGCTCATCGACGAAGAAGTGCGCTCCATCGTCACCAAGGGCTATTATCGCGCCAAGCAGTTGCTGACCGAACATATCGATCAACTGCACGCGATTGCCGGTGCCCTGCTGGAATATGAAACCCTGACGGGCGACGAGATCAAGAAGGTGATGGACGGCGGCTCGATCGATCGCGGTTCCGCCACCACCACCCCGGTGGCGCGCCCGACCTCTGGCGCATCCGCCATTCCCAAGGCCGGCCGCCGCGGCACCGGTCTGGGTGAGGCACCCGCCGGCGCGTGAGCCGCTGGTTCTTGCTGGCCGGGGCGCTGATCGCAGCGACCCCGGCCACAGCACAATCCATGACCACTGCACCGCAAGCCGCCATCCGACCGATGATCAGCTGGTTCGAAATCCCGGCAACCGATCTGGCCCGTGCCCGCCGCTTTTACGAGGCGGTGTTCGGCATTGCCATGACCGTCGAGACGGTTGACGGCTATGACATGGCGATCTTCCCCGGCGACGGAACGCCGGGTGGGGCGTTGGTGAAGGGCGATGTCTATGTGCCCGGCAAGGCCGGTCCGATTCTCTATTTCCGCGTGCCCGATATCGATACGGTGTTGGCACGCGCCCTGACCGCCGGCGGCCGCAGCCTTTATGCGAAGAAGGCTATCGGCGCCAACGGCTGGGTGGCCGAATTCGAAGACAGCGAAGGCAATCGCATCGCGCTCAGCCAGCCGCGTTGATACGGCCTATTCCTCGGCGTGGTCACCGGGTTCACGGCCGAGCGCCGGTTGCGTGAAGGCATAGACCGCCAGACAGGCCAGTGCCGCAGCGCCAAGCCAATAGGTGACAGTGTGGCCAATCTGGTAAAGTCCGATACCGATGGCCGGCGCAAAGATGAAGCAACTGCCGTTGACCGATGTGACCGCCCCCGCCACGCCGCCCTGTTCGGCGCGGGACACAGCGATGCTGGCCCCCGCAGTGAAGCCGGGCCGCGCCAGGCCATAGCCCATGCTCATCAGGGCAAAGGCCAGCACCAGCGCATAAAGGCTGCCCGACAGGGCGATGCCAGCCGTGCCGGCGGCCGCAATCACGGTGCCCCAGCGCATCAGGGCCGGCGGGGTGAGCCGCAATTGCGGGATCAGCGCCCACTGCGCCAAAAGGGTTGAAAACGCCCCAGCCATGAAGATCAGCGCGATCGAATGTTGCGAGGCCAAGGCATCGCCGCCCAGCGTGTCGATCACCAGAAAGCCCAGTGCCTGGCCGGTGGCGGCCTGGATGGAACCCGAAACGAAACCGAAGATCATGAAGGGCAGGATGCGGCTGTCTCTCACGCTCAGCCGCTGGGGCCGGCCGGCGGCCGCCGCGCGCACGCTGGCCCCGGTCGTAGCCCCGGCCAGATTCGGCTCCGACGATGGCGCGCCGCTGCCCTTCTGCACCTGGCCCGGTCCGTGGGTCGGATCATCATCCGGCAGCACACGGGCCACGGCCACCATCACGATCAGGGCAATGAAGGCAAAGGCGAACATCGGCCCGGAAAGCCCGAGCGGGGCGAGGATGAAGAGCGGCGCCACGGCCGGCCCGATGATGGTGCCCAGGCCGAACGCCGATGACAGGCTGGACAGGGCCGCGGTGCGGTCCTGCTCGTCGGTACGGCCGGCCACATAGGCCTGCGCCGCCGGGTTGGCCGCCGAACCGAAGATGCCGAACAGGCTGCGCAATGTGGCAAACAGCGCAAAGGTCGCGATGGGCGCCAGCCAGCCGTTCAGCCCGGCATAGATGGCGATGCCGCAGCCCGCCATCGACACCATGAATCCCAGCGAGCCGACCAGCATCAGCCGGCGCCGGCCGCGGATGTCACTCTGCCGGGCCCAATAAGGGGCGCTGAACGTCCACAACAGGGCCGAAAAGGAAAAGATCACCGCCACCAGCATGTCGGGCAAGTGGATGACGCGGGCGATGGCCGGCAGCACCGTCTGCAGCGCGGTGTTGCCGGCTGCCACGGTCAACAGCGCGGCAAACACCACCGCGAATTCGCGACGCGGCAGTGAAGAGGCGCCAAGACCGGCAAAAGGATTTCGGGTTTGCACAGCTCGCTAATGGGCTGCCGGCGCGCCGCTGCCAACCCGTTACTTTTTCGCAATCAGCCCGGCCAACCGCTGCACATCCGCAATATAATCCGTTTCGGGCAGGCCAGCATGTTTCAGCCCGGTGGCGGCGGCAACCAGCATGCGCGCCAGGCCGGCCGCATCCGCCTGCCCCGCCCTGGCCAACCGCGTTGCCAGCAACGCTTCGAACCGGGCCGCGCTGGCATGGTGCAGATCGGCGGTCAGGCTGGCGGCAACGGCCAATATTTCATCGGCATGGTCGCTGGCGTGGCACAGGCGGTGGATTGGCAGGTCTTTGGCCACGATGGCACCGAACAGACCGTCCACCGGATCCGCCCCTTCGGGCCATGCCTGTTCGGCGGCGATGGCGGCATCGGCCAGCAGCGCTTCGGCCACGGCGCGGAACACCGCTTCCTTGCCGGGAAACAGCAGATAGAGCGCCGGCCGCGACATGCCGGCAGCCGCGGCAATATCGGCCATGGTGCAACGCCGGTAACCATGACGGGAAAAGGCACTGATGGCCGCTGTCACCACCCGGGCGCGGCGGTCTTCAATCGGCAGGTTTGACAAAACAGACGACATTTGTCAGTTTGTATCACGATCAAGCGGGAATCGACAAGCAGGAGCGTGGCAATGTCACAAACGCAGGGCAAGGTGCTGGTCACCGGCGCATCGGGCTATATCGCCGGTTTCATCATTCAGGCGCTGGTGCGCGATGGCTGGCAGGTGCGCGGCACCATCCGCAATCTGGCGCGGGCCGCGGAAGTGCGGGCCACGCTCGGGCTGCCCGATCTGGAACTGGTGGCCTGTGACCTGATGAGCGATGCCGGCTGGGCCGAAGCCATGGCCGGGATCGACCATGTCCAGCACATCGCCTCGCCAATTCCCGCCGGTGAACCCAAGAACCCCGACGATCTGATCATTCCGGCCCGCGAAGGCGCGCTCAGGGCGTTGCGCTTTGCCCACGCCGCCGGCGTGAAGCGGGTGGTGATGACCAGCAGCATGGCGGCCATCGCTTATGGTCATGGTGACGGCCACACGCCGTTCACCGAAGCCGACTGGTCCAACGTCAACAGCCTGGATGCCTATGCCTATATCAAGTCCAAGACGCTGGCCGAGCGCGCAGCGCGCGACTGGATGACGGCAAACGGGAAGGGCATGGAATATGTCTCGATCAACCCGGCAGCCGTGCTCGGCCCGGTGCTGGGCGCCGATTTTTCCACCAGCCTGGAAGTGGTGAAGAAATTGCTCGATGGCGCACTGCCCGGCCTGCCGAACTTGGGCTTTGGCGTGGTGGATGTGCGCGATGTCGCCGATCTGCATGTGCGGGCGATGACCGAGCCTGGCCTGGATGGTGAACGCTTCATCGCGCAAGGCCGCTTCCTGCGGATGCGCGAAGTTGCCGAAGTGTTGCAGGCCGGGCTGGGCAGCCAAGCGCGCCGGGTGCCCAGCCGCGGCTTGCCCAATTGGTTGTTGAAACTGCTCGCCAATTTCGATGCCACGGTGAAGATGGTGGTGCCCGAACTCGGCCGCCGCCGCGAAGCCAGCGCCGCCCACGCCCTGCAGCGGCTGGGCTGGAAAACCCGCGACGAGAAAACCACCATCCTCGATTGCGCCAACAGCCTGATCGAAAAGGGGCTGGTGAAGGCGTAACGCCTTACGCCGGCCCGCCCGCTGCGATCCAGCGGTCGATCTTGGCCTCCAGCACTGCCAGTGGCAGCGCGCCGGTCATCAGCACCTGGGCGTGGAAGCCCTTGATGTTGAACTTCGGCCCCAGTGCCGCTTCCGCCTTCGTCCGCAGCCGGCGAATCGTCAGCTGACCCATCTTGTAGGCCAGCGCCTGAGACGGAATGGCGATATAGCGCTCGACCTCGATGGTGGCATCGGTGCGGCTCATGCTGCTGTTGGCCAGCATATAGTCGATGGACTGGTCACGACCCCAGCCCTTGGAATGCAGGCCGGTATCGACCACCAGCCGCATGGCGCGCAGCATCTCGTCGTTGTACCGGCCCATCAACTGATAGGGATCGGTGAACATGCCCAGTTCCGGCCCGAGGCTTTCGGCGTAGAGCGCCCAGCCTTCGACAAAGGCGGTATTGCCGCCAAAACGCTGGAATGCCGGCAGTTTCTCATTCTCCTGCGCCAGGCTGATCTGGAAATGATGGCCAGGCACGGCTTCGTGCAGGAACAAGGTCTCCACGCCCGTGGTGCTGCGCGATGGCAGATCATAGGCGTTGTAATAGAACACGCCGGGGCGGCTGCCGTCCGGCGTGCCGTTCTGATAGCTGCCGGCGGCATCGGTCTTCTCGCGGTGCGGCGGCACCGGGCGGATTTCCAGGCCGCCCTTGGGCAGGGTGGCGAACAAATTGCCGACCACCTTGTCGATGCGGGTGCCGGTAGCACGGAAGGCATCGCCCATCGCCTGTGCAGAGGCGAACTTGAAGCGCGGATCGCTGCGCAAATAGTCGAAAAACGCCTTGCGGTCGCCCTTGAAGCCGACCTTGGCCTGCACTTCGTCAATGCCCTTCAGGATGCGGGCAACTTCGCTCAGGCCGATGTTGTGGATCGCGTCCGGCGTCAGATCGGTGGTGGTCGTGCTGGCCACCAGATAGCGATAAAGCTCTGGCCCGCCCGGCATCGCCGCCAGGCCGACGCTGTCGCGCGCCACCGGCAGATATTCATTGTTCAGAAAATCACGCAGCCGCAGCAAGGCCGGGTTCACCCGCTCGCCGATCATCTTGGTATAGGCGGCTTTCAACCGGACCTGATCGGCGGCGCTGAAGCCTTCGGGGAATTTCTGCACCGGCTTCATCATGATCGATGCGTCAGTGCCGCCGGCGGTGAGGTTGTTGAGCTGATCGACGACATTGCGCACCACAAGCTTGGGCTGCACCACGCCGCTGACCATGCCCTGCCGGAAGCGCAAAATGGCCAGATCGATCAGCAGCGCGAACTGGTCGCTGCGCTTCAACGCATCCTCATAATCCTTCAGCGTCTTGAACGGTGCGACGCTTTCGCCCGATTGCAACTCGGCGAGGAAATTGTGGAAGCCGAAGAAATGATCGATCGGCCGTGGCAACGTGGCCGCCAGCAGCGCCGGCGCATAGCCGGCCAGATCGGTTTCGCGCTGCCATTTGAACGTGTCGTAACTCACCTGCTCGTCGGGCGTCAGCGCGGCGCGGTCGATGCCGGCCAGCGCCTTCAGCTCGGCCTCGGCGGCGCGCTTCTCGGCCATCCAGGCGGCATCGGTGATCAGTTCGCCCAACTGATCGGCGCGCGACGTGTCCCCGCGAAACAGCGCGTTCAGCGGATTGCGCTTCAAACTGTCCGCATCGCTGGCGGCAAACAAGCTGCTCAACCGGGCGGACGGCGATTGCGCTGCGGCGGCCTGCTGCGCGGCGGCAGGCGTCAGCGCCAGCGGCGCGGTGAACAGGCTGGTGGCGAGCAGAAGGGCAACGGCAACGCGCATCATCAAAACTCCAAGGGGACCGTATTGCTGCAATAAGACGCTGGGCGGTGTAGTCAATGCCACTGAAGAGGAGTCAGAAGGGCCTCCGCCCCGGATCAAGTCCGGGGTGACGTGGGCAGGGTCGCAGACCTGCGCACCCGATAAGTTTTCGGGCGGCCTTTGCGATGTGGCCATTCCCGATCTGAGAACGAGCAGATTGTCGCGCGGATGGCCCGAACTTGCGGCATCCCATGACAAATTGTTCCGCACCAGTTTTGACGCCTTTGACGAATCCGGCGGGATTCAGGCTTTTTTCTCCTCTTTTTTGGGGCTGCGCATCAGCAGCCGTCAACAACAGGATGTCAGGCTTTGCCCGTGTAGGACAGGGCGGCAGTGCAGCCCACACCTGTCGCTTGCGCTATGTGGCTGGGGGCAGCTATGGGGTGGCTTGCAGACTAGTTGCTTTTGCGTGACTGAATCGGCAGCGCAGCCTCTCAGATTGACAAGCGAATGGCGGGAATCAACCGAGTTCAAGCCATTTCTCGGTCCAAGGACGGTCGGCTGCTCGCCGGAACCCGGTCATTTTCAGGAACTGCTGTTCGGCTTTATCTGTGGTAGCCAACGAACGGCGGCCCTTGATGGCGAGGGGCTGAGGAAGATGGCTTGTCGCACATGAACACTAGAACCACGCGGGCACCGGCTCTTTATCGGAACGCGGCATTCTTGGCGTCGTGCAGCGAGGACGCCGCCGTAGCTTGGTTGCGTGATCGGCCTGTCACCATCTCTTCGGTAATAGGCACCGTCGACACGCCACTTGACGCCCATATCCTCGAATACATCTTGTTCCGTCGGCGGAGCGCCGCAATCGATCTCGCCTTAGCCGAGTATGGTCGCTCCCAGACGATCCTCCGCCGCGTGTATCGCCGTTCCTCAGACGCCGTCAGGGTCACTGCCTGCACAAACGCTTCGCTCTTTAACGGCGGCTCCCTCGCCAATTTCTGGCGACATGACGAGAATCCTTTCGCCGATTTCCAGCGACATGAAGAAAATCTGCTCTGGGACCTCATTTTCGACGGTCCGATCGCCCAACTGCGAGCCATCTGCGAGAATCCAGGGCTGAGTGCCGGCTTCTATGGTGCGCTCATCGGTGCATGGCAGCCAGAGGATGACCGTAAGGAGGACAAGCGCTACCTCCCTGAGGATCGCTACATCGCGGTCCTTAACTTTCTTTCCGCAAACCCTCGCATCTCACAAAGCCGCAAGGAAAGCACTGAGCGGCACTACCTGGATGGGTTCGCCGAGTATAATTATAATGAATTTTATATGGGAGCGTGGGAACTCACCGAGAAAGCGCCGGTTACGCCAGATTGGGCGAACGCTTTAGCCAAACTGTACGTCAAACTATACGCACCGTGGGATTGCATCAGTGATCTTGAAGCCGTCTTGGATCGCTGGCGCCCGGCGGATGAGGGTGAATATGCAGCCACCCGCTACGTCCGTGAGGCCATCGCTGCGCGGTTCATGAAGCCATCGGTCGAGCAGTTGAACCACGCCGACCCCTCCCTCCGCCAGGCCTTCTATCGGTCTTTCGACCCGGATGCGAAGGCGTTTCGCGAACTCGACTGGAATGAGTGGATTGACCGGGACCCTAAGATATATTTCGACATTTCAGTCAACGACAAGGTCTGGGCCTCGGCGCGGGGTCGGTCTAACCTCAACAGCATGCTGTGGCATGGGTCGAAAAAGGATAACGAACTGGTGACGATTGGCTTCTACGAGGAGCGGATCGAGGAACTGCAGGCCAAGCATCCTGACTGGTTCGCCGACGAGGATCGGGACGATGACGATTACGTCGAGCCGATGCCCGACCCGATCGTCGGGTTGCGGCAGGAGATCCGTGAGCTCGTGGCATTGATGGTGGCCAAGCGCAACAATGCCATCCAGGTCGCTCTGGCCGCGATCGCCGGCATCATCGTGGGCGTGCTGATAAAGTGATGCAGGTGGCGCATCCATTTGCAGCGTTGGATAGGGTTAGGCGATTTTAGTTTGAAACAGGGCCTGATGGTTATGGATCATCTGTTCGATGACGGCTCTTCCCGTCTCTCATGCAATGCCAGTCAGCAGGCCACCGGCCAGCATTGCTCAGTTTAAAGTCATCGTGCGGAATGACCGAAAAGTCCCAAAGGCGGCCATTGCACTACAACCGGTCGAAGATGAACGAACGGCTGCTACCATGAAGCGTTTGATCGTGCGTGAATGACCGAATTTAGGGCGTAAGCGGACACACTTCCAACCAGCGCGCCCGAAGACGAAAGTGGGTGCAGGGCCTCAGGCCCTGCCCGCCGGAGGCCGCCTTTCTACCTCAACAGACCGCTCACTCCACCACCTTCCCGCGCGCCATCACCCAGCGCACCTGCGCCAGTTGCTTGGCGTCCACCGAAGGGTCGCCATCGGTGGCGATGATGTCGGCGGATTTGCCGGCTTCCAGCGTGCCGGTCTCGCTGGCCAGGCCGAGCAGCTCGGCGGCGGCGCTGGTGGCGCTGATCAGCACTTCGCGCGGGGTCATGCCGCCAAACTCCACCATGTCGGCGGCTTCCTCGCCGTTGCGGCCGTGCGCGGAAACGCCACTGTCCGTGCCGAAGGCGATGCGGGCGCCGGCCTTGCGGGCGGCGATGATCTGCTTGCCGCGCAGCGACAGGATGGCGCGGATCTTGGCTTCGACCACCGGGGTGTAGGCGCCGCTGCCCAATTGTTCGGATGTGGCGCGGAACGCCAGCAGGGTCGGCACCATCCAACTGCCGTTGGCGGCCATCACCTTCACGCCGGCCTCGTCGGCGAAGGTGCCATGCTCGATCGAATCGACTCCGGCGCGGGCGGCGGCTTCGATGCCGCGCGGGCCGTGGGCGTGGGCGGCGACCTTCAGGCCCAGGCTGTGTGCGGTGGTGACGATGGCGCGCATTTCCTCGTCGTTGAAATGCTGGTCGAGCCCGCGGCCCTGCTGGCTGAGCACGCCGCCGGTGGCGGTGAACTTGATGACATCGGCGCCGCGCTGGCTGGCTTCGCGCACCCGGGCGGCGCATTCGACCGCGCCGGTGCAGGTGTTGCCCTGGTCGAGCGCGTCGTTCACTGCCGGCGCGAATCCCGACACATCGCCGTGGCCGCCAACGATCGACAGCGAGGTGCCGGCCGCCAGGATGCGCGGGCCGGGGAACATCCCGCTGTTGATGGCATCGCGCACGGCAAAGCCAGCCAATCGGGCGCTGCCCAGATCGCGCACCGTGGTGAACCCGGCCTTGGCGGTTGCCCGCGCATTTTTCAGGCCATAGGCGACCGACAGTTCGGCGCTGTCGATCGCTTCGCGCCAGAACGGCGTGCCCGGATCGCCGGTCAGGTGGACATGGGCGTCGATCAGGCCGGGGCTGAGCGTGCGCGTTGACTGGTCAATCACCCGCGCGCCGGCTGGGATAGCAGCACTGGCCGGATTGATGGCGGTGATGCGGCCATCGGTGACGATGATGGTCGACGCCCCCAACGCCGGCTTGGCGGCATCAATGATCACGCGCGCGGCGCGGATGGCGATGGTTTCGGCAGCGGCCGGCGCGGCGGTGAGCAGCAAGGCGGCGAAAATGGCGTGGCGCATGAAATTCCCCGGGGTTGGACGCATTATGGCAGCTTAGACGACACCAGCTCACATGTTCACCTCTCCCCTTGGGGAGAGGTCGACTCGCGCGGCACGCGCGGCGTGAGAGGGGTCGCGTGTGGCAGCAAGGTGCGCCCGGCCCCTCTCCCGGGCCGCCTGCGGCGTCTCTCGACCTCTCCCCGGCGGGGAGAGGTGAGGTTCAGTTGATGCTGGGCAGGCCCAGCCGCCTGAGCTCGATCTTGGGACAGCGGTCCATCACCACTTGCAGCCCTGTCGCCTCGGCGCGCGCCGCCGCGCCCAAGTCGATCACGCCCAATTGCGTCCACACCGCCCTGGCGCCGGCGGCAATCGCCTCATCGACCACCTCGGCAACAAATTCGCTGCGGCGGAACACATCGACCAGATCGATGGGCGCCGCAATGTCGGCAAGGCGGGCCACGACGGCCTGCCCCAAAATGGTCTGCCCCGCGAGCAGCGGGTTGACCGGAATGACGTGATAGCCGTGGTCCAGCAGCACCGCCATCACCTCGTGCGCCGCGCGTTCGGGGCGGTCGCTGGCGCCGACCAGCGCGATGGTGCGGGTTTCGCGCAGCAGCCGGGCGATATCGGCATCACGGGTCAGCGGCACGGCTTACAATCCGGTCGTGGCGATGACGCCGGCGGCAATCTCGTCGAAAATCGCCGCGCTGTCGCCGCTCACCGGCTGGCCGGCGTCGGCGGCGGCGCGCACGGTCATCTGCAGCGGGATGCGGCCCAGGAAGGGCACGCCCATGGTCGCGGCTTCGGCCTCGGCGCCGCCACGACCGAACGGATCAGACACATGGCCGCACGCCGGGCAGCAATAGCCGGCCATGTTTTCCACCACGCCCAACACGCGCACGCCGACATCGTTGAACATGGCCACCGCGCGGCGGGCATCGATCAGCGCCAGATCCTGCGGCGTGGATACGATCACCGCGCCATCGGGCTTGAGCTTCTGCGCCAGGGTCAACTGCACATCGCCGGTGCCGGGCGGCAGATCGATCACCAGCACATCCAATGCGCCCCAATCACATTGTTCGACCATCTGCACCAGGGCCGACGATGCCATCGGCCCGCGCCAGACAATGGCCTTGTTCGGATCGGTCATCATGCCCATCGAAAGCGCCTTGATGCCGAACCTTGTTTCGGGTTGCAGCCGGTCATTCTCGACCCGCGCCCGCCCGGTGATGCCCAGCAAGGTGGGCACCGAGGGGCCATGAATATCGGCATCCAGCAGGCCGACCGCCTGGCCGGCCCGCGCCAGCGCAAAGGCCAGATTGGCGGCCACGGTCGATTTGCCGACGCCGCCCTTGCCGCTGGCCACCGCCACCAGCTTGCGGATGCCGGGCACGGTGGATTCGGCCGGGCGCGCCGCGCTGGCGGGGGCGGATGTGCGATCGGCGGTCAGGATGATGCGCGCTGCGGTGATGCCCGGCACGCGCTTCACGGCGACTTCGACAGCCGCCTGCAACCGTTCGGCGGCGGTGCGATCCAGGCCATCGATGGCCAGCACCAGCCCGGCCTGTCCATCATCCTTCACCACGATGCCGGCGGCGCGGCCCGATGCGATCACATCTCCGCCTGCGGGGTCCGCGACGGCGGCCAGGGCGATTGTGACCTTGTCTTTCAACGACATTCCCAGCTGCTTTCCCCAAATTGCGCCCGATGCGACAAGCGCAATGGCCAACAAACGCTGCTGCGGTGCCGCATGCCCTCGCAATCGCGGTTCGAGCTTCGTATATAGTGGTTTCTTGATGCGTGATAAGGTCTGGAACAGCATTCCCATGCCCTGGCAGAACAACTCCGACGATAGCGGCAACGGCCCCTGGGGCAATCGTGGCGGCGAAGGCAATGAAACGCCGCCCGAACGGCCGCCCGAACGCGGGCCGCAGAACCGGCCGGCCAATCCGTGGGGCGAAGGCCCGGTGCGGCGTCCCATGGGCAACAAGGGTCCAAGTCGCGGCGGCGATTTCGATGATCTGATCCGCCGCAGCCAGGAACGCCTGCGCAGCCAGTTCGGCGGCGGCCCGGGCGGCGGCGGCGGCATGGATATCGGCGATGGTCGCTGGGTGGTGTGGGCCGGCGGTGCCATCGTCGCGGCGTGGTTGCTGCTTACCAGCTTCTACCGGGTCGATGCGCAGGAACGCGCGGTTGTGCAGCGCTTTGGCGCCTATCAGGACACCACCGGCCCGGGCGTGCACCTGAAACTGCCGTGGCCGATCGATGCGGTGGAGCGCCGCAAGGTCGAACAGATCAACATCATCGACATTTCATCCAGCGAGGGCGCCAGTGAAAATCTGATGCTCACCGGCGATCAGAACATCATCAATCTGGCCTACACGGTGCGCTGGAAGATCAAGGCGCCCGAATCCTATCTGTATGAACTGTCGGACCCGGAAAAGACCGTGCGCGAAGTGGCGGAAAGCGCCATGCGCGCCGAAGTTTCCAGCGCGACGCTGAACGATGCGCTGGGTCCGCAGCGGGCCCAGATTGCCGAACAGGTGCGCGAACGCATGCAGGAATTGCTCGACAGCTATCGGTCGGGGGTGGAAGTGCGTGGTGTCGACATCAAGCAGGCCGATCCGCCCGTCGCCATCGACAGTGCGTTCAAGGATGTGTCGGCAGCCCAGCAGGATGCGCAGCAATATCTGAACCGCGCGCGTACCTATGCCCAGGCGCTGGTGGCGCGGGCGCAGGGCGATGCGGCGGCCTTTGATGCCGTCTATGCGCAATATCGCCTGGCCCCCGAAGTGACGCGCAAGCGCATGTATCTGGAAACCATGGAAAAAGTGCTGGCCAAGGTTGACAAGACGGTGATCGATGCTCCCGGCGTCACGCCGTATCTGCCGTTGCCTGAAGTGCGCCGCCGCGCGGCCGCGGCCGCGCCGGCCGCCGAAACCGCCCCGCAGCGTTAAGGACTGAATGATGGCGATTCTGATGCGCAATCCTGCCTTGCTGGCGGCTTTCGGCTTTGCCCTGGTCGTGCTCGCGATGGGCAGTTTCTACACCGTCCCCGAAACCCAGCAGGCGGTCGTGCTGCGGCTGGGCAAGCCGGAGCGGATCGTCAATGCCTATGATCCCAAGGCGGGCCTGGGGGAAACCGGTGCGGGCCTGACGATGAAGGTGCCGTTCATCGAGGATGTGAAGTTCATCGACAAGCGCATCCTCGATCTCGACATGGATGCCCAGACCGTGCTGTCGACCGATCAGTTGCGGCTGGTGGTGGATGCCTTTGCCCGGTTCCGCATCGTCGATCCGCTGCGCATGGTGCAAACCGTTGGCAGCGAACAGAACGCCGCCGATGCCCTGAAGCGCATTCTGGCGTCCAAGCTGCGCAACGAACTCGGCAAGCAGCCCTTTGCGGCGCTGCTCAGCCCGGAACGTGGCCAGTTGATGGACGAAATCCAGCTGACGGTGAACCGCCAAGCCAAGCAATATGGTGCGGAAATCATCGATGTGCGCATCAAGCGCGCCGATCTGCCGTCGGGGCCGCCGCTGGAAGCCGCCTATGCCCGCATGGCATCGGCGCGCCAGCAGGAAGCTGCGACCATTCGCGCGCAGGGCAACAAGCAGGCGCAGTTGGTGACCGCCCAGGCCGATGCCCAATCGGCGCAGATCTATGCCGAAAGCTTTGGCAAGGATCCGGAATTCTATGCCTTCTACCGTGCCATGCAGGCCTATCGCACCACCTTCGATGATGGCACCGGCACGGTGATCCTGGGTCCGAACAATGAATTCCTGCGCGAATTCGAAGGGCGTCGCACCAACCGGTGAGCTTCGTTCATGCACGGTTAGTCGTGCTGTTCGCATAAGCCGGGTCTTCGTCCGTCCGTCGCACGATCAGTAGAAAGAGACACATGTCGTCAAAGCGCTTCCGTCACCTGGTTCCGCTCGCCGTGCTTGCCACCGGCCTCACCGCCATCGCTGTGGCGCAGGCGCCTGCCGCGCCGCAGGCCCAGAATGCGGTGGCACCGGCCGTCGCCATCCAGCCGCCCGGCGGCGCACCGCGCAGCTTTGCCGATCTGACCGCACGGCTGGCACCGGCCGTCGTCAACGTCTCGACCACCCAGAAAGTGGAAGTCGGCCGCATGCGCCGCATGCCCGGGCAGCCCGGCGGCAATCCGCTGGAGGAATTTTTCCGCCGCTTCCAGGAGCAGCAGGACGGTGGCGAACCGGTCACGCGCGAGGCGACCAGCCTGGGTTCGGGCTTCATCGTCGGTGCCGATGGTTATGTGGTCACCAACAATCACGTGATTTCGGCTGGCGAGGGTCGTGACAAGCCGGTCGAATCGATCACGGTTACCTTGTCGGATCGGCGGGAATACAAGGCGCGCGTTGTCGGCCGCGACACGCTCACCGATCTGGCGCTGCTGAAGATCGAAGCCACCGGCCTGCCCTTCGTGCAGTTCGGCAACAGCGAGCAGATCCGGGTCGGCGATTGGGCGATCGCCATCGGCAATCCGTTCGGCCTTGGCGGCACGGTGACCGCCGGCATCGTTTCGGCGCTGCACCGCGATATCGGCTCCGGCCAATATGATCGCTATATCCAGACCGATGCGTCGATCAACCAGGGCAACAGCGGCGGGCCGCTGTTCGATCTGGCTGGCAATGTCATCGGCATCAACACCGCGATCTTCTCACCGACCGGTGGCAACGTCGGCCTTGGCTTTGCCATTCCGGCCGAACTGGCCAAGCCGGTCATCGATCAGCTGAAGGCCAGCGGTGCGGTCAAGCGCGGCTACATGGGGGTCGCCATCCAGCGGCTGACCTCTGACATCGCCGACGGCCTGGGCCTGCCCAAGGACACGGGCGAGATCGTTGCCAATGTCGAACCGAACGGCCCGGCGGCGCGCGCCGGCATCCGCCAGGGCGACGTGATCCTGTCGGTGGCGGGGCGCCAGGTCAATTATGACAACAGCCTGTCGTATCTGGTGGCCACCACGCCGATCAACACCACCGTGCCGATCGAACTGATCCGCGACGGCAAGCGGGTGAAGGTGATGGCGACCATCGCGCAGCGCCCGGCCGAGAATATCGTCCAGGCACGGGCCGGCCTGCCGACCGATGACGATGAAACCCCGGCCGCAGACGACAAGGCACCGGGCATCGAATCGGCGCGCGCCAGCCTGGGCATCACGCTGCAACCGCTCACCGCGCAACTGCGCCAGCAACTGCGGATCGACGACAAGGTGCAGGGCGTGGTGGTTGCGGGCATCAGCCCCGCATCGGACGCGTCTGCCAAGGGCCTGCAGCGCGGTGATATCATCGTGAAGATCGGCCAGAAGCCGGTGACCAACCCGGCCGAAGCCGCCGCCGCGGTGGATGCCGAGCGCAAGGCCGGCAAGGACACGGTGCTGATGCTGGTGCAGCGCGGCAACACCCCGCCCACCTATCGCGGGATCAAGCTGCTGCCTGACAAGCCGGCCAAATAAGCCCGGACGCATGAAGGAATGGGGGGCGGGAGACCGCCCCCCTTTTTTTGCTTGGGGTGGATTGCGCTCAAGCTGAAGCGTTCAACGCCCTCCCCCCTGCGGGGAAGGCGAGAGACGCCGAAGGCGAGGCCCGTGGGGGTTGCGCTCTATATTACCAAAGGCAGGAACCCCCACCCCCCCGGATCAGGTCCGGGGCAGGCTGCTCGGCTGGCGTCGTGTCGCCCTCCCCGCAAGGGGGAGGGAGCCGGTGTGCCTCAATCAAAGCGCAATCGAGTCTACAAGGGCCGTTCGAAGACGCGATAGGTGCGGGTCACGTGGCTGTCGATGACATCGGCGATCGATCGCATCGGGCCGTTGTCGTCAAGGATCCAGCCGATCTCCCCTTCGGACGCGCCGAAATCCGCGATGGAACTGCGGCGGATATATTCGATCATCTGGAAGGCCATCAGGCTGGACACGCGCTGGCCTTGCAGGGATTTGCGGATGCCCATCAACGGCACCCGCATGCGTTTGACTTGCGGCTTGCGCAGGCGCCACAGCAATTTCGCCCAACCGAATGGAAACAGTTCGCCATTCAGATCGCGGGTCAGCTCGTTGACATCCGGCAGGGTGATCATGAAGCCGACGGGTTCGCCTTCATATTCGGCGATGCGCACCAGATTGTTGAAGATGATCGGCTTCAGCTTCTTGCCGACATAGGCAATTTCGAGCGGTGTCAGCGGCACAAATCCCCAGTTGTCCGCCCAGGCATCGTTCAGGATGTCGAGGATCAAGGCGGCTTCAGCGTCGAAGTTGGTCTTGTCCACCGGGCGCGTGACCAGCTTGGCATTGCGTTCGGACGCCGCCACGATGCGCTGCACGATCTCCGGCAGCGGCTGCTTGATCGGCAAGGACCAGCAGTGCAGGTCCTTCACCCCGGCATAGCCATGCGCGGTGATCAGCCGTTCGTAATAGGGCAGATGATGGCCCATCATCACCGTCGGCGGCGCTTCGAAGCCTTGCACCAGCAGGCCGGGCTCATCCCAGATCGACAGGCTGAACGGGCCTTGCGCGCGGGTCATGCCGCGCGTGCGCAGCCAGGCTTCGGCAGTATTCATCAAGGCGTCTGCCACCGCCGGATCATCGATGCATTCGAACATGCCCCAATGGCCAGTGCCGGCGCCCATGTGCTTGAGCACCAGTTGATCGACCTGCGCCGAAATGCGGCCGACAGGCTTGTTGCCCTGATAGGCCAGCCAGAACGCGGCTTCGGCATGTTCGAACCACGGATTGGTCTTCAGCCCGCCGATGAGGCCGTGCATTTCCGATTTCAGCGGCGGCACCCAGTGCGGATCCTTGGCATAAAGCTGCCAGGGCAGCTCCACAAACGCCTTGTGGTCGGCTTTGGTTTCGACGGGCTTGATGATGATGGCGCTGGTCATGCCGATCCGTTAATCGCGATTTGCGGCAAATTGGCGGCGATCACTCCTCGGTGCGGATCAGCACGGCTTCGCCGATCAGCAGGAACAGCAGAAACGGCGCCCACGCGGCCATCACCGGGGGCACCGTGCCGAAATTGCCCATCGCCAGCATGAAATTGTCGGCCACGAAGAAGGCAAAACCCAGCGCCATGCCGATCACGGCGCGCACGAACAATTTGCCCGATCGCGCCAGCCCAAAGGCCGCCACTGCGCCGAGCAATGGCATCAGCACAGCCGAAAGTGGTCCGCTGATCTTGTGCCAGGCTGCCGCCTCCAGCACGTCGGTCGGCTTGCCGGCGGCGCGCTGCTCGCTGATTTGCGGCCACAGATCCCACAGGGCGATGAAATTGGGATTGATGCTGATCGTCGTGAACTGCCGCGGCACAACATCGGTGGCGAAATCCAGCCGCGGCCGGGTTTCCAGCCCGCCGCTGGCCACATCGAACAGCCGCACGTCGGCCAGCCGCCAGCCGCCGCGCATCGGCACGGCACTGGCGGCCATCACCACCTGCACCAGACGATTGTCGCGCCGGTCATAGATGGTGACGCCGGACAGATTTGTGGCATTGTCGCGGCCGGTCACCCGTTCGGCATGAAACAGATCATCGCCGCCACGCACCCAGCTTTGTCCGGGTTTGGCTGCGGCCACCGGCAATTTGCGAAATTCGTTGTCTTGCCACGCCTTCAACGTGGCACTTGCCCTGGTGCCTACGCGTTCATTCCAGGCAAAATTGGCGATGGCCACGCCCAGCGCTGCCAGCATCAGCGGCGCCAGGATATGGTGGGCGGAGAGGCCGGCGGCCTTGAAGATCACCACCTCGCTGTTCTGATTGAGCGTCGCCAGGGTCACCAGCGTGGCCAACAGCACCGAAAACGGCAGGAACAACTGAATGATCTGCGGCGCGCGCAGCGAGACATAGAGCCACAGATCGGCCTCGGTGTTGCCGGGCGCCGCCAGCACCTTGCCGCTTTCCGACAACAGATCGAGCGCCTGCAGGATCACCGTCAGGCCGATCATGAAGGCCGCCACCCGCACGAGAAACATCCGTGCCGTGTACCAGGCAATGGTGCGCGAAGGAAAAATTGCCATGTTCAGGGTTACCCAGCCGACAGCACGTCGTCGGACCAGCGTTGCCGCTTGACCAGCTTGCCGGCAATCCCGGAGACGAAGGCGGTGATCTTGCCGAACCAGCGATCGAGCGCGCCGATCGGTTGGCCACCCGGTCGGCCCAGCACGTGATAAAGCCAGAGCGAGCCGCCCATGAACAAGACGAAGGGCACCCACTGTGCCAGCACCGGATCGATGCGGCCCAATTGCCCCATGCGCTCGCCATATTCGGTGAACTTGTGAAAGGTGACGAGCGCAATGATCGACAGGAATACGCCCAGCGCCGATGTCGAGCGTTTGGGCGGCACGGCCATCGCCAGCGCCAGGAAGGGCAAGGTGAACATCACCAGGCACTGGATGATGCGGCGATGGAAGGTGGCGCTGGCGCCGCGGCGTTCGGCGGCGCTTTCGGAATGGAGCATGGTGTGCAGCAATTCGGGCAGCACGGCCTCCAGATTGCCTTCGCCGCGTTTGCGGAACGCCGCCATTTCCGGCAGCCGGATCGGCAGGTCATGCTGGGCAAAGGCCAGCACCCGCGGTGTTGATCCCGGTGCCGGGCTGTGCACCAGCGTGCCGTCCTGGAGACGCAGCAATATATATTCGGGATCGTCGGTGGCCAGGAAGGTGCCGCGTGCGGCCGTGGCGGCGATGGTCTGGCCAATCTTGCCATCCTTGTCGCGCGCCACCGCCCGCACGAACAGGCCGCGCAGATCGGCGCCGCCCTTGCGGGATTCCTCCACCCGCAAGGTCATGCCGCCGCCCAGATCGGCAAATTCGCCGACCTTGATCGACGCGCCCAAGGCGCCGGACCGCAATTCGAACCGCAGATTTTCATAAGCATAGCGGGTAACCGGTTGCAGCCAGCCGACAATGCCGAAATTCACCACGGCAAACACCACGGCAAACAGGAACGGCACCCGCAGCAGCCGCCCGTAGGAAACGCCCACCGCCAGCAGCGAATCCAGTTCCGACGACATCGCCAGCCGCCGGAAAGCGAGCAAGATCCCCAGCATCACGCCGATCGGGATGCCCAGCGACAGATATTCCGGCAGCAGATTGCCCAGCATGCGCCAGACCACGGAGACTGGCCCGCCTTCGTTGACCACGAAATCGAACAGCCGCAGCATGCGATCGAGCACCAGCAGCATGGCGGCCACGACAAGAGTGCCAATCAACGGCACCAGAATCAGGCCGAACAAATATCGGTCAATGCGCTTGATCACGCCGCAGCAAACTTCCCTGCCGGGCGTCAGGCGGGCGACCGGATGCAGAGCCTATAGCCGCCCCGCCTGCGCCGGTCATGGAAAAACGTGGGTGGCGTCGGTCAGGCGGGCACGGCCAGCGGCAGGCCGCAGATTTGCGCCGCTTCGTCAAAGCGTGCCAGCACCGTATCGATCTGATCGTCGCGGTGCAGCGCGCAGATCGAACAGCGCAGCAGGAACACACCCGCTGGTGTCGCCGGCGGCCGGCTCATGTTCACATACACGCCCAGTTCGATCAGCGTGGACCACATGCGCGCTGTGGTTTCCTGATCGGGCATCAGCACGGAGACGATGGCGCTTTCCGGCGTATCAGTGGCCAGTTTGAAACCGCGCGTCTTCAGGCCGCCGTGCAGGCGCCGCGTCGCGTCCCATAGCCGGGCACGCTTGTCGTGCGCGGTCATCAGCTTGCGGATGGAGGTGGCGGCGCAGGCAACCACGGCGGGCGGCAGCGACGCCGTGAACGTGTAGGGCCGGCAGACCAGGCGCAGGATTTCGAATTTGGGGTGGTTGGACACGCAAAAGCCGCCAACAGTGCCCACGGATTTGGAAAAGGTGCCGACCACGAAATCGACATCGTCGGCAACGCCGGCTTCCTCATAGACGCCGCGGCCATGCTCGCCGAAAAAGCCCATGCCGTGCGCTTCATCAACCAGCACCATGCAGCCATGTGCCTTGGCGATGGCGACCAGTTCCGGCAGCGGCGCGATGTCGCCGAGCATCGAATAGACGCCTTCCAGCACGACCAGCTTGCCGGCCTCCGGCGGCAGGCGCTTCAGCCGCTTTTCCAGATCGACCGCGTCATTGTGGCGGAACCGCACGATATCGGCATTGGACATCTTGCAGCCGTCATAGATGCTGGCGTGGCTGTCGGCATCGAGGATGATGAAATCGCCCTTGCCGGCCAGCGTGGAGACCATGCCGAGATTGGCCTGATAGCCGGTGGAGAACACCATGGCGTGGGACATGCCATAGAAGTCCTTCAGCGCGTCTTCGCACAACTTGTGCGTCTGATACGTGCCGTTCAGCACACGGCTGCCGGTGGTGCCGGCGCCGAAATCGCGCAAGGCGACATGCCCGGCGGCGATCACATCGGGATCGAACGTCATCCCCATGTAATTGTAGGTGCCCAGCAGGATGGTATGCCGCCCCTTGATGATGGCCTCGGTGGGAGACAGCACCTGCTCCATCACGATGCCGAACGGGTCGCGGACGCCGGTGGCCAGCAGGCCGGCATGCTCGGCGATCAACGGATCATATTTTGCCAACAGATCGATCATGATCAGCCCTTCTTCACAACCAGGCCGTGCACCGCATCGGCAACCTGCCCGATGGTTTCCAGATCGGGCAGCATGTTCAACGGGATCATGATGTCCCATTCGTCTTCCATGCTGGCGACCAGATCCATCACCGTCAGGGAATCCATTTCCATGTCGCCGGCAAAGCTGGTGGATTCGGCCAGGGCGATCTTCTTGGCGTTCAAGGGCTCGATCAATTCTATGATGCGGGCATAAACGCTGGCGCGGTCGGTCATAAGGGCTCCGTGTTGGTTGCCGCCCTATTGCACCACTGTGTGGCCAAATGGGGGCAATCCGGGCCCGCAGGCCACACACGTCAATCGCTGCAATCAATCCGTCATGATAATGCTATTATTGGCACCATGAACGACGCGTTGCCGAAGCCCCATGGTCACTCCATCTATCTGCTGCGCACGATGCAGCAGCAGCACACGTCCCTGTCGGCCATGGCTGACCAGAAGGCCAACATGCTGCTGGGCGTGTGCTCGGTGATGCTGGCGCTGGTGGTGCGCAACGGCACGCTGGTCAATCTGCAGCCGCCCATGCTGATCCTATCGGTCTCTGCTTTCCTCGCCGCCCTGTGCTGCATGCTGGCCGTGGTGCCGGCCTTCGGTCGCTCACCAACCAAGATCGTGGCGCCTGGGTTCGAGCCCAACATGCTGTTTTTCGGTGTCTTTGCCGAATTGTCGGAAATGGAATTCCAGGCGCAGATGCGCACGATCATGGGCGATGACGAATCAATCTATCAGGCTATGCTGCGCGATGTGCATCAGCAGGGGCTGGTGCTGAAGACAAAGAAATATCGGTTCCTCGGCTATGCCTACCGGATTTTCATCCTGGGGATCGTGCTGACGCTGGCCGCGTTGCTGATCGAGTTTGCAACCTAGGCCGTGAACTGCCCCTGGCTGCGGGCATGGGCGATGGTCGCCGCCAGCCCGTCGGGTGCGTCGATCTGCGGCACCCAGCGGCCGGCAAGCCGGGCATTGCCGCCGCGCGCCACCCAGTCCGGATGCGCCAGGTAACGCGCCCGGTCACGGCTGAGCTTGGGCAGGCGCCCCTGCAGCCTGGCCACCAGCGTTGCCACAACGGCGCCGGCCATCAGCACAGACGGCGCAATTGGCAGCGTCCACACACGGCGTCCCAATGCCGCCGCGATCAATCCGGCAAATTCCTTGTGGCTGTACCCGCCGCGATCTCCCATGCCGTCATCAAGCTCCAGGATCTGGTGCACCGGACCGCCCTCGGCCAGCGCCAGCAACGCCCGCGCCAGATCATCGACGTGGATCAGGCTGATCCGCGCATCCGGCCCACCGGGGGCCAGTCCCAACCCCCAGGCGGCGGCCTGGAAAATCTCCAGCATCTCGGTATCACCCGGCCCATAGACGCCGGGCGGGCGCACGATCACCCAATCCAGCCCACTTGCCATCACCCGTGCATCGCCTTCCGCTTTCGAAGCACCATAAAGCGACAGACCGGGTTCTCGCGCTGCCAGGCTGGAGACCTGCACAAATCGCGTCACGCCTGCGCCCGTTGCGGCCGCCAGCACATTGCCGGTGCCGCTGACATTGCCTGACCGGAACCCGGCCGCATCGGCCGCATTCACCACGCCGGCAATGTGGATCACCGCGGATGCGCCTGCACACAGACGGGCCAACGCCGCGCCATCGTCCAGATCGCCGACCACCCATTCAATGCCGGCCTGCGCGGCGCGCGGCCGGCGGGTGAGCGCGCGCACGGGCTGCCCGGCCAGCGCCGCCACGCGGCTGCCGACGAACCCGGTGGCACCGGTGATGGCGATCACCTCCCCTGCGGCGCATCGCGGGGGGGCGGGCTGGTTCAAGCCGCGACCTCGAAGGGCTGAATTTCGCCCGACAGATATTGCAGACGCGCCTTCGAGCGGGACAGCTTGCCCGAAGAGGTGCGCGGCAGTGTGCGCGGCGGCACCAGTTCCACCACGCAGCTCATGCCGGTGATCGCCTTCACCTTGGTGCGGATCGCGTCGCGCAGCTTGAGGCGCTCGTCATTGTCGCTGGTGCGGCACTGCACCAGCACGGCGGGAGCCTCTTCACCCGACGGCGTGGTGATCGAAAAGGCGGCGATGTCGCCGGCCTTGAAGCCGGGCAATTGCTCGATCGCCCACTCGATATCCTGTGGCCAGTGATTCTTGCCGTTGATGATGATCATGTCCTTGGCGCGGCCGACGATGTAGAGCGAGCCGTCCTTCAGATAAGCCATGTCGCCGGTGTCCAGCCAACCATCGGGCGAGAGCGCTGCCGCCGTGGCTTCGGGATCGCGGAAATAGCCGGCCATCACGCCCAGGCCACGCACGAACACCCGGCCGATCTTGCGTTCGGGCAGCAATTGGCCCTGTTCGCCGCGCACTTCGATGGTCAGGCCGGGCATGGCCTTGCCGCAATTGACGATGGCGCGATACCGGGTGGGCAAGCGATGATCGGCGCGCGGTTCCGTGGCGCCCGACAGGGTGCGCTCGTCGATCAGGTCGCACTGAATGCCTTCGCCCACCGGCATGATGGTGACCGCCAGCGTGGCTTCGGCCAGGCCATAGCTGGGCAGGAAGGCCGATGCCTTGAACCCGGCCGGCGCGAAGATGTCGACAAAGGCCTGCATCACTTCAGGGCGGATCATGTCGGCCCCGTTGCCGGCCAGCCGCCAGCGCGACAGGTCATAGCGTTCAGCGACCGGAATCGACGGCGAAATGCGGCGGGCGCAGATGTCGTAGCCAAAGGTGGGGGAATAGCTGAGCGTTGCATCCTTGTTGCGGCTGATCAGCGTGAGCCACGACAGCGGCCGGCGGGCGAAATCTTCGGTGGCGAGGAAATCCACCGACATCTGGTTGGCCAGCGGCGACAGCACGCAGCCCACCAGGCCCATGTCGTGATACCAGGGCAGCCAGCTCACGCCGCGATCGCCTTCGCCCACCTTCATCATGATGCCATGGCCAGCCAGATTGGCGAGCAGGGCTTCGTGGGTGACGGCAACGCCGTGCGGGAAGCGGGTGGAACCCGACGAATATTGCAGATAGGCGACATCGCCCGGATTGGCCTGCGGCAGCGCCACCACCGGGGCATCGCCCTGAAACCGGATCGACCAATCGTGCGCGGCGCAAAGGCCGGCAGCGGATTCGGCCACCATCGGGAACAGGCCGGATGGCGACAGCACCATAACCGGATCGCAGCTGGTCAATTGCACGCGGATCTGACCAACATAAGCCTCACGCCCGCCAAAGCTGGTAGGCAGCGGCAGCGGCACTGGCAAGGCGCCGGCACACACGGCGCCGAAAAAAGCCGCTATGAAATCAGCACCGGTTTCGGCGATCAGGGCGATGCGGTCCCCCGGCTGTACGCCCTCGGCAATGAAGTGCATGGCATGGCGGCGGGCATCGGCGGCCAGTTCGGAATAGGGGTAAACGCGCACCAGATCGGCGCGGGCATCGTGGAAGTTAAAGCCTTTCAGCCCCTGGGCGGCATAATCCAATGCCTCCACCAGCGTGCCGAAATCGGCGTTGCGCATCGGCCGGCCATCATCGGTTGGGGTGGAGCGCAGCGCGCCTTGCGGTGCTGTTTCAGCCATGATTTTCTCCCTTCCACTCTGCCTGAAGCGACCCGTCTGGCAGAGGACGGCAAATTTCTACACTATGGCTGTTGCACAACGGGGCGTTCAAATTCCGGCCCGAAAGTGGCAGGAACGTGGCATGCAGGGTGAAAGTGACAGCAGCAGGCCACCAAAGCCGACGAAAGCGCGGGTACGGCAAGAGCCGCCGCCGCTCGATCAGGCCCGCCTGAACGATCTCGCGCTGGGCTATGCGGCGCGCTTTGCCACCACGCGGGCCAAGCTGGCGCGCTATCTGGCGCGCAAGCTGAAGGCGCGCGGCTGGGCCGGATCAGAACCGGCCGATGTTGCGGCGCTGATCGATCGGCTGGCTGCGCTGGGCTATGTGGATGATGCGGCCTTCGCGGCGATGAAGGGCCGCGCCATGGCGGCGCGCGGGCTGGGGTCGCGGCGCGTAGCCGAAGCGCTTGCGGCGGCCGGGGTGGCGCCCGATGATCGCGGTGACGGGCCTGATGCACCGCAGGCGCTGGAAATTGCGGTCGCCTTCGCGCGGCGCAAGCGGTTGGGCCCCTTTGCCCGCACCGTCAGTGATGATCAGAAACTGCGCCAGAAGGCGCTGGCGGCGATGCTGCGCGCCGGCCACAGCCTTGATGTGGCCCGGCGCGTGCTCGCCGCCGGGTCCGTGGCCGCCGCCGAAGCCCTCAGCGTGGATGAGCCAGGCTGAACAATGGCCTCAATGCAGTTGTCGACGGTCGCCCGTTGACCAACTGATCACCAGGCCCAGCGCCTGGCCCATGATTTCGCCAGAGAGGGCGAACTGGCGGGGTCGTGGGTCGCCTTGATCTTCCAGCGCCAGATGCAGGCGCGGCTGCGCTGCAACAATTGCCGCGATCACCAGCAGCGCCATGCCAAGCTGCGCTGTCCACCCGTTCACCATCGCCCCGCTCCCGGTCGTCTTTCGCCCGAATTGCCCCGATCGTTGCGGCCACACCCGTCCAAGCGTGCGACCGCAACCACCGATCCTATGCCGGCCATATTCTGAGCGACGCATGAACGGGGCTGAGGGCCGCCTCGGAAACTGCACTTAGGAATGATTTGCAATATTGATTAGCGGGACGCCGATTGCTAAGGAGATTGCGAATGATTTGCAGTAAGGAAATCTGGCGTGCAGGTGACATATGCTGGTTTGGCAAAAACCGCCCTGTTCACAAGGCGCTTGCGTCGCTTGGCTTTGGCCGGTGCCACGGCGCTCGCTGCACCCGTCTGTGCGGCCGCGCCAGTCGCATCCCTGGTGATCGCATCGGCCGCCGATACCGCCGATGCGATTGCTCCCGATGCCGAAATCATCGTGGTGGGGGATGCGATCCGCGCCGGCCGCATCGCCGGCTCCACCGCGCTGGTCAGTGAAACCGATCTTCAGCGCAGCCGGGTGTTCACCGTCAACGACGCCCTGCGCCAGGTCGCCGGCGTGTTTCCACGCGATGAAGAAGGCGCCGGTGCCCGGCCGAACATCGGCATCCGTGGCCTCAATCCGGTGCGGTCCACCAAGGTGTTGCTGCTGGAAGACGGTATTCCGCTCGGCTTCGCACCCTATGGCGACAATGCAAGTTACTATCACCCGCCCATCGAGCGGTTCCGTCGCATCGAAGTGTTGAAGGGTGCCGCCCAGGTCCGGTTCGGACCGCAGACGATCGGCGGGGTGATCAACTATATCACCCCCGACGCGCCGGAGGCCTTCACCGCGCGCGTCACCGGTAGTGTCGGCAATCGCGATACGGCGAATGTGGACGCGGTTGTCGGCGGCCGCGCGCTCGGTGGCGGCCTGCTGCTGCATGTCAACCACAAGCAGACCGACGGCAACCGCGACAACCAGCACCTGCGCTTCACCGACATCTTCCTGAAAGGCAGCTGGGAACTGGGCGCCGATCATGGCCTGACGCTGAAGCTCTCGCGATTCCGCGAAGACAGCCAGGTCAGCTATTCCGGCCTGACCCGCGCCGAATTTGCCGCCGATCCGCGCGGCAATGCGTTCGTGAACGATGATTTCCAGGCCGCGCGCCTGAACGCCACGCTGTCGCACCGCTGGCGATTGGCCGACGCCGCGACATTGAAGACCACAGCCTATTATCATCACTTCACCCGCGACTGGTGGCGGCAATCGTCGAACAGCGGCCAGCGCCCCAACGATTCCAGCGACCCGGCCTGCGGCGGCCTTGCCAATCTGGCCACGACCTGCGGCAACGAAGGCCGGCTGCGCGATTACGATACATGGGGCGTGGAAAGCCGGGTCAGCCTCGATCACGACCTGCTTGGTCTGGGCATTGGCGGCGAAACCGAATTCGGGGTGCGGTTCCACGAGGAGCGTCAGCGCCGGCGCCAATGGAATGGCGACACGCCCACGGCCCGCACGCCCGGCATCGGCGTCAACGGCGGCGTGCGCGAGAACAATGAACGCGACGCATCGGCCTTCTCGGCGTTCGTGCAGTCGCGGCTGGAATTCGGCCCGGTGGCCATCATTCCTGGCCTGCGCGGCGAATTCATCGATTATGAACGGCGCAATTTGCCGCTGGATGTGATCGCCGGGGGTCGCCCCACCGGCGCCCAGACCGCGCCAAGCAGCGCCCGCCAAAGTGTCGACAAGCTTTTGCCGGGAGTCGGCGTCACCTGGGACGTCGCCAAGTCGGTGACGCTGTATGGCGGGGTGCATCGCGGCTTTGCACCGCCGCGGGTCGAGGACATCATCACGGCCACCGGCGGCGGGGTCGATCTGGATGCCGAGCTGAGCTGGAACTGGGAAGCCGGGGTACGCGGCAGCCTGATCAAGGGCCTGAAGGCCGACGCGACCTTCTTTGTCATGGATTTTTCCAACCAGATCGTGCCGCAATCGGTGGCCGGCGGTGTCGGCACGACGCTGACGTCGGCGGGGCGCACCTTGCACCGTGGCGGCGAAGTCTCGCTCACCCTGTCGTCACGCGACGCCGGCTGGACCGGTGCCGAGACGGATCTTTATGCCCGGCTGGCCACCACCTGGGTTGCCGATGCGCGCTACAGCGGCACGCGCATCGGCATTGCGCCCTGCTTTGACGGCGCGACCCCCGGCACGCCGGTGCTCACCGGATCGGGACCGGTGCCCTGCGGCCAGGCCCGCGATGTGCGCGGCAACCGCCTGCCTTACGCGCCGGAATGGCTGGTCACCGGCGCGGTCGGGGTCGAACACCGGGGCTTCACCGGCCAGGTCGAGCTGGTTGGCCAATCTTCGATGTTTGCCGACGATGTGAACCTGATTCCGGTGACGCCCGATGGCCAGCGGGGTCGCATCGGCGGCTGGGCGCAGTTGAACGTCGCGCTCGCCTATGGTCCGCCGCAGGGCAAATGGGAGGTCTTTGTCTCGGCGCGCAATCTGACGGGTCGGCTGTTCGTGATCGATCGTGCCCGCGGCGCGCTGCCCGGCCAGCCGTTCATGCTGCAAGGCGGCGTGACCGTGCGTTACTGACGCTCACGAAAAACGGGCGGCGCAAGATGGCACCGCCCGCTTTTTCGTTTTCGGGTTGATCAGGCTTGGTGATCAGGCTTCATTCGGGGCCGGCAACGCCTTGGGCGCTTTCTTGGCCTTGGGCTTCTTCACCGCCGACACGATCTCGAAGGCCAGTTCATTGTCCTTCATGTGCACGCGCACTTCGCCGCCGCCGACCAGCTTGCCGAACAGCAGTTCCTCGGCCAGCGGCTGCTTGATCTTCTCCTGGATCAGGCGGCCCATCGGGCGGGCGCCATAGAGCCGATCATAGCCGCGCTCGATCAGCCAGGCCTTGGCGTCTTCGGTCAGGCTGATGTGCACGTCGCGATCGGCGAGCTGCACTTCCAGTTGCAGCACGAACTTGTCGATCACCATCGCCACCACCGATGGCGGCAGATAGGCGAATGGCACGATCGCATCCAGGCGGTTGCGGAATTCGGGGCTGAACATCTTCTTGATCGCTTCCTCGTCCTCCCCGATGCGGTTGGTCGAACCGAAACCGATGCCTTCGCGGGCCATGTCGGCCGCGCCGGCGTTGGTGGTCATGATCAGGATGATGTTGCGGAAATCGACCGTCTTGCCGTGGTGGTCGGTCAATTTGCCGTTGTCCATCACCTGCAGCAGGATGTTGAACAGATCCGGGTGGGCCTTCTCGATCTCGTCGAGCAGCAGCACCGAATGCGGCTGTTGATCGACGGCATCGGTGAGCAGGCCACCCTGATCGAACCCGACATAGCCCGGAGGCGCCCCGATCAGCCGGCTGACCGAATGCCGCTCCATATACTCCGACATGTCGAAGCGGGTGAGCGGGATGCCCAGGATATGCGCCAGCTGCTTGGCGACTTCGGTCTTGCCGACGCCGGTCGGGCCGCTGAACAAATAACTGCCGATCGGCTTGTTGGCCTCGCGCAGGCCGGCGCGGGCCAGCTTTATGGCGCTGGCCAGCTTGTCGATGGCGGCATCCTGGCCGAACACCACCCGCTTCAGATCAGCTTCCAGCGTGGCGAGTTGCGCCTTGTCATCGCTGGAAACGCTCTTCGGCGGAATGCGTGCCATGGTGGCAATCACCGCTTCCACTTCCTTCACGCCGATCACCTTGCGGCGACGATTTTCCGGCAGCAGCATCTGCGAAGCGCCGGTCTCGTCGATCACATCGATGGCCTTGTCGGGCAATTTGCGATCATTGATGTAGCGCGCCGAAAGCTCGACCGCCGCCTTGATGGCGTCGGGCGTGTATTTCAGCTTGTGATGCTCTTCATAGCTGGCGCGCAGCCCCATCAGGATCTTGATGGCATCCTCCACGCTCGGCTCGTTCACGTCGATCTTCTGGAACCGGCGCAGCAGGGCGCGATCCTTTTCGAAATGGTTGCGGAACTCCTTGTAGGTGGTCGAACCGATGCAACGGATCGCGCCCGAAGACAGCGCCGGCTTCAGCAGGTTGGAGGCGTCCATGGCCCCGCCGCTCGTGGCGCCGGCGCCGATCACGGTGTGGATTTCGTCGATGAACAGCACGGCATGCGGCAGCTTTTCCAGCTCGTTCACGACATTCTTCAGCCGCTCCTCGAAATCGCCGCGATAGCGGGTGCCGGCCAGCAGCGCGCCCATGTCGAGGCTGTAGATCACCGCCGGCAGCAGCACGTCGGGCACCTGGCCTTCGACGATCTTGCGCGCCAGGCCTTCGGCAATCGCCGTCTTGCCGACGCCGGGATCACCGACATAGAGCGGGTTGTTCTTCGAACGCCGGCACAGGATCTGGATGGTGCGATCAACCTCTGGGCCGCGGCCGATCAGCGGATCGACCTTGCCCAGCTTGGCCTTCTCATTCAAATTGACCGTGAATTGCTTGAGGGCGCTTTCATTGCCCTTTTTGTCGGCCTTCTCGGCCTTGGCCGGCTTTTCCTCCGGCTCCTCGCGTTCATTGCCGCCGGCCGAACCCTTCGGCGGCTTGGCTTCGGACTGGCCGGACTTGGCAATGCCGTGGCTGATGAAGCTCACCGCATCCAGGCGGGTCATGTCCTGCTGCTGCAGGAAGAACACGGCATGGCTTTCGCGTTCGGAAAACAGCGCGACCAGCACGTTGGCACCGGTCACTTCCTCGCGGCCGCTCGACTGGACGTGCAGGATGGCGCGCTGCACCACGCGCTGGAACCCGGCGGTGGGCGACGGATCGACGCTGGAATCAGCCTTCAGGGCCGACAGCTCGGTATCCAGATAGCGGATCAACTGGCTCTGCAGTTCTTCCAGCTCGACATTGCAGGCCTTCATCACCTGGGCGGCGTGATTGTCGGTGGTCAGCGCCAGCAGCAGATGTTCCAGCGTGGCGTATTCATGGGTGCGTCGGGCAGCTTCGGCCAGCGCATTGTGCAGGGTCTTTTCGAGTTCGCGCGTGAACGAAGGCATCAAATTCTCCGGGGCGCCGCCTTCGTGGGACGAAGACGCACCGTTTGCCGGCCGGGCCTGTTGCTCGGCCTCTGGGGAATGTCTGCCTCGCACTGGCAAACATCAAGGGGCAAACGGCCCACCCTACGATTATTGTATGTGGCATCGACGCACAGGTGGGGATGTACTGATCATTTGACCGCGACCGCTGGAAATTGAACCTGGCGACGTCAGCCGGTGATGCAGCATCATGCTGCGCAATTGGCGGGCATGATTTGCACGTTGAACCTGGCCACGCCGGCCGACAGGGTCGATCTTCGCAAGGCAAAGGCCGGACTGGCCGGGGCGGCGGCGCCCTCCAATTGCTGAACCGGTTTGCGCCGACGCGGCGGGCGGGCCATGATGGCGCCCATTGGAGACCATCATGCGACCCTGTTTTTCCGTTCTGCTGCTGGCCGCAGCCCCACTGGCCGCACAGCCTGCGCCGCAAGCCATGACGGTGCAGGCCGCGCCCGCCACGCCGCTGCCGCTGCCCGGCTATGTCGCGGATCGGCCGCTGCTGTCGCTGCTACGCCTGCTGCCGCCGCCGCCCGATGCCGGCAGCAGCGAAGCCAAGGCCGATCACTATCTGTATCGCGACAGCCGGCGCGGCATCGGCGGCCCGGAATGGCGCAAGGCGCAGGGCCAGCTCGGCATCGGCAGCGCCGAATATCAAAAGGCGGTGGCCTGCGCGGTGGGGGCCACGATCAATTATAAGGCGACCCCCGCCACCATGACCTTGCTGATCCGCGCCGGTGCCGATCTGTCCCGCGCGGTCACGGCGGCCAAGGACTATTACAAGCGGCCACGGCCGTTCACCACAGATCGGGGCAAGGCCTGCGATCCGGAATCCGCCGTCGATGGCGGCAAGCGGCTGGGCTTTGCCTATCCGTCGGGCCATGCCGGTGTCGGCTGGTTGTGGGGGCTGATCCTGGCCGATGTGCGCGCCGAACGCAGCGCCGAGGTGCTGAAATTCGGCAAGGCCACCGGCGATCTGCGCATCGCCTGCCGGGTACACTGGGCATCAGACGTCACCGGCGGCCGGCTGATGGCGACGGCGCTTTATCAGCAGATCGCCGATACCGCCGATTACAAGGCCGATCTGTTGAAGGCGAAGGCGGAATTGACGCTGGCGCCGGTGCCGGAAGGCTGCCCGGCGACGTGAATCGCCGGGCAACAAGGGTCAGGCCGGCACCGCCTGGTTGAACGGCGTGTCCTTGTCCGGCCGCATGTCGCCGGGCAGGCCGAGCACGCGTTCGGCGATGATGTTGCGCAGGATTTCATCGGTGCCGCCGGCAATGCGCAAGCCGGCCGAACCGATATAGCTGCCCTGCAACTTGGCCAGTTCCGGATCGGCATCGGCGCCGGCCACAAAGCCATCGCCGCCGGCCATGTCGAGCGCGAAGCTGGCCAGATCCTGCATGGTCTTGGCCACCACCACCTTGGAAATCGACTGTTCCGGCCCCGGCACCTGGCCCTTGGACAGCGCCGACAGCGCGCGCATCTGGGTCAGCTTGATGCCCTGATCGTTGATATAGGTCTGGGCGATCTTCTGGCGAACGTCGCTCGCGGCAATGGCCGGATTGCCGTCGGGCGCATCGACGCCCTTGGCCAGCTTGATCAGCGTTTCATAGCCCGGCGCATAACGTGGCTTGCCGCCCACGGCGAGGCGCTCGTGCATCAGCGTGGTCAGCGCCACCTTCCAGCCATCGCCCACCGCGCCCAGCCGGTGCGTGTCCTTCACGCGCACGCCGTCGAAGAAGACTTCGTTGAAATCGCTGCCGCCGGACATCTGCTTGATGCCCTTCACCGTCACGCCCGGCGCCTTCATGTCGACAATGAACATGGTCAGGCCCTTGTGCTTGGGCAAGCTGGGATCGGTGCGGGTCACGACGATGCCGAAATCGGAGGCGTGGGCAAAGCTGGTCCACACCTTCTGGCCATCGATCACCCATTCATCGCCATCCCGCACCGCCTTGGTGCGGATGCCGGCCAGATCGGAGCCTGCGGCGGGTTCGGAGAACAACTGGCACCAGACTTCCTCACCCAGCAGCGCCTTGGGCACATAGCGCTGGATGGCGTCGGGCTGGCCATGGGTGAAGACGGTGGGGATGCACATGCCCAGCCCGATCGAATACAGGCCCGACGGCACGTGGAAGCGGCTTTCTTCCTGGCCATAGATGATCGAATGCATCGGCGTCAGGCCCTGGCCGCCAAACATGGTGGGCCAGGTGATCCCGGTATAGCCAGCGGCGTGCTTCTTCGCCTGCCAGGCCTTTGACCGCGCGATGAATTCCGGCAGCTTCATGCCTTCCGGCGGCGGCTCGCGATAATCGGCGGCGGCGTCTTCCAGCCAGGCGCGCACCTTGGCGCGAAATTCGGCTTCGTGGGCATTGTCGTTGAAATCCATGGTCACTCTCCCGTTGCTGGGTATCTTCGATCAGGCAGCGCGCCCGTGTCGAGCGCGCGAAACGTCACGCCAAACCTCAAGCCGCTGGGCGGTTGCGCTGCTCCAGCGCGCGCACCAGCCGCTCCGCCCACCAGCCGCGCGGGCCCAGTGCCGACACCAAGGTGCGATTGCGGCGATAAAAAAACTGGCAGTCGCTTTCCCAAGTGAAGCCGATGCCGCCGTGCAGCTGGACATTTTCTTCGGCGCAGAAGGCCAGCGCATCCAGGCTGGCGACGCGTGCCGCGGCGGCGGCCTGGCGCAGTTCGGCGCCGTTGGTGCCGATCATGGCCAGGCCGTGCAGCGCGTGGGCGCGGGCCAGCTCCAGCTTGATATACATGTCTGCACACTTGTGCTTGACCGACTGATAACGGCCGATCTTCTGGCCGAAGGCGACGCGGGTCTTGGCATATTCCACGCTCATCGCCATGGCGGCGGCGGCGGTGCCGATGGCTTCATAGGCGAGGATCACCGCCGCACGGTCCAGCCAATCCTGGTACGTGCCGGAATCGCCCAGCGCCTCAGCCTTCGTGTTGTTCAGCGTGAGTGTGCCATGGCGGCGCACCAGATCGAGCGTTTCCACCGCAGCCGTGCCGGCATCCTCCAGATCGACCAGATACAGCGACGGGCCATCGGCGCCGGCGGCGACCACGATGGCCAGATGCGCCACCGCCAGATCAGGCACCGGCTGCTTCACGCCGGTCAGGCCGTTGCTGCTCGCGGCGGTCTTCACCGTCGCCGGGTTCACCGCGCCCGGCTCGCTCCACGCCACCGTGGCGATCACGGCGCCGCTGGCAATGCCGGGCAGCCACTTGGCCTGCTGTTCGGCCGAACCGGCCAGCACCAGCGCCTCGGTGGCCAGTAGGGTGGAGACCAGCGGCACATGCGCCAGCGCGCCGCCGGCGGCCTGCGCCAATTGCGCAGTTTCCTCGATGGTCAGGCCCAGGCCACCATGTTCCTCCGGCACGCGCGCCGCGGTCCAGCCGAGTTCGGCGATTTCGGCCCACAGCGCAGCGTCCATGGCCGGCGCGTCGGCCGCCATCGCCTTGCGCGCCGGCCCGGTGCCGGCCTTCTCGGCGAACAATCGTGTCGCCTGATCGCCCAGCGCCTTGGCTTCGTCGGAAAAATCGAAATTCATGGGGGGTCTCCGGTACTCTGGTTGCGGCGGAGATTACGCGCGCGCCGGCCTTCGGCAACCTGTCGCTTTTGACCCGGTGCGCCCACATGACAAGCGCTCGCCGGGGTGACGGCTAGAATTTGAACGCCGCAAGATGTTCGTAATGCGGCCGGCACGCATCGCGCACCCGCCCCTGCTCCCCCGTCAGCCCGGGCAACGGCCCTTCCCGGCCATCAAAGCCGGTGGAGGCCAGCACCCGGCCATACCAGTGCGGGGCCCACACGCCATCGGTGCTGCGCGGCCCTGCAGGCCAGCCAAGCATGGCCGGATCAAATGGGATACCCAGCGCCGCACACAAGCGGGACAATGTGCCGGCAGGGTCCGCCAGCACATCGGCCGAATCGACCACCGGCGGCGCGCGACCGAGCCGATCGGCCTCGCGGTCGAACCAGTCGCGTTGCACTTCATAGCCCAGATCGGCCGCGGTCACCGTCTCGCGCTTCTCGGTATAGCTGGCGATCACCCGTTCCGGCGCGCGGATCAGGAAGGCGTGGCGAAACCCGGTCAGGTCGGCCAGCGCCACCGGGCCGACCATGTGATGCACCATATGCTTCTGATACCAGATCGGCCGGTCGCATGGCCCGGACAGCGCCGTCGTGACGCTGTGCCAATCGCAGTCCATGCTGGCCATCACCTCGGCCGCCATCGGGTGATCATCGCCGGTCTGTTGCAGATAGGCGCCGTAATAGGGCTCGTCGCTGACAATAGTGTCGGCGCGGCTGCCGAAACTGCGCATCATCGCCGTCGAAAGATTGCGCGGGCCGGACCACATTGCAATGCGAAGAGGCTGGGCAATGCGAAGGGGCTGGGCAATCCGCATCGTCACGGCCGGCCCCGGCGCGCCACGTCCGCCTCGATCAGCGCGCGATACAGGCCCTGCAAGCGTTCCACCATCGGCCCGCGCGCGTCGGTGAGTTTGCGGCCGTCGATGCTGGTCACCGGCACCACCCCGGCAAAGGTGCCGGTCACGAACGCCTCATCAGCCGAATAGACGTCGGTCAGCGAGAAATTGCGCTGGAACACCGGGACGCCATGATCCTCGCACAGCGCGATCACATTGCCGCGGGTGATGCCGGCCAGGCAGTAATCGCCGCTGCTGGTCCACACTTCGTCCACCCCGCGCCGATTGCGTTTGACGATGAAGAAATGCGTCGAATTGCAGGTGGCGACAAAGCCGTGCGGATCGAGCATCAGCGCCTCGTCGGCGCCGGCCTGGGTGGCCTGGATGCAGGCGGTGATGCAGTTCAATTTGCTGTGGCTGTTCAGCTTGGGATCCTGCACGTCCGGATGGCCGCGGCGCACATGCACGGTGGCGAGGCGGATGCCGCGTTCGATGGTGGCGGGCAACGGGTCCTTGTGCTCGGCAATGATGACGATGGTGGCGGGCGATACCACCACGCGCGGATCCTGATAGGGGGTGGATCGCAGGCCCCGTGTCACCATCAGGCGCACATGGCAGGCAGTCATGCCGTTGGCATCGATCGTTTCATGCAGCCGCCGTTCCAGTTCGGTACGGCTGATGCCGATATCCATGAAGATCGCCTTGGCGCCTTCCCACAGCCGATCGAGATGCTGATCCAGAAAGGCGACGCGCCCCGCATGCACGCGCAGGCCTTCCCACACGCCGTCGCCCAGCATGAAGCCCGAATCGAACACGCTGACCATCGCATCGGCGCGGCGCAGCAACTGGCCGTTCACATTGATCAGGATGGTTTCGTTGCGCGGATCGGGAATGAAATCATGCGTGCCTTGGGCCATAATGCCTCCGCCGGTGTTGTAGCCTTCAATTGTCCTGTCGATATCGCCATGGCAAGCTGTCGCACGGATCGGAATTGCCATGAACAGGATGATCGGGCTGGCCCTGTTGCTGGCGGCGCCGGCAGCGGCCAGCGAGGATCGCCCGGTGCTGGCCCTGGCCCTGGACAATGACCGGTTCAGCTATCAGCCCACCGATCGATATTATACGCACGGCACCCGCTTTGCGCTGCGCGGCAGCCCCGGCAGCCGGCCATTCTGGGGCGGCCTCGGGCTGGACCGGATGCCGATCTTTGCGCCGGGTGCCGCCTTGATTCCCGAAACCGGCCTGGCCCAATTGATGTTCGTGCCCTTCCGCATCAATCGGTTGCGGCCGGCCCCGGGCGATCGGCCCTATGCCGGCATCACGGCGCTGACCATGGGCTATACCGCCATCGCGCCGCGTGCCGATGCTGGCGCGCAGCGCATCGATCAACTCACGCTGACCCTGGGCATTATCGGGCCGGCAGCGCTGTCTGGCGAAGCGCAGCGGCTGGTGCACCGCATCGGCGGTTTCACCAAACCCTTGGGCTGGGGCAGCCAGTTGGGCACCGAGCCAGCGGTGAACCTGGCCTGGCGGCGGGGCTGGCGGTTCGGTGGGCGGCAGTTTGATCTGACACCGCACGCCGGCGCGGCGCTGGGCAATGTCCATATCCATGCCGAAGCCGGCGCCACCTTGCGCATCGGCGCCGGGCTGGGCGATCTGCTGCCCGGTGCCATCGATCCGGTGCAATCGGGTGTGCCGGGCCTGCCCCGATCGCGGCGCTTGACGCTGCATCTGGTGGCCGGAATCGATGGCCGCGTGGTGGCGCGCAATCTGTTCATCGATGGCAACAGCTTCACCGATGGCCGCGGTGCGGTGCGGGAAACGCTGGTGGGTGAGGCCCGCGCGGGCCTGGTCGCCCGTTGGCGCGGCGCGCAGATTTCCTATCTGCACAACTGGCGCAGCCGCGAATTCACCGGCCAGCGCGGCATCCACCGCTATGGCAGCCTGGTCGTGGCGGTCAGGCTCTAGCGGCTATTTGCGGAACAGCGAATCGGCGGCAGCGCGAAAATCGGCGGCGCCGGCACGCTTGGTGCGGCTGCGCGCCAGTTCCGCTTCCAGCGCGGCGATGCGGGCATCCAGCTCCGCGATCGACAAGCGGTCGAGATCCTCGCGCGCCAGATCGGCGATCACATCGGCTTTGCGTTTCGGCAGATCATTGTCATCGAACATGGCCGCCACGCTGCCGCGCCACGGCCGGCACTGTCAATCGCTGTGGCGGCTGCGCTGCGCTGGCATGATGCAAGCATGGCCGACACGAACCGGGCGATCACCCGCAGGTCGAAAGATGAAACTGGTCTTGCCGCCGAGGCCCTGTCCCTGCCATGTTCGTCGGCATGACCATCCCAACCACCATGACCGCCATCGATCCCGCAGCGCCCGGCGGGCCGGAGGTGCTGGTGCCCGTCACCCGCCCGGTGCCGCAACCGGGGCCAGCCGAGGTGCTGGTGAAGGTGGCAGCGGCCGGCGTCAATCGCCCCGATGTGTTGCAGCGGCTCGGCCTGTATCCGATGCCGCCGGGCACACCGAGCATATTGGGGCTGGAAATCGCCGGTACCGTGGTGGCCGTGGGCGACGAGGTGACGCGCTGGCGCATCGGCGACGCCGTCTGCGCGCTGGTGGCGGGCGGCGGTTATGCCGAATATTGCACGGCGCCAGCGGGCCAATGCCTGGCGGTGCCCGCCGGCATGGCGATGGTGGATGCCGCCGGCCTGCCGGAAACCTGGTTCACCGTCTGGTCGAACGTGATGGACCGCGGCCACGCGCGCGCCGGGGAAAGCATCCTGATCCACGGCGGCACCAGCGGCATCGGCATCACGGCGCTGCAACTGGCGCAGGAAATCGGGCTGACGGCGATCGCCACCTGCGGCAGCGATGAAAAATGCGCCGCCGCCCGCCAACATGGCGCCGCCCATGCCATCAATTATCGGACGCAGGATTTCGCCGCCGAAACCCTGGCCTTTACCGGCGGGCGCGGCGTGGACCTCGTGCTTGATATGGTCGGCGGCGATTATGTGCCGAAGAATCTGGCCTGCATGGCCGATGATGCCCGCCACCTGTCCATCGCCTTCCAGCGCGGCCTCAGTGCGGAGATCAATCTGAGCATTGTGATGCGCAAGCGCCTGACCCTGACCGGTTCAACCCTGCGCCCACGGTCCATCGCCTTCAAGACCGCGATTGCCGAAACGCTGGAGGGGGCGATCTGGCCGGCCTTCGAAGCCGGGCGCCTGCTTGCCGTTACCGACATGGTGTTGCCGCTCGCCGAGGCCGCCGCCGCCCATGCGCGGATGGAGGCCGGCACGCATGTCGGCAAGATCGTGCTTCAAATGCCCTGAATCGCCTGCCAGACCGCAATGGCGGCCACGGCCGCAGTGTCGGCGCGCAAGATTCGTGGGCCAAGGCTGACGGCCACGCCCTGCGGACAGGCGCGGATCCCTGCGCGTTCCGCTGGTGTGAAGCCGCCTTCCGGGCCGATCAGGATTGCGGCCGGCGCTGGCGCTTTGGTTTCGGCCAGCGGCGCGCCGCCGGTTTCATCGGCAAAGATCAGCGCACGGTCGCTTGGCCAGTCGCGCAGCAGGCGTTCCAGCGACACCGGGGCGGCGATGTCCGGTACGCTGGTGCGCCCGCATTGTTCGGCGGCTTCCACCATATGGGCGGCCAGGCGATCGAGATTGGGCTTGTCCACCACCGTGCGCTGCGTCGTCACCAGCAGCAGCCGCGCCACCCCGAGCTCGCAGGCCTTTTCCGCCAGCCAGTCGATGCGGCCCTTCTTCAAGGGAGCTGCGCACAGCCACAGATCGGGCACGATCTCTTGGCGGCCGCTCTGGTGACCGAGATTGAGCGTGATCGACCGCTTTGCAACATTGGTGACCTGCGCGGCCCATTCGCCGTCGTGGCCGTTGAACAGCCGCACCCAGTCGCCCGGCTGCCGGCGCATCACGCTGCCCAGATAATGCGCCTGCCCGCCCTCCAACGTCACCGCAGCGCCGGCCGCCAGCGGCTGCGCCACATGCAGCCGCGGCGTTGACGACAAGCTGGGCGTTGACAAGGCGGGCGCATGTTCGTTCATGGCGCCGTGGTTACGCCGCCTGCCTCTGCCAACGCAACGCCCGATGCCGTCAAGGGCTGGATCGACCGGCTGCCGCAGCGTGCGCAGCTTTATGCCCGGCTGGCGCGGCTTGATCGCCCGGCGGGCACCTGGCTGTTGTTCTGGCCGTGCATTGCCGGCCTGGCGCTGTCGGGTGGCATCGCGCACCATCCCGAACTGATCGCCTGGTTCGGCATCGGCAGCATCGCCATGCGCGGCGCCGGTTGTGTGTGGAACGATATCGTCGATCGCGATCTCGATGCCCAGGTGGAACGCACCCGTGACCGCCCGGTGGCCAGTGGCCGGGTCAGCGTGAAGGCGGCGATGGCCTTTGCGGTGGCCTTGTCGTTGATCGGATTGCTGGTCCTGCTGCAACTGCGCGGCCTTGCGCAGCTCGTCGCGTTGGCCAGTCTGATCCCGGTTGCCGCCTATCCGTTCATGAAGCGCATCACCTGGTGGCCGCAGGCCTGGCTGGGCCTCACCTTCAATTGGGGGGCGCTGGTCGGCTGGACGGCGGTGGCAGACCCGTCGCTGCCGATGCTGCTGCTGTGGGCCGGCGGCATCGCCTGGACTCTGGGCTATGACACGATTTACGCGCTGCAGGATCTGGAGGATGACGCGCTCGCCGGCATCAAGAGCTCGGCCCGGGCGCTGGGCAGGCGCGCACGCGCCGGGGTGGCAATCTTTTATGCAAGCGCGCTGACCCTGTGGGCGTTTGCGCTGTATTCCGCGGCCAATGCAGGGCTGGCCGTCGTGGCCTTGCTGCCCCTGGCGGCGCATTTTGCCTGGCAGGTGGCCAAATTGCGCGCCACCGATCCCGCCATCGCCTTGCACCTGTTTCGCAGCAATCGTGCCGCCGGTGCGCTCTGGGTCGCGGCTTGCGCGGCGGTGGGGCTGGCCTGAAGGGCTGCGGGGCTGGACCGGGTTGGACCCAGCCCCGCGCTCATCTCGATCCGGCGCTGGCGGGCGCCCATGCTCTCTGCCACACACGCGGCAACGTTGCGCGTGAATAGGCCGTGACAGTGCGGCGGCCACTGCCTATCTCATCATCATGCTCAATCCCGATGATGCCCTGATCCGCCTTGATGCCGCCCTTGCCGCCGCCCGCGGGGCCGGCGCCGATGCAGCGGACGCCATGTATGTCGGCGACGGCGCCACCTCCGTGTCCGTGCGACTCGGCAAGCTGGAGGATATCGGCCGCGCCGAAGGCGAGGAGATCGGCATCCGCGTCTTTGTCGGCAGCCGCTCGGCCAGTGTCTCCTCCTCCGATCTCACGATTCCCGCGTTGCGCGAAGCCGCCGAACGCGCCGTCGCCATGGCCCGCCTCGCCCCGGAAGACCCCTATGCCGGCCTGGCGCCGGCCGATCTGCTGGCCACCGGCCTCCTGCCCGATCTCGATATTCACGATGCCACCGAAATCAGCGCCGCCGAACTGAAGGAGCGGGCAACGGCAGCCGAGGATGCAGCGCGCAGCGTTCCTGGCGTCACCAACAGCGAAGGCGGCGGCGCGTCGGCCGGGCTGGTGGTCACCGCACTGGCGACCTCCACCGGTTTTCGCGGCGGCAAGCGCTCGACCAGCCATGGCCTGTCGGCCTCGGTGCTGGCCGGCACCGGCGGCGACATGCAGCGCGATTATGCCTGGCACAGCGCGCGCTATCTTGCGGATGTCGAATCGGCCGAAGCCATTGGCCGTCGCGCCGGGGAACGCGCCGTGGCGCGGCTGAACCCGCTGAAGCTGGCGTCGGCGGCCATGCCGGTGGTGTTCGATCCCCGCGTATCGGCCTCGCTGCTTGGCCATCTGGTGGGTGCGATCACCGGCAGCGCCATTGCGCGCGGCACGAGTTTCCTCAAGGACAGGCTTGGTCAGGCCATCTTGCCCACGGCCTTGAGCCTCATCGATGATCCATTGCGCCCGCGCGGGCTTCGCAGCCGCGCCTTTGATGGTGAGGGGCTGCCGGCGCACCGCACGGCGATCATCGCGCAGGGCGTGCTCACCAACTGGTTGATGGATTCGGCCTCCGCCCGGCAATTGGGCCTGGCGCCCACCGGCCATGCCAGCCGCGGCACCTCCGGGCCGCCCGGTGCCGGCACCAGCAACCTGCATCTGGAAGGCGGCACGGTCACGCCGGCCGAACTGATCGCCGATATCAAGCAGGGCATCTATGTCACCGAATTGATCGGCATGGGCGTCAACGGCCTGACCGGCGATTACAGCCGGGGCGCCAGCGGCTTCCTGATCGAAAATGGTGAGATCACCCGTCCGGTGGCGGAAATCACCATCGCCGGCAATCTGGTCGCCATGTTCCGGAATCTGGCCGCCGCCAATGATCTGCATTTCCGCCATGCCAGCAACGCGCCAACGCTGCGGGTGGATGGCATGACCGTGGCCGGCAGTTGAAGCGGACGCATCATGGATGACCGCAGCGCCGATCTGGCGCTCGCCGCCGAAATCGCTTCGGACGCCGGCGATATCGCCATGGCGCATTTCGGCCAGAGCCCGGCCAAGCAGCTTGAATATTGGGACAAGGCCGACGGCAGCCCGGTGAGCGCCGCCGATCTGGCGGTGAACCAGTTTCTGAAAGGCGTGATCGCTGCGGCGCGGCCGGCGGACGGCTGGCTGTCGGAAGAATGTGCCGACAGCGCCGCGCGCTTGGCCAAGCGCCGGGTGTGGGTGGTCGATCCCATCGATGGCACCCGCGATTTCCTGCGCGGCCGCACCGGTTGGGCGGTGTCGGTGGCGCTGGTGGAGGATGGCGCGGTGACGGTCGCCGTGCTGAACGCGCCGGCACAAAAACGCCTCTATGCCGCCAGCCTGGGCGGCGGCGCCGTGCTGAACGGCCGCGCCTTGCGCGTTTCGGGCCTGCCCACATTGGATGGCGTGCGCCTGCCGATCGATGCGGCAAATCTGGCCGCCAGCTATTGGCCCAGCCCCTGGCCCGGCCGCATCGTCGCCAAGCCGAACAGCCTGGCGCTGCGCATGGCGATGATCGCCGCCGACGAGGCCGACGCCTGGCTGGAAGGGCGCAGCATCGCCGAATGGGATGTCGCGGCAAGCAGCCTGATCCTGTCCGAAGCCGGCGGCCTGGCCACCGACCGCCACGGCGCGCCGCTGGCCTTCAACCGGCCTTCCCCGATCATCCACGGCATCGCAGCGGCAACCCCGGCGCTGCATGGCGAGGTGCTGACCCGGTTGGACCATGCGCTGAAGCTGTTTGCGGCGCGAAGGAAGAGCGCGGCGTGAGCGACTGAGTTTGGGCCTGGCGCCACCCCTCCGTCGCCTTCGGCGCCACCTCCCCTGAGGGGGGATCGTTGCATTATTCTGCTGATATGATTCACTTCTGTCCTGTTTTGGAGGG
>NZ_JBBATQ010000002.1:0-482883 GCF_040398665.1 Sandarakinorhabdus sp.
CACCAGCAAGGATTCTGAATCAGAAATCAGCCGCTTTGGGAATCCCCCATCGATTCAGCGACGTCGAAATCCGCTCTAGAGCGTTTTGCGACCAAGTTGGGCCAAATCCGCCCCGCCCCGAAGGGGTCGCCCGATAGGGCGATGACGGTGATCCAACTTGGTCGGAAATCGCTCCAGGGAGATCCAACTCCCTCCCCCTTGCGGGGAGGGCGAGTGACGAGCCGTAGGCGAGGCCACGGGGTGGGGGTTGCGCCTTATGTCACCAAAGGCGGGACCCCACCCCGCTTGGCTGGCGCCGAGCGGCCCGCCCCCGCACGGGGGCGGGAGCCGGGAAGCCACAAATTCAATGCTCTCGTGGGTTTACTTGATCCGCTGCTTGCGCGCCGCATAGCGCGCGTCGCGGGCGGCCTTCTGGGCGGCTTCGCGGGAAATGGCTTCCAGCCGGGCCTGCTCGACGGCCTTTTCACGCTGGGCTTCGCGGATCTTCTTTTCTTCGGCCTGCTGGCGGGCGCGCTCGGCGCGGGCGGCCTTGGCTTCAGCTTCCTTCTGGGCGCGCTTGTCGGCGCGAGCCTTGCTGGCGGCCAGGGCTTCTTCGCTGGGCGGGGCGGCTTGCTTGAACTTTTCCAGCTTGGCCAGGCGGGCTTCGGCCGCCGTCTTGGCGCGGTCATTGTGGTCGGGGAGTTTGAACATGCCCGCTGCTTTAACCGCTCAGGGGTGCTGCCGCAACTATGAACGGCACGGGTGATCCCCCCTATCCCAACAGGCTTTGCGCTGGCCGGCGCTTGCGATAGCAAGGATACATGAACGACAGGCTGCATCCGCGCGCCCGCATTGCTGCTGCCGGCATCGCGATGCTGGCTGGCTGCGCGCTGCTGACCCAATTCGGCCTGGATGTGGTGGAACGCGACCGTGATCCGGTGCGCGCTGCCGCGGTGCTCTTTGGCTGGTTCACCATCTGGTCGAACACGGCGGTGGCGTTGATCGCGGTGCAGGCCGGGCTGGGTGGGCGCGCCACTGGCCTCGCGCACCCGGCGCTGTTGGCGGCGAGCACAGCGTGGATCGTGGTCGTCGGCATCATCTACAACACGCTGCTTGCGGGCCTGAACCATCCGCCCACGTGGCTGCGCCAGGCGGTGGACGTGGTGTTCCACATCATCACACCGCTGGCCTGGGCTTCATGGTGGCTGTGGCTGCGCCCGGCCGGGCATTTGCGCTGGCGGCATCTGGCAGTGGTGCTGCCGCTGCCGTTGGCCTATTGTGGTTTTTCGTTGTGGGTTGGCGGGCAGACGGGACGCTATGCCTATTTCTTCATCGATGCCGGCAAACTGGGCTGGGGCCAGGTGATGCTGAACATGACCGGCCTTGCCGCGCTGTTTGCCGTGCTGATGGCGATGGCAATTCTATGGGACCGGCGCCGGCCGGCCTGAGCCTGATTTGGGGAGACGCGCATGCATCCGTTCCACCACGCCGCCGCGCAGCCGGACACACCGGCGATCATCATGGCTGGCAGCGGCCAGATGCTCAGCTATGCCCAGCTCGAGGCCGAATCGAACCGTGTGGCGCATCTGCTGCGCGGCCTCGGTCTGGTGCGCGGCGACACCATCGCCATCCTGATGCACAACGAAATCGATTATCTGCCGATCTGCTGGGCCGCGCAGCGTTGTGGGCTGATCTTCGTTGCCATGTCCACCAAGCTGAACGCCGAGGAAGCCGGCTATATCGCCCAGGATTCTGCCGCAAAGGCGATCTTCTGTTCACCGGCACTGGCGGCGGTGGCCGTGGCGGCAACGCCCGGGCTCGATCTCGGCGCGCGCCTGTGCACGGCGGCTGGCGCGGCCGGCTGCGTGCGGTTGGCCGATGCCGTTGCCGGCCTGCCCACAACCCGCATCGCCGATGAAAGCACCGGGCGCGACATGCTGTACAGCAGCGGCACCACCGGCCGGCCCAAGGGTGTGCGGGGCAATCTGCCTGAAGGGCCGATCGATCAGGTCGATGCGCTGTCCGGGCTGGTGGCGGCGCTGTATCAGTTCGCGCCTGGCATGATGTATCTGTCGCCGGCGCCGCTCTATCACGCGGCGCCGCTGCGTTATTGCATGGCGGTGCACAAGTTCGGCGGCACCGTGGTGGTGATGGAGAAATTCGATCCGGAAACCTATCTGGCGCTGGTCGAACGCTTCGCCATCACGCACAGCCAGTTGGTGCCGACGATGTTCGTGCGCATGTTGAAACTGCCCGAAGATGTGCGCGCGGCCCATGACGTGTCTTCAATGAAGGTCGCCATCCATGCCGCCGCGCCGTGCCCGGTGGATGTGAAGCAGGCGATGCTGGCCTGGTGGGGCCCGGTAATCTACGAATATTACAGCGCCACCGAAGGCGCCGGCTTCACCGCGATTTCCCCGCAGGAATGGCTGGCGCGGCCGGGCAGCGTCGGCAAATCCATTCTCGGTCAGGTCCGCGTGCTCGATGATGACGGCACTTTGTTGGGCCCGAACCAGACCGGGCGCATCTTCTTCCACGGCGGCGGATCGTTCAGTTACCACAATGATCCGGCGAAGACGGCGAGCGTGATGAGCGAGCATGGCGCCACCTTCGGCGATATCGGGCATGTGGATGAGGACGGCTATCTGTTCCTCACCGACCGCGCCGCCTTCATGATCATTTCGGGCGGGGTGAACATCTATCCGCAGGAAGCCGAAAACGCCCTGACCCTGCACCCGGACGTCGTCGACGTCGCGGTGTTCGGCATTCCCGACGATGTGATGGGCGAAGCCGTGCACGCCGTGGTGCAGCCGCGCGACATGGCCCGCGCTGGCCCGGATCTGGAGGCCGAACTCATCGAATTCGTGCGCGGGCGGCTCAGCCACGTCAAATGCCCCAAGCGCATCGATTTCCGCGCCGAGCTGCCGCGGCATGATACCGGCAAGCTCTACAAGCGGCTGCTCAAGGATGAATATTGGGCCAAGAGCGCCTGATCTTGCCCAAACGGCCCGGCCTGTTATGCCGGTCCATCGTGATGCGTCTCTTCCATCTGGTGCTTGCGCTGCTGCTGGCCGCGCCGGCGCTGGCCGCGCCGGCAATGTGGCAGGTGGAAGGTGGAGCCGCGCGCATCACGCTTTATGGCACGGTGCACGCGCTGCCGCCGGGAAAGGCGTGGATGAGCGATGCGGCGCGCGCCGCCTTCACCAGCGCCGGCACATTGGTGGTGGAGGTCGCCAACAGCGGCGATGCGGTCGCCATGGCCAGCGTGGTGCAGCGCTTGGGGCGGCTGCCGGCGCCGATCCCGCTGGCCAGCCGATTGCCGCCCGATCTGCGGCCGAAGTTGGCATCACATATGCTGGGGCTGGGCATGTCCGCCGGCAGCCTCGATCAATACAAGAGCTGGCTGGCCGCCATCACCATATTGGCCGTCGACATGCAGCGCAGCGGGCTGGACCCGGCCGATGGCGTCGATCGCGCCCTGATCGCCATGGCCCGAACGGCAGACAAACCGGTGGTCGCTCTGGAAACCGCCGAATTTCAGCTCGGCCTGTTCGATGCGCTGCCTGAATCCGAACAGCGCCTGCTGCTGGGTTCGGCAGTCATCGATGCCGGCGCCGCGCAGGATGAAGTGCGTGCGCTGTTGAAGGCATGGGAGGCTGGCGATGTCGAGCGCATCCGCGCGGAATTCGATGATGGCAGCCTGTCGCCAGCACTTGCGGCGGCGCTGATCACCCGCCGCAACATCGCCTGGGCGGATTGGCTGGCAAAGCGCGCCGCGCAGCCCGGCGCCGTGTTCGTGGCGGTGGGCGCGGCGCATATGGCCGGGCCAGACAGCCTGATTGCGCTGCTCACGGCGCGGGGCTTGCGCGTGCGGCGGGTGGAATGAGGCGGTTGTTGCCCCTGCTGATGCTGCCCGCAATGCTGGCGGCATGCAGCCGTGCGCCGGGCGAGGCCGACAGCGTGGCGGTGATCGACCGGTTCCATGTCGCTCTCAATGCTGGCGACACCACCGCCATCGATGGCCTGCTCAGCCAATCGACGCGCAACCTGCGCCCCGGCATCGGCACGGCGCGGGCGTTCCGGGCGATCAGCGCCCGGCATGGCCGCTATCTGGACGGCCGCGCCGCCAGCGTGACCAGCGCGGACGAACACACAAGCATCGATTGGCAGGCGCGCTATGACCGCGGCCCGGTGTCGGAATTGTTCGTGCTGGTGAACGAAGCCGGCGCGGTGAAGATGGACAGCTACACCGACAACGCCGCGCCCTGAGCGCCTTTGAGCTGAAGCGTTCAATTCCCTCCTCCTTGCGGGGAGGGCGACTCGCGCCTCTTGGCGCGAGCGGGGTGGGGGTCTCTTGTGCGGCCACTGGTGGAACCTCCACCCCGCTCGGCTGGCGCCGGGTCGCCCTCCCCGCAGGGGGGGGAGGCGCCAGGATACTTCGTCAAGACTGCAATCGAGCCTATCGCTTGCCTTTTGCCGTCGCTTCGCCTAAGCGCCGCCCTTCGCGTGGCCACCACCATTTTCGCATCCCTGGAGGCGGAGTGGCACCGCGATTGACCAATCAGGAGCGAGCAATGAGCATTACCGTGAAGCTCGCGGCCGAAGTTCGTGCCAAGGCAGGCAAGGGAGCCTCCCGCGCGATCCGCCGCGAAGGCCGTGTCCCGGCCGTGATCTATGGCGCCGGCGAAGCCGCGACCACCATCCACATCGAAGAAAAGCTGCTGGTTCGCCAGCTGCACACCGGCCATTTCATGAGCGCCGTGGTCGAGCTGGAGCTGGATGGCACCACCATCCGCACCCTGCCGCGCGATGTCGCCTTCCACCCGGTGAGCGACCGCCCGATCCATGTCGATTTCCTGCGCCTGTCGGGCAGCGAGCTGGTCACCGTGACCGTGCCGGTGCACTTCGTCGGCCAGGACGAATCGTCCGCGATCAAGGCCGGCGCCATGCTGAACATCGTCGCCCACGAATTGAAGCTGGATTGCCCCAGCGACAACATCCTGGACGAAGTGACGGTCAATGTGGCCGGCCTCGCCATCGGCGCGTCGATTCACATTGCTGATGTGGTGCTGCCGGCCGGCGTAAAGCCGCACGGCCGTGACACCGGCCTGACCATCGCCACCATCGTTGCGCCCAAGGCGATGCGCAGCGAAGAAGCCACTCCGGCGTAATCCCAGCCGTCGCGCCCTGTCGATCCGGCGGGGCGCGACGTTGGTTCGCAGGATTGGGGTATCCCGGCCATGCAAATTCTGGTCGGCCTCGGCAATCCCGGCGCGCAATATGCGCTGCATCGGCACAATGTCGGCTTCATGGCGGTGGACGCCATAGCCGCGCAGTGGAACATCGGCCCGTTCAAGCCGCGATTCCAAGGCCTCGCCGCCGAAGGTCGTATCGGCCCGCACAAGCTGCTGCTGCTGAAACCCGCGACCTTCATGAACGAGTCGGGGCGCAGCGTTGCGGAAGCGATACGCTTCTTCAAGCTCGATCCGGCCACGGCGCTGACCGTGCTGTATGACGAGCTCGATCTGGCGCCGTTCAAGCTCAAGCTGAAGCACGGTGGCGGCGCGGCCGGGCATAACGGCATCCGCTCCATCGACGCGCATCTCGGCCCCGATTGGCGGCGGGTGCGGATCGGCATCGGCCACCCCGGCCACAAGGACCGCGTGACCGGGCATGTGCTGGGCAATTTCGCCAAGGTGGAACTGGAGCCGCTCGCCGATCTGCTGGGCGTGATGGCCGCCGAATTGCCGACCCTGCTGGCCGGCGATGAGGCGCGTTACCTGTCGGATGTGGCGCTGCGGTTGCAGGCGTGACACCCGCGCTCTAGAGAGCCGCGCAAACCCCTTTCATCCGGAACACCAAAATGCCCATCCGCTGCGGTATCGTCGGCCTGCCCAATGTCGGCAAATCCACCCTGTTCAACGCGCTCACCCAAACGGCGGCAGCGCAGGCGGCGAATTATCCGTTCTGCACGATCGAGCCGAACGTCGGCAATGTCGCGGTGCCCGATGCGCGGCTCGATCGGCTGGCGGCCATCGCGAAAAGCCAGAAGATCATCGAAACGCAACTGGGCTTCACTGATATCGCCGGGCTGGTGAAGGGCGCGTCGAAGGGGGAGGGGCTGGGCAACCAGTTTCTCGCCAATATCCGCGAAACCGACGCCATCTGCCATGTGCTGCGCTGTTTCGAGGATGACGATGTCACCCATGTCGCCGGCCGCGTGGACCCGGTGGAAGATGCCGAAACGGTCGAGACCGAGCTGATGCTCGCCGATCTGGAGAGCCTGGAAAAGCGCGTGCCGCAGTTGCAGAAAAAGGCTGCGCAGGGCGACAAGGAGGCCAAGGTGCAGGCCGCGGTGCTCGGCCAGGCGCTGGCACTGCTGCAACAGGGCAAGCCCGCCCGACTGACCGAAGCCAAGGACGAGGAAGAAGCGCGCGCCCTGAAGAACGCGCAACTGCTCACCACCAAGCCCGTGCTGTATATCTGCAATGTCGAGGAGGCCAGCGCCGCCAGCGGCAATGCCCACAGCGCGGCAGTGGCGAAGATGGCCGCCAGCATCGGCGCCAGCGCCGTGGTCGTCTCCGCCGCGATCGAGGCAGAGATTGCCACCATGGAACCGGCCGACCGCCAGGAATATCTGGAATCGCTGGGCCTGGCCGAAACCGGCCTGACCCGCGTGGTGACCGCCGCTTATGCCTTGCTCGGCCTGATCACCTTCTTCACCGTCGGCCCCAAGGAAGCCCGCGCCTGGACCGTCAAGAAAGGCGCACGTGCCCCGCAGGCGGCGGGTGAAATCCACGGCGATTTCGAGAAGAAGTTCATCCGCGCCGAAACCATCGCCTTTGATGATTATGTGACGCTGGGCGGCGAAGGGCCGGCCAAGGATGCCGGCCGGCTGCGGGCGGAAGGCAAGGACTATGTCGTGGTGGATGGGGATGTGATGCATATATTGCATGGTGCGTGATGCGCAGCGCGGCTGGCGGCGTGCCGCCGCCTGGCTCGCGCAAGCACGGCCGGGCTGGCGGATGGCGCTCCTGCCATCCGAACAGCTTCGACGGCGTGGCTCTGCCACGCTCTTTCTTCCTTCCTTGTGGACCACCCCAGCGGACTCGGCGGCTTTGCCGCCGGCCGCGCTCAACCGGCCGCAGCTCCGCGTGACAGACCCCAACCCACCGGCTACACCATCCCCATGCTCACACGTCGCACCCTGATCGTCTCCGCGCTGGCCACACCGGCGATGGCGCAAGTCGATCTGGGCTTCAGCGACAACCCGATGCGCCTTCTCACCAGCGCCTTCCCGCAGAAGGGCGCGATGATCCTGCAGCGGTCCAGCCCGCCGCTGCTGGAAACCCCGATCGACGTGTTCGATACTGCGGATTTCACGCCCAATGATCGCTTCTTCGTGCGCTGGCACCATCCGTTTCCGCTGGAGATCGATCCGGCGCAGCACCGGCTGGCGGTGACCGGTCATGTCCGCAAGACGCTCTCCCTGTCGCTGGCTGATCTTGCCCGGTTGCCGCGTGTGGCCATTGCGGCGGTCAACCAGTGCGCCGGCAACGGCCGCGGTCTGTTCAACCCGCGCATCCCAGGCGCACAATGGGGCAACGGCGCGATGGGCAATGCCTTGTGGGAAGGTGTGCGGTTGAAAGACGTGCTCGCCTTGGCCGGGGTGCAGGCTGGTGCGGCGGCGGTGCGCTTCGGCGGGCTGGATGCGCCGCTCACCGACAGCGCGCCAGCCTTTGAAAAATCGCTGCCCTTCGATCATGCGCTCAGCGACGATGTCATGATCGCCTGGGGCATGAATGGCCAGCCGCTGCCATTGCTGAATGGCTTTCCGCTGCGGCTGGTGGTGCCGGGCTGGTACAGCACTTACTGGATCAAGATGCTGGATCGCATCACCGTGCTGGACAAGCCCGATGATGGCTATTGGATGACCAAGGCCTATCTGCAGCCGGACAATGCGCTGGCGGATATCGCGCCTGGTACCCCGCCCGGTCGGCGCGTGCCGGTCACCACCATGCGCCCGCGCGCCATCATCACCAGTATCAGCGGCGGCGCCAAGCTGCCGGCGCGCAGCTTCACCCCGGTGCGGGGCGTGGCGCTGGGCGGCGATCAGGGGGTGAAGTCGGTTGAGCTTTCGGCCGATGGCGGCGCCACCTGGCTGTCGGCGCAGCTTGGCCCCGATCATGGCCGTTTTGCGTTCCGGCGCTTTCTGGGCGCGCTGGCGCTGCCGCCAGGCCGCCATGTCATTCTGGCGCGCGCCACCAACGCGGCGGGCGAAACCCAACCCGTGCGGCAGAACTGGAATCCATCGGGTTATAATCGCGCCGGGGTTGAACCGGTGCCGGTGGAGATCAGCTGATGCGTATGGTGCTTGCCCTGGGTGCGATCTTGCTGCTCGCGGCTGCGCCGCCCGGCCGCCCGCTCAGTGTGGCGTTGCCCGACGCCGATGGCCCGCTGCCCGAACGCTATGGCGTGTCGTCTGTTGCGGTCAACGCCAATTGCCTGGCCTGCCACAGTGCCGGGATGATCACGGCGCAGCCGCGTCTGACGCGCGTGCAGTGGGGCGAGACGATCACCAAGATGCGCGCCGTTTATGGCGCGCCGATCAATCCGGCCGACGATGCCGCCATCCTCGATTGGCTGGTCGCCGATTGACCAGCTCATGCTGCGCCCGCTAAGGGCCATGCACCGTGAGCAAGTCGCTTTCCTTCCAGTCCATGATCCTGGCCTTGCAGTCCTATTGGGGCAGTCATGGCTGCGTGATTCTGCAACCCTATGATCTGGAAGTCGGTGCCGGCACCTTCCACCCTGCCACCACTTTGCGCAGCCTGGGCCCTGATCATTGGAACGCCTGTTATGTGCAGCCCTGCCGGCGGCCGTCGGATGGGCGCTATGGCGAAAACCCCAATCGCTTGCAGCATTATTACCAGTTTCAGGTCATCCAGAAACCGTCCCCGCCCGATCTGATCGGGCTGTATCTCGGCAGCCTCGACGCCATCGGCATCGACCGCGCCAGACATGATATCCGCTTTGTCGAGGATGACTGGGAAAGCCCCACACTTGGTGCCTGGGGCCTGGGCTGGGAAGTGTGGTGCGATGGCATGGAGGTGAGCCAGTTCACCTATTTCCAGCAGGTTGCCGGCATCGATTGCGCACCGGTGGCGGGCGAGCTCACCTACGGACTCGAACGGCTGGCCATGTATATCCAGGGCAAGGACAGTATCTATGATCTGGCCTACAACGATGCCGGCGTCAGCTATGGCGACGTGTTCCTGAAACAGGAGCAGCAGTTCAGCGCCTATAATTTCGAACATGCCAATACCGAGCGTCTGTTCCAGCATTTCAAGGATGTGTCCGAAGAATGCCGGGCGCTGGTGGCGGCCAGATTGCCGCTGCCGGCCTATGATCAGGCGATCAAGGCCAGCCACCTCTTCAACCTGCTGAACGCGCGCGGCGTGATTTCGGTGGCCGAACGCCAGGCCTATATCGGCCGCGTGCGTGATCTGGTGAAGGCCGTGGCGGATGTGTGGGTGAGCCAACAACTCCCCTCCCCTTCAGGGGAGGGGCTGGGGGTGGGGCCGGGGAGACCGAGCGCGTCATTCCCCACCCCCGACTCCTCCCCTGAAGGGGAGGGGAGAGCATGAATTTCCTCCTCGAAATCCTGTCCGAAGAAATCCCGGCGCGCATGCAGGCGGCGGCCGCCGAACAACTGCGCACGCGTTTTGTCGATGCGCTGAAGGCCGCTGGCCTCACCCACGGCGCGGTGATGGCCGACGCCACCCCGCGCCGCCTGTGGCTGATCGCGGACGATCTTGCCGCCGCCAGCGCCGGCAGCGCCGAGGAACTGAAAGGCCCGCGCGTCGATGCACCGGCGCAGGCCATCGACGGCTTCCTGAAAAAGACGGGCCTGACCCGCGACCAGCTTGAAGAGCGCGACACCGGCAAGGGCGTGGTGCTGTTCGCCATGCTGCGCCGCGAAGGCCGCAGCGCGGCGGACATATTGGCCGAGGTGATCCCGCAGATCATCCGCGATTTCGCCTGGCCCAAATCGATGCGCTGGGGCGCCGCCAGCCATAGCACGGCAAGCCCGCGCTGGGTGCGCCCGCTGGTCGGCATTGTGGCGCTGCTGCACGATGCGGTGGTGCCGCTGACGGTGCATGGCGTCACGTCCGGGCGCGCCACGCAGGGCCACCGCATCCACGCGCCGGGGCCGCTCGATATCCACAGCGCCGAAACCTATGTGGCGCAATTGCGCGCTGCGCATGTGATCGCGTCCAGCGCCGAACGCCGTACGCTCATCGCCGCGCGCGCGGCCGAACTGGCGCGGGAGGCCGGGCTGGCGCTGATCCCCGATGATGGCCTGGTCGCGGAAAATGCCGGCCTCACCGAATGGCCGGTGCCGTTGTTGGGCCGCTTCGATCCGGATTTCCTGTCGGTGCCGCGCGAGGTGATCGTGCTGACGATGCGCACCAACCAGAAATATTTCGCGCTGGCCGATGCGGCAGGGGCGCTCGCTCCGGCGTTCATCTGCGTCGCCAATCTTGTCGCCAGCGACGGCGGCACCGCCATCGTGGGCGGAAACCAGCGCGTGCTGTCAGCGCGGCTTTCGGATGCGCGCTTCTTCTGGGAACAGGATCTGGCCACCGTTCGCGCCGGCGGGCTGGAGGCGTTCCTGCCCAAGCTGGAGAATATCGTTTTCCACGAGAAGCTTGGCACGGTGGCGGACAAGGTCGCGCGTGTGGAAGCGCTGGCGACGTGGCTGTGGGATCACATCACCTCTCCCCTTGGGGGAGAGGTCGACCCGCCGCAGGCGGCGGGAGAGGGGGCGGCCACAGGCAGCACCCAGCCCCTCTCCCGGGCCGCCGCTGCGCGTCGTCTCTCGACCTCTCCCCAGGGGGGAGAGGTGACCGCACTCGCCGCCCGCGCCGCCCGCCTCGCCAAAGCCGATCTCGTCTCCGCCACCGTCGGTGAATTCCCTGAACTGCAAGGCCAGATCGGCCGCTACCTGGCGCTCAGCATCGGCGAGGACCCCGCTGTGGCGGACGCCATCCGCGACCATTACAAGCCGGTCGGGCAGGGCGATGACGTGCCGACCGCGCCGGTGAGTGTGGCGGTGGCGTTGGCGGACAAGTTGGATACGTTAGGTCAATTCTTCGCAGTCGGCGAATACCCCACCGGGTCCAAGGACCCATTTGCACTTCGCCGCGCGGCTTTGGGCATCATTCAGATTGTGCTGAAGAACGATATCAGGCTGCCGCTTCGCCCACTGCTTCGAGTTGCGATCGGTGAACCGCTTGCAACTCAGGCGACGCCGAAGCTGCTCGACTTCTTCGCCGACCGCCTAAAGGTCCAGCAGCGCGAAGCCGGCGTGCGTCACGACCTGATCGACGCCGTGTTCGCCCTTGGCGGTGAGGACGATCTCGTCCGCCTGCTGGCCCGCGTGAAGGCGTTGCAGGCGTTTGTGGAGACGGATGAGGGCATCAATCTGCTCGCCGGCTACAAGCGGGCGGCGAATATCTTGAAGGCGGCGGAGAAAGAAGGCCCACCCCCGGCCCCTCCCGCAAGCGGGAGGGGAGAAGGAAGTGAGGCGGCGCTCGCCAGCGCGCTCGACCTCGCCTTGCCCACCGCAACGCAAGCCGTCGCCGACGAATACTTCACCGACGCCATGGCGGCGCTCGCGTCGTTGCGCGCGCCGGTGGATGCCTTCTTCACCGATGTGATGGTCAACGATCCCGATCCGGCCATCCGCGCGCGGCGGTTGGCGTTGCTGGCGCGGTTCCGCGATGCGGTGCATGGGGTGGCGGATTTTTCGAAGATTGAAGGTTGATGGCAAATGCCGTTGCGGGCAGGGGTGGTTCGCGGCGCATGGGCATGTTGAAAGCCACATAGCAGGGATTCAGGGCAGCATGACCAAATCAGTGTTCAAATCAGTGTTCAAGTTCGGTGGCGGCATGGCGGAGGGCGATGCCCGCCAGAAGGAACTGCTCGGCGGCAAGGGCGCCAATCTGGCCGAAATGGCTGGCATCGGGTTGCCGGTGCCCCCCGGGCTCACGATCGCCACCCATGTCTGCGCTGCCTATTATGATGCCGGCGGCCGCCTGCCCGATGATGTGCAGGCCGCGGTGCTCGATGCGCTGAAGTTCATCGAAACGACCACCGGCAAGACCTTCGGCGACCCCGTGAATCCGCTGCTGGTCTCCGTCCGCTCCGGCGCGCGCGTTTCGATGCCGGGCATGATGGATACGGTGCTCAATCTCGGCCTCAACGATGCCACCGTCGCCGGCCTGGCCACGGCATCGGGCAATGCGCGCTTTGCGTGGGACAGCTATCGCCGCTTCATCCAGATGTACGGCGATGTCGTGCTGGAACTTGACCATTATCTGTTCGAAGACGCGCTCGAAATCGCCAAGGAAGACAAGGGCGTCACCCAGGATACCGGGCTGGACGCCGCCGACCTGCAAGGCCTGGTGGCCCGGTACAAGGCCATCGTCGAGCAGAATCTCGGCCGGCCGTTCCCGCAGGACCCGCATGAGCAATTGTGGGGCGCCATTGGTGCGGTGTTCGGTTCGTGGCGTTCTGATCGCGCCCGCACCTATCGCCGGCTCAACGACATCCCCGAAAGCTGGGGCACCGCCGTGAATGTGCAGGCGATGGTGTTCGGCAATCTGGGTGACACCTCGGCCACCGGTGTGGCCTTCACCCGCGATCCGTCGACCGGTGAGAAGGCCTGGTACGGCGAATATCTGATCAACGCGCAAGGGGAAGATGTCGTCGCCGGCATCCGCACCCCGCAATATCTGACGCTGAGCGCTCGCGAAAAGGCCGGTGCCAGGGCCGCCTCGATGGAAGAATCGATGCCGGTGGTGTTCGCCGAACTTGGCCGGGTCTTCGATCTGCTCGAAGGCCATTACCGCGACATGCAGGATATCGAATTCACGGTGGAGGATAACCGCCTGTGGATGCTGCAAACCCGCGCCGGCAAGCGCACCGCCCGCGCCGCGTTGAAGATCGCCGTCGATATGGTGGCCGAAGGACTGATCAGCGAAGCCGAGGCCGTGCTGCGTGTCGAGGCCAGCGCGCTCGATCAATTGCTGCACCCGACGCTCGATCCCAAGGCGCCGCGCGATATCATCGCCCGCGGCCTGCCGGCCAGCCCCGGAGCAGCCAGCGGCGCCGTGGTGTTTGACAGTGACACCGCCGAAACACGCTCCCGCACCGGCGAAGCCGTGATCCTGGTGCGCACCGAAACCAGCCCCGAAGATATCCACGGCATGCACGCGGCGCGCGGGATTCTCACTGCGCGTGGCGGCATGACCAGCCACGCCGCCGTGGTGGCGCGCGGCATGGGCCGCCCTTGCGTGTCGGGCGCCGGCAGCATCAGCATCGATCTGGTGGGCCGCACCATGTTGGCCGGCAACCGCCGCATCAATGAAGGCGATCGCATCACCATCGATGGCGCCACCGGCGATGTGATGCTGGGCGAAGTGCCGACGGTGGACCCGGATCTGTCCGGCGATTTCGGGATCCTGATGGTGTGGGCCGATCGCCACCGCCGCATGAAGATCCGCACCAATGCCGAAACCCCGGCCGATTGCCGCGTCGCCCGCCAGTTCGGCGCCGAAGGCATCGGGCTGTGCCGCACCGAGCATATGTTCTTCGAACCCAGCCGAATCACCGCGGTGCGCCGCATGATCCTGGCCGAAGACACCGCCGGGCGTGAGGCCGCGCTGGCCGAACTTCTGCCCGAACAGCGCAGCGATTTTGCCGAGATTTTCCGGGTGATGGCCGGCTTGCCGTGCACTATCCGCCTGCTCGATCCGCCGCTGCACGAATTCCTGCCGCATGATGATGCCGGCTTTGCCGATGTGGCGGCGGCGACGGGCCTGACCGAAGCCGTGGTGCGCCGTCGCATCGGCGAACTGCACGAATTCAATCCCATGCTCGGCCATCGCGGCTGCCGGCTGGGCATCACCTATCCCGAAATCTATGCCATGCAGGCGCGCGCCATTTTCGAGGCGGCGGTGCTGGTGGCACAGGAAACCGGCGAGGCGGTGGTGCCCGAAGTGATGGTGCCTCTGGTGGCGACACCCAAGGAACTGGAACTGACCAAGGCTGCCATCGATGCCGAAGCGTTGAAGGTGTTTGCCGCCACCGGCACCACGCTGGATTACATGGTCGGCACCATGATCGAACTGCCGCGCGCCGCGCTGCGTGCTGCCGAGATTGCGGAATACGCGCAATTCTTCAGCTTTGGCACCAACGATCTGACGCAGACGACGCTGGGCATCAGCCGCGACGACGCCGCCCGCTTCCTGGTGCCGTATGTCGAAAAGGGCATTTACCCGAAGGACCCGTTCGTTTCGATCGACGAAGAGGGCGTGGGTGAACTGGTTGCGCTGGCCGCCGAGCGCGGCCGCCGCACCAAGCCCGATCTGAAGCTGGGCATCTGCGGCGAACATGGCGGCGATCCGGCCAGCATCCTGTTCTGCGAAGGCCTGGGCCTCGATTACGTCAGCTGCTCCCCCTACCGCGTGCCCATCGCGCGGCTGGCAGCGGCGCAGGCGGCGTTGAAGAAGGGGTAAGGCGCTAACGCCGCCAGATCCACGCGCCCGTCACCAGCCCGACGGCAAAGCCGGCCAGCACCAACAGCCAGATTTCGCCGAACAGCCAACTCATGGCGCGGTCCTTTCCACCCACATCGCATCGGCGATGCCGGGGTGCTGGCGCAGGTGGGCAACCACGCGGGCGCGGGTGGCGGGGTCTGCCGTGCCCGAAACGCGGGCGATGCGGCCGATCATGCCGCTGGCGGCGCGGAAGCTGACGCTGCCATCGGCAACCTGTTCGGCGGCCATAGCATCGGCCGCCGCCCCGGACAGCGAAGCCATCAACGACTGGCCCTGCAGCATGGCGCCGGCCCGCGCCACCACCAAAGTGGCGGCCACCCCGGTCAGCAGCTTGAACCCGATGTGCATGCGCTCTGCCTATGGCGTCACCAAGGCGCTGGCAAGCATGGGCGCAGCAAGCTATCGACGGCAACATGAGCGATGTCGAACTTGGGCCCGAAGACGCCTATGTCGTGCAGCCGGTTCCCGGCATGGGCCCGTTGGCGCAGGCCTGGCTCACCGAGCCGGATTGGCGCGATCCGCTGGTGCGCCGCCGCGTGTTGCCGCCGGGCGGGGTCAGTGCCTATGTGCCGATGCGCGATGCCTGGCCGGTGCGGTCCTTGCGCTGGCTGCCCCGGAATGATGGGCGTGACCCTGGTCGCCCCACCATCCTGATCCTGACCGGGCGCGCCGATTTCGCCGAGAAATATTGCGAAACCCTGCACGATCTCACCGAGGCCGGTTGGGGCGTGGCGATCTTCGATTGGCGCGGGCAAGGCCTGTCGCGGCGGCTGGGCAAGACACCGCAGCACGGCGCCTCGCCCGGTTTTGGCGTGTGGCTGGATGATCTGAAACAGATGCTGGAATGGGCCGCCGTGGATGGCCCGGTGCATGTGCTTGCGCATTCGATGGGTGGGCATCTGCTGCTGCGCCATCTGGCCGCTGGCGGCGCACATGTGGCGCGCGCCGTGGTGCTCGCGCCGATGGTCGGGCTGGCCAGTGCGTCGCTGTTCGCCCGCCTGCTGACGGCGCTTCAGATGCTGCGCGGGCGCGGCAGCGATTATGTGATCGGCGGCGGGCCATGGCGGCAAGGCATGGCCGGTGATCGCCGCCAGACGATGTTGACCAGCGATCCTGAACGCTATGGCGATGAAAGCTGGTGGATCGGCCAATTTCCATCGCTGGCGCTGGGCAGCGTGACCTGGGGCTGGCTGGATGATGCCATGGCCAGCATCGCGGCACTGAACGGGCGCGGGGTCGCGCAAGCCATTACCACGCCGCTGCTGGCGTTGCTGCCCACCAGGGACGCGCTGGTCGATAGCGCTGCCACGCGCGCCCTGATCAAGCGCGTGCCCGGCGCGCAGTTCGTCGATTATCCCGGCGCCGGCCACGAGCTGCTGCGCGAAGCGGAACCGCTGCGCAGCCAGGTGCTCGCCCGCGCCCTGGACTTTCTTGACCTCGGATCATGACAGACGCGCATTTCGATATCGCCATCATCGGCGCCGGCATCGCCGGGGCCAGCACCGCCTGGGCTTTGCTGGAGGCTGCGCCGCACCTGCGCGTTGCCCTTATCGAGATGGAGGATCGCCCCGGTTATCACACCACCGGGCGATCGGCGGCCTTCTGGGTGGAAAGCTATGGCGGGCCCAAGATCGTGCCGTTGTCGCGCGCCAGCCGGGACTTTTTCGGCGCGCCGCCGGCCGGCTTTCCGCCGCTGCTGTCGCTGCGCCCGGGCCTGACAATCGAATCGCCGGACGATCCCCAGGGGCTTGAGCGCATGGCCGCCGAATTCGATGAAGGCGCCGTGGATTATCGCTGGCTGGATGCGGCCGCCATGGCCGCCCTGTCCGCTGCACCGATGCTGCGGCCTGAATGGCGGCAGCGGGGCCTGCTGGAACCCGATTGCCACGATATCGATGTGGCCGGCCTGCATCAGGGATTCTTGCGCGGGGCCGGCGGTGCCAGGCCGACCTTGATCTGCAATGCCGAGGTGGAACGGCTGGAGCGCCGCGGCGGCCAGTGGCAGATCATCACCCGCGCCGGCGTGGTGCAGGCGCCGGTGCTGGTCAACGCCGCCGGGGCCTGGGCCGATGGGCTGGCGGCCATGGCCGGCGCGCGCCCACGCGGCGTGCAGCCGCTGCGCCGGTCGATGGCCGTGCTGCGCATCGATCCGCCGCCGCCGGCCGATCTGATGGTGGTGATGGACGCCGCCGGGCAGTTTTATTTCAAGCCCGATGGCGGCCGGCTCTGGCTGTCTCCCCATGATGAAACGCCCGATGTCGCCCACGATGTGCGGCCCGACGATCTGGACATCGCCACGGTGATCGACCGGTTCGAGCGCGCCACCACGGTGCGCGTGCAGCGGCTGGAAAGCAGTTGGGCCGGCCTGCGCAGCTTCGCGCCGGACCGGGCGCCGCTGTTCGGCTTTGATGGCGCGGTCGATGGCCTGTTCTGGTGCGCCGGGCAGGGCGGCTTCGGCATCCAGACCGCGCCGGCGGCGGGGCGGCTGTGCGCGGCGCTGATCCTGGGGCAGACGCCGCCGCTCGATCCGGCACCCTATGCGGCGACGCGGGTGCTGGCCGCTTTGGCCCACTGATGCGCTTCAACTCCCTCCCCCTTGCGGGGAATGCGGCTCGGCGCCAGCCGAGCAGCCTGCCCCGGACTTGATCCGGGGGGCTGGGGGTTCCTGCTTTCGATGCCCGCTGGCGCAACCCCCACCCCGGGCCGCCTTCGGCGTCTCTCGCCCTCCCCGCAAAGGGGGAGGGATTTTAGGGCTTTGACGCCCGTGCCTTGTAACGCGCCAGGAAGCCCGCCGCGAAATCATCCAGCCCGCCGGCCGCAATCGCACCGCGCAGGCCGGCCATCAACTGCTGGTAAAATCCGATATTATGCTGGGTCAGCAGCATCGCGCCGAGCATTTCACCGGCCTTGATGAGATGGTGCAGATAGGCGCGGCTGGCGGCTTCCGGTCCGTGGCACACCGGGCAATGGCAATCCGCGTCCATCACGCGAAGATCCTCGGCATGGGCGGCGTTTCTCAGATTGAGCGGGCCATCGTGGGTGAAGGCCTGGCCATTGCGCCCGGACCGCGTCGGCAACACGCAATCGAACATGTCGACGCCGCGCTGCACCGCGCCAACGATGTCATCGGGCTTGCCCACCCCCATCAGGTAACGCGGCGCATCCTCCGGCAGTTGCGCAGTTGCATAATCCAGCACGCCGAACATCGCCGGCTGGCCTTCACCCACCGCCAGGCCGCCGATCGCATAGCCATCGAAACCGATTGCGCGTAGCGCCGCAGCGGATCCGGCGCGCAGCCGTTCATCCAGCCCGCCCTGCTGGATGCCGAACAGCGCTGCACCCGCCGCATGGCTTGCGCCGGCATCGAACGCCGCCCGGCTGCGCGCCGCCCAGCGCATGGAGCGGTCCATGGCCGCCTGCACCACCTCACGCGGCGCTGGCAGCGCTACCAGCTCGTCAAAGGCCATGACGATATCGCTGCCGAGCAGGCGCTGGATTTCCATCGAGCGTTCGGGACTCATCAAATGGCGCGAGCCATCGAGATGGCTGGCAAAGGTCACGCCTTCCTCGCTGCGCTTGGTCAGGCTGGACAGGCTCATCACCTGATAGCCGCCACTGTCGGTCAGGATCGGCCGCTCCCACCCCATGAAGCTGTGCAAGCCGCCCAGCCGCGCAATCCGCTCCGCAGTGGGCCGCAGCATCAGATGATAGGTGTTGCCCAGGATGATATCCGCCCCCGCCGCGCGCACTTCGGACGCGCGCAGCGCCTTCACCGTCGCGGCCGTGCCCACCGGCATGAACGCCGGCGTGCGGATTTCGCCGCGCCGCATCTGGATCGTGCCGGTGCGCGCCTTGCCGTCGCGGGCGTGGATGACGAACTGAAAACGGGGGTCTGTCATTCTGCGGGGCTTAGCCGGCTTTGTTGGCGGGCGCAAAAACGGGCGACCTGCTTGCAATGGGCGGCGACTGCGCCATGATCTGTCCCATTCTGGATGCAGGGATACGGTGCCGATGACCGGAAATCGATCCAATCCCGTGGGCTTCATCGGTCTTGGCGCGATGGGGGAGCCGATGGCGCTGAACCTGGTCCGTTCGGGCCAATCCATGATCGTCTGGAACCGCACGCCCGACCGCTGTGCACAGCTGGCGGCGGCCGGCGCAGAGGTGGCGGCCACGGCGAGCGCGCTGTTGGCACGCTGCGAGATTGTCTTCCTGATGCTGGCGGATGCAGCTGCGATTGACGCCGTGATCAGGCGCGGCACGACAGGCTTTGCCGCCAACGTGCAGGGCCGCACGCTCATCAACCCGGCAACCGTGTCACCGGGCTATTCCCTGGCGCTGGAGCAAGACATTGTTGCGGCCGGTGGTGCCTATGTCGAAGCGCCCGTTTCGGGTTCGCGGTTGCCGGCAGAAGCCGGCCAGCTGCTGGCCATGCTGAGCGGCGATCCGGCTGCCGTCGCGCGTGTGCAGCCGCTGTTTGCGCCGATGTGCCGGGCCGTGCTGCCCTGTGGCGCCGTGCCAGGCGCACTGACGATGAAGCTTGCCGTCAATATCTTCTTGATTGCCAGCATCACCGGCCTGGCTGAATCGGCCAATTTCGCTCGTGCCCTGGGGCTGGACATGGCCAACTGGGGCGCAATCGTGAACGCCAGCCAGATGGCCAGCGACATTTCGCGGGTAAAGGCCGACAAATTGCTGGCTGGGGACTTCGCAGCGCAGGCGGCGATCGGCAACGTGCTGGAAACCAATCGATTGATTGCCGAAGCGGCGCAAACCGCCGGCATTGCTGCGCCGCTCACAAATGCCTGCATGGCACTGTATCAGCAGTCGGTCGCACGCGGACTGGCCGAAGCAGACATGATAGCGGTCGTGCAGGCGCTAGGCACGCAAGCGCCGGCGGACGACGACCTCATCCAAAGGCGGCACTGATCCAGCGGCTCACCGCGCGCACCGCCGGCAGCCGGTGTACATCGCGGTGGACGGCCAGCCAAGGCGTGCGCAGCGGCGCTGGCGTGGTGGTGGGCAGCTCGATCAGCCCTGCCGCCAGCGCGGCGCGGCGCGGCAGCAGGCCGATGCCGGCGCCGGCCAGCGTCGCCAACAGCAGCGCCCGCGTTGAACCGGTGGCGAGCTTGACCGAAGGGGCGAGGCCCAACCCGGCGAGCCAGGCCATTTCCGGGATGCGGCCGTAGCTGTCGTCATAGGCGAGGATCGGGCCTTGGCTCGCGTCGATCGCGGCGGGATCCCGCCCCGCCAGCCACAGCGGCGACGCGAACAGCGCGACCTGCTCCACCGGCAACGCCCGGATGATCAGCGCAGCGCCTTCGGGGCGGACCATGCGCACGGCGATGTCGGCTTCACGTCCGGCCAGGCTGACCACGGCGCTCTGGCTTTGCAGGGTGAGGCCAAGATCGGGATGGCGGGCCCACAGAAAGGGCAGGGCGGGGGCGAGGCGATCGGCGATGATGGTTTCGGTGGCCGTCACCCGCACCATCGGCGGGCCGCCGCTGCGCATCGCGGCAGCGGCGCGCTCGATGCTGGCGATCTGGGCTTCCAGGGGTTCGGCGAGCAGGGCGAGGCGCTGGCCTTCAGCGGTCAACCGTGTGCCATCGGCGCGGCGATCGACGAGGCGCAATTTCAACGATGCCTCCAGGCCATCGAGCCGCCGTGTCGCCGTGGAGATGGCAATGCCGCGGGCCCGCGCCGCCGCGCTGATCGATTGCAGGCGGCCGATCGCGGCCAGCAGGGTCAGCTCGGCGATGTCCATGGCGAACCGTTCCAATAATGCAACGCTGGTTTCCTCAGATGTGCATAGCGTGAACATGCCCACCGCGCCTAGCCTTGGGGCATCAGACGGAAAGGAACCACATGATGCTGCCGAAAATGATCCCCACCCTGTTGCTGGGTGCGCTGCTTGCGGCGGGCACCGCCACCGCGGCTCCGGTCGCCGTGCTGGTCGCCGTTCCCGTGCCCGCCGGCCTGCCACGCGCGCAATTGGAACAGGCCTTTGCCGCCAGTGTCGGTGATTATCAGGGCCGCGCCGGACTGATCCGCAAATATTACACCATCGGCGACGATAACCGCGCCGGTGGCATCTACCTGTGGGAAAGCCGCGCCGCCGCGCAGGCCTGGTACAACGATGCCTGGAAGGCTGGCGTGCTCAAGCGCTGGGGCGCCCCGGCCAGCGTCTACTATTTCGATGTGCCATTGGTCGTCGACAATGCGGCAAAGCGGTGACGGCAATGCAGGCGCTGTATTTCCTGAAGCCCGGCCAGTTCGAATGGCGCGAGGTGGCGATGCCCCGCCTTGCCGCCGATACAGACGCGATTGTCCGCCCGCTCGCCGTCGCCCGCTGTGATCTCGATCTCTACATTGCCACCGGCGTCGTGCCGTTGGCCGGGCCGTTCGCCTTTGGCCATGAGACGGTAGCGGAAGTGATCGAAGCCGGGCCAGCGGCGGGCGTGGTGCCGGGGCAGCGCGTGGTGGTGCCGTTCCAGTTGAGCTGCGGGCGCTGCGATGCCTGCCGGCGCGGTTTCACCGGCAGTTGCGATGCCTATCCGCCGCTCGCCAATTATGGCCTGGGCGGGGCGCCGCGGACCGATTTTGGCGGCGCGCTCAGCGGTGCCATGCATGTGCGCTTTGCCGATCATATGCTGGTGCCGCTGCCCGATGGCCTCGATCCGGTGACGGTGGCCAGTGCCAGCGACAATATCGCCGACGGCTGGCGCGCGGTGGGGCCGCAATTGGCGGCGCGACCGGGCGCCAGCGTGCTGGTGATCGGCGGGCTGGCGCAGAGCGTCGGGCTGTACGCGGCCGGCTGTGCGGTGGCGGCCGGTGCCGGGCGCGTGCTGTATCTGGATGATGATGCCGGTCGTCGCGCCCGCGCTGCGACATTGGGGGCCGAAACCGAGCCGCTGGCCCTGGGCGAAGGCCGGCGCGCCAGGGAATTGTTCGATATCGTGGTGGAAGCCGCCGGCACGGCCGAGGCGCTGGCCTTTGCCATCCGATCGGCCGGGCGCAACGGGGTATTGACCAGCGTGGCCATTCACCTTTCACCACTTACCCCGGTGCCGTTGACCGAGGCCTATTATCGCGGCCTGACGCTGGTGACGGCGCGAGTCGATTCGCGTGCGCATCTGCCCGCCGTGCTCGGCTGCATCGCCTGCGGGGCGCTGCACCCAGCGCATGTCACCCACCGCGTGACCGGCTTTGCCGAAGCCGGCGACGCCATGGCCGATCCGGGGCCGAAGATCGTGTTCGTCGCCTGATTGCCAAACCGCGCCACTTGCCCGAAACTTGTGCGGCACAATCAGGAGGCGGGACATGATGAAGACATTTGGCGTTGGCGCGGCCATGCTTGCGGTGGGTTTTGGCGCAGGCCTCGCCTTTGCGCAGGCGCAGGCCCCCACCGGGCGCACGCCGCAGTTTGCCAATGATGAGGTGAAGGTGTGGAAAAGCCTGATCCAACCCGGCAATCCCCTGCCGCTGCACCGCCATGATCATCCGCGCATCATCATCGCGCTGAAGGGCGGCACCATGCACATCCTCGAGGAAACCGGCCCCGCCGCCGACAAATCCGACATTCAGACCTGGGAGAGTGGCAAGGCCTATTGGCTGCCGGCCAACCCGAAGACCCAGCATCAGGATGTGAACATCGGCAAGGAACCGATCGAGGTGATGGTGGTGGAACTGCAGAAGGCCTGGTGATCAGAAAAATCAGTTATCTCAGTCTATTGAATGGCATGTGTGGCATCGGTTCTGCGGCCGGCGTGTTGGCGATCTTAATGGATGGTTAGCCCATCGGGCCTAGCCAGATACCAAAGTTTCCCATAAGGAAACCTCTGGGGCTCATCTCAGGGGATCAAGCGTCATGCGGTACAGTCTCTGGTTGGCAGCGGCGGGCGGTGCCGCTTCGATGGCGGCGCCGGTTCTGGCTGTGCCGCTGCCCGGCGGCGGGACGCCGTGCGCCGTCGGCACCTTCTCCATCACCGGCAACACACCCTGCACGGACGCCACCCCAGGCCATTATGTTCCTGGAACGGGCCGAACCAACCAGACGGCCGCCAGCCCCGGCCATTATGTCACCGGCACGGGGAACACCGGCCAGACCGCCGCCAGCCCCGGTTTTTATGTGCCGACATCCGGCGCCTCCAGCCAGACGCCGGCCGACGTCGGCCATTTTGTGCCGGGCGCTGGCCAGACAGGCCAGACGCCGGCCAGCCCCGGCTATTTTGTCGACTCCGCGGCCGCTTCGGAAGCGACTCCGGCTGATCCCGGCTTTTACGTCAGCGGCAGCGGCGCGTCGGCACCGTCGGCGGCCGAACCCGGTTATTATGTTTCCGGCATCGCGGCCACGGCGGCAACCCCGGCCGGCCCGGGCTTCTTCGTCAGCGGCAGCGGCGCGTCGGCACCGTCGGCGGCCGAACCCGGTTATTATGTCTCCGGCATCGCGGCCACGGCGGCAACCCCGGCCGGCCCGGGCTTCTTCGTCAGCGGCAGCGGCGCGTCGGCACCGTCGGCGGCCGAACCCGGCTATTATGTCTCCGGCACCGCAGCGAATGCGGCAACCCCGGCTGGTCCCGGCTATTTCGTCAGCGGCAGTGGTGCATCGGCCCCGTCGGCGGCCGAACCCGGCTATTATGTCTCCGGCTCCGCCGCGACGGCGGCAACCGCGGCCGGACCCGGTTTCTTTGTCTCCGGCACCGCTGCCACGGCGCCCACCGAAGCCGGCCCCGGCTACTTCGTGGCCGGCACCGCCGCCACCTCGGCAACCCCAGCGCCGATCGGCTCCGTGGTGTTCGGCACCGGCGCATCGTCGGCAACGCCGGTCGCCGCTGGCCTTTATGCGCCCGATGTCGGCCTGGCCACCGGCATCGCCTGCGGTGCCGGCACCGAAAGCTATGGCGGCGCGCAATTATGCCGGATCGTGGCGGCCAATCCGGTGGGCGGCACCGGGCCGCTGTTCAATTCTACCCTGCCGCAGGCGATCGATTTCGGCACGGTGGCGCCGGGCAGCTTCGCCGAATTGAGCTTCGACATCAGCAACAACCCGCTGATCAGCGCTGTCGGCACCAACATCACCGATCTCAGCCTGTTGTCGTTGCAATTCAGCAATTCCGCCTTCAGCGGCAGCGGCTTCGCGCCGACGCTGGTGCTGGGTGATGGCGATACCGTCTCCTTGCTGCTCCGCTTCACGCCGGGATCGTCGGCCGCTTCGCTCGGCACATTGACCATCGGCACCGATCAGGGCGCCAGCTTCGGCAGCACCGGGCAGAGCTTCACCTTCAGCCTGCTCGGCAACAGCGCCGTGCCGGAGCCCGGCACCTGGCTGCTGCTGTTCACCGGCTTTCTGGGCATCGGCGGCCTCAGCCGCCGTCGGCGAGCCCGATCAGCGCCGCGTCGAGCGCCGCAGCAAGCCTGACGGTCGAACCCAGCGGCGAAGCGGCCAACCGTTCGCGCCGCTGCTTGCGGCTGTCGCCCAGCGCCAGCGCGCGCTGCACGGCGGCGGCATGATCATCGGGCGATGCCGCCACCGTCGCCGTCTCGCCGATGGCCGACAACATGGCACAGCTCTGGCGCGATCCCGGCGCGCGGCCGGGCAGCGTCACCACCGGCACGCCCATCCACAGCGCCTCCGCCGTGCTGGCGCCGCCACAGAAGGGAAAGGGATCGAGCGCCACGTCGATCCGGCCATAATCGGCCAGCAGGCGGGCATGATTGCTCTCCGGCTCCAGCACGAGGCGGACGGGATCGAGCCCGGCCTCCGCGAACATGGCCGTGATACGGCCGCGCAGCCACGGATCGGCCAGGCCGCGGCGCTTGATCAGCAGGCGGCTGCCCGGCACGTGATCCATCGCCTGCACCCATAGGGAAGCCACATCCGGATTGAGCTTGGCCAGCGCCTGGAAGCAGCCGAAGGTGACCGGGCCGCCCGGCTGTCGCGCCGGTTCTGGTGCTTCGGCCGGCGGGGTATAGGCAAAGCGGCCGCCGGGCAGACGCAGCAGCTTTTCTGCAAACAGTGCTTCGCTGCCCGGCGGCGCATGCCATTCATCCATCAGCACGGCGGCAACTGTCGGCAGGCCGGTGGTGGCGACATGGCCGAGCCAGGAGACAATCCTGGGCGCCGGCTGCATCGCCAGCACGCCCGGCCGGCCGCCAGCGGTGTGGCCGGCGAGGTCCACCAGGATATCGATCCGATCGGCGGCGATCTGGCGGGCGATGTCGGCATCGGCCAGGCTGGTGCAGTCGCGCCACAGCGCTACGCCGCTGCGGAACGCCCGCGCCACATCATCGTCGCTGTGCGCCGTGGCATAGACCAGCGGCATCAGCCGATCCGGATCATGATGCAACATGGCGCGCGCGCCCAGCCAGGCGACCGGGTGACGGCACAGATCGGCCGAGAGATAGCCGACGCGCAGCGGACGGCCCGGTGGGCGTGGTGGCAGTGGCAGGCGCGGCGTCCCGGCCGTCAGCCGCGCCCCCCAATCACAGGTGGCCTGCGCCGCCACCATCGGGTCCAGCGCAATGTCATAGCTCATGGCCATGAAGGCGTTCATCGCATGGCCGAGCGAGGCCGGCGCGACCCCGGCCGCTGCAATGGCGGCGGCGATGGCACCGGCGGGATCAGCGGCATCGAGCAGCAGGATGCCCCGGTTGCCGAGCGCGGATTCCGATCCCGGCGCCAGCGCCACGGCGCGATCGATGGCCACAAGCGCGCTGCCGATCCGCCCCATGGTGCGCTGCGCCATGGCCATGCCAACCAGCGCATCGGCGTGGCCCGGATGCCGGGCCAGAACCGCCGCAAAGCGATCGGCGGCCGCCTGCGCTTGGCCAGCGGCCAGCAGGGCATGGCCAAGATTGGCCGCTGCCACCGCATGATCGGGCGCCAGCGCCAGTGCGGCTTCGGCGCGGGCGATCGCGGCCAACGGATCGCCGGCGCGCAGCAGCGCCAGCGCGTGATTTGCCACCGCATCGGCATCATCGGGTGCCAGCGCCGCCGCGCCGGCAAAGGCGGCGAGCGCCCCGGCCGCATCGCCGGCCAAGGCCCGCTGCTGCCCCACGCTGTTCAGTCGTGCTGCGTCGTCCCGCATGACATGGCTCTGGCATGAGGCAGGCGATTCTGCCAAGTATTGCCCTGATGTTGGCAGAGATTTCGGCACATCTGGCGGCGGGCCGCTTCCGTTCGGCGGTGGCCGCGGCGGCTCAGCTACAAGCGACGCGGCGCTTCGATCCCGCGCTGATCGCGCTGCCGCGGCTGATGGGCGAGGCGCTGTTCGCTGCCAGATTGTGGCTTGAGGCGCAGCCCTGGCTGGCCGACGCTGCGGCGCTGGAACCGTGGGACGCAGGGCTCGCCGATCGCCTTGAACAATGCCGCTTGCCGGCCTGGCTGGCGCCGTCGTGGCAGGATCCGCACAGCGGCCGGCGGCTGCGGCGGCACCCGCCGCGCGAGGGCCGCGCCTACAGCTACACGGTCGATGTCGTCGGCACCTGCAATCTGCGCTGCCCATCCTGTCCGGTCGGCAATTCGCCAGCGCGGCCGCGCGGCTTCATGGCGCCAGCCTTGTTCGGGCAGATACTGGCCAAGATCCGCGCCGAAAGCCCGGACCCCGCGCCGCGGCTGACGCTGTACAATTGGGGCGAACCGCTGCTGCATCCCGAACTGCCGCGCCTGATCGGCATGGCGCACGATGCTGGCTTCGGGGTGCAGTTGTCGACCAACCTCAATATCCGCCACGGCCTTGAAGCGGTGATCTCAGCCGCGCCGGAGGAGCTGAAGATCTCGCTGTCGGGTTTCACCCCGCAAAGCTATGCGCGCAGCCATCGGCGCGGCGATCTTGCCCTGGTGCTGGCCAACATGCGCGAAGTCCGCCGCCTGATCGACAAGCATCGGGTCGGCACGAGGGTATGGATCGGCCACCACATCTATCGCTTCAATAAGGATCAGATTCCGGCGGTGGCGGCGCTGGCGCGGGAATTGGGCTTTGCCCATCATCCCATTGATGCCTTTTTCATGCCGCTGGAGCGGCTGGGCGACTATCTCGATGGCGACCCGGCGGCCGATCCGGGCGGCATCATCCCCGATCTGCCGCTCGATCCGCGCCAGCGGCAGGCGGCGCTGACCGGCCAGCAGGACCCCGACAGCGATTGCGAGCTGCGCTATGCGCAGACGGTCATCAATCACGACGGCAGCCTGGCGCTGTGCTGCTCGGTCTATGATCAGGCTAATATGCTGGGCGGCAACTTCCTCGATCTCGATCATGCCGAGATCCAGCGCCGCCGCTATGCCCACCCCTTTTGCGGGACCTGCATGGCAAAGCGCATGCATTATGCCGGCCGGGCGCTGATCGATCTGACGAACTGAAGCCGTGCCGAGCCGGCAATGCGGTTCGGGTGCGGATCTGTTTTGCAACGCCCGATCATTGGACTATCCTGCACGCATGATCTTCGCCGCCGCCCTGTTGCTCGCCGCCGCTGCTGCCCCAGAGCCGGCGACCTGCCTGATCACCGGGCGGCAACTGGATTACAAGTTTGTCAGCGAAACCGAACTGCTGATCCGGGCCGGGGGGCGCTGGCATCGATCAGCATTGCCCGAAGCCTGTCCGGGCCTGAAGCCCAACATGATCCTGGTGCGCCGCGAGGCCAGCCCCCGGCTGTGCGCCAATGATCTGTTCGAGGTGCGGGACAATTTCACGCCGGCCGTGTTCAGCCTGTGCCGCTTCGGCCGCTTCGAAACCCTCCCCAATGGCGCAAAGCCCTGAAAATTCGGGTCGATCAGTTGCTGGTGGCGCGCGGGCTGGCGGAATCGCGGGCGCGGGCGCAGGCGCTGGTGATGGCAGGGCTGGTCTATTCGGACACCCGCAAGCTGGCCAAATCCGGCGACACGTTGGCCGCGGATGCGCCGCTGGAGGTGCGCGGCCGCGATCATCCCTGGGTGTCGCGCGGCGGGGTGAAGCTCGATCATGGCCTGACGCATTTCGGCTGGGATGTGGCAGGCGCGGTGGCGATCGATGTCGGGTCGTCCACGGGCGGCTTCACCGATGTGCTGCTCACCCGCGGCGCCACGCGCGTTTATGCGGTTGATTCGGGCACCAACCAGTTGGCGTGGAAATTGCGCCAGGACGCGCGGGTGGTGGTGTTGGAGCGGCTGTCTGCGCGGCTGCTGACGTTGGAGCATATCCCGGAACCGGTCGATCTGATCGTCTGTGATGCCAGCTTCATTTCGTTGATGAAGGTCCTGCCCGTGGCGATGGGCTTTGCCGCGCCGGGCGCGCGCCTGCTGGCGCTGATAAAACCGCAGTTCGAAGCCGGGCGCGCCGATGTCGGCAAGGGCGGCGTGGTGCGTGATCCGGCGGTACACGACCGCGTCTGTGCCGAGGTGTCGGCATGGCTGACGGGCGCCGGCTGGCCGGTGCTGGGCCTGACGACCAGCCCGATCACCGGGCCGGAAGGCAATGTCGAATTTCTGATTGCGGCGCAGCGGGGCTAGGGGGCCAATCTCTGCTGCGTCATCATCGGCCAAGGCTTTCGATGGCGCCGCGCCGGCCAAGCCGCTACACCATCGTCAATGACCACCGAGTCCCCAGCGCAGGTGCACAACCCGTGGTTCGCCGCCGGCAGCTTCGCGCGCGCCGCGCTGGTGGCGGTGCCGGCCATCCTGTTTGCCGGCGGCATCGCGGCGCGGCTGTCGGGATCGACCGAAACCAACCCCTGGTACCAGTCGCTGACCTTGCCGGTGTTTCAGCCGCCGGGGCCGTTGTTCGGCATTGCCTGGTCGATCCTCTACACGCTGATCGGCTTTGCCTTGGCGTTGGTGTGGGGCACGCGCGATGCGCCCGGCAAGCGATTGGCGATCGGCCTGTTCCTGGCGGGCTTTGCCGTCAATCTCACCTGGTCGCCTCTGTTCTTCCGTTTCCACATGATTTCCGCCGCGCTCGGCGTGCTGGCGGTGATGCTGGTGGTGGCCTTGTTGACCACCTGGGCCTTTTATCGTGTCAACCGGCTGGCGGCCTGGCTGATGCTGCCCTATGTGGCGTGGCTATGCTTTGCCGCTGTGCTGAACACGCGGATCCTGATGCTCAATCCGATGGCCGATGCCATGCAGATGGGAGTTTGATACCATGCAGAACGACAATAAATTGTTTGAAGACCTGTCCAAGGTCGCCACCGCCGCCATGGGCACGCTGGCCGGCGCCAGCCGCGAATTTTCCGATGTCGCGCGCGAGCGCATGAAGGATTTCGTCGGCGCCAGCGACATCAGCCGCGACGAATTCGATGCGGTGAAGGCAATGGCGGCGTCGGCTCGCGAAGCCGTGGTGCTGTTGCAGGCCGAAGTGGCGGCCCTGAAGGCCGAACTGGCCAGTGCGCGCACATCTGGTGGGGACCAGGCCTGATATCCACAAGAGATTGGGGTTCGCCCCCCAGAGCCCCCTTGCCGAATCGGCAAGCCTTGCCCAGCCTGTGGGCGTTGCTGTAGAGGAGGGGCGAAATGAGCTTTTCCGAGATTGAACCCGCCGCCATTGATTCGGCCCCCATCGACTTGCTCGAACAATTGTTCGACGCCAACGGTTGGGCGTCCGAACGTGTCGCCGACGAAGAAATTGTCACCAGCATCAAGGGCGGCTGGACCAGTTACCAGTTGCGGGCGCTGTGGCGCGGTGAAGATCGGGTGCTGCAGATCATCGCGCAATCCGATCTGGTCGCCAGCCCCGAACAGCGCGGCGTCGCCTATGAAATGCTCGGCCTGATCAACGAACAATTGTGGATGGGCCATTTCGAGCTGTGGTCCGCCGATGGCAGCATCCTGTTCCGCCACGCCACCTTGCTGGCCGATGACGATGCCGCCGATGGCGGTGATCTGTCGGCGGCACAGGCCGAAATCCTCACCGAAGCTGCGGTGGAGGAATATGAACGCTATTATCCGGTGTTCCAACTGGTGCTGATCGCCGGCAAGACCCCGGTTGAGGCACTGGCGGCAGCGCTGATCGAAACCGCCGGCGAGGCTTGAGCGCCGGCCCTGACGGCGAGGGCTGCGGAACATGGATGGCGAAGGCAATGCCCCGATCTGGTTGATCGGATGCGGCAACATGGGCGGCGCGCTGCTGCGGCGCTGGCTGGATGAAGGCCTGGGGCCGGTGGCGGTGATCGATCCCGCGGCGCGCAGCCTGCCTGACGGTGTCACGGCATCGCCGCGCCCGCCAGCCAGCGGCAAGCCCGATATCGTCGTGCTGGCCGTGAAGCCGCAGGCCTGGCATCAGGCGGTGTTGCCGCTGGCCGGGCGGCTGGGCCCGCTCACCCTGGTGATTTCGGTGATGGCCGGCGTCTCCACCGTTGATCTTGCGCGGCTGTTTCCCGGTGCCGGCATCGTGCGCGCCATGCCCAACACGCCGGCGGCGGTGGGGCAGGGGGTCACGGCGCTGTTCACCCGCGATGGCGATATCGTGCAGGGCGCCGCCGAAGCGCTGTTCCGTCCGGTGGGGCCAACGGTGTGGCTGTCGGAAGAAGCCCAGTTCGATGCGGTGACCGCGCTGTCCGGTTCGGGCCCGGCCTATGTGTTTCATTTCATCGAAGCGCTGGCCGCAGCCGGCGTGGCGGCTGGTCTGGAACCGGGCATGGCCATGGCGCTGGCGCGGCAGACGGTGATCGGCGCGGCGGCCTTGGCCGTGCACGATGGCGCGACGCCAGCGGCCATCTTGCGGGAGCGCGTGACATCACCGGGCGGCACCACGGCGGCGGGCCTGGCTGTGTTGATGCCCGGCCTGGCGCCGCTGCTGGAGCAAGTGCTGGCGGCGGCAGCGGCCCGGTCGCGCGAATTGGGGTAAGGCGCGCTGCGGTTTCCAAGCGCGCCACCCCTCCGGCTCACTGCGCTCGCCACCTCCCCTTGAAGGGGAGGAACGTGTTCCTCCCCTTCAAGGGGAGGTGGCGCCGAAGGCGACGGAGGGGTGCCGAGCGCCCAGCTTGGTCCCGTTACCCCTGCAACGCCTCCACCTGCGCACGGTCGGCTGGCGGCACCAGCCCCATCAGCACCGCCCAGAACCCGGTGACTGCCTGCTGCCCGGCCTCGTTGTAGGCAGACGCCATGCTGCGTTCCAGCTCGGTGAACAAGCGCGCTTCCAGCGCTGCACCGGCGGGCGTCAACAGCAGCAGGCGTTGCCGACGATCGTTGGTGCCGATCCGCTGTTCGACCAGTTCGCGACCGTTCAGATCGGTCAGCACCCGGCCCAGCGACTGTTTGGTGATGCCGAGCAAGCCGAGCAGCTCGCCCACCGACAGGCCGGGGCGCCGCGCGATGAAATAGAGCGCGCGATGGTGCGCCCGCCCCAGGCCCTGTGCCTCAAGAATGGCATCGGCGCCGCGGATCATCGCGCTGTAGCCGAAATACAACAGCTCGATGCCACGGCGGATTTCATCTTCGCGCAGGAACAGCGGGGAGGCGGGAGTCACCTTCAGCGGCGGCGCGGCAGCGGCGGAAAATTGCATCTGGGGTGCCTGGCGATTTGGGACAGTCATGTTGACATATCTTGCACAGCCATTATGGCAGAACAAGCGGCCAGCGCAAGAACATGCCACAGCCGGACGGTTCGTCGTTCGTTTGTTGCACTGCATAAGCGGTTGTGCCGCCGAAAATTGCCACAACACCAATCAACACCAATATTGGGTGCCCAATGATCGATGCCACCTTCGACGACCGCGACGGCTTCATCTGGTTCGATGGAGCCATGAAACCGTGGCGCGAAGCCAATGTGCATATCCTGACCCATGGCCTGCACTATGCCAGTTCGGTGTTCGAAGGCGCGCGCGCCTATGGCGGGCAGATCTATGCGCTGTCGGCCCATTCGCAGCGCCTGATCGATTCGGCGCGCATCATGGGCTTTGCACTGCCGTACACGGTGGAACAGATCGACGAAGCCTGCCGGCAGACGCTGGCCGCCAATGGCCTGACCAATGCCTATGTGCGCCCGGTGGCGTGGCGCGGCAGCGAGCAGATGGGCGTTTCGGCACAGAAGACCAAACCGCATTTGGCGGTCGCCTGCTGGGAATGGGGTGCCTATTTCGGCGCCGAGGCGCTGAAGAAGGGCCTGCGCCTCAACATCGCGCCGTGGCGGCGGCCGGCGCCCTACACCGCGCCGGTGCGCGCCAAGGCGGCCGGGCTGTACATGATCTGCACCATGTCCAAACACGCCGCCGAAGATGCCGGCTACAATGATGCGATGATGCTCGATTGGCGCGGGCAGGTGGCCGAAGCGACGGGCGCCAACATCTTCTTCTTCAAGGATGGTGCGCTGCACACGCCGACTCCGGATTGCTTCCTGGATGGCATCACCCGCCGCAGCCTGATTGCACTGGCGCAGCGCCGCGGCATCAAGGTGATCGAGCGCGCCATCTGGCCGGAGGAACTGGCGACCTTCAGCGAAGCCTTCTTGACCGGTTCCGCCGCCGAAGTGACGCCGCTGGCCGAAATCGGGCCGTGGAACTTCCAGGTGGGTGAGGCGACGATGCAACTGGCGCAGGATTACAGCGATCTGGTGCACGGCCGCATCACCGGCGTGGTGCCGGTGGCATCGACGCAGGTGTGATGGATCAGGGTTGCAGCGTTTCCAGAAACGCATCGACCCTGGCGAAATGCCCGGCCCAATCGGGCGCGCGGAACCCCGCCAGCCGGGCCATCTGCGCCGCCCGAAGCGGGCTGCCATCGGTGGCATAGGCCATGATGGCCGCCTGCCAGCCGGCCACATCATCGGGGGGCAGCAGATCGGGCACGCCCTGACCGATCTCCAGGAACACCGGCAGATCGCTGGCAATCACCGGCACGCCGGCATCCAGCGCCTCCACCAGCGGCAGGCCATAGCCTTCAGCAAAACTGGGAAACAGCAGGGCCCGGGCACTGGCCAGCCGTCGGGCAATGGCGGCATCATCGAGCGCCCCGGTTTCCACCACCCGATCCCCGAAACCGCCGGCATCCAGCCGCGCCAGCACATCATCACACGCCCAGCCCCGCCGACCGATGATCACCAACCGCGGCGCCGCCCGGCCATGTTCGCGCAACAGCCGATCCCACACATCCAGCAGCAACATGTGATTCTTGCGGCCTTCGATGGTGCCCAGGATGATGAAGTCCCGCTGCTCCCCACCCACTGTGTCGCTTGTCACGGGCAGATGCGGGGTGCCCGGCCAGGCAACCAGCGCCGCCGGCATGGCCAGTGCCTCGCTGCGGGCAAAATCGGCCAGCGTTTCGATGGTGTGCTGACTGTTGCCGATCACGGCGTGGCCGATGGTCAGCAAGGCGTGCATCCGCAGCCGGTGGCGATCAGCCTCTCCGGCACGGCAATATTGCGGATGGGTGATGGGGATCAGATCATGCACCATCAGCACCGGGCGCAGTTGCGCGGAACGGCACCACGACGCGAGGCCTGGCAGATCCAATCCCGTGTGTCCGATGTTGAGCCACAACCGCCCAAGCCCCGGTCGGGCCCGCTGCGCCGACCCGAAGTGACGCAGGCCCCAACCGATCAAGGCCCGGCGAAACTGGTTGCGACCGCCATGGCCATCGCCGGCCGCCTCTGGTTCGGCCAGCAATTGAAACAGGGCCTGCGATGCGGAGCCAGACAGGATATGCCGGCCGTGGCGGTGGAGCAGCACCGCCTGGGATTGGCTGGCATAATGCTGCAACCAGGCCGAGCAGATCCGATCGATCCCGGTCGGGCGCACACCGGCCCAGCGTCGCCAGACCAGCCGCGACGCATCAAACAACAGGGGCGCCTCATTGTCGCGCACATCCGGCGCCTTTTCGATCAGTTTTGCTGGATCACCGTCGTCACCGTGGCGATCGGCAGCAAGGTTTGCGACACGATACCCACAAAACGCTGAAGTTCCGAAACGGGCGCATTGGTGATGTAAATCAGGTCGCGATCGTTCATGCGAAACTGTTGCGCCAGGAAGAACACGGCCGGATCCTTCAGGTCAAAGCTGTAGATGACCGGCGTGCGCGGGCCGCCGGGCACAGTCGGGGCCTCCCAGCGAAACAGAAACACGCCGCGAGGGTTTGCACGGCCATCCTGCAGCCCGCCAAAGCGCCCAAGCGCCTGCGAAAGGGTGATGCCAAAGGCCTCGAAACGTATCTCGTCGTTTCGGCCGGCGGCGCCCAGCACGGTAAAGCTGTAAGGCTGATAAAGCACGGTGACGACATCGTTGCGTGACAGCAGGATGTTGTTTTCCGTGCGCTCTATAATGTCCGACAGGATCATGCGGTAACTGTTCGCCCCACGCGTGACCTGGATGGTCGTCAAGTTTACCGGCGGCTTGACCCCGCCAGCCTGGGCCAGGACATCCAGCAGACGCTCACCACGAGGCGACAGCGGCAATCGCGCAGATTGGTTCACGTCGCCCACCACGGTCACCGTGGCGGTGTCGTTTCGCACCAGGCGCACCAGCACTTGCGGTGCGTTGGCGCGGCCGCGCAGCCGGCGGACAATCTCGCCTTCGATCTCCCGCAACGTGCGGCCACTGGCCGGCACCAGGCCGGCAAAGGGCACATTGATGGCGCCATCCGGGCCGACCAGCATTTCGGGCAGGGTGCTCGGCCGTGACGTGCTGATGGCACTGCCGATGCGGGTATCCGCCGCTGCGCCGCCAAACAGGGTCGCCGGCGGCGCTTCCCAAATGGTCACTTCCAGCGCATCGCCAGTGCCGACGGCCGCGCCGATCGGCTGCGCGTCACCCAGAACGTCGGCAAAGGCCGGCCATGATGGTGGCCTCTGCAACTGCGACGCCATATCTGCGCTCAATTGCACGATCTTGATGCTGGCGGCAGCATCAGTGGGTCCTGCAGGCACGCGCGCCGCGCGGAGCACGGCATTGCGGCTTGGGCCAAATGGTTGGCACGCGGTCAACGACAGGGTGATTGCCGTGATGGCGACAACGGGAGCGGCGGGAAAAGATCGCTTCATGAGGGTTTTGCCAATGTATTCCGGGTGATGCAGCGGCGGTTCTTTCGCAGGTTACCGCATTGCTGTCGACGCCATCGCATTTGCATCCGGCCGTGTCAAAGCCGCGCCGGCGCAACGACATCGTCCCCGTTGTCGGCCTGAAAATCTCGCCAAACCGATGGATGAATGGCCACTTCGATCACAGTGGCAAAGCTGGATGGTCGAGGTGCTCGCACGGCTTGCTTCGCCTCGCGGCTGACAGGTTCAAAAACGCGCCAAGCTGCCATGGAGCCAGGCGCGAGCCATCTCCAGCGCTTGACGAGGGCCAGCGATGACCGTATTTGCAAAGCGGATGTAAGTTGCTTAACCAGTGGAAATATCTCGCGCCTCAAGGCGCTGAAATCGGAGAAAAGCCTATTCTTGCCTGGTAAAACAATAGCAACAGGTTTTTATTTCCTGGCAAGATGTAACTGAAAGAGTGATCTTAGATTTGGTGTCAGTCACGCTTCAGCGTTCAAGTAGTCTGAATGAAATAGTGGTAAAGCGCACTTTAGCTGATTGAGCATTGAACTGATGGATTCGTTTGTCTGCCTACTTTCTTCCATCCCCCGGGAGACAATCGAATGACGCTCGCTCCGATCCATCCGGTTATCCTCTGCGGCGGGGCCGGAACGCGGCTGTGGCCGGCATCCCGGCGCAATCAACCCAAGCAGTTTGCCCTGATCATCGATGGCCTGAGCCTGTTTCAGCATGCCGTTCGCCTGGTGGATGCCGCCGATTTTGCAGCTCCAATGGTGGTGACCGGTGTGGACCAGCGGTTCTGGGTGATCGAACAGTTGGCCCGGATCGAACGCACGCCGGGCAGCATCATCATAGAACCCGACGCGCGCAATACCGCACCAGCGGTTCTGGCCGCAGCGCTGCATCTTGCGCAGCACGATCCCGACGCATTGTTGCTGGTGCTGCCGTCTGACCACCGCATTGCCGATGTTGCCGCCTTTCGCGAGGCCGTGGTGGCCGCCGCGTCGCGGGCGTCGGCCGGCGATATCGTGACCTTCGGGATCCGGCCGGTCCGGGCAGAAACGGGCTATGGCTATCTGGAAATGATGGACCCTGCGGCCCGCGATGCGGCGTTGCCGCAAACGTTGGTGCGGTTTGTCGAAAAGCCAGATGCGGTCCGCGCTCAAGCCATGCTGGATGGCGGGCGTCATTTGTGGAACGCGGGCATCTTCCTCATGTCAGCGCGCACGCTGGTGACCGCCTACCAGTCCCTTGCTGCCGATCTGTACGATGCCGTGCAGGATTCAGTGGCCGAAGCGCGGCTTGAAGCCGGTCTCACTTTGCTCGGCAAGCGTGGGTGGCTCAAGGCAAGCAGCATTTCCATCGACTTTGCCATCATGGAAAAGGCGCACAATCTGGCAGTCATGCCGTTTTCAGGCCGCTGGAGCGACCTCGGTGATTGGGACAGTGTTTGGCGCGACGGCGACGGCGACGGCAATGACAATGTATTGGTGGGGGACGCGCTGGTGTTCAACTGCCAGGGCAGTCTGGTGCGAACCGACGTGCCCGACCAGATGGTGGTCGGTCTGGATCTGGATCAAATGATCGTGGTTGCCACCAATGATGCTGTGCTGGTGGCGCCACGCGCTTCGAGCCAGCAATTGTCGAAACTCGTCAACGATCTGCGCAAGATGGAACGGCCGCAGGCCGACCGCAGTCGCCGGGATCACCGGCCATGGGGCTGGTACGAAAGTGTCGCCGTGCGCGATGGCTTCCAGGTCAAGCAGATCGTGGTCAGTCCGCATCAGGCCTTGTCCTTGCAGTCCCACAATCACCGGGCTGAACACTGGATCATCCTGTCTGGGACGGCCCGCATAACTGTTGGCAATAGCGTTCATGATGTCGATGGCGGAGGCTATGTTTTCGTCCCGCTTGGGGCGATCCATCGACTGGAGAATTTGTGCGATGAACCAGTGACCATGGTCGAAGTGCAGATTGGAAGCTACTTGGGTGAAGATGACATCATCCGTTATGCTGATCGCTATTCTCGGGTAGGAATGTCGTGAGATTTTACGCTGTGCGGTCATCCATTTTGTGTCGGGAACTATGAATTCGCATCCTGAAAATCTGCCACAACCGTCAGAAGTTGTGGCGTTTGACCAGCGCAGGGTTCGACCGCCGGGTGACGTGCCGGGCAGTCTCGAGAAGCAGCGTGTCAGCCGGTTCGGCAGTGCAATTTCGCAACTGCGGCGCATGGGTGTCATTTTCTGGATGACCGTACTTGTGCCGTCGACGTTGAGCATCCTGTATTTTGGCCTGATCGCCTCGGACATATATGTGTCCGAAACCCGTTTCGTCGTGCGCAGCCCTGAAAAGCCCCAAAAGAGCGGCTTGGGGGTCTTGTTGAGTTCGGCCGGATTTGCCAACGCCAGTGAGGAAGTGCAAGCTGCCCAAGGCTATATCCAGTCCCGCGATGCGCTGCGGACGCTAGACAAGGATGGTTTGGCGCGCGTGGCTTGGGGCAATAGGCAGGTCTCCCTGTTCAATCGCTTTGATCCGTTCGGATATGCAGGTTCGTTTGAAGAATTGTTTCTCTTTTATAGAGACAAGGTCGGTGTGGAATTTGACAGCGATACCGGCATCACTACGATGACCGTTCGCGCCTTTTCACCTGACGATGCGCGCCAGATCAACAGCAGACTGCTTGCGCAGGCCGAAGCGTTGGTCAACCAGTTGAATGAGCGCGGCCAGGGCGATCAGGTGCGTTACGCCGAGCGCGAGGCTGTAGAAGCGCAGACGCAGGCCCGGCGCGCGGCCCTCGCGCTGGCAGCCTACCGCAATAGCGCCGGCGTGCTGGACCCGGAGAAACAGGCAACCGTGCAGCTTCAGATGGTTTCAAAGTTGCAGGATGAGCTGATTGGCGCGCGGATGCAACTGGTGCAACTGACCACCGTTGCCAGCCAAAATTCGCAGATACCGCTGTTGAAGATGCGGATTGCCGGACTGCAGCAGGCTATCAACGAGCAACTTGGCCAAGTCGCGGGCAACAGCCGTTCTCTTTCGGCCGAGGCCGCACAGTACCAGCGCCTTCAGTTGCAACGCGAATTTGCAGACCGGCAACTTGGGTTGGCAATGGCAGCACTGCAGGATTCACGCAACGACGCACGTCGCCAGCGTGCCTATGTTGAACGGGTCGCGCAGCCCAGCCTGCCAGACCATGCGATGGAACCGCGGCGCTTGCGCGGCATCCTGGCAACGATCGTCATTGGGCTTGTGGCTTGGGGCATATTGTCCATGCTGTTGGCTGGCGTGCGCGAACATAGCGCTTGATTTGATATGGCGAGCAAGCTGGCTTCGTCTTTTGCAATACAACGGCGCACCGTGGTGGCACTTTTGCTGCGTGAAATGTTGACCCGTTACGGACGGCACAATATCGGCTTTTTATGGCTCTTTGTTGAACCCATGCTGTTCACGTTGGGTGTTACTGCATTATGGACCGCCACCCAGTCGGTGCATGGTTCCGATCTGCCGATTGTGGCTTTTGCGCTCACAGGTTACTCAAGTGTACTGCTTTGGCGTAACATGCCTAGCCGTTGTATCATGTCGGTAACGCACAATCTTGCCATTATGAACCACCGAAATATCAAGATTATTGATATTTATTTGGCGCGTATATTGCTTGAGGCCGCCGGCGCAACGATTTCCTTTGTGGTCCTCTCCGTGATCTTCATTGCGATCGAATGGATCAAGCCGCCGGAGAACTTGCTGCAGATCGCCTATGGCTGGTTCATGCTGGCGATGTTCGGCATGTCGCTCGCGTTTTTTCTGGGTGCCCTGTCAGAACAGTATGAGGCTGTCGAAAAACTCTGGCACCCGGCCTCTTATCTGCTGTTTCCGTTGTCGGGCGCTGCCTTCCTGGTTGATAGCTTGCCGAAGGCAGCCCAGGAGTTTGTGCTGACTTTGCCGATGGTCCACGGGGTGGAGATGATCCGTGAGGGTTATTTTGGCGGAAAGATCAACGTGATTTATGACAGCAGTTACATGACCGCCATGATCATGTTGTTGTTTTTTCTCGGGCTCATTCAAATCAGGCGGATCAGCAAGGATGTCGTGCCCGAATGATCCGGCTGGAAAACATATCAAAGAATTACCCGGGAAGCAGGGGCGCTTCGGTTCCGGTTCTGCGCAATATCGATCTTACCATCGGGCGTGGTGAGCGGATCGGGATCCTTGGCAGAAATGGCGCGGGCAAGTCCACGCTGATCCGGCTGGTGAGTGGCAGTGAACGGCCATCCTCAGGCTGCATCGAGCGCCAGATGTCGGTTTCGTGGCCACTTGCCTTCGGCGGCGCATTTCTTGGCCGATTGACCGGGTACGACAACTTCAAATTTGTTTGCCGCCTTTACAACGTCGATCCCAGCAGCAAGGTTGCGTTCGTCGAGGATTTTTCAGAGCTTGGCCGTTATTTCCGCGAGCCATTGCGAACATATTCCGCCGGCATGCGCGCCAGACTCGCGTTTGCCGTGTCGATGGCGGTGGAGTTTGATTGCTTTCTGATCGATGAGATCATCGCTGTGGGTGACAGTCGCTTTCAGGCCAAATGCCACGAAGAACTGTTTGTGAAGCGCGCTGATCGGGCGTTGTTGATCGTTTCGCACCATGCTGATTTTGTAAGAGAATATTGCACTTCAGCAAGCATATTGGAAGCCGGCGTGCTGCGATCTTTTCCCAGCGTTGACGCCGCCTACGAAGTGTATAGTGCGCAACAGGCCATGCGGCCGCCAATCATTGCGGCCACGATCGGGGACGTGGAGGATACATCGGAGCCCTCACGCGTGGTTATTGAAGAAAGGTCGAGCGGTGCGCTGATGGAAGAACGAGCGCAGAGCTTGGCCGAGGTGATTTTCGGGCTGGATCAGGACGGTATCGGTCACGACATGTTGCCATCGGTTGCGAAGGCCTTTGCCAATGAGCTGGGCGATTTTTCGATGGCCTTGCGGGTCATCGACATCGTCAGGGCCATGGGCAATCAGTCTGCGGCGATCAACCTGGCTCGGGCCGTCGGCCATCTTCATGGCAAAAACAGCCTTTACCATGTCGTGCTGGGCGATCTGCTCGTGCGCAATGAACGCGTCAAGGAAGCGATCAGCGCTTACCGCATGGCCGTCGAACTGGAACCGCATTCCTTCTGGGCCCAGCGCAACCTTGGCATCGCGTTGTTCGATATCGGATGTTACGCCCAAGCGGGCGAGGCATTTGAATTCGCGGCGCGCCTGGGCGCATCTGATACGTTGAAGCGCGAAATCAGCCGATATGTCATTGATTGTAAAACATATCTTGACGGCGGCGCGCTGTCAGGCCTGCCTCACCTGATCGCACACCCTGGCGATAATCTGGAAGAGGTCACGGCTGTTTCATATCCCGGACTGGGCGTTGTTTCCGTGCGTGTCCAGGGCTTCCGCCTTGCTGGGCGCCGCGATGATTCCATGCGGATAGCCATCGAAATCGGTTCAAGCCGGGAAATTATATCCGCCAATGGCCATGCGTCGAACTCGTTCCGACGCTATGCCGAATTTTCGGGCGGTGACAGCCATGGCTCTGAATTGATTGTTCGACACGCCGACCGGCCTGATCAGGTAAAGGTGACGCTGCTGATCGACGGTGAGCCGGTTGATCACCGCGTGGCTGATGTTCGTGTTGACGGGCGATCGCCCGCCGCCTCTTGCGATGTGGCGGGGAACGCCGCAGAAGCGGCCTCGAAGTCCTATGCGGCCCATGATTATGAAGCCTGCGCATTGTTTGCGGGCCTAGCGCTCGCTGACGGGCTTGCGATCGATCATGAAGCCTATGCAGAATCGTTGATCGCTCTGGGTCGCTATCATGATGCAGAGCATCATCTGGCTGGCCTGTTTGCGGCTGCCACGGCTGGGCAGATAGATGCCCAAGGCGGGAAACTGTTCGATCTGCTGTGCGTGGAGATCGCGCGATCACGATTGCCGGGCTGGCGGAATCATATTCAGTCCTTGATTGACAATAGATTGGCGATCGATCCCGATAGCGTGTGCGCATTGACCAACCAGGGTCATCTGTCCGTGGACGACCAGCGCATCCCCGACGCAATCGGATGGTATGCCAAGGCCGCCCAAACTGCTGGTGACCTTGATATCATTCATTTCAATCGCGGTATTTTTTCCGCGCAATTTGCCCAGTTCGATGATGTCAGCGGCGACGAGGCTGCGCAGAATGCATCGGCTGGGGCCGGACTTGTTCACCTGATTTCCTGTGATGCCACCTATTTCAAACGCTATGGCCCGGCTGTTGTGCGAAGTTCCCGCAATGCGATCGATAGTGAACGGACGATGATGCATGTCCATATCATTGATCCCGATGTTGAAGCGTTGGAACTTGCCCGTGAATTGCAACGGACCTATTCGTTCAATGTGACCACGGATTTTTTTCCATTCGATGATGCGCCGCGGCATGTCAGGATCGCCTATTATACTGCTGGGCGGTTTCTGGTCGCGCCGAAACTTCTGGATTTGTATCAGAAGCCGATACTGATCACGGAGACTGATTGCCTGATCAACTGGGCGTGGGGCGAGATCGTCGATTGGTGCGGCAATTCCGATTTCGGATCAATGCAATCCGCGCTTTCCAATCTTGTACCTTGGACCAAAATTCCGGCCGGCATCGTCTACTTCGACAACGGCCAACACGGCATACGCATGGCGCGGGACGTGCGCGATTTTCTGTTGCGCGTGTTCGGAGATGCAGATGCCCATCGTCATAATCTGTGGACCATTGATCAGGTTGCACTTTGGCTTGCGTGGCAACGCAATCATGAAGCGGTCAACGCTGTGCATCTTCCGATGTATTCGATGCTGAAGTTGGCTACAGGTGACAAAACAAATATACTGTAGCTGTATGGATGGCGTTGGTCGGGTGGCGTTGGACGAGATTTGGTAGCTGGCTATATGAAGATTTTTCTCATTGAAATCCGCCAGATAGACGATGATCATTCATGTTGATTGATCGGGCATCCGCGCCGTTGTTGACATCAATTGGCAGTGCACTGCGCCGCCGGCTTAAGGCGTCGTCCTACCAGTTCGAACCGGCCTCCACACCCGACAGGCGGCAATTGCTGGTTGATTTATCGGTCATCGTGCAAAGGGACGCGCGCACCGGAATCCAGCGGGTCGTGCGCGCGCTGCTCGGTCAACTCATGGCCTATTCCGGTCCGGATCTGGCCGTTGTGCCCGTGTTCGCCGCTCGTGATCATGGTTACTGCCACGCCAGACGGACGCCAGATGGACAGCTGGAAATGACCAGTCAGCATCGCCGGGTCCTGCAACCTGTGGCAGTGCGGTCAGGTGACATTTTCCTGGGGCTGGATCTGGCTGCCCATCTGCTGCCACAGGCGGAATCCGATCTGCGCCGCTGGCGCAGCGAAGGTGTCTCCATCAACTTGATGGTTTATGATTTGCTGCCCTTGCACCATCCTGAATGGTTTCCTGCGCGTACCGTGCGGAATTTTGATCGATGGCTTGGCGTGCTCGCGCGTCAGGCTGATCGCTGCATCTGCATATCCCGCGCTGTCGCAGCAATGTTGGCGCCAGCCTTGGCGATGCGAGTGCACGGCATCATGCCGGACATTGTTTGCATTCCCATGGGGGCGGACCTTGCTGCAAGTCATCCCAGCAGCGGTTTGCCGTCCAACATTGCCGAAGTGCGCGATTGGCTGCGCCGGCACCGTGTTCTGCTGTGCGTGGGCACCATAGAGCCGCGAAAGGGCCACGAGCCGGTTCTGGCGGCGCTGGAGCATCTCTGGCAGTCTCGACCCGCAAGCGACATTGCACTGCTTCTGGTGGGGCGGCCTGGTTGGAAAACAGCAATCCTGCAGAAGCGCTTGCGTCTCCATCCCGAACAGGGCCGGCGATTGCTGTGGCTCGACCAAGCCAGCGACGAATTGCTCGGCGAACTCTACGGCAGTGCATCGGGATTGATCGCTGCGTCGCGGGGGGAGGGCTTCGGCCTGCCATTGATCGAAGCCCTGGCCCATGGCGCCCCCGTGCTGGCACGGGATTTGGACGTGTTTCGCGAGACCGGCGGGCCGTTGTTCGAATATTTTGACGATGATGCGCCCCAGATGTTGGGCGAACGGATCGAACGCTGGCTGTCAGGTGCGCCCCGCGTGTCTGCAGAGCGGGTTGCGGCGTTGCCGCGGTGGGTGGATAGCGCTGGCGCTCTCGCCGCAATTCTTGGCCTTCCCCAACGACCGACGTCGATTTCGGTTACATCATGACGTTTGTAAGCCATGCCCAGAATTTCGAGGATGTGCGGCTGTGGCGCGCCTTCAGCGATGTCAGTGGCGGGCGATATCTGGACATCGGCACGCAGGAGCCGGTGCGGGACTCGGTCAGCCTTGCCTTTTATGAGCGGGGCTGGCGCGGTGTGCATGTTGAACCCACGCCGGCATATGCCGCCAGGATGCGGGCCGCGCGGCCGGATGAACTGGTCATCGAAGCTGCCGTCAGCATGGCCGCCGGCCCGATGCGATTTTTCGAGATTTCCGGCACCGGGTTGTCCACGGGCGTGACTGACGTGGCGAAGCGTCATGCTGATGCAGGATGGGATTGCCGGGAAATCACTGTTCTTACCGTCACTTTGGCCCAGCTTTTCGACCATATGGGGCCCGAACCGATCCATTGGCTGAAAATTGACGTTGAGGGCATGGAAGGCGACGTCCTCGCCAGTTGGGGTGATCATGTGGCACGACCAGCCGCGCTGGTGATCGAAGCGACAGCACCAAACACCCAGCAACCAACCCATCAGTTGTGGTTGGAACTGGTCACCAGCCGTCAGTATCATGAAGTCTTGTTCGATGGTCTCAGTCGGTATTTCCTGCATGAGACACATTTGCACCGGGCAGAGGCAATGGCACTGAGCCCGAATGTCTTTGACGGCTTTTCTGTACCGGAAACCCACTTTGCCGCTGGCCTTTTGGTGCAAGAGAAACAACTGGCTCTAAAGACGGCGAATGACCAGCTGGCGGACCAACTGCAAACGGCGGCAAGGGAACGGGCCGCGCTGGAACAGGCGGCCCAACAGCAGGCCGAAGCCGCGGTCAATCAGGTCAGGCTTTTCGAAGAAGAACAGGCCAGGGTGCACGCTGCACTGGCAAAGGCCGAGGCGGAGCAGGGGGCAGCGGCGGCAATTGCTGCCGCGCAGTTGGCCGTTCTCGATGCCGATCTGCGGGAGGCCAGAACGCAAAATGCCCACCTGCAGTCCCGGTTTGACGACCAGGCGGTGGCCCATTCGGCCCAGCTTGGCGAATTGCGGGAAGGATTCGAAGCAAGAATCGGTTTTGTCGACCTGAAGCTTGCCGAGGCTGGTGAAGCGCTTGCGGCCCAGCGGCAGCTTCATGCCGACTCCATGCGGGAAGCCGGGGTGCTTGAGGGCCGGCTGCGCGCTCAGGCCGAAGCGCATGACGCCCGCACGGCCGAACTTCAGCAGCAAGTCGACAAGGAGTCGAAGGCGCATCAGCTTGATGGCCGGCGCGCGCATGCCGACATGTTGGCGTTGCAGTCGCAGATTGCCTGGCGTGAAGCGCAATTGGCACAGGCCACGCAACTGTTATTGCGCGCGCCAAATCCTCTGACCGGCCGGCCAGTCGTCATCGCCCGCCTGGTGCGCTGGCTCGCTGGACGTGGCTGGCAGCACGCGGCAGCCGATCATCAAGCAGCCGTGCAGCAGTGGCAGACCGGCATCAAGGTGCCGCTACCATCCATGCCGCAAAAAATATCACATGATTCCAATATAGTAGTTGCACAGGCCGGCCAAGAACATGAGGGTGGGTACAATATGGACAGGGAAGGGCCGATCACATCGGTGCCCAGGCTGCTGGCACCGCACGACGCAGCATTCATCCATCTGGCTTATCAGGCGATATTGGGCCGGGCACCGGATCCCGTCGGCGGCGCGCATTATCTGGCGTCATTGCGTGCGGGAGCGCACAAGTTGAATATTGTCAGGCAGTTGCGTCAGTCGCCGGAAGGTCGGGCGTTTGTTCCTGGCGTGGCCGGGTTGGATCGTGCCATCAAACGCCATCGTTGGGCCGCGTTGCCCGTCGTTGGCCCGGTCTTCACGCTGTTCACGGGTGCCGAAGGTGACGGGCCGGTGCAGCGACAATTGCGTGTGATTGCCAATGATCTGGCAAGGTTGCGTGCCGAGCAGCGTGAGGCCATCGAAGATCTCAAGGGCGGTATCCAGGCCTTTGGGTCATCGAGTCAGGTCATGTCCGGCGAAGACATGGCAGCAAAGACGCAAAAGTCAGTGGCAACCGTCAATGCCTTAATACGGCTACGGCCTGGCCTTGCGGGATATTTTCAAGATAATCTGTGGAATAACTGATGGCAAAAATTCTGGCATTCAGTTTTTTCCCCGCCAATCTGCCGCCGCGCTCAGGCGGCGAAATTCGCTTGTTCGCCCTATACGAAGCGCTCTCCCACCACCACGATGTCACGCTCCTGACGTCCGGCGAATTGGGCGGCGCGCTCCAGACCTTCCAGTATAACCCGCGATTTCGCGAGATACGGGTCCCAAAGTCACACGAATTCGCCGAAACCTGGGCTCGTTTGGCACCGGTGGCTGGCTCGGGAGACCTGTCCGGACCTTGCCTGGCGGCGGCAAGCAGTCGGCCTTGCGCCTTGCATGACGCTTATTTGACCCACCATCCGTTGTCGGATGTCATCATCCACGATTCGCCATTCACCATCGGTTATGACCTTTTCGCGGGGTTTGATGGCAAGCCAAGAATATACAACAGTTATAATGTAGAACAGGATCTGTATCGGCAGTTGCATTGCGATGCGAAAGCGGATCAGATTCCAGAATTGGTGATGTCGTGGGAGCGGCAGATCATTGAGTGCTGCGATCTGGTGACCGCGTGTACCGATGATGATCTGAAGCGCTTTGCGGAGCTATATGATGCACCGAAAGCCGCGATGCTGCTGCCGAATGGTGTCGATGCTTTTCAGGCTCCGACAGTGGCGCCTGCCGGCAATCGGCTGGTGTTCATAGGCAGTGCGCATCGCCCCAATCAGACAGCGGCAGCACAGATCGTCAATGTGTTGGCGCCGGCCTTTCCCGATCATGTATTTGATATCATTGGCCGCTGCTGTGAACCCGGGCAACCAGCGCGAAATATACGATCGCATGGGATGGTGGATGACACTAGCAAGGCCAGATTGCTGGGTGACGCACTGGCCTGCATCAATCCGATGCTGGAAGGTGGCGGTTCAAGCCTCAAGATCCCCGACATGGCCGCCCACGGGGTGCCGATCATTTCAACAGACCTTGGCGCACGCGGTTTTGATCTTGTCGCTGGCCTGCATTACAGCTGCATCGATCCCGACGATCCCGTGGCGTCCGTGCGATCAGCGCTCGGCGATCATGGCCGGCTGGCCGCCCAGGCGATGGCCGCCGCCGAACATTTCAGCCAGAATTTCACCTGGCCCGGCATTGCCGGCAAGTTGGCCAAGCGGATCGACGCGCTTATGGTTGAGCGGCGCGAATCGAGCGATCGTCCGCGCGTGGTTGTTCTGAATGATTACGATCCAATCGAGGCCGTCGGCGGCGGCGGCACCCGGATCCGGGGATTGTATCAGGGCGCCAGTGAACAGATACAGCCCCTCATCCTCAGCTTTGTCGAAGGGCAGGAAATTGCGCGTCGCCCCATCTTTGATGGCAAGGGTCTGGCGATTGGCATCCCCAAGACGCGTGAACATTGCGAACACGACATGGCTCAGGCTGCCGAATTCCATGTTTCCACAGCCGACATCGTTTCGCAGTTGATGGCGCCACGCAATACGCTGTTGATGGCTGTCTTCCAGGCAACGGAACATTTCGTCGGCCTTGTTGCCTGTGAGCATCCCTACATGGCGACCATGCTGGTCGGGAGCACGCGCAAGTTTGTTTATTCTTCTCAGAATTTTGAGACCAATCTGAAGCGCCAGTTGCTGGCCTATCATCCCCGGCGCGAAGAATTGCTGGCAAATGTGGCGTCAATCGAACGCTTCTGCGTTGGCTGCAGTGAATTGATCCTGGCGGTGTCGGATAATGACGCGGAAAGCTTCGCTGCCGAGCATGATCTGGTCGCGCCTGTGCTGGTTGTCAGCAATGGCGCCGAAGACGTGCAGCGTCCCGATGGCCTTGTGCCTTTGCTGAACGGTTTCAATGTCTGTTTCCTGGGATCGGGGCATTTGCCCAATCACCAGGCTGTGCGATTTCTCATTGAAGATGTGGCACCGCACCTCCCCGATGTCATGTTCCAGATCGCGGGATCGGTTTGTGAAGGTTTTGATGAGGCTCCGGCGAATGTGCGGCTGTTGGGACGGCTGGATGATGCAGACAAAACCCTGCTGCTGATGCGGTGTCAGCTTGCTCTCAATCCGATGGAAGAAGGCAGCGGTTCCAACGTCAAGATGGCCGATTACTTGCGGCACGGGCTCCCGGTGCTGTCCACGCCATTTGGCGCGCGCGGCTATGATGGTTTGGACGAAGATGATCTGAAGCTGGTACCATTGGCGGATTTCGTGTCAGCCATTGTGGATGCAAGCCAACGCGATTTCACTGAATCGCATCGTGATGCCCGGCAAGACCGTTTCAGGGATCGGTTTTCGATGTCGTCCTTTGGCCAGGACTATGGTGCCATCTTGCGCGAATTGCGGTTGCCGCGGCGCCGGGCACTCTATGTCACCTATCGCTTCAACGCGCCGCCACGCGGGGGTGGGGAGCATTATGTCAATCGCCTGGTGGGGTTTCTCGCCGCCGCCGGTATCGATATTGATGTGTTGACCCCAAAGGTCGACAGGATCGTCGATACTGATCGATTTGCCAGCGACTATCCGGCGGTTGGACGCACATATCCCGTGCCATTTGCCCAGCCGCAAACGCGGGTGGCCAAGTTCGACGTTGCACCGATGGCCGATCGCGCCGCGCAGATTGATCAAATCTGGGCGCAGCAGCCTGCCTTCGAGGAAGCGCTGTACCGGCACTATATGGCGCAAACCACTGGCACAGGGCCGACCTGGGGGTGGAGCCACGGTGACGGAAATGGCCGTTGGGCATTGGCGCAGTTCGGGTTGCATGGTGGCGAAGCCGGACGGTGGCGGATTTCCGGCGAGTCTGCGGCAGAATATTATCTCGTCCTGCGTGGTGAAGCCGGACAACATCTGCTGGGCTGTACGGTCAGTGGCAGATTTGAATGTGAATTCGATGCCCCGGCCGGTTCGGTTGCTGCCACCCTGTTTCGAATTGCCGGTGACCGCCCACTGGATCCGCGGCCCCTTGGCATATATGTCACCCAATTGCAGCATGACGGGACATCGCTGCTGGCTCAGCCCGCGTTGCAGCCCTGGCAGGCAGCAGGTGAACCGCTCAGCCTGTTTCACGCCATGCATCAGGCCGCACGCGGAACGCGTTTTCAGGCTGGTGCATCATTGGCCGAACTGCGCGGGCCATATTGCCCTGATCTTGAAGCCTATCTGGCGCGTCACACGCACGAATATGATCTGGTCATTACCCACAACGTCGTTTTCCGAACCGCCAGCGTGGCCGTGGCGGCGGCAAATGCAGCCGGTGTGCCGTCGCTGATCGTGCCGCACGCGCATTTCGAGGATGATTATTACCACTTTCCCGATGTGATGACTGCAATCGCCAACGCATCGCGAGCGCTGGTCACGCCGCGGCTGGCCTGCCGGTTTCTAACCGAAATCGGGATGGACAATGTCGAATTTCTATCGCCCGGGATTGACGGTGACGAAGATTTTTCCGCCGAGGATGAAGCTGAATTTGCAGCCCGCTATCCCCGCAAGGGACCGTTTGTGCTGGTTGCCGGGCGCAAGGCGGCGGCCAAAGGCTATCGGGAGGTCATTGCGGCAACGGCGCAGGTGCGGACAAACGGATACTCCGATCTGCGGGTTGTGATCATCGGGCCTGATGACGATGGCGAGCCGATCACCGAGGATTTTGTCGATTATCTGGGAATGGTTGAACGTCCGGTGTTGCGCGGAGCCTACCGGGCATGCAGCATGCTGGCGAACATGAGCCGGAGTGAAAGTTTCGGGATTGTCTTGCTCGAAGCCGGACTCGCCGCTCGCCCGGTTGTTGCAAACAATGGCTGTGCGGCCTTCATGGAGTTGGTCGCGGATGGTCGCAACGGGTTTTTGACCACGCCGGCCCGGTTGGCCGAACGTCTGGCAGCCGTGATGGCTGATCCCGTCAGGGCATCGGCAATGGGCAAAGCCGGCCGCGAGATGGCGCTGGAATATGACTGGTCACGCATCGGGAGTGCCTTCGTGAACCATTGCACCCAGTTGATGAACACCAGGAAGGTGTCGGCCAAATGAGCGACGCTTACACAGAAGCGCAGGATTTCGCCGAAAAGGTAGGCGTGCTCAACGACCTTTCTCACTGGCTAGGCGAAGTGCTGCACGCGGGCCGCGTCGATCGTGCGCTTGAGATTGGCGGTTCCGGCGGATTGCTCGCCGGGCTTTTTGCCAGTCGCCACGGCAATGTGATCTGTACCGATATCGTTGATTGGGACATGAAATACGGCGGCGAGGGAATGAAGCTGCTGCGCGAGAAATTCGCCCGCAACGGACACGCGCTTGTTACGGAACGGCTCAAATATATTCCTGCCGACGCGCAGAATTTGATGTTCCGGGATGACTGGTTTGATATCGTGTTTTCACTCAATGCGTTCGAGCATATCTCCGATCCGGCATTGGCTCTCCGGGAAGCGGTTCGCGTAACGCGTCCGGGCGGAATGCTGTATTTGCGCTTTGATCCCGTCTGGACAGCCGATTCAGGCTGCCATTTTCTCCACCGCATTGGCGCCCCCTGGGCCCACCTGTTGCTGGGCGATGAAGATATTGCAGGCCTGATGCGAACCAATGGGGCCGACGAAGATGAAATCGCAAGCTACCGGCAGGACATGAATCGTCTTCCTGTAAACTATTACCAAAACATCTTGCCAAACCTCGTTGCTGAACTTGGCTGTTCGATGGTCTTTTTCACGCCGTGGTCTGGCACGGTTGATCCTGATTATGTTCACCATCCCAATCTGGCGATGGCAGCGGCCCGACTCAATCTCGATCCCGACGAATTGCTGGTTCGAGGATTTCAGTTTGTCATAAGGAAAGGTTGAAGAAATTTATGGCTCAATCAGCCATCATCACCGGCATCACCGGGCAGGACGGCGCCTATCTGGCCGAGTTGCTGCTGGGCAAGGGGTATATTGTTTACGGAACCTATCGCCGTACCAGCAGTGTCAATTTCTGGCGGATCGAGGAGTTGGGTGTCGCCAGCCATCCGAATCTGAAGCTGGTGGAATATGATCTGACCGACCTGTCGGCCTCCGTCCGACTGCTGCAGTCCACGGGTGCCACCGAAGTGTATAATCTTGCGGCGCAAAGCTTTGTGGGCGTGTCGTTTGATCAGCCGGTCACCACGGCTGAAATCACCGGCATCGGCCCGCTGAACCTTCTGGAGGCGATCCGTATCGTCAATCCGGCCATCCGTTTCTATCAGGCCAGCACGTCGGAAATGTTCGGCAAGGTGCAGGCCATTCCGCAGGTGGAAACCACGCCGTTCTGGCCACGCAGCCCCTATGGCGTCGCCAAGCTCTACGCCCATTGGATCACGGTGAACTACCGTGAAAGCTACGATATTTTCGGGTGCAGTGGCATCCTGTTCAACCATGAAAGCCCGCTGCGCGGCCGTGAGTTCGTGACCCGCAAGATCACCGACAGCGTGGCAAAGATCAGCTTGGGCAAGCTGGATTGCCTGGAATTGGGCAATCTGGATGCCAAGCGGGACTGGGGTTTTGCCAAGGATTATGTCGATGGCATGTGGCGGATGTTGCAGGCAGAAGTGGCAGACACCTACGTGCTTGCCACCAATCGCACCGAAACCGTGCGCGATTTTGTGGCGCTGGCGTTTCAGGCGGCGGGCGTAACCGTGGAATTCACCGGCCAGGCCGAGCAGGAGACAGCGGTTGACACGGCGTCGGGTCGTACGGTGATGCGCATCAACCCACAATTTTATCGTCCGGCCGAGGTGGAACTGCTGATCGGTGATCCGGCCAAGGCCAAGGCCGATCTGGGCTGGGAACCGACCACGGGGCTTGAAGATCTGTGCCGAATGATGGTGGAAGCGGATTTGCGCCGCAACCGCGCCGGCATGTCGTTCTGATCCGCGATGGCGCGCATCCTGATCACCGGCGCCAACGGATTCACCGGCCGCCACCTTCTCGATCGCCTGGCACGTGACGGCCATGAACTGCACGGGCTGTTCCATGTCGCGCCGGCGGAATCCCTGGCGCCCTTGCATGCGGCACACATCGGTGATCTGCGGGATCTGCCGAGCATTGCCGCGGCCATCGCGCAGGTGAAGCCCGACCTGGTGGTGCATCTGGCCGCCATTGCATTTGTCGCGCATGGCGATCCTGCGGAGTTGTACAGCACCAACATATTGGGCACGCGCAATCTGCTGCAGGCGCTGGCCACCGCCCCCAAGCAACCGCAAGCGGTTCTGCTGGCCAGCAGCGCCAATGTTTACGGCAACCGGCGTGAAGGTGTGCTGCGCGAGGACATGGCGCCGGCACCCGCCAATGATTATGGACTGACCAAGCTTGCCTGTGAGCAACTGGCGCAGCTTTATGCCGATCGCCTGCCGATCATCACCGTGCGGCCGTTCAACTACACCGGGTGCGGCCAGGCCGAACAGTTCATCATCCCCAAGATCATCGCCCATGCCAGGGCGCGTGCGCCCGTGATCGAGCTTGGCAATATCGACGTGGCCCGCGATTTTTCCGACGTCCGCACCGTGGTGGATTGCTATACGCGGCTGCTGGCGATGCCGTCAGCCGTGGGCGGGCTGTTCAACGTCTGCTCCGGCGAGGCGCGTTCCTTGGCAGAGGTGATTGCCATGGTGGAAACAGCGTCCGGCCATCGTCTGGAAGTTCGGGTCAATCCTGCGTTCGTTCGATCCGATGAGGTGAAGAGCCTGTGTGGCAGCCGCGCGAAGCTGGAGGGCGTGATCGGCCCGCTGGCAATGCCGCCTTTTGAAGACACGATCGCCTGGATGCTGGATGACTGATTCCGTGCGGGTGGCGCTTTCGGTGGACGCACTTGGCCCGCGCCTCACCGGCATCGGCCGCTATTGCCTGGAATTGGTGCGCGGTGTGCCGGCCGTGCCTGGCGTGGGCGATATCCGGTATTTCCGCGGCCCGCACTGGCTTGATGATCCTGAGGCTCTGCTGGCTGAAGGCTGGGCGCCAGCAAGGCGGGGCTGGTTCGGGCATTGGCTCGACCAACGGCGCAACCGGCGCGCCATGGGAACATCGGTGGTGCATGGCCCGAACTTCTTTCTGCCCGATTGGGCAGAGCATGGCGTGATCACCGTGCATGACCTGTCGGTCCTGCTTTATCCAGAAACCCACCCTGCCGAGCGGGTCCGCGATTTCGAGCGGCGCTTCAAGTCCAGCCTGGATCGCGCCTCGGCGATCATCACCGACAGCGAGGCGGTGCGCAGCGAGATCATTGCCATGCTTGGCGTGTCTGGCGAACGGGTGAAGGCGATCCCCCTGGGGGTGAGCATGGCGGCGACCCGGGCCGATCCGCAATTGCTTGGCCAATCGGGCCTTGTGCCGGGGGGCTACACCCTGTGTGTCAGCACGTTTGAACCGCGCAAACGCATTGATGATCTGGTCAGGGCCTATGGTCTGCTCGATCCCGCCCTGCGCCGCGCCGTGCCACTGGTGCTGGCCGGGGCAAGCGGCTGGCGCAACGATGCGTTGAACAGTCTGATCGAGGCCGGCGTTGGCGAAGGCTGGGTGAAGCGGCTTGATTTCGTTTCAGATCAATTTCTTGGCAGTCTCTATGGCGGTGCCCGGCTGTTCGTCTATCCCTCCCGCTATGAAGGGTTCGGTTTGCCGCCGATCGAAGCGATGTTTCATGGTGTGCCCACCATCGTGGGCAACGCCGCCACGCTGGTGGAGGTCACCAAAGGCGCGGCCCGTACCGTAGATGCTTCCGATATCGAGGCCTTTGCCACACTATTGGCCGCGTCGTTGGAGGATCGCGCCTGGCAGGCAGTTGCGGCAACGGCGGGCCGCGCTGTGGCTGAATCCTATCGTTGGGCGGATTGCGTTGCCGCCACTGTCGAGGTGTATTTCCGCGCCGCGCAGCAGTGATCAGCGCGCCAGCCGCCGCCGCACACGCCCGGTGGCGCGGCGGACGGCGACGACGGCGCTGGCGGTGGGGTCGAGCGTGGGTTGGCCTGATGTGAGGCGCTGCACCAGCACTTCGGCGGGGCAGGGCAGGCCGGTGGTGGGATCGAGATAGCGCGGGTAGAGCAGCAGGGCGGCGACGACCAGTTCATCCAGGGTGCGCCGGGCGGTGCGCCGGGCCGGCACCGGGCCATGGTCGGTGGTGAGGCCCCAGCCGGCATAGAAGGGCACACCGTGCACCGTCACCGGCTTGTGACGCAGCAGCGCCTCGAAGCCGGCGAGCGAGCTGTTGACGTGCAGTTCGTCGACACAAGCGATCAGCCCCGCCATGGGCGCGCTTGTCTCGACCTGGTCAGCCAGCGCCGCCATGTCGGCCGCGGCGATATGGCCGCGGCGGTGGCCGGCCAGCACGTCGGGGTGGGGCTTGTAGATCACAAACGCTTCCGGCCCGGCGGCGGCGCGGGCGCGGCGCAGCAGTTCCAGATTGCTGGCCAACGCACCGCCGCTGGTGACAGCGCGATCATCCTCGACCTGGCCGGGCACCAGCACATGGCGTCGTGCACCGCCGGGGCGCGGCAGGGCGATGGCCTGGCCGGATTCATATTTGGACAGGCCGCTGGCGACGATGGCGGTGCGCAAGGCGGCGGCGCGGGCCAGCAGATCGGACGGGAAATCGCCATCTTGCAGCAAGAGTTCCAGCCCGCTGGGGCCGTTGGGATCGAAATGCACGCCCACGCCGTCGACGATCACCGACAGCGGCGGCACACAATCGGCGCCCAACCCGGCGGATCGGATGAAGCCATCCTCCACTTCCAGAACCGGCACGGCGCAGCGGGCCAGTTCGCGCGATTGGGTGGCCGTCAGCCGGGAACGCCACACCGCCACTTGCTGGCCCGCGCCCAGCGCCGGCAGATCGCGCCGGAACGGTGATGCCGCACCATTCCACAGCAGGGGCGCCACCGTCGGCCGCTTCCAATAGGCAAAGCCCAATGCCGCCGCGATGCCGCGATTGCCATCGATCAATTGTCGCCAGAATCCCGCCAGCGCGATGGCCTGCCGGCAAGTGATGGCGCCGCCGCCGAACGGATCCTGCCAGTGCCAGCCGGTAAGCTGCGCATGCAGGAGCGCGGCGATCATCGCCGCATCCGGGGCCTGCTCGCGCCCGGCATCGCTCACCACCACATCGCGCCCGGCCGCCACCGCCAGCAGGATGCGGGCGTCGCCCGCCGGCAGCCGCACCCGCGCCGCACCGTCCAGCATGTGCCAGGGATCGGCATCGGCGGGCCAGGCCAATGCACCGGCGGCCGGCGACATGGTGCCATCCAGATCATGACCCGCAGCAGGCAGCGCCGGCTGATGGCCCCAGTAACAGCCGCCCACCCGTCGCTGCGCCAGCGCCGCCAGCAGGTCGGCCGCATCCTCGCTGCCGCCGCCCCACACGCCAAAGCGCGGCGGCCGCGCGCCGGGGAAGGGCGGGATGGCCAGAAGGGGGGCAAAAGCCACCGGCTACCCCACAGCAGCGATGGCGATCAGCCGCTGCATCAGGCCGGGCAATTGATCGAGCGGCACCATGTTGGGCCCATCCGAAAGCGCCGCATCGGGATCGGGGTGGGTTTCCATGAACAGGCCATCAACCCCGATTGCCACGGCGGCGCGCGCCAGTGGCTCGACATATTGGCGCTGGCCCAAGGAGCGGTCGCCGCCGCCACCGGGCAATTGCACGCTGTGCGTGGCATCGAACACCACCGGGCAACCCATGTCGCGCAGGATCACCAGCGCGCGCATGTCGACCACCAGATTGTTGTAGCCAAAGCTCGATCCGCGTTCGCACAGCAGGATAGTGCTGCTGTCCACCCCGGCCGCCGTGGCGGCGGCGCGGGCCTTGGCCAGTACGGCGGCCATGTCGTGCGGCGCCATGAACTGCGCCTTCTTGATGTTCACCGGCCGGCCGCTGGCGGCGGCGGCGGTGATCAGGTCGGTCTGCCGCGCCAAGAAGGCCGGGGTTTGCAGCATGTCCACCACTTCGGCGACCGCCGCCACCTGATCGGGCAGATGCACATCGGTCAGCACCGGCAGCCCGGTTTCGCGGCGGACTTTTTCCAGCACGCGCAGGCCTTCATGCAGGCCCAGGCCGCGATAGCCGGCGCCCGACGTGCGGTTGGCCTTGTCGAAACTGGCCTTGAAAATGACCGACAGGCCCAGAAGATCGGCCATGGCGCGCAATTGCCCGGCGATGGCCAGGCACAGCGCCTCGCTTTCGATCACGCACGGGCCAGCGATCAGGAAGGGCGGCGCACCGGGCGCGCGGGTGAAACGGGGGAGCATCAGGCGGTTTCCTCGGCGCGCCGCGCCAGCTGGGCCTCGATCAGGGGCGTGTCGGTCGGGTTGTTGAGCTCGATGAGGTCCCAGCCCGGCGCCGGGCACACCGCGACGCCCACCGGCAGGCCGGCATCCAGAAAGCGCAATTGTTCAAGGCCTTCCTGCAATTCCAGCACGGCCGGCCCGGCGGCGGCATAGGCTTTCAGCGCGTCCGGGCGATAGGCATAGAGCCCGACATGCAGCAGCACCGGCTGCGACGGCTGTGTGCCGGGCGCCACATGCGGGATGATCGATTTGGAAAAATACAGCGCGCGCTCGCTGCGGCTGCACACCACCGTCGTGCCGCCGACGCGCCCGGCCGCAGCATCGCTCTGCAGATGCGCCAGCACCGCTGCGCTGGCCGGCACAGCGGCCGTCGCCAGCGCCAGCCCCGGATCGGCGGCCAGGCAATCGATCACCGCCGCCACCATCGCCGCTGGAATCAGCGGGGCATCGCCTTGCAGGTTGACGACGATATCCGGCGCTGCCGTCAGCCCGGCCAGCGCGGCGGCACAGCGTTCCGTGCCGTTCAAACAGTCCGCCGGCGTCATCACCACCGCCATGCCGTGCGCGCGTGCGTGGTCCGCAATCCGTATGTCATCGGTGGCGACCACGCATTCGGCGAAGCCCGGTACGGCCCCGGCGGCCGCCCCCGCCGCTGCCCACGTCCATTCCAGCAAGCTGCGCACCCGGCCATCCGGGCCCGCCAGCGGCGCCAACGGCTTGCCGGGAAAGCGGCTGGAGGCAAAACGGGCCGGAATGATCAGGGCAATGCGCGCCATGGCGGTTCAGGCCTGCACCAGCGGATGCGGTTGAAGAGGTGGGGGCGCCGCGATGTCATAAATCTGCACCGCACCCAGCGGCCGGCGCGGCTGGGCATCGTCCACCACGAACAGTGTGGTGATGCGGTGAATGTTCATCATTTCCAGCGCGTCTTCCACCAGGGCCGTGCGCGGGATGGTCTTGGGCGTGGCGGTCATCGTGGCGGCTGCGGTGCTGGCCAGCAGGTCGGCGGCATGGCGGCGCAAATCGCCGTCGGTGATGATGCCGACCAACAGGCCCTGATCATCGACCACGCCGGTCATGCCCAGCCGCTTTTCCGTCATCGTCAGCAGCGCCTGGTGCATCGGTGTGTCCATCGCCACCAGCGGCAGCCGGTCACCGCCGTGCATCACATCCTCCACGCCGCGCAGGTGCAAGCCGATCGTGCCGCCGGGGTGCAGCGCCCTGATGTCCGGCCCGGACAGGCCGCGCGCCCGCATCACCGTCACGGCCAGCGCATCGCCCAGCGCCATCATCATGGTGGTGGATGTGGTCGGTGCCAGGCTGGCGGTGCAGGCTTCCTCGACCATGGGCAGCAACAGGCCAAGATCGGCAGTGCGCATCAACAGCGAGGTCGGGTTGCTCGACACCCCGACCAGCCGGCAGCCGATGCGCTTGGCGTGCAGGCACAAGGGTTGCAGCTCCACCGTGCCGCCGCTGTTGGAGAACACCAGCAGTAGATCGCCCGGCATCACCATGCCGGCATCGCCGTGCGCGGCTTCACCGGCATGCACGAAATGTGCCGGCGTGCCGGTGGCGGCCAGCGTGGCGGCGATCTTGCGGGCAATGTGGCCGGATTTGCCGATGCCCGATACGATCACCCGGCTGCGGCAAGACAATATGGCATCGACCACGGCGGAAAAACGGCCGTCGATCATGGCTTCCAACTGGCGCAGCGCTTCGGCTTCCAGGGCAATGACCTGACGGCCGATATCCTGATGCAGACCGCCGCTCATCCTGTTGTTCTTTCTGTCCAACCGCCGGCCCAGCGCGCTCGAGTCTCTATCCATGGGCTGATTTGCGGTCAATTGCAGCACGCTTGACAGGGCCGTGCCGGGCAGGGATGCGTCGGCCATGCCGGCGCCCCCCCCTGATGCGATCCTGTTCGATCTGGATGGCACGCTGATCGATTCGGTGCGGATCACCTGTGCGATCATCGATGCGATGCTGGCGGCGCGCGGCAGCGATGATCGTGCCGATCCGGCCATCGCCCGTGCCATGGATGCGGTGGGTGGTGCGGCGATGATTGCCGCGGTGCTGGGCCGGCATTGCCGCGATCCGGATGCCGAAATTGCCGAATTCCGCGCCCGCCATGCGGTGGTGTCCACGCCATCCGATCTGGCCTTTCCGGGCGTGACGGCGGCGTTGGCAGCGTTGCACGATGCCGGCATTCGCTTGGGCATCTGTTCCAACAAGCCGCAGGCTCTGTGTGACAAGATTCTCGCCGATCTCGATCTGGCCCGGTATTTCGGAGCCATTGTCGGCGCGCGGCCCGACCGGCCGCGCAAGCCGGCCCCCGATGCCGCGCGCTTCGCCATGGCCGGCATGGCTGCCGACGCAGCGACCTGCCTTTATGTGGGCGATTCGGCGGTGGATGTGGCAACGGCCCATGCAGCAGGGCTCCCGATCATGTTGGTCGGTTGGGGATATGGTCTGGCCGGGGCAAGATCGGCGGCGCCCGACGCGCCGGTGCTGGCCAGCATGGATGAACTAGTCAGGCTTGCGAGGCCGTCGCCGGCCGCTTGATGCTGTTCAGGCGGGTGACGAACAACCGGTCCCACATCATGCCGGTGATGGCATAATTGCCTTTGTCATGGGCATGGTGGTGGCGCATGTGATGCTGCTTGAGCATGCGGGCAACGCGGCCCTTCATCGGCCACTGGTGGCAGGCATAATGCACCAGATCATAGGCGACATAGCCGGTCATGAAGCCCAGCAGCAGCCACACGCCCGACGGGCCGATCATCGCGACAAAGCCGGCACCGACCGCCAGGCCAACGGGAATGCTCACCATTGGCGGCATCAGATTGCGCAGCGGATCGTTCGGCACTGCATGATGATTGCCGTGCATGATGAACACGAATTTTTCCAACAGCACCGACGCTGGCTCCCAATGGAACAGGAAACGGTGCAGCGCATATTCGGTGAGCGTCCAGATCAGGCCGCCGGCCAAGGTGAGCCCCGCGGCGGTCATGGGCGTCGCCGTACCCCATGCCGTCCACAGGATGGCAGGCAACAGCACGGCCCACAGGGCGATGAACGCCGGCGCCGACAAAAGCGTCAGCTTTTCCAGCCAGCGATTCTGAAACAGCGTGGGTCGGGATTGGTATACGGTCATTAAATCTGTTTCAACAGATGCGCGGGCCAACTGTCAAGGATGATAAGTCCCATTGCTGCGGCCTTGCGGCGATTTGCCAACTCATTGCGTCTTTTGGGTAATTTGTGAAAATATCGTGACAGTTCAAGGCGCTGCACCAGCAGAGCGCGCCGCCACGACGACGATGCGTGTGACGATTGCGCTGATCTGACCGCCCGGCTTGTGCCGGGGCCGGTCATTGCCGATGAAGAACAGGCCATGTCCACATCCTTGTCTCCAACGCTCCCTGCTTCAACGCCGCCGGATCGTCCGATCCTTCGCGATGCACCGACGCCAGCGCGCAGTGCCGCGTCTGCCCGCCACATCCTGATCACCGGTGCGTCGGGCGCGTTGGGCGGCGCGCTGGCCCGCGCACGCGCAAAGCCGTGTGTGGCGCTGCAACTGTGGGGGCGCGATCTTGGGCGTCTCGCGGCCACGGCAGACGCCTGCCGCGCTGCGGGAGCCGACGTGACGGTGCGCAGCCTCGATCTGGCGGACATCGGCGCCATGCTCGCTGCCATTGCCGAGGCCGATGCGGCAACCCCATTTGACGAGGCGCTGCTGGTCGCCGGGCAGGGCGATACGGCGGCGGCGGACGCCAGGGTGGAGGATGCCGCGCAGGTCGCCCGGCTGGTGCAGGTGAACTTCGCAGGCCCAGCGGCGCTGGCAGCGGCGCTGGCGGATCGGATGGCGGCACGCGGCCACGGCCGCATCGTGCTGATCGGATCGGCGGCGGCCTTTCATGCCTTGCCGTTTGCGCCGGCCTATGCGGGCAGCAAGGCCGGGCTGGCGCGCTTCGTCGATGCGCTGCGCCTGGCGGTGCGGGGCTCTGGCGTGCAGGTGACCTTGGTGTCGCCCGGCTTCATCGATTGGCCCGGCGGCGGCCGGCCGGTGCCGCGGGCGCTGCTGATGTCGCTGCCGACGGCCGTGCGGCGGGTGCTGGCGGCGGCGGATCGTGGCCAGTCCCATGCCATCATTCCCTGGCCGTTCGCCGCGCTGCGCCTGATCGACCGGCTGTTGCCAGCGCCGTGGCGCGATCGGCTGTTGCTGGCCTTCAAGCCGCCGTGAGCGCAGCAATCAGCGCGTGATGCAATTGGGCCGGTGACAGATCGCAGGGGCCATCGCCACTGCTGATCATCTGCCCATCCGTTCCATAACGCAGCAGCACGAACGGCGTATGGCGCGGGCCATCCGGTGACGTCGCGCCGGGAATGCTGGGCCGATGATCACCATAGAACAGCAGCAACGCCGGCTGCGCGCGCGCGGCAAGGCTGGCGTGCAGACGCGCCAGCATGGCGTCGCCCCGGCGAACCAGTTTCAGATAGGAGGTGGACAGGCTGCCTGTTGCTGCCGCCCCATCAACCAGCCAGGGCCCGTGATTTTCGATGGTGACCGCATGCAGCAGTGTGGGGCCGGTTGCGGCCGCGATCTGCGCCAGCACCGCATCGGTGATCGCCGCATCAGAGACATAGCGGCCCTGTTCCGCCGTGGGCGGTGCGAAACGGTCCAGCCCGATCAGTTCATCGAAGCCGGCGGCTGGCAGGATCGCATCGCGGCCATAGAAGCGCATGTCGTGCGGATGGACGAACAGGCTGCGCCAGCCGGAGCGGGCCAGACGTGCCGGCAGGGCGTGGCTGGCCTCGCCTGCGGCGGTCAGATAGGGATCGAAGCGGCGAAACCCCAGGGCGGCCTCGTCCCGGCCGAAGATCACGCCATATTCGGTGCGCATCGTATAGGCGCCAAAGCCCGACACCAGCAGCCGCCCGTGCAGCCAGGCCGCGCCTCGCGCTGCGGTCAGGCCGGGCAGGGCCAACGCCGGATCACTGAACAGCTCGGCCGGATCGGCAAAGGATTCGCACTGGATGATCACCACCAGCCCGGCATTGGCTGGTCCCGGCAGCGTTGCGGTGGATGGCAGCGGGTCGCGGCTGGCGCGCCAGCGCTGCCGGTGCAGGAAGATGGTCGCCAGCAGGCCATGGCGCGCCACATCGGCATCGGCATCGGGCACCGGCGCCAGATCGCGCCAGGGCGGCAGGCGCAGGCTGATAGCCAGCAGCGCCAGCGCCCCGCCCAGCACGGCCAGGCCCCACAGATGCGGGGCCAGCGCCGGCACGAACAGCCAGGCCATCGCTGCGGGCGCGGCCAATGCGCCGCCCACCAACGCCAGCAACTGAAGCCGGCTGAGCGCGGTGAAATAGAATTGCGGATGCCGGAACAGCGCCCGCACCAGCGCCAGATCGGAGAACAGGATCGGCTCGCCCAACACCCGGTGCTTGGCATTCGATCCCAACACCAGCGCCGCCATCAGCATCAGCGTCGCCGCCGCCGCTGCCAGCGGATTGCCGCACAGCGCCAGCACCAGGCCAAAGCCTGCCAGTAGCCCCAAGCCCTGCACCCACAGCCCAGCCGCGCTGCGCAAGGCCTTCGCGGCGCGCGGCTGCACAGCCATGTCCAGCAGCGTGGTGCCAACCAGCAGGGCGACAATGATCAGCGGCAAGTTCGGCACTGCAACAGGAGCTCCATACGGGTCTGGCGCCGCTGCCATGCCCAAAGCGTGGCCAAATGCCCACAACATTGGTTGAAATTGTGGCGGCTCTTGCGCAATTGCCGCCCAAAAGGCAGGGAGCGCGGGGGGCGGTGTGTGTTGTGACCGCAGGGCAGATGGTGCGGACAGGGGTCGCAAAACGGGTCTGATTCGGCCCGCCACGGAGCGCAATTGATGCCCGAAGGATCGATCATGGCCCAGGCCACGCTCACGCCCGCGCCCGCCGCGCGGCGCAGCGTGTTGTTGTTGCAGGGCTTGATGGGTCCGCTGTTCCGTCGGCTGGGCCAGGGCCTGCTCGCCGCCGGGCATCATGTGCACAAGGTGAATTTCAACGGCGGCGATCGCGCCTTCTGGCGGTTGCCCGGTGGCATCGATTATCGCGGCACGCTGGCCGATTGGCCCGATGCGCTGGCCGGCATCATTCGCGCCCACGCCATCACCGATGTCGTGCTGTTCGGTGATTGCCGCGATCACCATATCCAGGCCACGCGCGTCTGCCGCGAACTGGGCATCACGGTGCATGTGTTCGAAGAAGGCTATGTCCGCCCCGATTGGGTGACGCTGGAACAGGGCGGCGTGAACGGCCATTCCACGCTGCCGCGCGATCCGGCCTGGTATCGCGAAGTGGCGGCAACGCTGCCGCCGGTGCCGGTGCACACCCGCGTGCTGTCCTCCTTCCCGCGCCGCGCCACCGAAGGCGTGATCTACAATGTCGCCGATCTGTTCAGTCGCTGGCATTATCCGCACTGGCGCAATCACCGGCCCTGGCATCCGTTGGTGGAGGCCACCGGCTGGGCGCGCAAGCTGCTGCGCCGCAAGCGCCGCGAGACCGAAGCCGCCGCCCTGCTGAACCGCCTGGCCGCCCCCGACGCGCGTTATTTCCTGTTTCCGCTCCAGCTTGATTCCGATGCACAGATCCGGCTGCATTCTCCCTTTGCCGGGATCGCCGATGCGCTTAAGCTGGTGATCGAATCCTTTGCCGCCCATGCGCCGGCCGATGCCCGGCTGGTGGTGAAGGAACATCCGCTCGACAATTGGGTCCGCGATTGGAACCAGGAGGCGCGGGATGTCGCCACCCGCTGTGGCGTCGCCGATCGGGTGGATTATCTGGCGTGGGGCGATATCGAAGCCATTGCTCAGGGCGCCCTCGGCATGGTGACGATCAACAGCACCAGCGGCACGCTTGGTCTCGCCAAGGGCGTGCCGGTGATCGTGCTCGGCCATGCGGTGTACGACATTCCCGATATCACCTGCCAGAACGGGCTGGATGATTTCTGGCAGCGGCCGGTGCCGCCCGACGCCGCCACCTTTGCCGCCTTCCGCCGGGTGCTGATCGATCGCTGCCTCATCCCCGGCGGCTTCTTCAGCGAGGCGGCGCTGGCCCGCGTGATCCAGCATGCCATCGCCCGCTTCGAAGGCCGGCCGCTGCTGCCGGAATAGGGCCTACGCCGGGTCCTGATACAGCAAGGTGATGCTGATCCGGCGGTTGCGCGGGTCGGTGGGCGCATTTTTCACGAAGGGATCGGTATCGGCCACGCCTTCGATGCGGCGGAACCGGCTGCCGGCTATGCCGGCACCCATCAGCAGGCGGCGGGTGGCATCGGCGCGGGTGGTCGAAAGGCTCCAGTTCGAGGCACCGCCCGGCGATTTGAAGCCCAGCGCATCGGTATGGCCGCGCACCGCCAGATGATTGGGCGTGTCTTCGATGGCATGCGCCACGGTCTGCACGAGGCTGCCGGCGGCGGTGGTGGGGGCGGCGGTGCCCAGGGCGAACATCGAAAAATCGGCGCGCTCCACCAGATCGATGCGCAGGCCATCGCGGGTCTTCACGAATTTCACCTGGCCCTTCAGGCCCTTCAATGTCGGATCGGCTTCCAGCCTGGTTTGCAGCTTGCGGGTGATGGCCTCGAACCGCGCTTCATCGCTCGCCTTCTTGCTGCCGGCCTGGCCTTGCAACGGCTGATGTACGCCGGGCTTCGGGTCGGGCCGCGTCGGTTTCAGGTCGCTGCCCGCCTGGGTCAACGGCCGCTTGCCGGTGGTTTCCGGGCGGACCGAACTGCCCTCTGGCGCCACCACCGATTTGCCGCCGAACAGGCCGTTGGAACCGCCGCTGGCCTGCATCTGGATGACGGTGGGGGTGAAATAATCGGCGATGCCCTTGCGTTGCTGTTCGTTGGTGGCCCCCAGGATCCACAGCAGCATGAAAAACGCCATCATCGCGGTGACGAAATCGGCATAAGCGATCTTCCAGGCGCCGCCATGGTGGCCATGGCCGTGCACTTTCACCTTCTTGATGATGATCTCCGGCTCGATCTTGCCTTCCGGTTTCATGTGGGCAGGCTCACTTTGCCGTCCGCAGACCGTCGAAAATCTCGCTGAAACTCGGCTGGTGGGTCGGGCTGATCGCGGTGCGCGCCGATTCGATCACCAGCGGCTGCGGCTGGCCCTTCAGCGTGGCGATGATCACCCGGCGCACCACCAGATAAATCTCGCTGTCCTCGTCGATCACCGCCTTCAGCCGCGCCGAAAGCGGGCCGACGATGCCATAGCTGAGCAACACCCCCAGAAACGTGCCGACCAGTGCCGAACCCACCATCGCGCCCAGAATGGCGGGCGGCTTGTCGATGCTGCCCATCGTCTTGATCACGCCCAGCACGGCCGCGACAATGCCCAGCGCCGGCAGCGCGTCCGACATGGTCTGCAGGCGCTCGACCGGCTTCAGCGCGGCATGGTGGTGGGTTTCGATATGGGTATCGATCACCTCTTCCACCGCATGTGGTGACAGCGTGCCGGTGGAAACGACCAGCAACCGGATTGAATCGGTGACCAGGCTGATGAAGAAATGATCCGCGGCAAATTGCGGATACTCGGCAAAGATGTTCGATGATTTCGGGTCCTCGATATGCGGTTCCACCGCCGTCGGGCCATCGGTGCGGAACAAGCGCATCAGCCGCGCCGTCAGGAAGATGGCGGCGCCATAATCGGCCTTCTTGTATTTCGGCCCCTTGACCACCTTGCCCAGGCCGCCACCCATGTCCTTGATGCCCTTGATATCGGTGGCCACCAGCGTGGCCCCGGCTGCCGCGCCGCCGATGATCAGGAATTCGTGCGGCAGCGCATGCATCACCGGCCCCAGGCTGCCGCCGGTGATGGCAAAGCCGCCAAACACCATGACGATGAGCACGACAAGGCCGATGATCGACAACATTGGGCAGGGCGGCTCCGGGTGAGGGTTCGCTCCGGATTACGGCCGGTGCCAAAGCGGATTAAATAGGTCCGTTGTGGAGGGGCAGCAGGAGCGCGACAAACGCCCTCCCCCTTGCGGGGAGGGCGCCAGACCACTTCGACAATCGCCTACCGCAGTTCGTCCCACAGGCTCAGCCGGGACACCCGCGCAAAGCTCGCCTGCGCCGCATCCAGCACCACGCCAAGCCGGTCCAGCCGCGCGATCGCGGCGGCCATGTCGGTGTCCTCCAGCTTTGATACCTCGCTCTTCAACTGCAATTGCGCCTTGTCGAGCCGCTCGGCTTCCGCTTCCAGCCGCGCCGCGCGTGTGCCCAGCGTCGCCTGCGCTGCGGCCAGCCGATCGATGTGGCCGTCAATCGCAGCCAGCGCCTCGTCCATGCCGGCTTCGAATAACGCCGGCCGGGCTTCGGTCAGGCTGGCGGCGAGATGCGCCAGCGCGTCGAACAGGTTGCGAGCGCGCGGGGGCGGCGGCCGCAGCGGGTCGGGCGCCGCCATTGGATCAGGTGGGGGGAGTGGCGCCGTCACCCCGAAGGCTTCCGGGCCGGTGATGCCGGCGGCCAGCGTGCGGCCCTGCACGGCGACCCGCGGGCTGGTGCCCAACCCGGCCCAGGCGGCCAGGCCTTCACTATCCTCGCCATAGCTGGGCGACAGGCCGGCCCCGGCGAACAGCGCCTCGCCATCGGGCCCGCGCGCTTCGGCCAGGCCGCGCGCAGCACTCAGCAATTCGCCGACTTCGTTGGCCAGGATCGTGCGGTCGGCAGCGTTCAGGCTGGCGTTGCGCCCGGCCAGTGCCAGTTCCTTGGCGCGCGCCATGATGTCGGCGATGCTGGCCAGTGCCGTCTCGCTGGCGGACAGGCGCGATCCGGCGGCGTCCATGGCCCGGCGCTGCACATCGGCGCTGGCATCGGCGCGTTTCAACGTCGCGGCGCGGGCAAAGGCCACCGGATCATCGCCGGGCCGCACCACCTTGCGGCCGGTGGAAATCTGCTGCTGCACGTCGGCCAGTTGCCGTGACAGATCGGTCAACCGGCGCACCGCGGCATCATGGCCGGATCGTGTCGAGATCGGCGGGATCACCGGCTGAGGCCCAGGATCTGATCGAACAGGTCGCGCGCCACGCCGATCACCTGCGCGTTGGCGCGATAGGCGGCCTGCAGGCGGGTCAGCTCGGCGGCTTCAACTTCCAGATCGACGCCCGACACCGCATCATTGGCGCGGGCCGTGTCTTCCTTCAGCGTGGCGGCCGCGGCCTCCAGACGGCGCGTGTCGGCGATGCGTGCGCCGATGCCGGCGCTGTCGGCGGCCAGTTCCGCCTCCAGCGTGCCGTTCGGCCCCGGTTGCACCCGCAGCCGCCCCAGCAGAATCGCATTTGCATTGTCCGGGCTGCCGGCCGGGGTGGGGCTGATTCGGAACAGATCACCGGCCGCCGCGCCTGCCGGCACGCTGAAGCGCACGCCCGGCCCGGCGATCAAGCTGCCATCGGCCGGCACCGTGTCGATCAGGGTGGTGCCGGCACGAATCTCCGCCAGGCCGCCAGCGATCACGCTGATCCGCCACGGCGGCGGCGTCGTGTCGCCGCCGGGCAGCGCCAGCGCGGTGGCATCATCGATGATCGTCGGCAGGCCGCTGCTGGCATTGTCCGGTGGCGCATCGATCTGCCAGCGCGCGGCGGCGGCGACCTCGCCGGGCTGCAGCGGCCGCAGCGCCAGGCCGCGCGCGCCGTCCAGCCGCGCCAGCGTCCATTGATCGCCGGCCACCGCGTCGCCGCCGATGCTGACCGTCAAGCCGTCGAGCAGCAACGGGCCCGCACCGGTCACGCTGGCGCTGCCATCGCCGCGCGCCAGGGTGAAGCCGGCAGCGTCCGCGATCAGCCGATAGCCTGATGCATCCGGCACCGCCCCATCGGCCAGCACCACATGCACCGGCGCGCGGCCGGCATTGGCCTTGCCCACTGTCGTCGCCACGCCCAGGCGCGCAAACACCGCCTGGCCCGGCGCGCCATCGCCATCGACCCCGCGCCCATGCCAATCATTGACCAGCGCTGCAAAGCCGGCAGCGCTGCTGTCCAGCGCGGCGCGGGCACGGGTGATGTCGGCGCTGGCCTCCAGCAGGCCAGCGAGCCGTCCGGAGGCGGGCAGGCGCAGCGGCGTGGGATCGAATTCCGGATTGAGCAGCACGGCCGCGCCATCGGGCGCCACCCCGATGCGACGGCTGTTGCCGGCCTGCGGCACCAGTTGCACCGCCGATGGCCCGCTGCCGAGGTTCACCTCGACCACACCGCGCGGGCCTTCATTGATGCTGATCCGCACCTCGGCGGCGAGATCGGCCAGCAGCCGGTCGCGGTTGTCGAGCATGCCGGCCGCCGCCGCATCGTCGGGATCGCCGCGCCGGAGCTGCTCGTTGATGCGCACCAGCGCGGCGGCGAGATCATTGACCGTGCGCGCCGACAGGGCGGCTTCACGGCCGATGTCGTCGCCGAGCGCGGCCAGCGCCTCGCCATGCCCGGCAAAGGCCGATGCCGCATCATCGGCCGCGCCCAGAAACAGCGTGCGCGCGGCGCGATTGGTGGGTGCGGCGGCCAGATCGGTGGCTGCATTGAAGAAGGCGCCGACCCGCGTCGCCACGTCGGCACTCACCCCCAGCCCCTCCAGCCGCTCCAGCCAGTCCAGCCGTGCCGCAAAGCGCGCCTGATCGCCGCTGGCGGTGCGCGCGGCATTGGCCTTGAGCGCATCGACATCGCGCACCAGCGTGGCGAACCGCACGCCGGCCGATGTCGGCGCACGCTCCAGCGGTCCGCCGCGCCCTGCCGGCTGCGTCGTCAGCAACGCGCGCCGCCGCACGAAGCCCGGCGTGTCGGCATTGGCGACATTCTCGCCCGTTGCGTTCAGCGCGCGCTGAAACGCCAGCACGCCGGAACGGCCAAGGCCGAGCAGATCCATCAGCGTTTCGCCTCGCGCGCCAGCAACTGTGCCAGGCCGAGCGGGGCGGCCGCCGTAAGGCTGCGCGCGCGGGTTTCGTCGATCAGGTCGCGGATCTGGTCGTTCGTGCCCATCAGATCGTCGCCGAGTTTGGCAGCGCGGGCGGTTTTCAGCAGGCGGGTGACGAGCAGGGCTTCGAAATCGCTGCCGGCCTTGGCGGCGCGTTTGGCGTCGTCTTGTGTCGGGTTCATCGGCAAGCCCTTCGACAGGCTCAGGATGAGCGGTTCCTTGATGGGAAGGGCAGGCGGGCGCACCGCCATCAGATCACCACCAGTTCGGCCCGCAGCGCACCGGCTGCCTTCAACGCCTCCAGGATCGCCACCAGATCGCCCGGTGCCGCGCCGATGGCGTTCACTGCATCGACGATGTCACCCAGCTTCGCGCCCGGTGCGAACAGGTTCATGCGGGTCTGCGCCTCGCCGGCCTCGACGCTGGATTGCTGGGTCACCACCGTCTGGCCGCGCCCCAGCGGAGCGGGCTGGCTGGCTTGCTGGTTCTCGGTGACGCGCACGGTCAGATTGCCGTGGGCGACGGCGGCGGGCAGGATGCGCACTTCGCCCGAAATCACCACGGTGCCGGTGCGCGCATTGACGATCACCCGCGCCGGCGGCGGTGACAATGCCACTTCCAGCGCCTCCACTCGCGCCGCCAGCGCGATGCGGCGGGTGGGATCATCGGGCGCATTCAACTTGATGCGGATGCCGTCTTCGGCCGTGGCGACCTCGCCGCCATAGGCGCGGTTGATGGCATCGGCGACCGCCTTGGTGGCGGAAAAATCCGGCTCGTTCATGTCCAGGTGCATCGGGCCGCGGTTGGTGAACGGCGATGGCACCGATCGTTCGACAATGGCCCCGCCCGGCACGCGGCCGGTGGCGGGTGTGCCGACGACGATGCGGCTGCCGTCACGCCCCTCCGCGCCGAACCCGCCCACTGCCAGACTGCCTTGCGACAGCGCATAAATCTCGCCGTCCGGCCCTTGCAGGCTGGTGAGCAGCAGCGTGCCACCGCGCAGGGATTTCGCCTGGCCCAGCGCCGCCACCGTCACGTCCAGCCGCTGGCCGGGCTTGGCAAAGGGCGGCAGTTCGGCGGTGACCATCACGGCGGCGGCATTGCGCAACTGCGGATTGACGCCGGGCGGCAGTCGCACGCCCAGCCGGCCCACGGCGGCGATGAGGGACTGGATGGTGAATTCCAGATTCTGGTCGCCGCTGCCGGTCAGGCCGACGACGACGCCATAGCCGGTGAGCGCATTGGCGCGCACCCCGGCAAAGCGCGCGATATCCTTCACCCGCTCGGCCTGTGCCGGCACGGCCAGCAGGGCCATCACCAAGGCGATCAGCGCCAGCATCAGAACGGCAGGATCCTGGCGAAGAAGCGCGCCAGCCAGCCTTGCCGGCTGTTGTCCGCCACCTGGCCGGTGCCGCCAAAGCGGATATGCGCATCGGCGACGCGGGTGGATTCGACGCTGTTGTCGGCACCCAGATCGTCGATGCGCACCAGGCCGCTGATCTGCAGATGCTCCTCGCCGCGATTGAGCGCCAGGCGCTTCTCGCCGGCCACGCGCAGCACGCCGCCGGGCAGCACTTCGGCGACGGTGACGCTGATCTGGCCGATCAGTTCATTGTTCTGCTCGGCGGTGCCGGTGCCGGCAAAGCCCTGGCTGCTGCCGGCTTCGGTGGCGCCGGGCGGCACCCGCGTGAACGGGAAAAACTGCGGCAGCCTTATGGCGGTGTCGCTTTCCCGGTTCGATCCGGCACTGGCGGATTTCGATGCGGTGGTGCGCTCGGCAAGTCTTATGGTGATCAGATCGCCCACCCGCCGCGCCCGCCGATCGGTGACCAGCCCGGTGAAGCTGGCGGGGTTGAACAGGCTGCCGGTGATGGCCGCCGGTTCGATGACCACGACCGGCAGGGCGGGGGGCATGGGCTTCACCTTGGCTGCGCAGGCCGGGGCAGAGAACAGCAGGAGCAACAGCGCCACGCCCTCCCCCTTGCGGGGAGGGCGGCTCGGCGCCAGCCGAGCGGGGTGGGGGTTCGCGCCTTGGGTTTCCACGGGCGCAACCCCCACCCCGCCGCGCTGCGCGCGGGTCGCCCTCCCCGCAGGGGGCAGGGAGTTGGGCGGCTCAAACATTCTGCACCACGTACCGGCTCATCTCGTCGGCCGCGCTGATCACCTTGGAATTGATCTCATAGGCCCGCTGCGTTTCGATCATGTCGACCAGTTCCTGCACCGTCGACACGTTCGATCCTTCCAGCATGCCCTGGCGGACCTGGCCCATGCCGGCCTGTCCGGCAACGCCCTGGGTTGGTGGCCCCGATCCGGCGGTTTCGCGATAGAGATTGTCGCCCACCGGCATCAGCCCGGCCGGATTGAGGAAGCGCGCCAACTGCAACTGCCCCACTTCCACCGGCACGGCCTGGCCGGGCAGGCTTGCCGTCACCGTGCCGTCGGGCGCAATCACCAACTGCGTCGCGCCATCGGGCACGGTCAGCGGCTGCGCCAGCCGCAGCCCGGCGGTCGTGACGATCTCGCCGGTGGCGGACAATTTGAAGCCGCCGTCGCGCGTATAGCCCACCGTGCCATCCGGCATCTGCACCGCGAAGAACCCGGCGCCGTCCACCGCCAGATCGAGCGCATTGTCGGTCTGGATCATCGTGCCCTGCGCATGGATACGCTCGGTGCCGACCACGCGCACACCGGTGCCGGTGCCCAACCCGCTGGCATATTGGCTGTCGGCGCCGCTGGCTGCACCGGGGCTGCGATCATCCTGATACATCAGGCTGGCGAAATTGGCGCGATCGCGCTTGAAACCGGTGGTGGAAACATTGGCGAGATTGTTCGAGATCGTCTTCATGCGCTGATCGAGCGCGTCGAGGCCCGAACGGGCAATCTGCAAGGCGGTGGTCATCGCATATGCTCCTCATTTGCCATCCAGGCTGATCAGCCGCGCACCCTGCTCGTCCATGTCCTGCACCAGTTTCAGCAGCCGGGCGTTCACTTCGAACCCGCGCTGTTCCTCGACCAGTTCGACCAAAGCTTCGGCGGCGGTGATGTTGGCGCTTTCCAGTGCGCCGGTTTCCAGGCGTGCGGCCGGGTCTGCCGGCAGCGGCTCTTCGGGCATGAACAGGCCATCGGCGGCCTTGTCGCGGCTTTTCAGGCTGCTGCCATCGACCAGTTTCAGCTTGCCGAGCGCCTGCGGTCCGTCGGGCAGGGTGGCGGTGATGGTGCCATCCTCGCCGATGGTGAGCTGAGCGCCGGGCGGCACCGAAATCGGCGCGCTGTTGCCGTTCAGCACGACGCGGCCATCGCCCAGCGTGATCAGCCCGGCGGCATTCACCTGCAAGTCGCCGCGCCGCATATAGGCCTCGCGCACATCGCCGCCGACGATCGGGCCCTGTACGGCCAGCCAGGCTTCGCCGGCCAGCGCGATGTCCAGCGGGCGGCCTGTCGCCGAAATGCGCCCCGGCTGGTGCGGCGTGGCCAGGCTGGGCGCGCCGGCCTGCGCCCGCGCGCGCCAGGCGCCATCGACAGCGCGCGCCGCGCTCAGATAGCGGCTTTCCTGCGCCACCACATCGCGGCGAAAGCCCGGCACGCCGGCGTTGGCCAGATTGTTGGCGGTCACCACGCTTTCGCGGGCCCGCGCCGAAAGGCCGGTCAGAACGGTGTAGATGGCGCGATCCATTGTTGAGCCGATCAGGAGCTGATGTTGATCACGGTCTGCATCGTCTGGTTGTCGGTTTCGATGGCCTTTGACGATGCCTGGAAATTGCGCTGCGCCGCGATCAGACTGATCAGTTCGGTGGTCAGATCGACGTTCGATCGTTCCAGCGTGCCGGAAACGAGCGCGCCGATGCCGTTCTGGCCGGCCTCACCGGTAATGGGTTCGCCCGCTTCGGGGGTGCCGACATAATGGGCCTCGCCCACCTGCTTCAGTCCCTGCGGATTGGAAAACGTGGCCAGCGCCACCTTGCCCATGATCTGTTTCTGCCCATTCGAATAACCGATGCTGACAGCGCCATCACTGCCCATCGAGATGGCCTCCAACTGGCCGGCGGCAAAACCGTCCTGCTCCTTGGCTTCCACGGCAAACGGGCCGGCAATCTGGGCCGTCAAACTGCCATGATTGATGGTGATCGACAGCGGATCGCCGCCGCGCGGTGGCGGCACCGTATCAAAGGTGAACGGGGCGGTCGGGCTGGTCAGCACGCCGCTGGCATTGAACACGAGGGGAATGCCGGGCGTGCCGGCCACGCTCAATTCCTGGTCGCCCACAAACATCCGAGCGGTCCAGCGATGGGTGGGATCGCCCGGGCTCGGCACGGCATCCTTCACATAGTAAATGGTGGCGGCCAGCGGATTTCCCAATGAATCATAGATCGTGTTCGAACTGCTGTGATTGTAGGTGCCGGGGTTCTTGGGATCGAACACATAGGGGTTGGCCGGTGTGTAAACGGGCTTGTTGCGGATGATTTCCGCATCGGCTGGCAGATTGACCGAAACATTGATCCTTGATGTGGCGCGTGGCTCCCCGGACGACAGGGGGATTTTCGCCGGGATGGTGCTGTCCAGATCGCTGGCGCGCAGGCTGCCATCGCTGCTGGTCGGGAACAACTGCAACTGCCGGCCAAGATCATCCACCAGAAACCGATCGGATGTTACCTTGAAGCTGCCGTTTCTGGTATAACTGATGGACCCGCTCAGTGGGTTCTTCACGATGAAAAAGCCTTGCCCGCTGATCGCAAGATCGGTCGCCGAGCTGGAGGTTTCCAGAGCGCCCTGGCCAAACTGCATCAGCACGCCCTGCACCTTCGTGCCGGAACCGACCAGCCGCGACGGGTTCTGTTTGGGGCTGGTCGAGATGATGTCGCCAAAGCTGACGCGGCTCCGCTTGAAACCGCTGGTGCCAACATTTGCGATATTGTTGGCGATGGTGGCCAGTTCGGTCTGTGCCCCGTTCAGGCCGGTCAGCGCAGTGTAGAAAGCCATGGGTTATTGCTCCGTGCTGGGAAAACGGGTGACCAGTTGATCAAGCCGATCGGAAATGCCGGCCAGTGCCTCATTGGTCTGGTTGGCGGCAGCCAGCTGGCTGAACATCGCCATCTGCTGGACATATTGCAGGTTATCGACCGGCTTGGTCGGATCCTGGCTCTTCAATTGCGCGATCATCAGGGTGAGGAAATCGCCCTGATCCAGCGCCGTCTTTGGGGTGCGCACCGGGGCGGCCGGCGCCGTCGGGTTGGCGTTCATGGGCGCGATGCTGCTCATTTGCCGATCCGCAGCGTATCGAGCGCCAGGCCGCGTGCGGTGCTGAGCACTTCGACATTATTGGCATAGGCGCGTGCGGTTTCGACCATTTCCACCATCTCCTGATTGGGATCGACCGCGGCCTGCCAGACATGCCCCGTGGCATCGGCCAGCGGATGGTGCGGATCGAGCTTGCGTTCCGGCGTGCCGGTGCGCGCCATCGATGCGACATCCACCGTGGCAGCGGCACCATCATAACGGGTGGCAAACACCGGCCGCAGCGCGCGATAGGCACCCTGTTCGGTGCCGGAAATGCTGCCCGCATTCGCCAGATTGGATGCGATGGCGTTCATCCGCACCAGTTGCGATGCCATGGCGCGCCCGGCGATATCGAAGGTGGAAAGCCCCTTCATCACTCTGGCCGCATCGCGCTCATCAGCGTCTGGATGCGTCCGTTCAGGAACTCCAGGCTGGCGCGGTATTTGAGGGCATTTTCGGCAAAGGCCGCCTGTTCGGTGGCCATGTCCACCGTGTTCCCATCCAGGCTGGGCTGCATGGCGGCGCGGAATTTCAGCGCGCCGGCTCCGGCCTGTTCGCCGGCCAGCATCCGGGCAAAGCCGCCAGCGCCGATCCGTGCCAGCGCCGCATCGGCATCCAGATCGCGGGCCTTGAAGCCCGGCGTGGAGGCGTTGGCGATGTTGCCGGCGATCACATCCAGCCGTTGGCCGCGCAGTTTCAGCGCGGCGGCGGACAATCCCAGGGCGGAGTCGAGCATGGTCATGGCCAGCGCAATGCACAGGCCGTGCCAAGCGCCAGCAACAGCGATGGAATCACCGGTGAGGCCCGGGGCTCGGCAAAGGCCTGCCGCTGCGGCGGCAAGCCATTGCCGGCCCCGGGCCGGGTCGCGGCGCGCCAAACGGGGGATCTGCAATTGGCGCGGTTCTTGCTGGTCAGGCCGGAATGCCGGGGGACATGCACCCTGGCCTGACCGAAAGGATCAACGGCCGATGCGCGCGCCCCTTAAACGGCTTGATCGTAAATTTGCCCATCTGGCCATTGGGCTTGTTGGCCTGGCGGTGCTGGTGTTCAGCGGGTCGGCCCATGCCCAATCCGGCCCGGCCCAATACACGCCGGCCTTGCACGATGTGGCGGTGCTGCGCGCGGCGGTCGAGCGCTTTGCCGGCGGACCGGCGCGCCTTGATGACCGCTTGGTGGTGCCGCGCTGCCCGTCGCCGGCGCTCAGTTGGGCCCGCGCCGACGTGGTGCGTGCCGATTGCGCCGATCCGGCGTGGACGCTGTATGTGCCGGTTGCCGGCACGGCGCCCCCCCAATCGTCCGCCCGCGCCAAACCCGCCATCCGTCGCGGCGAACATGTGCTGGTGGAAGCCAGCGGGCCGGGCTTTGCCATCCAGATGGAAGCCGAAGCCGAACGCGATGCCGATGGTGCGCGCGTCGCCCTGAAAGGCCCCGCCGGCCGCCGCTTCACCGGCCGCATCGAACCCGGCGGGCGCGTCGTGCTGGCGCGATGACCGGCGAATTAAAGCCCATGGTGAATGGCCGTTAACAGCGTTGGGCCGCCCGTGACGACCGGCAGCCAGGCAAAGGGACCAACAGGATGATCGATGGCATCAATGGCGGCGGCGGCCCGATCCGCAGCCCGTTCACCGCGCGAAATCAGCCGGCTGGCGACACCGCCGCCAGCGACCCCGGCAAGCCGGTGCGTCGCATCGCACCGGCTGTGGCCGTATCCGGCAGCATCGGCAACAGCGGCCTGATCAAGGACATGGCCAGCGCGCCGCCGGTGAACGGCGCCCGCGTTGCCCAGTTGCAGGCGGCGATCGCGGCCGGCGGCTATCCGATCGATGCCGATGCCATTGCCGGCGCCATGCTGGCGCTGGACCGCGGCAGGCGCTGATCATGGCGGGGGGCATCGAGGATCTGGCCAGCACCCTGGTCGACGCGATCCGCGCCGAGCTGGCGGCGCTGGAATCCGAAGATGCCGACAGGATCGAACGCGCCACGGCCGCCAAGACGGCCGCACTCGCCGCCGTGCAGGCTGCAGTCGCCGACGGCGCCGCGCCGCCGCGCCCGCTGCTGGAACAGGCGCGCGACCTCAACAGCGAAGCCATCCTGCGCAGCCGCGCCAAGCTGATCAGCGTCGAACGCCGGCTGGCGGCACTGCGCCCGCCCGGCACGACGCTGCGCCCGCCGGCCATCACCTATGGCAGCGACGGCCGCTGGGCATGACCATCGCGGTCTCCTCGGCGCAGGCGCGCAGCGGCATCATCGCCGCCGTCGAACAGGCGGCGGCGCGCACCGGCGTGGATTTTTCCTATCTGCTCGCCAACGCCCGCGCCGAATCCGGCCTGAACCCCACGGCCCGCGCCCGCACCTCGTCGGCCAGCGGCCTGTTCCAGTTCACCGATGCCACCTGGCTGGGGGTCGTCGCCCGCCATGGCGACAAGCACGGCCTGGGCTGGGCGGCCGACGCGCTGAAAAATGGCGCCAGCCGTGCGGTGAAGGATTCGATCCTCTCGCTGCGCCACAACGCCGAAGCCGCTGCCGCCATGGCCGGCGAGTTCACCCGCGACAATGCGGCATTGCTGGAACGGTCGCTGGGCCGCGCCGCCGGCAGCGCCGATCTCTATCTCGCCGCCTTTCTGGGGGCGGGCGGGGCGATCAAGTTCCTCGGCGCGATGGCCGCCAACCCCGGCACTGCCGCCGCCGGCCTGCTGCCCGCCGCCGCCGCCGCCAATCGCAGCACATTCTTCCACAAGGATGGCAGCGCACGCTCGCTGAGCGACGTTCATGATCTCGTCGCCAGCCGCATCAACCGGCATATGGGTGGCAGTGGTGGCGGCAATCCCCTGCCGCCCATCGGCCGAACCCTGCCGCCGGCCGATCCGGCGCTCACCGCATCGCGCGCCCAGATGGCCTATCTCGTGCTGGCGGCCATGCAATGAACTTTGCCGCCCGCCTGCCGGCGCAATTGCGCGCCAATTTCACCGCCCGCGCCGCCTTGATGCCGACGGCGATATTGGTGCTGGTCGGCCTGATGGTGGTGCCGCTGCCGGCGTTGCTGCTCGATCTGTTCTTCGTCACCAACATCGCGGTGGCGCTGATCGTGCTGATGGTGGCGATCAACATCCGCCAGCCGCTGGATTTCTCGGCCTTTCCCACCGTGCTGCTTTACGCCACGCTGCTGCGCCTCGCGCTCAATGTCGCCTCCACCCGCGTCGTGCTGGTGCACGGACACGAAGGCACGGCGGCGGCCGGGCATGTCATCGAAAGCTTCGGCAATTTCCTGGTGGGCGGCGATTATGTCGTCGGCCTGTTCGTGTTCGGCGTGCTGATGATCATCAATCTGGTGGTGATCACCAAGGGCGCCGGCCGCGTCTCCGAAGTCGCCGCGCGCTTCACCCTTGATGCCTTGCCCGGCAAGCAGATGGCGATCGATGCCGATCTCAACGCCGGGCTGATCACCGCCGAAGACGCCCGCCTGCGCCGCGCCGAGGTCACCACCGAAGCCGATTTCCACGGCGCCATGGATGGCAGCAGCAAGTTCGTGAAGGGCGATGCCGTCGCCGGTGTGCTGATCCTGGCGATCAACATCATCGGCGGGCTGATCCTGGGCACCGTTTCCCATGATCTGTCGCTGGCTGATGCGGCACGCACCTATCTGCTGCTCGCGGTTGGTGATGGCCTGGTGGCGCAGGTGCCGGCGCTGCTGCTGTCGATCGCTGCCGCCATGGTCGTCACGCGCGTCGGCAAGACGCAGGATCTGGCCGGGCAGGTCGGGGCGCAACTTGGCCTCACCGCGCCGTGGTTGCCGGTGGGGGTGATATTGGCGCTGCTCGGCCTGTTGCCCGGCATGCCGCTGCTGATCGTTGCGCCGGCGGCCGGCGCGGCGTTCTGGCTGGCGCTGCGCAAGCGCCCGGCCGCGCCGCCAGAGGCTGACACTGCCAGCACGGACGCGCCCGACAGCAGCGCCCGCATCGATTGGGCCGATGTGGCCGATACCGCGCCGGCCGCGCTCGATATCGGCTTTGCGCTGGTGCCGCTGGTTGATGCCGCGCGTGATGCACCGTTGATGGCGCGCATCACGGCGGTGCGCCGGCAATTGTCGCGCAATCTCGGCTTCGTGCTGCCTCAGGTGCGGGTGCGCGACGATCTCGGTCTCGCGCCGTTCCGCTATCGCATCACGCTGGCCGGCGTGGTCGTCGGCGAAGACGAAATTTTCCCCGACGACATGCTCGCCATCGAAGCCGGGCCGATCGCCACCGTCATTCCGGGCCGCGAATGCGCCGATCCCGCCTTCGGCCTGCCGGCCCGCTGGATCGATCCGGCCGAAGCCGATCTGGCCGAGGCCGCCGGCTATACGGTGGTCGATCCCGCCGCGGTGGTCGGCACCCATCTCAATCAGCTCCTCGCACGCCACGCCCACCGCCTGCTTGGCCAGGATGATACGCAGGCGCTGCTCGATACGCTGGCCGAGACCGCGCCCGCGCTGGCCGGGGCGCTCACGCCGAAACTACTTTCGGTTGCGGTGGTCACCCAGGTGCTTGCCCGCCTGCTCGAAGAAGCCGTTGCCATCCGCGATCTGCGCTCCATCGCCGCCGCGCTGGTGGCCTCCGCGCCCAAGACGCAGGACCCTGCCGAACTTGCCGAACTGATCCGGCCGGCGCTGGGCCTGGCGCTCGTGCAGCAATTGGCCGGCGTGAAGGGCGCGCTGCTCGCTGTCGCGCTCGATCCCGGGCTGGAGGGCCTGCTGGTCCAGGCGGTGCGCGCCAATCCGGGCATCGCCCACCCGTTCGATCCGGCGCTGGTCACCCGCGTGGCCGAAGCCGCCGCTTCGGCCTGTGCGCCGATGCTGGCCGATGGCCGGCGCTTTGCCATCGTCACCGTGCCGCAGATCCGCCGGCCGCTCTGGCAGATGCTGCGCGCGCGGCTGGCCGGCGTCGCCGTGCTCGCCTTCCCCGATATCCCCGATGATCGCGATGTGGAGGTTGCCGCCATCATTGGCGCTGCCCAACCCAAAGGAGACGCCTGATGGACGCCCGCCTTGGCCTTGATCCGGCGCTTTATGCGCCCGCGCGGCTGGTTCAGGTCGATCCCGAACGGCTGATCTCCGGCCATCTGCCGCTGGTGCGCCGCATCGCCTGGCATGTGCATGCGCGGGTGTCGTCCGCCATCGAGGTGGAGGATCTGGTGCAGATCGGCATGATCGCGCTGATCGAATCGGCGCGCAGCTTTGAAGATCGCGGCCACGCGGCGTTCGCCACCTATGCCAGCGTGCGGGTGCGCGGCGCGATGATCGATCATCTGCGCAAGGGCGCCACGCTGGTGCGATCGGCGATGCGCCGCAAACGCGAATGGGGCCAGGTGCGCGGCCGGCTGGAAGGTCAGTTGGGCCGCAGCGCCACCGATGCCGAAATGGCGCAGGCGCTGGAGATCAGACTGGCCGATTACCGCGCCGGCATGGCGCAAACCGTGGCGGCGCACACCGAAAGCATCGACGATGTCTATTCCGATCACAGCGACTGGTTTGCCAGCAACGATCCCGATGCCCATGATGTGCTGGAAAGCGACCGCCGCCGCCGCGCCATCGCCGGGGCCATTGCCAGTCTGCCCGAACGCGAGGCGCGCGTGCTGCAACTTTATTTCGTCGAGGAACTGAATCTGGAGGAGATCGGCCAGGTGCTGGGCGTCGGGGCGGCGCGCATCTGCCAGATCAAGAAAGCCGCGCTCACCAAATTGCGCGGCACGCTCACCGGCTGGGCTGACGATTGAAGCCAACGCCCTCCCCCTTGCGCGGCGGGGCGGGGGTCCCCAGCGTTGCCACGCTTGGCACCCCCACCCCGCTCTCGCCAAGGGGCGAGGGTCGCCCTCCCGGCAAGGGGGAGGGAGTTGAACTGCGCATATTGTACGCCTCGCCAGTTGCACCCCACCGGTCAGGCTGGCACGCTGGCCGCCATGGACATGACTCGCCTGAAATCCCTGCTCTATCTGCCGGCCAACCGCGCCAGCGCCATTGCCAAGGCCCGCACCCTGGCCAGCGACGCGGTGATTCTCGATCTGGAAGATGCCGTGCAGCCCGATGCCAAGCCGGATGCGCGCATCGCGGCCGTGGCGGCGGCGCTGGCGGGCGGCTGGGGCCACCGCGCGCTGTTCCTGCGCATCAATGGCGTCGGCACGCCATGGCATGATGACGATCTGGTTGCCGCGCATGTCGATGGCTTTGCCGGCGTGGTGGCGCCCAAGATCGAAACTGCGGCGCAGGCCGCCCAGATCGTCGCCCACGCCGGTGGCCGGCCGCTGCTGGCGATGATCGAAACGCCCGGCGGCGTGCTGAATGCGCCGGCCATTGCCGCCGTGCCGGGGGTCGCCGGGCTGGTGGCCGGTCTCGCCGATCTGGCCAAGGCGCTGAACACTGGCGCTGATCCGGAACGCAGGCCCTTGGTTTACGCCATGTCGGCCATGGTGATCGCCGCCAGGGCCGCCGGCATCGCGGTGTTCGATGGTGTCTGCACCGATGTCCGCAACGAAGCCGCGCTGCGCGCCGAAGCCGCCCAAGCGCGGATGCTGGGCTTTGATGGCAAGACGCTGATCCACCCCGGCCAGGTCGATCCCTGCAACGCCGTGTTCGCGCCCAGCGCCGCCGACATCGCCGAGGCCCAGGCGCTGATCGCCGCCTATGAGGCGGCACTGGCCGAAGGCCGCGGCGTCGCCACCCACAAGGGCCAGCTCGTCGAAGTGCTGCATGTGGCGCAGGCCAAGGCCCTGCTGGCGCGTCTCTGAACAACTGCGGCCGATTTTCGCTTGGCAAACCCGGCCCGATTGCCTAACGCCGCAATCCGTCCCGGCTGCCGCGCCCGCGCAGCGCAGTTGGACGCCTGCTGGGGCGTCGCCAAGCGGTAAGGCACCGGTTTTTGGTACCGGCATTCCCAGGTTCGAATCCTGGCGCCCCAGCCATTCTTGCTTCAGATCGTGGAGGTTCCTGACGTCGGCACATCAGCCGGGGTCCGGCTGTGCCTGCTGCTGTGCGCGCCAGGGGGTGATCGATGGCCGGGCAGAGCCAGATCGATCGGCGGGGCCACCAATGGCGGTTCCGGATTTTCTGCCGCGACTTATGCGCTTCCAGCCGCGGCGATCCGTGCGGCATCGTCGAGCGTCTCGACGTGCCAGCACAGGTCGATCAGCCGCTGGGTGGCGGCATCGGGCAGAATGCCGCTCGCCAGATCCCTGAACTTCGTCTCGATCATCGTATCGGTCATGGGCGCTTCGAGACTGCCGATGGCATGTTCGATATGCTTGTTCAGACGGCGGCCGTCCCTGAGCGTCAGTGTCAGATCGCATTTGTCCGGTGGCACGGCTGGATCGATGCGCAGCGTGATCCGTTTGCGCAACGCGATCACCTGGGGATCGCGCACGATCGTATCGGAAAATTGCCGTTCGCCGGCCGCGCCCTGCATGATCCCCATGGCGATGCAATGATAGATCGAAAACTTGCCTTCCAGCCCGACCATCGGATCGGTCTTCCCCATCAGCGACGGTACGAGCGGATTGCAGTGCAGTTCGGCGGACTCGATCTCGGCGCCGGTCAGGTTGTGCGCGTTGCGCAACTGGATGGCGGCGTCGATCGCGGGATGGCTGACGATGCCGCAGGCGAATGGCTTGTAGCTGTTCAACGCCGCCTCGTACCGCACGCCCAGGCCGTCGGTGATCTGGGTCCAGTCCTGACGCGTGGACAGCGTCTGACCCCAACCGTCCTTGCCTTCGATCGCCGCCACATTCGCGGTAAAGCCCTGCTGTGCCAGCAGCGCGGCGAACAGGCCATTCTGCGCCGCGCGACCGGGATGGAAGCTCTTCGTCATGGATCCAAACTGGATCTTCAAGCCGACCGGCTGGGACGCGGCGATCCCTAGCGCGTGCGTCATCTGCTGTTCGTCCAGCCCGAGCAGCTTGCCGCAGGCAACAGCCGCCCCGAACGGGCCGGTCGAACCGGTGATGTGCCAGCCCATGGCATAATGTTCGGGGTACACCGCGTTGCCAATCCGGCACTCGGTTTCCACACCCAGCACCAGCGCGTTCAGAAACTCCGTCCCGGTCACCTTGCGGTGCTGCGCCAGCGCCAGGATCGCCGCGGCGACCGGACCGGCAGGGTGGATGATCGTCTTGAGATGGGTGTCGTCGTAATCGAAGACATGGGACGATGCACCGTTGAGAAAGGCGGCCGTGACGCTGTCGAACCGCTCACGGCGCCCCAGCACATTGGCCTCGGCCTTGCCCGAGAATGGCGCAAGCGCCGCAATGGCCTTGTCGATGGTCTCGTGGCGCGATCCACCGACGGCACAGCCGACCCAGTTGAGCAGCGTTCTTGTGCCCTGCTTGCGCACCATCTCTGGCAGATCGGCGAATTTGGCCCCCACGATGTACCGCGCCAGGATCCGCGTTACCGCGGGCGGCGTTCGAGGCGGCGCGCTGGGAACGGATATGGCCGGTTGCGCGGTCGTGGGTGCGTGCACTGCGGCTGCAGCCGCGACGGCCCCGCTCAGAACAGCGCGGCGGCCAAGAAGCCTTGGTGTGTTGTTCATTTGATCGTCCCCCTTGCGCGCCACGCGCATAGCGCATTTCGCACGACCGTCCACCGGTTCGCCAGGCGCTGCGCCGCCGACGATGCCGATGAGGCAGGTTGAGCGGGGCGTCCATTCAAACCCTGGTTGGCAATCCGCGCGCCCCCGCCAGTCGATTGGATGGATTTTGCGGCATGGCGCGGCCTGCTGCCGCTGCTGCTCTGCCGATGTCACGGGCGGGAAAAGTTGCGGCCCTGCCGCCTGCAGGGTCAATCACAGGCGGCAGGGCTCGCGCCGGCTGGGGTGCCGGAAGTCTGGGCCAGCGGCGGTGTCGGAAAGGGAAGGGCGTCAGTCTGGTTCCGGCGCCTGTCGCCCCGCGTCCTGGGTCGATGGCCATCGGATCATCCTGTCGCCCGCCGCCACCGGCCGCTGGCCTGATGTGGGCATCCCGGCATTGCGATGTGGGTCCTCATCGCGCGCCCGGGATGTTCCCCCGCATCATTGGTTTGGCTGTTGTGGCAATGCCACCATGCGCAGATTGCGCCTGCGCATTGCCAAGCCGTAACTTCGAACCGATGAGCAAACCCGAAAGCCGCTGACCGGTCACGATCGGGCCAGGTGCGCCGCCATCAGCAATGCCGACAGCCGACCCTGGGCCAGATCCTCATGGATTGGCCTTGCGACCAACCCCTTGAAATAGCGTTAGCCCATGCCGCAGCGCCGGTCATCCCGGCTGGCGTGACCTTGCCGTGAATAATGCGTGACACCGCCGGCCGGCCCATATTAACGAGGAAGACGGCAAGGCATGGAGAGACATGTGCAACAGGGCGATGACACCGATGACCATGCCGCCAACCACCCAGCCGGCGGCAGCAGCGGCAATCGGCGCGCGCATCCGCGCTTGCGCATCGGCCTGCACGGGCCGTTCCGCATGCTTGATGCGGCCGGCAACCGCATCGAATTGCCCAGCCGCAAGGGCATGGCGCTGATCGCCATGCTCGCCCTCGTGCCTCGCCATGAACACACGCGCGATTGGCTGCGGCGGATGCTGTGGGGCCGGGTTGACGAGGAACAGGCCCAGGCCTCGCTGCGCAAGGAACTGTCGCGCCTGCGCCAGCGGCTGGAATCGGTGGCCCCCGATCTGGTGCAGGCCCGGGGCCGCCGCGTGTGGCTCGATGCGGCGGCCTATGATCTGATGCCGGCCGAACCGGGGCAGATGCTGCTGGAAGGCCTGGACATTCCGGGCGCAGAACCGTTCGCGGACTGGATCGCCCAGCAACGCGCCGATGCCCCGCACCGCCAGCCAGCCGGTTTTTCGGTCCCGCGCGCCGCAGCCTCCCTGGCGGTGCTGCCGTTCACCAACGAAAGTGGTGACAGCGCGGCGGATTATCTGGCAGCGGGCATCGGGGATGAACTTGCCGGCCGCATCGCGCAGTTGCGCTGGTTGAAGGTGATCGGTTCGGGGGACAGCTTCCCCATCGATGGTTCTGAAGCGGCGCTCGATGCCGGGCGGCGTTTGGGGGCGGCGTTCGTGTTTGGCGGGCGCCTGCGCAAATTGGGCAACGGCTGGCAACTGGCCGGGCGACTGATCGATACCAGCGATGGCAGCTTGATGTGCGCGCCAAGCCTTGATCTCGCCAATCCGCAGGAAAGCAATGCCTTTCTGCCGATCATCGATCAACTGGTGGCGATGCTTGCCGTGCAGCTCGATGATGCCGAGCGCGACCGGGCGGCGACCTTGTCGTCTGATGCGCTGGCGGTGAATGATCTGATCTGGCGCGGCCGCTGGCATCAGAACCGGCTGGCGCGGCCCGATCTGGACGCCGCCGCCGGCTATTTCGATCAGGCACGCGTCGCAGCACCGCAATCGGCCAATGCCGCCATCGAATGGGCGCAGAATTTCGGCTATCGCCTGTGGAGCCAGCGGGCCGGCCCGGACGATATCGCCGCCTTTGGCGAAGCGGCGCGGCGCGCGGTCGAGCTTGATCGCCGCGATGGCCGCGCCCATATGTTGGTCGGTATCGCCGAAATGTGGCAACGCCGGATGGAGCCGGCCGAAACCTGGCTGCGCCAGGCGGTGGATCTGTGCCCCAGCCTGGCGATGGCGCATGAACAATTGGGCACGCTGCATTTATTGGCGGGGCGGCCGGCGGTGGCGGTGGACTGGCTGGACACGGCGCTGCGGCTGTCGCCGCATGATTTCCACCGCTTCTTTCGCCACGGCGAACTGGCCTTGGCGATGCTGTTGCAGGGCGAGTGGGAGGCTGCGCAGCGCCATGCATCCATCGCGACGGCCTTGCAGCCCGGCTATTGGCACGCGCATGTGATCGTCATCAACGCCCTGTGGCGCAGCGGTGATGGTGCAGGCGCCGCCGCCGCATTGGCCGCGCTGAAGGCGGCACGGCCAACCTTCAACATCGGCCATATCGACTGGATTCCGTTCCGCAGCGCGGTTTGGAACGATTGGTTGAAGGAACCGCTGGCGGCGTTGCGATCGGATTAGGGGCGTTTTGGGGATGGCATGGCGGGAGTTCGGGTGAAATATCCGGTGGCAGACAGGCCGGCCGATTGGCATCTCGCCGGGCAGGATCTGGCGCAGGTCGATTTCCGGCTGGAGCGGCGGACGCCCGGCACCGGCCTGGCGGCGCGCTTCAAATCCTGGCTGTTCGCGCTGGCGCTGTGGCTGTTCAAGTTCGTGGCCGCCCGGCTCGGCAAGCTGAAATTGTTCGGCGTCACCATCTTTGCCCGCGACGCCAATGTCACCGCGGTGCTCGGCGATCCCGCCACCTATCCGGTGCCATTCGGTGCCGAAATGCGGCTGCTGGCGCATGGTCCGCCCGGCACTGGTGATGACCCGGCGCTGCGCCCGGCGTTCATGCTCGGCACCGAAGGCGAAGATCATGCCGGCCAGCGCGCCTTTGTGCTGGCCGCCATGCAGCAAGGCACGGCGAGGAACGCGCGCTTTGCCGCCGACACCAGCGCCCTCACCGCGGCGCTGACGGCGAACAGCGATGGCCAGATCGATGTGATGCGTGACGTGTTTGCCCATGTCATCGCGCAAACCGGCGCGGACTGGCTGGGCTTGGCGCCGCCCGACATCGATGCCTATTCCGACTGGACGCTGGCGATGTCGGCGATGCTGTTCGGTGAAGTGCTGGGCGATCCCACCACCCGTGATCTGGCGCAGCATGCCGGCTGGCGGCTGCGCGGCCTGATCGATGCCCAGATTGCGGCGTGCGTGGCCGAACTGGCACCGCTGCCCGGCGATGCGCGCGCGGAAATCGCCGCGGCGCGCGGCCTGATCTGGGCGCTGGTGGCTGCAAAGATGGCCGGTGAAGCCAGCCTGACGCCGGCCGATCATGCCCTGATCCGTGCCATCATGACCGGGCTGGCGATCGGGCTGGGGCCCACCACCGCGCTGGCCGGCGGCAAGGCCTTCGAATGGCTGCTGCGACATCCGGCGGCGTTCGCTGCCACCTGCAACGCCGCCACCGCCGGGGACCACGACGCGCTGCGCCGCATCGCGCTGGAGGCCGCGCGCATGGCCCCGGCGCTCGATCCCGGCCAGTTCCGCATGGGCCCTGATGGCCCGGTGCTGGCCGCCACCGCCATTGCCATGCACGATGCCACCAAATGGCCGCAACCCGGCCAGTTCAAGCCCGAACGCTGGGCCGGCATCGAACAGGCCGGCAATCTGATGTTCGGCCATGGCATCCACAGCTGCATCAGCCAGCATATGGCCATTGATCAGCTGACCCGCATCTTCGCCGTGCTGTTCGCGCTGCCTGGGCTGGCGCGCGCGCCGGGGGCGGCCGGGCGCATGCAGACCGCCGGGCCGTTCCCGCGCCGGCTGGAGGTGCGCTTTGGCGCGGCGCAGCCCGCCGGACCGGCGACGCACAGCATGATCACGCTGAACGTGCCGGTGCTGCACGGCGTCGCCCCGGCCGCTGCGCCGGCGGCGCTCACCGCGCTTGAAGATGATCTGCTTGGGTTCGGCAATCCAGCCGGGCCGCTGGTGCGGGCCTGGCTGGACGATGCCGCCATCGTGCATTTCCTGTCGATCAATGCGCTGGACGTCGGCACGCCTGCTGCACCCGATGTGCGATTGCTGATCGAGATCAGCGTCGATGGCCCGCCCGAGGCCGCGCTCGACAGGATTTTCGGCAGTGCGCCGCCCGAATTGATCCATTTGTTCGAACAGGCCAGCGGCTGGGATGGCGTGTCGCCGCTGCCGGCCTTCCTCAACCGCCATCGGCTGGATGTGCGGCCACGGGCCTGGGGCGCCACCGGCCTGCTCTATGACGGCTCGCCCGGCTTCACCATGGCCGCCAAGCGCGCCCGCGATGATCTGGCGGATTTCGCCCGCAAGGCGCTGGATGATTGGCAGCAGCATTGCGCCGGTGCGATGCAGCCACCGCTGGCGGCGCTGGCGCATGTGCGCGGGCTGCTGGATGGCAGCATCACGCCGCCGCCGCACCTCGCCGAAGCCGCCGCGCGGTTGCGCCCGATGCTGCTTGTGCCCGGTCGCCAGCGGCTGAACTTCGTCGATTTCCGTTTTCCCGGCCTGTGGGGCGGCATCTTCGCCCATCTTTTCAGCCGGGATGGGCGTTGGATCATCGCCACCGGCCTGCTGCCGGTGCTGGTCTGCGGCCTGCTGGCCTGGGCGGCGATGGGGGACGGGTTCTGGATTGGCCGGGCGCTGATCGCCATCATTGCCGGTATCATCGGCGGCGCGGCGCTGTGGATCGGCCTTGGCTTCCGGGCCTGTTTCGCGCTGCGCGCGCTGGAAACCGCCGATGCGCCCGACACGCGCGATCCCGATCTGTTGCGCCGGCTGCGCATCACGGCCCGCGAAAATCCGCCCGGCCACGAACAGAGCCACATCATTTCGGCCAGCGATTTCAAGCCCGGCATCCTGCGGCGGCTCACCTTCGCCTTCGCCATGTGGGGCATCGGCGTGTTCGCGCGCCACTACACCCGCCCCGGCTTCATCCTGTCGATGGGCACCATCCATTTCGCCCGCTGGCTGCGGCTGCCCGATGCCGAAAAGCTGATCTTTTTCAGCAATTATGATGGCACCTGGGAGTCTTACCTCGAGGATTTCATCACCAAGGCCCACCCCGGCCAGACCGCGGCGTGGAGCCATGGCATCGGCTTCCCGCCCACCGTCGGCCTGATCGGCGAAGGCGCGAAGAACGGCGATCTGTTCAAGCGCTGGGTGCGCCGCCAGCAACAGCTCACCGGCTGCTGGTACAGCGCACTGCCGCATCTGACGCTCGATCGCATCCGCGCCCAGGCGTTGATCCACCACGGGCTGGCCCGCGCCAGCGATGCCGCTGCCGCACGCGACTGGCTCGATCTGCTCGGCGCCCTGCCGCGCCCGGCCGCCACGGTGGAAACCGCGCAGGTGCAAAGCCTGGTGTTCCGCAGCCTCGGCAGCTTGCAGCACGGTGCGCATATCTTCCTGAATTTCCCGGACGTGGCCCCCGGTGCTGCGCTGTCCCGCATCGTCGGCGGGGAGGGCGCGCTGCCGCCGGTGATCTTCGGCGATCTGCCATCGGGTTCGGCGCGGATCGATGCCGCCGCGGCCATCGCGCTGTCCCCTGCCGGGCTCGCGCGTCTTGGCCTGCCGGGGCCAGACAGCGCGCAGGGGCTGGCCAGTTTCCCGCTGCCGTTCATGGCCGGCATGGGCGCCCGTGCCGACATTTTGGGCGATACCGGCCTCTGGCAACTACCGGGCAGCGGCCAGCCGGGCCTCGCCGCCTATGACCGTTGCGACGCGGTGCTGATGCTGGCGGCCGACACGCCCGAACGGGTAAATGCTGCCCTCGCGGTGCTGGGCGGCATCGTCACCATCATCGATTCCGTCATCACCGGCCCGACCGGTACGGCGCCCGATGGCCAGCCCGGCCTCGATCATGATCATTTCGGTTTCCGCGACGGCATTTCGCAGCCGGCCATTCGTGGCACCGGCGATTGGCGTGACCGGCCGGCGCGCGACCACCTGGCTCCCGGCGAATTCCTGCTCGGTTACCCGGCCAGCGCCGGCTATACCGCACCGCCGCTGCGCCTGGCCGCCGAACAGGATCCCGCCGGCCTGCTGCCCGGCACGGCGGAACCGGCGCGGCCCTACCCGGATTTCACCGCCAGCACCGCCTTCCGGGATTTCGGCCGCAACGGCAGTTTCCTGGTGGTGCGCCGCCTGAAACAGGATGTTGCCGGTTTCCATGGCGGCACGGCGGCGGCGGCCGGCGATCTTGTCGCGCGCTGCCCGCATTTGCCGGCCGCGCTTCACCAGACCATCGATGGCCCCTGGTTGCAGGCGCGCATCATCGGCCGCTGGCCCGATGGCACGCCGGTGATCGACCGCGCCGGCGCCACCGGCCACAGCGGCGCGCGCAACGATTTCTCCTTCGCCGCCGAAGACCCGCAGGGGCTGGCCTGCCCGCTGGGTGCGCATATCCGCCGCGCCAACCCGCGCGACAGCCTTGATCCCGCCGATCCGCTGGCCTGGGATCTGTCCAACCGCCACCGCATCATCCGCCGTGGCCGTCCCTTTGATACGGGATCGGAAAAGGGCCTGATGTTCACCGCCATCTGCGCCGATATCGAACGTCAGTTCGAATTCGTGCAGCAGCGCTGGCTGTTGGGCCGCAGCTTCCACGGCCTGCCCGGCGAAGTCGATCCGCTGTTGGGGCAGGGCGATTTCACCCTGCCCACGGCCATTGGCCCGGTGCGGGTGCACGGCCTGAACAACTGGGTGGAAACGCAGGGCGGCGGCTATTTCTTCATGCCGGGCCGCGCCGCGCTGCAATGGCTGGCGCAGGGGCGCTGATGAACTCCCTCCCACCTGCGGGGAGGGAGCCAAAGCATTGCCCCTACAGCGAAACCTTCGCCACCTTGTTCGTGTAGTCCGCCTTGGGATCCATCCCCAGCAGCATCTTCATGCCCGTCACGATGCTCGATGCGTCGATCCAGATTTCCGCTTCGTCCGGGTCCAGCCGGATCAGCGCCACGCTGGGATCATCCTTGCCGCCCGGATACCAGGCGGCGATGAAACGGTTCCACAGCCGGTCGATCACGGCCCGATCCTGGCTGGTGGTCAGGCGGCCGTGCACGGTGGCCCACACATCATGGCCCTTCGATACGAAATGCGCCATGGCGCGCGCGCCCGGGGTGATCTGCTGATACAGGCCGCCGTCGGTGGAGGTGAAGAACCAGATCGGTCCATGATAAAGGTCGCCGCGCTTTCCTTCATCCTCCAGTTGCGCCGTCATCGGCCGGGCATGGCCATCGGCGCCTTCCGCCAAACCCAGGAACATCGTGCGGTCGCTGCGCAGCGCATCCCAGAATTTGCAGGTGATGTCATGGTCGTTCGGCATGGTCGTCTCCGGCTTGTCCATGCTTTCCAAAACCGCGCAGATGCCGCAGGGTTCCCCGCTGGCGTGCCTGGCGCTACACCGCGCCCACAACATCAAGGGGATCATCATGGCCGGTCGTTTTCTCACCACCCACGTCGGCAGCCTGCCGCGCGCCACCGACCTGCTCGATCAGATCATCGCCAGGGAAGAAGGCGCTGCGGTGGACGAAGCCGCACTGGCCAGCCGCATCGAACAGGCCGTGGCCTATGTGGTGGGCAAGCAGGCCGCCGCCGGCATCGACATCATCAACGATGGCGAACAATCCAAGCCCAGCTATGCCACCTATATCAAGGATCGCCTCACCGGCTTCGGCGGCAGCGGCACCTCCTATGTCTTTCAGGACATCGAGGATTTCCCCGGCGTCAAGCAGCGCATCTTCGGCGATGAGGGCCGCAAGCACCGCAAGACCCCGGCGTGCAACGCCCCGATCAGCGTGAAGGACATGGAAGCCGTCAAGCACGACGCCGCAAATCTGAACAACGCGATTGCAGCCCACCCCGGCAAGCAGGCCTTCATGTCGGCTGCGTCGCCGGGCGTCACCGCCCTGTTCTTCCGCAACGATTATTATGCCAGCGACGAAGCCTATGTGATGGCGCTCGCCGAAGGGCTGCGCCACGAATATGAAGCCATCGTCGGCGCCGGCATCATGCTGCAGGTCGATTGCCCCGATCTCGCCATGGGCCGCCACACGCAGTTCCGTGAACTCGATCTGCCGGGCTTTCGCGATCACATGGCGCTCAACATCGCCGCGCTCAATCACGCCACGCGCAACATCGCGCCCGAACAGATGCGCATGCACCTGTGCTGGGGCAATTATCCCGGCCCGCATCACTGCGACGTGCCCTTGCAGGATATCATCGATCTGGTCTGGCAGGCCCGCCCGCACGCCATCCAGTTCGAAGCCGCCAACCCGCGCCACGCCCACGAATTCGCCATCTTCGAAAGCGTGAAGCTGCCCGATGGCAAGAAGCTGATTCCCGGCGTCGTCGAATGCCAGAGCCCCTATATCGAACACCCCGGGCTCATTGCGCAGCGCATCGCCCGCTACGCCCACCTTGTCGGCCGCGACAATGTGCAGGCCGGCATCGATTGCGGCTTTTCGATCCACGCCGGATCGGGCGGCGTCGATCCTGATGTGGTCTGGGCCAAGATGGCCGCCATGGCCGAAGGCGCGGCCATCGCCAGCAAACAATTCTGGCCCTGATCTTTACCCCCCTCCCTTGGCGCGTGCCGCGCTGGTCAACCCCTCCCCGGCGGGGAGGGGGGAGGGCTCAACCCGCCAGTTCGGCTCGCACGATGGCAGCGCCCGCCACCATCGCCTGCATCTTGCCGAATGCCGTTTCGCGCGGCAGATATTTCATGCCGCAATCGGGCGCCACGATGATGCGGGCCGGATCGACATCCATCAGCGCGCGGCGGATGCGGGCGGCCACCACGTCTGCGGTTTCGATGGCCGGGTCGGAAAGGTCGATCACGCCCAGGATGATCGTCTTGCCCGCAAGGCTTTTCAGGATGCTGGTGTCGAGGTTGGACTGCGCGGTTTCCACGCTGACTCCGCTGACGCTCGATCCGGCCAGTTCGGGCAGGAAATTATAGCCAGCCGGCCGTTCGTGGATGATCGCGGCATAACCGAAACAGATGTGCAGCGCGGTTTCGCCATTGATGCCATCCAGCGCGGCGTTCACCGCCTCCAGGCCATATTCACGGGCCTTTTCGGGTCGGGCTTGCATATAGGGCTCGTCGATCTGCACCACGTCGGCACCGGCGGCGAACAGATCGCGGATTTCGGCGTTCACCGCAGCGGCATAATCCAGCGCCATCTCGCGCTCGCTGGTGTAGAAATCATTCTGGGCCTGCTGCGCCATGGTGAACGGGCCTGGCACGGTGATCTTGATGCGGCGGTCGGTGTTGGCGCGCAGGAACTGCACGTCGCGCACCTCCACGGCATGGCGGCGGCGGATGCGGCCGGTCACCCGCGGCACCGGATTGGGATGGCCGGACCGGTCCAGCGCCGAGCCGGGATTGTCGAGATCGACGCCATCGAGCGCGGTGGCAAAGCGGTTTGAGTAGCTTTCGCGGCGCATCTCGCCATCGGTGATGATGTCCAGCCCGGCGCGCTCCTGGTCGCGGATGGCAATGATCGTGGCATCGTCCTGCGCCTGATCCAGAAACTCCGGCGCCACCCGCCACAATTCGCGCGCCCGCACGCGCGGCGGGAAGCGCCCGGCCAGCTTGGCGCGATCGATCAGCCATTCCGGCTGCGGATAACTGCCGACGAGTGACGTTGGAAACAACATGGTCTTCTCCGCTTCGGTGGTTGTGGTGGTTGCTTCATGCACGGCCAGGGCCGGTCACGGCCCATCGTACGAGATCGCCGCCGCTGCCGCACCTGACATGATGAAGCCGATCGGCCGCTGGGTCTCTTCCTGCAAGTGCCCGATCAGGCTGGCGGTGCGGGCGAGCAGCGAGATGCCCTTGAGCGCGGCAAGCGGGAAGCCGACATCGAGCATCACGGCGGGAATGGCGCCGTTGACGTTGATCGGCAGGCTGCGGCCGATGGCGCCGGGCAGGGCGGCCTGAATGGCGTTGAGGGCCGCGATGTGCGGGCCTTCGATACCATGTTCGGCGGCAAGGCGCAGCAGCAGGTTGGCGCGCGGGTCGCCATCGCTGTGCTGCGGGTGGCCAAAGCCGGGGATGGCCTGTTTCGTGGCGCGCAGCTGCGCAATCTCGCTGGCCGGATCGCCGCTGGCGACCACCTGGGCCAGGAAGCGTCCGGCGACTTCGGCGGAGCCGAGCACGACGCTGCCACAGCCGAGCAGCCCGGCAGCGACAGCGCCGTGGAAGGCTTCCGGCGCGGCGGCATAGGTCATGCGCGCGGCGACCACCGATGGCACCAGGCCGTGTTCGGCAATGGCGCACAACACGGCGTTGGCGAAATATTTCTGCGTCTCGGTGGGGGCCTGGCCGGTGACCAGCAGCCAGAAATAGCTGGTGAAATCGGTGTTGCCGATGATGTCTCCGGTCAGGTCGCGGCCGCGCACGGTGATGCTGTGCGCATCGGATGTGCAGATGGCGGAGAGCGGGGCGTCCTGCTTGCCGATGCGCATGAAAAGGGCTCCTCAGAAATTCGCAAATCGAACTTGCCTTCGATATGCGAAAAGACTAGCAACGGCAAGCTGTGTAAGGGTGCCCCGTTTCGGCTGGGGTGTAGGAAGGGGCGCCCTGGTTGGCCGCCTGCGCCGGCGCGGCGCAGGAACGTTCCAACAGGAATTCGCCGATTTCCAACGGCAAAAACAGGTGGTTTTTTGGCCGATTGTTGCAGCGAGCCGCCGCAAACAGCAGCAAAACGGCCGCAAATGCCGGCCGGGTTGATGATGTTGCGGTGCAGGAGGACGGGTGATGCAGGATCAAACCCCAGATCAGACAGCGGATCAGACGGCCGCACTGCCGCTTTCGGGTGTGACGGTGCTGGAAATGGGCACGTTCATCACCGGGCCGTGTGCCGGCATGCTGCTGGCCGATCTGGGCGCGCGGGTGATCAAGGTGGAGCAGCCGGGCACCGGCGATCCATTCCGTGCCTTCAAGGGCACGCTTTATTCCCCGCATTTTCAAACCTATAACCGCAACAAGCAATCGATCACGCTCGACACGCGCGATGCCGCCGATCTGGCTGCCTTCGATGATCTGGTGCGCGGCGCCGATGTGTTCATCCAGAATTTCCGGCCCGGCGTGGCGAAGAAGCTCGGCGTGGATTGGGACCGGCTGCGCAGCCTGAACGAAGCACTTGTTTACGCGAGCATTTCCGGTTTCGGCAGCACCGGGCCGGATGCCGCCCGGCCGGCGTTCGACACGGTGGCGCAGGCGGCCAGCGGTTTCCTGCGGCTGCTGGTCAACCCACGGCACCCACGCGTGGTCGGCCCGGCGATCGGCGATGCGATGACCGGATTCTACACGGCGCAGGGCGTGCTGGCGGCGTTGTATCAGCGGCAGCAGACCGGACGGGGGCGGCTGGTGGAAACATCGATGTTCGAAGCGATGTGCCACTTCAACCTCGATGATTTCACGCATCTTTTTGCCGCCGGTCAGGTGATGGATGCCTATTCCCGGCCGCATGTGTCGCAATCCTATGTGTTCCAGTGCAGCGATGGCCTGTGGCTGGCGCTGCACATGAGCTCGCCGCCGAAATTCTGGGAGAATCTCAGCGTTGCGGTGGAGCAGCCCGGCATGCTGGCGTTGCCGGCCTTTGCCACGCGGGACAGCCGCATCGCCCATTATGATGATGTGGTGGCGCATCTGGCGCCGCTGTTCGCCGGCCGCCCCCGCGCCGAATGGCTGGCACGGCTGCGCGATCTGGAGGTGCCATCCGCCGCAGTGGCGACCAGCGCCGAAGTGCTGGAAAATGATCAGGCGAAGCATCTGCAGCTCGAGGTTTCGGCGCCGGGGCCGATGGGCGAATTCCGCACCATCCGGTCGCCGCTCAGCTTCGATGGGCAGCGCAGCCTGAACGTCACCGCGCCGCCGCTGCTTGGGCAGGACAATGCCAAGATCCTGGGGCGATAGTGCTGCGTTGGCCGGCGAGTTGACGCCAGGCGGACAAGCCTGTCAGACGCAGCGGATGACGGCTGGCAAGGATCCGGAATATCTGTCCACCCTGGAACGCGGCCTGAAGGTGCTGCGCGCCTTTGATGCGACGCGACCCGAGATGGCGCTTTCGGACGTGGCAGCAGCAACCGCGCTGTCGCCGGCAGTGGCGCGGCGTTGCCTCAACACGCTGGTGGCATTGGGGTATGTCAAGCAGGATGGAAGGCGGTTCCTGTTGACGCCGGAGGTGCTGACCTTTGGGTCGGCCTATCTGGATTCGATGAACATCGAAAGCGTGGCGGTGCCGCCGCTGCAGGCGCTGGGCCAGACCACCGGCGATTCGGTGAGCCTGGCGGTGCTGTCGGGGCGGGATATATTGTATGTCTGCCACATCCCATCGAACCGCCGCATCCGGCTGGGTGCCGGGGTGGGCACGCGCTTCCCGCTCCACGCCACGTCGATGGGCAAGGTGCTGCTCGCCTACAGCAGCGAGGCCGTGATCGCGGAATTGCTTGGCCAGCCGCTGACCCGGCTGACCGAGCGGACGTTGACCGACCCGGCGAGCGTCCGCAGCCGATTGGCGGCCGTGCGCGACCGTCATTACGACAGCGCGCTCGATGAACTGGATTATGGCATTGTCTCCGTGGCGGTGCCGGTGCGCGACAGTGGCGGCAAGGTGGTGGCTGCGATCAACTGCTCCACCTCCACCACGCGGATCAGCCAGGATGAGCTGGTGCGCACCCGATTGCCGTTGCTGCAGGAGGCCGCCGGTGCGATTGAAGCGGAATTGCGCCGCTTCCCGATGCTGGCGCGATCACTGGCGCGCTGACGCGGTGCGTTGCCGAAAAGTGACATCGGGGAATCAAAACGCGGCGTGATGCCGCAAAGCGGCCTCGGTAGCCTGCCAACGCCCAATTCTTCGCATATCGAACTTGACTTCGCAATACGAAAGGCTAATCCCCAAAACAGGCAAGCCATGCCGGCCTTCTCTGTCGTTACCCGGCGGACAGGATCAGGCGGCGGCCGCCGCGGTCTGCCGCATCTGGGGAGGTTCAATATGGCAATTTCGTTCAAGATCATCGGTTTGGCTGGCGCTTCGGCAATTGCTCTGGCGGCTTCGCCGGTGCTGGCGCAAACCGCGGCCGCGCCCGAAACCAGTGCGGACAGTGGCGAGATCATCGTCACCGCCACGCGTCGCGCCGGCACGGTGCAGGAAACGCCGGCCGCCATCGCCGCCTTCAGCGCCGCCACCATCCAGGCCGCCGGCATCGAGCGGCCGGGCGATTTCATCGGGCTGACCAGCAACGTCAATCTGGTGGAAACCCAGAATGCCGGCAACGCCTTCGTCATCATCCGCGGCATCACCCAGGCCCGCAACAGCGAGCCATCGGTGGCGGTGATCGTCGACGGCATCCAGCAGGTGAACCCGGCGCAGTTCAACCAGGAACTGTTCGATATCGAACAGATCGAAGTGCTGAAGGGCCCGCAGGGCGGTCTCTATGGCCGCAACGCCATCGGCGGCGCCATCATCATCAAGTCCAAGGCCCCCACCGATGAAATGGCCGGCAAGATCACCGCCGGGGTGGACAATGGCTTCGGCTATTATGTGCGCGGCAATGTTTCGGGCCCGCTGGCCGAAAATCTGAAATTCCGCCTGTCGGGCAGCTGGTACGATACCGATGGTTTCATCCAGAACACGTTCCTGAACGAGAAGGCAGATCCGATCAAGGATCTGAACCTGCGCGGCAATCTGCTGTGGACCCCCACCGCCGGTCTCGATGTCGATCTGCGCGTCAGCTATTCCAACCTGCAGACGCAGGCGCTGTATTTCAACATCGTCAATGATGTGAACAACACCTCGCTGCCGGTGCGCGTCAACAATCGCGGCCAGAACGATCGCGAAATGTGGAACGGCGCGCTGAAGCTGAAGTACAGTGGCGATTTCGGCACCGTTTCCAACGTCTTTGCCTACGATCGCGTGACGGAAGTGCTGACCGGTGATGCGTTCAACTTCCTGCCAATTCGCGAATCCCTGTTCTTCCAGTTCTTCGGGTTCGATCTCAACCAGAGCCAGTATCTGGAAGTCGATGCCTGGTCGAACGAGCTGCGCTATGAATCGCCGTCCGACAAGCCGGTGCAGTTTGTCGCCGGGACCTACATGGTGGGCACCAAGCGCTTCATTTCCACCGGCAACATGATCGACACCGGCGCCGGCGTATTCCCGGTATTCCGCACCCCCAGCACCAATGCGGCCAACCCGCAGTTCAGCTTCCTGTCGGACAGCCAGGACAATTTCGCCTGGGCGGTCTTTGCCAACACAAGCTGGAAAGTGAACGAGCAACTGCGGGTGGACGCCTCGCTGCGTTATGACCGCGACAATCGTGAGAACACCACGCTCACCCCCACCGCATTCCTGCCCAACGTGGCCGGCTTTCCACAGGGTCGCAGCGGCGATGTCCGCGAGCGCAGCTTCCAGTCCTGGCAGCCGAAGTTCACCATCAGCTACAAGCCGATCGACGAAGTGAACCTGTACGGTGGCTGGAGCCGCGGCTTCCGCTCCGGCGGCTTCAACCAGACCGGTGTGGGCGCGGTGGCAGCCGGCAACGGCATTGTCGGCGTGAGCGACATCTTCAACGCCGAAGTGGCGGAAACCTGGGAAGTCGGCGTGAAGACGCAGACCAGCGACCGCCTGTTCACCTTCAACGCGGCGGCCTTCTCCACCCGCACGGAAAACAGCTATTTCTTCGTGTTCCTGGCCGCCAACTCGACGCAGAATCTCGGCAATGTGCCGCTGGCGCAGATCAAGGGCTTTGAACTCGAAGCCAGCCTGCGCCCGATGAAGGGCCTGGATATCAATGTCGGCCTGGGCTATACGGACAGCAATATCAAGGCGTTCGCAGATGCCCGCCGCATCGGCAACGAATTGCCGCTGATCAGCCGCTACACGCTGAATGCCGGCATCAACTATGCCCGGCCGATCACCGACACGCTCGATCTCAACGCCCGGCTCGATTATCGCCGCACCGGTCGGACCTGGTGGGATGTGGAAAACAGCACCAGCCGCGATCCGGTGGATATCGTCGATGCCCGCCTGGGGGTCTCCACCAAGCGCTTCAGCGTGACGGCGTTCAGCCAGAACCTGACCAACAGCATCTACAACGCCGAATTTTCGCCGGGCGGCTTTGTGTTCAAGGCGCGTCCGCGGCGCTATGGTATCGAAGCCAGCGTCAATTTCTGATCAGGAGTAACCCCATGGCCCGCGTCCTCGTGCTTTACTATTCCAGCTATGGCCATATCGAGACCATGGCGCATGCGGTGGCAGAGGGCGCGGCCAGTGTGGCGGGTTGCCAGGTGGCTGTGAAACGGGTGCCGGAACTGGCACCAGTCGAGGTGACGGCGGCCTATGGCTTCAAGACGGAGCAGGATGCCGCCATCGCCGATCCGAACGAGCTGGCCGATTATGATGCCATCATCATCGGCACGCCGACCCGCTTCGGCAACATGGCCGCCCAGATGCGCAACTTTCTGGATCAGACCGGCGGCCTGTGGGCCAAGGGCGCGCTGATCGGCAAGGTCGGCAGCGCATTTGTCTCCACCGCCAGCCAACATGGCGGCCAGGAAACCACGCTCACCAGCACCCATACCACCTTGCTGCACCATGGCATGATCATCGTCGGCTTGCCCTACAGCTTTGCCGGCAACACCATCATGAGCGAGATTTCCGGCGGCACGCCCTATGGCGCCAGCACGATCGCCGGCGGCGATGGCAGCCGCCAGCCCTCGGAAAACGAATTGGCCGGCGCGCGTTTCCAGGGCAAGCATGTCGCGGAAATTGCCGGCAAATTGTTCGGCTGAACCATCTTGCGATCCATCTTTGAGGGGAGGACCATATGAGCATCACCCGCCGCCCGAACCGTCTGCATCACACCGCCTATGTCACCAAGGATCTGGAGGCGACGCGGGCCTTTTACGAAGATGTGATCGGCCTGCCGCTGATTGCCACCTGGACCGAAGCGGACGAGCTGTTCGGCAAGCTGCGCACCTATTGCCATGTCTTTTTCGAATTGGCCGATGGCTCCTGCCTGGCATTCTTCCAGTTCGTCGATGCGGACGATCAGGCCGAATTCGGCCCCGATATTCCGTACAGCCCGTTCATCCACATCGCGCTGCATGTCGATCAGGACACCCAGGCCGATATGGAAGCCCGCATCGCCGCCGCCGGCATCGTCGAGCCGCAAACCTATGTGCTGGAACATGGTTATTGCCGGTCGGTCTATGTCACCGATCCCAACGGCATGATCCTGGAATTCACCTACGATGCACCGCAGGCGCTCGATCCGGCGCTGGATGCGGCCCGCCGTGCCTCTGCCCATGCCGATCTGAAGCGCTGGCTGGCGGGCGATCACAGCAACAACAATCATTTCCGCACTGCCGCCTGAGGGCGGCCGGTGACGCCCATGCCGGCGGTTGCGACGGGCATGGACGGTGCCTTCGCCGATGGCCGCACGCACCGGATCGCCGTGCCCGGCGGTGATCTGGTGGTCGAGATTGCCGGATTGGATCCGGGGCGCGGCCCAGCGCTGATCTTCTGGCACGGCTGGACCCTGGATCGTCGCCAGTGGCGTGGCCAGGCGCCGCTGGCCGATCACTTCACCCTGGTGGCGGTGGATCGGCGCGGCTTTGGCGAGGCGACCGCGCCGCCGGGCCTGGGCGAAGAACCCGCCGACGTAACCCGGGTGGCGGCGGCGCTGGGCCTGAGCCGCTATCATCTTGTCGGCTTCAGCCAGGGTGGCAAGGTTGCGCTGGCACACGCGGCGGCGCGGCCTGCGGGCCTCGATCGGCTGGTGGTGATCGGCGCGCCGCTGGATGCCGATCTGTCCGATCCGCAAGACGTCCTGCCGCTGGCCGAAATGACCGTGCTGGCCGCGGCAGGCCGTCTGGATGCGATGCGGCAATTGTGGCTGGCCGATCCGCTCACGGCCGCCCAGCCGGCGGTGCGCAGCGCGGTGGTGGCCATGTTGGCGCGCTATCGGGCACGCGACCTGCTGGCGCCGGGCCAGAAGCTCAGCGTGACGCTGGGTGATGTGCGCCGCATCAAGGTGCCGGCCACGGCCCTGGCCGGCGCGGATGATACGCCGTGGCGGCGGGCGGTGGCGGCGGCGCTTGGTTCGGCTGGCTTTGCGACCGGCCTGATTGCCGGGGGCGGCCATCTCGCGCCGATGGAGGCGCCGGCCGCCACCAATGCCGCGATTGTCGCGGCATTGGGCTGACGCGCGGCTTGCCGGCGGCCGGGCGCGGTGCGATGGCAAATCCTCAAACCCGCAGCGGAGGCGCAACAATCAGATGGGCAAGTTGTCCGGTATCCGCGTGATTGATCTCAGCCAGTTCCTGCCTGGCCCGATGCTGACCATGATGATGGCCGATCAGGGCGCCACCGTGATCAAGATCGAACCGCCGGCCGGCGATCCCGCGCGGGAACAAGGCCCGTTCGAGGCTGGCCACAGCATCTGGTTCGCCAATCTCAACCGCGGCAAATCCAGCGTGGTGCTCGATCTGAAAAGCGATGCCGGCAGGGACGCGCTCGCCGAATTGGTGCGCGGCGCCGATGTGTTCGTGGAAGGCTTCCGCCCCGGCGTGATGGCCCGGCTGGGCTTTGGCTGGCAGGCTGTGCAGGCCATCAATCCGCGCATCGTCTATTGCTCGCTGTCCGCCTTCGGCCAGTCGGGTGCGCTTTCCGATCATCCGGCGCACGACATGGCGGTGCAGGCGCTGGCTGGTTTTCTCAGCGTGAACGATGGCCCGGAGGGCAAGGGTGGGATTGGGCCGGTGGTGCCCGGCGTGCCGGCGGCGGATGTGGCGGCCGGCCTGACGGGCCTGTCGGCGGTGCTGATGGCGCTGATCGGCCGGGAACGCAGCGGGCAGGGCGACTATATCGATATCGCCATGTTCGACAGCCTGCTGCCCTGGTGCGCCCACACTGCCGGCGCGGCGATCGCCGGCGGCCCGGCGCCGACATCGGCCTCCCAACGCTCGCTGGGCGGTGCCGCCTTCTACAATGTCTATACCTGCGCCGATGGCCGGCACATCGTGCTGGGCGGGCGGGAGATCAAGTTCGCGAGGCATCTGCTCACCGCGCTGGGCCGGCCCGATCTGATCGCCCTGGCGCAAGCCGAGGCCGGGCCGGCACAGGCGCCGTTGATCGCCTATTTGCGCGAGACATTCGCCACCCGCAGCCGCGATGCGTGGGAATCGTATATGGCCGATCTCGATGTGGCGTTCGCACCGGTGCTGGATTTCGCCGAAGCCTTTGCCAGCGATCACGTCGCGCAGCGCGGTCTGATCGTCGAGGCCCATGGCCGCCACCAGATCGCGCCGGCCATCCGCTTTGCCGGCGAGACCTGGACGCCGGGGCCGGTGCCGGAACTGGGAGATTCCATGCCATGACGCTGCGCTTGCAACAGGACGGCGCCGTCGCCCGGCTGCTGATCGATCGCCCCGACAAGCGCAATGCCTTCAGCCTGGCGATGTGGCAGACGCTGCCGCGGCTGCTGGCCGCTGCGGCGGCCGATCCTGGCTTGCGCGTGCTGGTGGTGCAGTCGGCCAATGGCGGGGCGTTTTGCGCCGGGGCCGATATCGATGAAATGCTGGCCAACCGCGACGATGCAGATTGGCGCGCTGCCAATCAGGCGGCGATCAACCGCGCGCAATTTGAACTCACGCGTTTTCCGCTGCCCACCATCGCCTTCGTCACCGGCGATTGTGTCGGCGGCGGCTGCGGGCTGGCACTGGCCTGCGATCTGCGCATTGCCACAGCGGCGGCGCGGCTTGGCATCACCCCGGCCAAGCTCGGTCTGGTCTATCCGCTGCATGATGTGAAATTGCTGGTCGATCTGGTCGGGCCGGGCCAGGCGCGGCGCCTGTTGTTCACCGGCAGCCTGCTCGGCGCCGAGGAGGCGCTGCGCATCGGGCTGGTGGAATTGATCGCCGACACGCCTGCGCCGGTGATCGAGGCCATCGTCGGCGGTTCGCGCCATTCCACCAAGGCGATCAAGGGCTTCGTGCGCCGTGTGCTCGATGGCCAGGCGGCGGAAGATGCCGAAACCGCTGCCATCTTCGCTGCAGCCTTCACGGGTGCGGACTTTGCCGAAGGCGCCGCCGCCTTTGTCGCCAAGCGCAAGCCGGTCTTTCGCGCCTGACGTTTGAGCCGGGTGGCGCGGCCGCGGACGACGGGCCATGTTGCCCCATGCGCGCTGCCGTCTGTTCCCGTCTGTCCGATGATCTGTCCGGCCTTGCCCTGGTCGATGACTGGCCGGAGCCGCCCGCGCCGGGGCCGGGCGAAGTGCAGGTTGCGGTCAGCCATGTCAGCCTGAATTTCCCGGATTGGCTGATGCTGCAAGGCGGTTACCAGTACAAACCGGACCTGCCGTTCATCCCCGGCACCGAAGCGACCGGCCAGGTTGTCGCGGCGGGCGCAGGGGCGGAGGCGCTGCTGGGCCAGCATGTGATGCTGGGCGGCCGGTCGGGCATGATGGCCGAGCGCGTCACCCTGAAGGCAGGCAGTGTGCGGGCCGTGCCGGCAGGGCTCAGCCTGGCCGAGGCCGCCGCCTTCACCGTGGGCGCGCTCACCGCCTGGGTCGGCCTGGTCGAGCGTGGCCGCATCGCCGCCGGGGAACGGGTGCTGGTGACGGGTGCGGGCGGCGGCATGGGCCGCGTTGCGGTGCAACTGGCAGTGCACATGGGGGCGCATGTCGTGGCGCTGGCCAGCAGCCCGGCGCGGTTGCAACTGGCGCGCGAGGCCGGCGCGCATGAGGCCTTTCTGGTCGATCGCGAGACCCCGGACATTCCGCTGCGCGATATCGATCTGGTGTTCGATCCCGTCGCCGGGCCGCTGGTGCTGCCGCTGGTCAAATGCCTGCGCCGCGGTGGCCGCTATGCCATCATCGGCTTTGTCGGTGGGCGTGGGCCAGCGGTGCCGCTGAATCGGCTGTTGCTGAAGGAAATCGAACTGGTCGGCGTGCGGGCGGGCGAACAGGGGCGGCAAGACCCGGCGGCCGGCGTGCGCCACATCGCCGAGATCGACGCGCGGGCCGTGCACATGCGCCCGCATATCGGGCTGGAACTGCCCTTGGCCGCGGTGCGGGATGCGTTTGTGGCCATGGGGGCGGGGCGGATTGATGGGAAGTGCGTGATCGGGGTTTGAACTTGGGATCCCCCTCCGTCAGCCTTCGGCGGCCACCGCCCCCAGAGGGGGAGGCGCTTGGTGATCCTCCCCCTTCTGGGGGCGGTGGCACGCGAAGCGTGACGCAGGGGGGCGGACGGGACCGCCTCAGCCAAACGCCGCCCGCGTCGCTTCATCCGCCGGGAACAGCAATTCCAGCCGCAGATCGCGCACGGTCACATCTTCCGACGTGCCGCACTGGGCAATCACCGACAGGAACGACAGCCGCCCGCCGGGGGAATTGTAGATCACCGGCATGATCGGCGATCGCAGCCGCGCGCTCGGTTTGAAGGGGTGGCGCTGCGCCGCAGCGCGGGTGATGGCGATCAGATCGGCCAGCACCGGATCATCGCCGGCCAGCGCCTGCTCCAACGCCAGCCGCTCCAGGCTTTCGTGCAGCACCTGGGGCAGATTGGCGATCAATTCGGCGGACCGTGGATGCGTGGCGGTGAGCGCAAACACATTCGGCGGGCCATTCCAGCCCTCCAGCAGCGGGCCGAGCATCGCGGCGGCCGCCGGGCTTGCCTCCAGCACATTCCAGTGCCGATCACACAGCAGCGCCGGGAAGGGGGCATGGTTCGCCATCATCTGGGTGAGGATCGCCCGGAACGGCGCCACCGCTTCGGAACTGAGCGGCGATGCCGGAAACGCCGCCGCAAAACCCGCCGCGGTGAGCAACTGGTTGCGCTGCCACAGCGGCAGCGCCAGCGCCTCGGCCAGGGTCAGCACCATCTCGCGGCTTGGGGACGCGCGCCCGGATTCCAGGAAGCTCAAGTGCCGCGCACTCACCCCGGCATCCAGCGCCAGCGCCATCTGGCTGAGCCGCCGGCTGGCGCGCGCCGTGCGCAGCGCGGTGCCGAACGGGCCGGGGTCGTGCAGGTCGGGACGGGTCGCCATGGGTGCATTGTGCCACAGGCGCGCAGGCGCGCAATGATGTGGCAGGTAAGGGTGGGGATGATGTGGTTGGCCGAAGCCAACAGACCTCCGCCCGGATCAAGTCCCGGCTGATGTGGGCAGTGCTTGAAGCCCTGCACCTGGTTTCGGGTTGGTTCCGGCCGATGGGACGGGTTGACCCACGAGACGCACGATGGCTTTCGCCCGGAATCCGGCATTGGTTCGCACGGCGCCGGCTCCGAACGTCCTGACGTCGTGCGGTTCCGGGCTTCGACAGTTCCGCTTGCTGCGGGGCCCGGACATTGCGGCCTGTTCAAGATGGCTCTTGCCCGAACGAAATGTGGGATTCAGCCCTGAAGTGTAAAAAAATAATACAGTTTGGCCAGGGAACTTTTTACGTTTTTCCGATCCTTCACGGTGAAAAACGCCGGCACGCACTTGGCACGATATATGCTTGAAATGTGGTGCGCGGGGTCAACCTTGTCGACGTAAGGATTACCAACAAAATGGCTTTCTCCCGTATTTCCCTACCGCTCGCCGCACTCGCCATTGTGCTTGGTGCCACGGGTGCGAATGCGCTCACGCTCACCAGGGCTGCCGTCACTGGCGCGTCGGGCACGATCTGGACGACCGGGCAAACCGGCAACTACACGCTGTTCGTCGCCACCCCGAATGCGGGCGACTATCTCAACCCGAACGATCAACCGATCAGCCTTGGCATCGCGCCCGACGCCATCACGCGCGCTTTGCTGTCTGGTGAAGGTTATCTGCCCGGTACGGTCGTCGATTCAGATGCGATCTACAATTTGACGCTCAACTTCGACACCGGTCAGACGCTGACGGGCATGTACACGCCGCTGACGAACACGTTCAACAGCGGCAGTTCGTTCACGTCGGGCGGCCAAAGCTACGCGTTGATCGAGTTCTCGTTTCGCCGTGACCTCGGCGACTCGGTACAAGCCAACGTTGCAACGTTCGGCGGCGACGGCAATGACTATAACGGCAACTTCCGCCTCCAATCCGGTGCGGTTCCGGAGCCCGCCATGTGGCTGATGATGCTCGGCGGCTTCGGACTGGTCGGCGCATCCATGCGTCGTCGCTCGCACGCAGCCATCGCTGCCTGACCCGGCAACCAACCGGCAGATCAAAGGGGCGTCGTGGCAACACGGCGCCCTTTTCTTGCGGCCAGGCCTGATGGAGGCGTGCGTGCCAGAACATGTTGGCGCAAGCTTCGATTTCGCCCGTCTTTCCTTCAAGGCGGCTCGTGGCGGCAGGCCGATGCGGGGCCTGTCCTACACCGCCGAAGCCTGTCATCATGACAAGAGCGGTTGGTCTGGCGCCGGGCAGGGATGATCACTGAAAACAACGCTGAACCCCGCCGGATTCGTCAATTTGGTCAAAACTGCCGCCGGTGGATTCGCCACTTTGCCCGCAAGTGCGCGGGCTGTGATCTGGTTTTCCGTTCTTTTTCAGGTCAGGAAAAGGCGCGGTGCCGACGCCTGAATCGAACGGGTGCGGGGGCCGCCGCTGCCCACGTCACGGGCTTGATCCGGGGCGCAGGCCTCTTCTGATTTCTCATATCCTATGCACCCGGTAATTGCGGCGCTTCCCCGCCCGGTCCAGTATGGCGAGGCAATCAGGCAGAGGGGTCCGGCAATGACGCGCATTTTCTGGCAGCAATGGCTGCACATCTGGTGCTGGGCGATGATCGGTCTTGGTGTGGTGTTTTCGGCGGCCGGAGTGCCGGGGCTGGATGGCGCGGCGGGGGCGTTCTACCAGATGGTCAGCCTGGGCACGCTTTCGGCGGCGGATTTCGCGGCGCCGGGGATGCGGTTGACGGTGTCGCTGGCCGGGGCGGTGATGCTGGGTTGGGGGTTGTGTCTGCTCGCCATATACCGGGCGTGCGGCGCTGAACCGGTGGTGTGGCGCGGGTTGGGCTGGGGCGTGTTCGGGTGGTGGGCGGCGGATTCGGCGCTGTCGATGCTGAATGGTGTGCCGGTGAATGTGGTGACGAATACGGTGCTGGTGACGGCCTATCTGGTGCCGGCGGTCAAATTGGGGTTCTTCAAACCGGAAACGGGGTCCAGATCACCTGCCTGATGTCGGTGCCGCCCAGCGCCAGCAGCGCCAGCCGATCAAAGCCGAGCGCGACGCCACTGGCCGGCGGCATGGCGCCCAAGGCCGCGAGGAAATCCTCGTCGAGCGGATAGCGCCGGGCGTAGAGGCGCTGCTTCTCGTCCATGTCGGCTTCGAACCGCCGGCGCTGCTCGACGGCATCGGTGAGTTCGCCGAAGCCGTTGGCGAGTTCCACGCCGCAGGCATAGGCTTCGAAGCGTTCGGCCCAACGCGGATCGGTGGGGCAGGGGCGGGCAAGCGCGGCCTCGCAGACGGGATAGTGGGTTAGGAAGGTCAGGCGGTCGCGGCCCAATAACGGTTCGATGGTGACGATCACCCGGCTGAACAGGTCGGACCAGGTGTCGTCGCCGCGCACGTCGAGGCCGATGCGCGACACTTCGGCGGCCAGCGCGTCGCGATCATCCAGGCATGCGGCGAGATCGATGCCGGCGTGGGCTGCGAAGGCGTCGGCGACGCTGAGCATGTCGGGTTCGGCCAGCGCGTCGCAGCTACGGCCGCGCCAGCGCAGCAGGCCACCGCCAGCCACTTGCGCAGCGCGGGCCAGTGCCAGTGTGTCGGTGATCACGGTGGTCCAATCCGCGTCGGTGCGATACCATTCGACCATGGTGAATTCGGGGCTGTGCAGCGGGCCGACTTCGCCGTTGCGCCAGACGCGGGCGAAATCGACGATCCGCGTTTCACCGGCCGCCAGCAACTTCTTGGCGGCAAATTCCGGGCTGGTGTGCAGATAACGTGTCTGTTCCGCTTCGCCGTCCGGGCGCCACAGCACGGGAAAGCCATGCAGGTGGATTTCGTTGCCGGGCGACAGTTGCACGGCGCCGCATTCCACCTCGGTAAAGCCCTGATCGGCGAACCAGTGGCGCAGCGCCGCCTTGACCCGGTTGCGGCCGAGCAGGAAGGGGCGGCGGTCAGCGTGGATGTCGGCATGCCAGAACGGGCGAGGCAAGATGATTTTCCCAATCATGATTTAGCTTGAACAGTCATGCTGCCATGCCCTAACGCCGGGCAGCATTATCGGTGCGTTGGCGCATAGGGGATAGCATGGTCAAGGAAATCGCGAGCAATTTCCGCAAGGGTCAGGTGATCGAGCACGAGGACAACCATCTGTATGTCGTGCTCAAGGCGGAAACCTTCCGCCCCGGCAAGGGCACGCCGACCACCACCATCGACATGCGCCGCATTTCCGATGGCGTGAAAACGGTGATCACCGTGAAAACCACCGACAGCCTGGAAAAGGCGTTTGTCGAGGAAGTGCCGCACAATTATCTCTACAAGGATGGAGAGGAGTATATCTTCATCAATAACGAAACCTATGACCAGATCAGCCTGACTGAAACGATGATCGGCGATGGCATCGGGTTCCTGCAGGAAAATGCCGAGTGCAAGATCCTGATGTTCGATGGCAAGGCAATCACCATCACCCTGCCGACCCGCGTGACCATGGCGATCACCGCCACCGAGCCGGTGATGAAGGGCCAGACCGCCAGTTCCAGCTACAAGCCGGCAACGGTGGAATCCGGCGCCCGCGTGATGGTGCCGCCGCATATCGAAGTCGGCACGCGCATCGTCATCAACACCGAGGATTCGAGTTACGTGGAGCGCGCCAAGGACTGAGGCGCTCGCCTGACCGATGCGTTGCAAGGGCCGGCAGTGATGCCGGCCTTTTTGCTGCCGGCGCAAATCAACTTAGGCACAATTTCGATCAGCCTGAGCGCAAATCCCAATTTCTTCGATGGAACCGTGCCAGCGTAGGGTTTGTTGCAGTGGGAACCGACCCGCGCCAACCGCAGGGAGCGAGCATGAAACGCAATTTCGCATCGATCGTGGCATTGGCCATCGCCAGCATGACCAGCAGTCTGGCCGCCACGGGCGCCGCCGCGCAAACAAACCCGACCGCCAACACCAGCAACCAGTTCTGGTGGCCCGAACTGGTCGATCTGTCGCCACTGCGCCAACAGGCACCGTCGTCGAACCCTTATGGCAGCAATTTTGACTACGCCGCTACGTTCAGCACACTGGACCTGAAGGCGGTGAAGGCCGACATCGCAAAGGTGCTGACCACGTCGCAGCCGTGGTGGCCGGCCGATTATGGCAATTACGGTCCATTCTTCATCCGCATGGCTTGGCACAGCGCCGGCACTTATCGCATCGCCGATGGTCGCGGCGGGGCCGGTGGTGGCCAGCAGCGCTTCGAACCGCTCAGCTCGTGGCCGGACAATGCCAATCTCGACAAGGCGCGTCGCTTGCTGTGGCCGGTGAAGCAGAAATATGGCCGGGCGCTGAGCTGGGCCGATCTGATGGTGCTGGCCGGCAATGTCTCCCTGGAAACCATGGGCTTCAAGCCGTTCGGCTTTGCCGGCGGTCGCCAGGATGATTGGGAAGCCGACAAGGTTTATTGGGGCCCGGAATCCAAGATGCTGGACGACAAGCGTTACAGCGAAGGCCGCAAGCTGGCGAACCCGCTCGCCGCCGTGCAGATGGGCCTGATCTATGTGAACCCGGAAGGCCCGAACGGCGTCCCCGATCCGCTGCTCGCCGCGAAGGACATCCGCGAAACCTTCGGCCGCATGGCGATGAATGATGAGGAAACCGCAGCGCTGATCGCCGGCGGCCACACCTTCGGCAAGGCGCATGGTGCCGCCAAGCCCGACGGCAATGTCGGCAAGGAGCCGGCCGGCGAAGCGCTGGAAAAGCAGGGCATGGGATGGGAAAACAAATATGGCACCGGCAAGGGCGCCGATACCATCACCTCCGGCCTGGAAGGCGCCTGGTCGGCCAGCCCGACCCAGTTCACCATGCAATATCTGGAAAATCTATACGGCAACGAATGGGTGCAGACCAGGAGCCCGGCCGGGGCCATCCAGTGGGAACCCAAGGATGCGGCCAACAAGAAGTTCGTCCCGGACGCGCACCGCGAGGGCGTGTTCCATGCACCGATCATGTTCACCACCGATCTCGCGCTGCGCATGGACCCGGCCTACAAGAAGATCACGCAGGCCTGGCTGAAGAACCCCAAGGGCTTTGAAGATGCCTTTGCCCGCGCCTGGTTCAAGCTGACCCACCGCGACATGGGCCCGCGTGGCCGCTACATCGGCCCGGATGCGCCCAAGGAAGTGCTGATCTGGCAGGATCCGGTGCCGGCCGTCGATCACCCGCTGGTGGTCGAGGCTGACGTGGCCAGCCTGAAGGCCAATGTGCTGGCCAGCGGCCTCAGCGTGCCGGAACTGGTGCGCACCGCCTGGGCGGCGGCGGCGAGCTTCCGCGGCACCGACATGCGCGGCGGCGTCAATGGCGCCCGGCTGCGGTTGGCTCCGCAAAAGGATTGGGCGGTGAACAATCCGGCTGAACTGGCGAAGGTGCTGCCCGTGCTGGCCCGGGTGCAGGCCGATTTCAACAAGGCCGCGCCGGGTGGCCGCAAGATCAGCCTTGCCGATCTGATCGTGCTGGCCGGCAATGCGGCGGTGGAGAAGGCTGCTGGGGATGCTGGCGTGGCCATCAGTTTGCCGTTCACGCCGGGCCGCACCGATGCGTCGCAGGCGCAGACCGACGTGACCAGCTTTGCCGCGCTGGAGCCCAAGGCCGATGGCTTCCGCAATTATTGGACCGCGGACAGCCACTACAACCCTACGCAAGGGTTGATCGACCGCGCCAATCTGCTGGGCCTGACCGTGCCGGAAATGACCGTGTTGATCGGCGGCCTGCGTGTGCTGGATGCCAATGCTGGTGGCAGCAAGGTGGGTGTGTTCACCGCGCGTCCGGGCGTGCTGAGCAATGACTGGTTCGTCAATCTGCTCGGCATGGACACCAAGTGGCAGAAGTCCGCGACGACAGGCCAGTATGACGGTCTCGATCGCAGCACCGGCGCAGCCAAGTGGACGGCCAGCCCGGTCGACCTGCTGTTCGGTTCGCACAGCGAACTGCGCGCCGTGGCCGAAGTCTATGGTGCTGCCGATGGCCATGCCCAGATGGTGCGGGATTTCGCGCACGCCTGGACCAAGGTGATGGCGAACGACCGGTTCGGCCGCTAAGCTGCAAGCATCCAATGAAGGCGGCGGCGCTCCACCCGGAGAGCCGCCGTCTTCTTTACTGGCCGCGCCGGCTCATGAAGGCCAGCCGCTCGAACAGCATCACGTCCGCCTCGTTCTTCAGCAACGCGCCATGCAGCGGCGGGATCAGGGTCTTGGTATCACGATTGCGCAGCACTTCGATCGGCAGATCCTCGTGCATCAGCAATTTCAGCCAATCGAGCAGTTCGCTGGTGCTCGGCTTCTTCTTCATGCCGGGCACTTCGCGCATGTCGAAGAAGATGTTGAGCGCCTCGCCGACCAGCGCGCGCTGGATGTTCGGGTGGTGCACGCGCACGATGGCTTCCATCGTCTCGCGATCCGGGAACTTGATATAGTGGAAGAAGCAGCGGCGCAGGAACGCGTCGGGCAGTTCCTTCTCGTTGTTGCTGGTGATGATCACGATCGGGCGCTGCGCGGCCTTCACCCGCTCACCGGTTTCATACACGTCGAATTCCATCCGATCGAGTTCGGTCAGGAGATCGTTGGGAAATTCGATGTCGGCCTTGTCGATCTCGTCGATCAGCAGCACCGGCAGTTGCGGACTGGTGAAGGCCTCCCACATTTTGCCGCGCCGGATATAATTGTTGATGTCCGACACGCGCGGATCGCCGAGCTGGCTGTCGCGCAAGCGGGACACGGCATCATATTCATACAGGCCCTGTTGCGCCTTCGTGGTGGATTTGACGTTCCATTCGATCAGCGGCGCATCGAAGGCGTTGGCGATCTGCTGGGCCAGCACGGTCTTGCCGGTGCCGGGTTCCCCTTTCACCAGCAGCGGCCGGCGCAGGGTGACGGCGGCGTTGACCGCAACCTTCAGATCATCGGTGGCGACATAACCGGTGGTGCCTACAAAGCGCATGGAACATCCTCTTCTGCGGCCAAGAGTTAAAGTCGGGCAGGTTCGGGCGCAATCCTGTCATTGTGCCAAGGGCAACCGAAATGCCAAAAGGCCGCAACGAATCGCTTGAGGGGTCATACATGAAGCGTTGGTTTGGCTGGGCTGTTGCCGGCTCCATCCTTTTTTCTGCCGTGCCGGTGCTGGCTGCACCGTCGGCGCTCATCCGCTGCGACGGCTATGGCCGCCGTCAGACGCCGGGCGAGCAGGTGGGGCGTGGTTTGCTGGTGCTTGGCACTCTGGGGCTGTTCGGCAGTGCCGAAGCCGACAATCCGGCCGCGCGCGAACCCGGTGACAAGGGCATTGCCGCCTGCACCGAAGCCCTGGCCGACAGCCGCACCACCAGCAATCCGGTGCGCCGCGCCGAGGTATTGTTGATGCGCGGTGTGCGCCAGTTCGAAATGGGCCGGTTCGACGAGGCCATTGCCGATGCGCGCGCCGCCCGTCAGGTCGATCTGACCCCCCTGGTGCGCGCGCATTTCGATCGCAACGTTGGCGCCAGCACCAACGTGTTGGAAGCGCTGGCGCTCTTGTCCCAGAACAAGCAGTCCGAAGCCGAGACGTTGATGTTCAAGGCGGCCACTGCCCGGCCGCAGGGCAATTTCCTGGCCGAGGAGGCGCTGCGGCTGATGGCGTTGACCGCCGAGATCTCGCCAGACGAGCGCCAGTTGCTGGATCGGCAATGGCGGCTGCAACCCAATGTGCGCCAGTCCCAGCATCTGGAAGGCGCCGGCGATTGGAAAGGGGCAGCGGCCAGCCTGACCCAACTCGTGGCGCTGCTGACGAAACCGGGCGTCGTCATTCTGGCGCGCCAAGCCGCCGTGCAGGCTCTGGCCGGCGAATCGGCCGCGGCGCAGACGACTCTGGCTCGCGCCGCGCAGGATATCGATGAACTGGCGGCCAAGGCCGGCGGCACCGATCAGGCCGCGCAAACGGCCGCCCAGCAGGTGGCCCGTGCCGATGAACTGGTGCAATTGGCCAAGGCGCAGTTGGCGCTGAACGCGGGCCAGTTGGAAGAGGCCAAGGGCTATCTGGCCGGCCGGCCGCGCTGGTTGTCACCGGCCGCGCTGACGGCGGCCGTCATCGCCAACGTGCAGGCCAAGGCCGGAGCGGGTGCGGCACCAGGCCTTGATCCGGCCAAGATCCGTACCGATGCTGTCAAGGTGGCGCGGGAAAACCTGACCGGCAAGGGCGTGTTGAATGTGCTGGTGACAATGCTGCCACGCTGGGAAGAGGCCAGCGAGGCCAGCGAGTTCGGCAAGGCGATGCTGCCCACATCCAAGCTGATGCAGCCAAAGCCGGTGCGTGACGGCACCGCAACCGGGATCACTGCATCGCGGACCGCGGCGATCGACACGGCCGCTGAAGCCTTGCTGGTGGCGGCGGCGAAGGCGGCAGCGGCCAAGGGCCAGGATCGCTTTGCCGTACTGGCGCAACTCACCATACCTGGGACAGCGCGGGTCGGCCTGGTCAACCGGTTGAGCATCCTGGAATTTGTCACCCCGGCCGATGCGCTGTTTGCGGCGCAGGCCAGCCGGGCGATCATGGTGGCGGATATCGAGGCCGCGCTGGGCGAAGCCTATCGCGCGCCGCTGCCCGTCAAATGACGCTTCAGCGGTAGGTGTAGGTGACCTGATTCACCTCGCCGCCGCCAAAGCCGAACATCTGGCCCTTGCTCAGCGCGCTCTGACCGGTAAGTCGCGGCCTTCCATTGGGGCCGAGGCCGAAATCAAGTGTCTGCCGGAATTCGGTGACCTTGATGCGGCCACCCAGCTTGAAGGGCTCACGGGCCTTCAGATTGAGCTGGCTGACCCAGGGCTTGCCGTTGGTGGTGGTTATGACGGCCTCACCCGACAGGTGGCTGGAAACATCGTCGCTCTCGCTGCGCACCGAAGCCGCCGGCAGCACCGCAATTTTCAGGATCTTGCGGCCCTTTTCGTCGGTGCTGATCTCGCCCGCGGCGGTCAGCATCGCTGCCAGGCGATGATAGCCCGGCACCGGGGCGTTTACGGTGGCCCTTTGAAAATATCGGCGGTGGGATGATTTGGGCGTGCTGCCGTTCACGCTGACCAGGGTCCAGCCCTTGCCATCCCAACGTTCGATGGTGACGCTTTTCTCACTGCCGAGCGGGCTGTGCTTGGTCGCCGTGGTGGTGCGATCAAAGGCCAGCGCAGCCGGTTCAATGCGGCTTGCTTCGGCGATGATGGCGTCGCGCACCAGCCCCAGATCGGGCGGCGGCGCTGCGGCCACGAGCAGGCCGGCGACGGCCGGCAATAGCGTGCGACGATGGTGGCTCATCTGCAGATGCCTAGCGTTCGCGGCGTTATGCCACAAGTTGCAATGGCATCACGTTCATCGGCCCGGCGCGGATTGGCGAAGGCGTCCCAGCCAATGGCCTCACGACCTTGCTGGGGTGTGAACCGGATGCGATCACCCCAATATCGTGTAGAGGCTTTCGCTGCGGCTGGTACCTGATTTGCCCATCTGCTTGCCGGCGATGACCTGGGTCTGGCGTACCAGCATCGGTCGGCCGCCGACCAGACGATATTCCGAGACCGCCTCGAAACTGTCCAGCCGGGCCATAAACATCAAGCCCAGCGGCTTTGGCAAGGTGATGCGCAGTCGGCTGACAAAGGGCTGCGGCCCGCTGTTGTCGATCAGGGCCTCTGCAACCAGACTGCCGGAAATATCCCTGCCGATGTTGATGCTGCCCTTGGGCAGGCCGTTGACCCGGTAGAACATCCGCCCTTGCGCATCCTGGCTGCGGATGGCGCCGGTGCCGAAATAATCTGCCACCCGATGATAGCCGGGCAGCGGCCGGCCAGCACTGGCCTTGCGATGGCTGGCGATGTCATCGGCGGTTGGCGGTTTGCCATCGACATTGATCAGGGTCAGTTGCTTGCCATCCCAGCGCTCGGTGCGGCTGTGGCTTTCGGTGCGGCTGTCGCCGGCTTCCTGGCCCGACTGTTTCAGGGCGCGTTCCCAGCGGGCACTGGCAGGCGGCACCGCGCGCGCGCCCGCCACGATCTGCTGCAACAGCGGATCAGGAGCAGGGGCCGCAGCAACGACGAGCAGAAACGAAAGGGCGGCAAGGACAAGGCGCATGCCGTGACCTTACCGCCCTTTTTGTGTATTGCAAGAGCAATACACTCAGACGTCGAGGAAGCTGCGCATCTTGCGGCTGCGTGACGGGTGCTTCAGCTTGCGCAGCGCCTTGGCCTCGATCTGACGGATACGCTCGCGGGTCACGCTGAACTGCTGGCCGACTTCTTCCAATGTGTGATCGGTGTTCATGCCGATGCCGAACCGCATGCGCAGCACGCGTTCTTCACGCGGGGTGAGCGACGCCAGCACGCGGGTGACGGTTTCCTTCAGATTGGCATGGATCGCGGCATCCACCGGGATGACGGCGTTCTTGTCTTCGATGAAATCGCCGAGATGGCTGTCTTCCTCGTCACCGATCGGCGTTTCCAGACTTATCGGTTCCTTGGCGATCTTCATCACCTTGCGAACCTTCTCCAGCGGCATGGAGAGGCGTTCGGCCAGTTCTTCCGGAGTCGGCTCGCGGCCGATTTCGTGCAGGATCTGCCGGCTGGTGCGCACCAGCTTGTTGATCGTTTCGATCATGTGCACCGGAATGCGGATGGTGCGCGCCTGATCGGCGATGCTGCGGGTGATGGCCTGGCGGATCCACCAGGTGGCATAGGTGCTGAACTTGTACCCGCGGCGATACTCGAACTTGTCCACCGCCTTCATCAGGCCAATATTGCCTTCCTGAATGAGATCAAGGAATTGCAGACCGCGATTGGTGTATTTCTTGGCGATGGAAATCACGAGGCGCAGATTGGCTTCAACCATTTCCTTCTTGGCGATGCGGGCTTCGCGCTCGCCCTTTTGCACCATGTTGACGATGCGGCGGAATTCGCCCAGGTCGACACCCGTGGTTTCGGCGATGCCGGCCAGCTCGCGGCGGTTCTGTTCAACCGATGCGCCTTCGCTCTGAACGAAGGCCGCCCACTTCTTGTCGATGGCGGCCACACGCGGCAGCCAGCCTTCGGCAAGCTCGTTGCCGACATATTCATCCAGGAAATTCTTGCGGTTGATGCGATGCTTGTCGGCCAGGCGCAGCATGTTGCCGCCCAGCGCCATCAGCCGCTTGTTCTGGGTATAGAGCGATTCAACCAGCAGCTCGATCTTGTTGTTGTTGAAATGGATCGACTGCACGCCGCGCGTCAGTTCCTCGCGCAGCTTCTGGTATTTCTTCTCGTCACCGCCGGCAAAGGCCGGGCCACCATGAATGGCCGACAGGCGAGCTTCCTGCAGCTTCTGGAACTTCTTGTAGGTGCCGGTGATCTCGGCGAATTTCTCCAGGGCGGCCGGTTTGAGCTGCTCTTCCATCTGGCCCAGCGACAGCCCGCCTTCGTCGTCTTCCTCGGCTTCGGCGGCACGTTGCGGCGCCCGGCGCTCGGTGAATTCATCCTCTTCGTCGGCGGCCGGCGTTTCGGCTTCCGGTTCTTCGTCTTCCTTGAACTGCACGGTGGGCAGGTCGCTGCCTTCGGCCACTTCTTCGCCGTCCTCACCCGGAACCTTGGCCAGCATGGCTTCCAGATCGAGGATCTCGCGCAGTTGCATGCGGCCTTCGTTCAGCGCGTTCGACCAATCGATGATGGCGCGGAAGGTCATCGGGCTTTCGCACAGCCCGGCAATCATGGTGTTGCGGCCGGCCTCGATGCGCTTGGCGATGGCGATTTCGCCTTCGCGGCTGAGCAGTTCGACCGCGCCCATCTCGCGAAGATACATGCGCACCGGATCGTCGGTGCGATCCAGCGGGGCCTTGACCACGGCGACCGGCGCCGGCGCCAGATCGCCATCGACGGCTTCCGGTTCGTCCTCGGCCTCTTCGGGGGTTTCCGCTTCGTCGGAGGTGTCGTCGTTCTCGACGATGTTGATGCCCATCTCGTTGATCGACGACATGATGTCCTCGATCTGCTCGCTGGTCATCTGATCCTGGGGCAGGGCCTCGTTGATTTCGTCATAAGTGATGTATCCGCGCTTCTTGGCGCGGGCGATCAGCTTCTTGATCGAGGCTTCGTTCAGGTCGATCAGCGGGGCATCGCCCTCAGCCTTGGGATCGACCGCTTCGTTGGCGCCAGCTTTGGCCATCCGATTTTGCATCCTTGCATCTGGCCGAGGCAGGGACCTGCACCGGCAAAAATCTTCTCACGCACATGGCGAACCGTGCCAACCGAACCGTCTTAACATACAACAGCCCGCCCGCCCGGCTGTTTGCGCGGGCGGAGCAGGTTCAAACTGCCCGCGTATTATACAGGCTCCTTAATCCTCTCGCCGCGATTCCACCAGCTTCATCATCGCTGCGTCAAGCGATTCCATATCCTGGCGCAAGGCCTGCTGCGCTTCGAAATCCGCCTCCGACAGGCTGTGCTGAAACCGCGTCGTGGCTTCGGCCAAACCGGCGAGCAAGGCCGATCGCGCCGTGGCCTGGCGCAGCGCCAGCCCGAAATCCGCATCGGCCACATCTGCCGATGCATCCGCCCGCGTGAACGAGAAAGCCAGCCGGTTCATGGCCTGCACGCGCCGGGCGGTTTCCCCCAACCCGATGCTGTGCAGATGGGCGGCCAGGCCAGCAGATTCAAGGCCCAGCCCGCTGGCCGTTGCCGCCAGCACTTCGGCCAACAGGGCGGCTTCCTCCGGATCGCCAAGCGGCAGCCCGGCCAGGGCGTCGGCATGGGCATCGGCCAGGCTGGGCCGCACCAACAGACCGGCCAGCACGGCGGTGAGCAACGGGTCGCGATCCCTGCTGACCAGCGCCTTCAGCGCCGCCGAGGCGCCGGGCACCGGTGGCTGCCATTTATCGCCGGGCTGGCGCGGCTGCCAGGGCGCGCGCGCCGGGCGCGACAGGAAGGCGGCTTCAAAACGATTGTTGAACTCGGCTTGATACAGGCTGCGCACATCGGGATCGGCGATGCTCGCGGCGGCTTCGCGCAGCCTTGTGCGGGCTTGGGCGCGGCGTTCCGGGATTGCGACCTCCAGCCCGGCGGTCTCGCTGGCCCAGATATGATCGATCAGCGGCACGGCAGCGGCCAGCACGGCTTCGAACGCGGCAGCGCCCCCCGAACGGCACAGATCATCCGGGTCCTGCCCCGGCGGCAGTGTGGCGATGCGCAGCGACTTGCCGGGCTTCAGCAGCGGCAGCGCCCGGCCAGCGGCGCGGGTGGCGGCGCGCAGGCCGGCGCCGTCGCCATCGAAGCAGAGGATGGGTTGATCGACCAGCCGCCAGGCCAGGGCGATCTGGGTTTCCGTCATCGCGGTGCCAAGCGGCGCAACCGCCTCGGCGATGCCCGCATTGGCGAGGCCGATCACGTCCATATAGCCTTCGACGACGATCAGCCGGCCACTCTGGCGGGCGGCCGGCCCGGCGAGATCGAGATTGTAGAGCAGCCGGCCCTTGTCAAACAGCGGGCCATCGGCGGAGTTCAGATATTTGGGCTGCACATCGCCCAGCGCGCGGCCACCAAAGCCGACCACGCGCCCGCGGCGGTCGCGGATCGGGAACATGAGCCGGCCGCGGAAGCGATCGAAGATTTCGCCTTGGTCCGATTTGCCGATCAGCCCGGCTTCGAGCAGCTTGTCGGCCTCCACATCATTGAAGTGGCTGCGTAGCGCCGTGCGACCGTCCAGCGCAAAGCCCAGCCCGAAGCGTTTGGCGAGGTCGGGCGACACGCCGCGCCGATCGAGATAGGCACGCGCCGCCGCACCGGCTTCGCCGGCGAGCTGCGCCTGGAACCATTTGGCAGCGCGTGTCGTGAGCTCGGACAGGCTGTCGGCGACCTTGGCTTTCGCCTGGGCTTCGGGCGAGGCGGCCGGCACTTCCAGGCCGGCTTCTGACGCGAGCTGCTTGACCGCCTCCATGAACGGCATGCCCATATTGTCGGTGAGGAACTTGATGACATCGCCATGCACACCGCAGCCGAAGCAGTGGTAGAAGCCCTTGTCGTCGTTGACGTAGAAGCTGGGGGTCTTCTCGTTGTGGAACGGGCAGCAGCCCTTCATCTCCCGCCCGGCCCGCGTCAGCTTCACCCGCCGCCCGACCACGCCCGATACGGGAACACGGGCGCGCAATTCATCGAGGAAGGCGGGGGAGAGGGTCAACCCAGCGCGGCCTTCACCAGCCCATTCGCCTTGCTCATGTCGAGCTTGCCGGCAAAGCGCGCCTTCACGGCGGCCATCACCTTGCCCATGTCCTTCACGCTGGTGGCACCCAATTCGGCGACCAGCGCCTGGATGGCGGTCATCGCTTCGGCCTCGTCCATCTGCACCGGCAGGAAGCTTTCGATCACGCCGAGTTCGGCGCGTTCGGCATCGGCCAATTCGGCGCGGTTGCCGGCCACATACATCTCGATCGATTCGCGGCGCTGCTTGGCCATTTTCTGCAGCACGTCCACCACAATCAGATCATCATCGGCCGGCGCGGCGCCGGTACGCAATTCGATATCCTTGTTCTTCAGGGTGGAACTGATCAGGCGCAGAGCACCCAGGCGGGCGGTGTCCCGCGCCTTCATGGCGTCGGTGGTGGCGGCTTTGATGGCATCGCGCAGCATGGCGGGTTCCGATCTGAAAATTGCGGGTTGATGTTTGCCGGTCGATAGCGTCTTGAACCGCGAAAGAATAGATTGACGGGCACAGCGGTGGACCTTATCCGCCCGGCCGTTTGCCCGCCTGACAAAAGGAATCACTGCATGGCCGTCGCCAAAGCGCCTGTCCAACCCAAAGGCGCGACTGGCGTTCTCGTGCTGGCCGATGGCAGCGTGATCTGGGGCCATGGCTTCGGCGCCGAAGGGGCCGCAGTGGGCGAGGTGTGCTTCAACACCGCGATGACCGGCTATCAGGAAGTGCTGTCGGATCCCAGCTATGCCGGGCAGATCATCAATTTCACCTTTCCCCACATCGGCAATGTCGGTGCCAACAACGATGACATCGAATCGCCCAACCCGCACGCGCTGGGCTGCGTGGTGCGGGAACCGGTCACGGCGGCGGCCAATTTCCGGTCGCAGCGCCGGTTCGATGATTGGATGCGCGCCTGGGGCCGCATCGGCGTATCGGGCGTGGATACCCGCGCGCTGACCAAGCGCATCCGCGAAGGCGGCGCCCCCAACGGCGTGATCGCCCACAACCGCGCCGGGCAGTTCAACGTGAAGAATCTGCTCAATCAGGCGCGCGGCTGGCCGGGCCTGGAAGGCATGGACCTCGCCAGCGTGATCAGCGCCACGCAGAATTACACGTGGGACGATGGCCTGTGGACGCTGCAGGGCGGCTATGCCGTGCACAGCGGCAACCCGAACGGCCCGCATGTCGTGGCCATCGATTATGGCATGAAGCGCAACATCCTGCGCAACCTGGTCGCCGCCGGCGCACGGGTGACGGTGGTGCCGGCCACCGCGACCTTCGACGAGATCATGGCGCTGAAGCCCGCCGGCATCTTCCTGTCGAACGGCCCCGGCGACCCGGCCGCCACCGGCATCCACGCCGTGCCGACCATCCAGAAGATCCTGAACGCCGGCCTGCCGCTGTTCGGCATCTGCCTCGGCCACCAATTGCTCGGCCTGGCGGTGGGCGCAAAGACGCTGAAGATGACGCAAGGCCACCGCGGCGCGAACCATCCGGTGAAGCGGCTTTCCGATGGCCGGGTGGAAATCACGTCGATGAACCATGGTTTTGCCGTCGACACCGCGACGCTGCCGGCGACGGCGCGGCCGACGCATATTTCGTTGTTCGATGGCACGCTGGCCGGGCTGGAACTCACCGATCGGCCGGCGTTCAGCGTGCAATATCACCCCGAAGCCAGCCCAGGCCCGCAGGACAGCCACTATCTGTTCGAGAAGTTCGTCTGGGGGCTCACGTGAGCGTGGCTGGAGAGGCGTTCACCTCTCCCCTTGGGGAGAGGTCGAGAGACGCCGAAGGCGGCCCGGGAGAGGGGTTGCCCAGCGTCACCACAGCCGGCGCTCACCCCCCCTCCCGGGCCGGCGCTGCGCGCCGTCTCTCGACCTCCCCCCGGCGGGGGGAGGTGATGGAGGCGCAGCGTGGGCGTGCCAAGGCGATGCGGCATCAAATGACGCCGCCAGAGGCCCGGCTTTGGAACGTGCTGCGTGCGGGTCGCTTGAACGGCTGGAAATTCAGCCGTCAGGTGCCGATTGGCATCTATATTGCTGATTTCGCTGCTCGTCGTGAAAAATTCATTGTCGAAGTTGATGGCCAGTCCCATCAACAAACGCACACGCATGACCAGCGCCGCGATCTCTGGCTGACAACCCAAGGTTATCGCGTCCTGCGCATTGCTGCGGCCGACGTGCTCGCCAACCTCGACGGCGTTGCCCGTAGCATCGATCATGCACTTGGCTTGCATGTTGCAAATATCCGGAACAACTGATGCCCAAACGCACCGACATCAAATCCATCCTGATCATTGGCGCTGGTCCGATCATCATCGGCCAGGCTTGTGAGTTCGATTATTCGGGCACGCAGGCGGTGAAGGCGTTGAAGGCGGAAGGCTATCGGATCATCCTGGTCAACAGCAACCCGGCGACGATCATGACCGATCCGGAGCTGGCCGACGCCACCTATGTCGAGCCGATCACCCCGGAAATCGTCGCGCGCATTATCGAGAAAGAACGTCCGGATGCGGTGCTGCCGACGATGGGCGGGCAGACGGCACTGAACACCGCACTGGCGCTGGCCAAGGATGGCACGCTGGAAAAATACAATGTCCAGTTGATCGGCGCCGATGCCGAAGCCATCGACAAGGCCGAGGATCGGCTGAAGTTCCGTGACGCCATGGACAAGATCGGCCTGGAAAGCCCGATCAGCCGCATCGCGCACACCGTGGAAGAAGCGCTGGCGGCGCTGGAGCATGTCGGCCTGCCAACCATCATCCGCCCCAGCTTCACCATGGGCGGCACCGGCGGCGGCATTGCCTATAACCGCGAGGAATTCATCCGCATCGTTACCGGCGGCCTCGACGCCAGCCCGACCACCGAAGTGCTGGTCGAGGAATCGGTGCTGGGCTGGAAGGAGTATGAGATGGAGGTGGTCCGCGACCGCGCGGACAATGCCATCATCATCTGCTCGATCGAGAATGTCGATCCGATGGGCATCCACACCGGGGACAGCATCACGGTGGCGCCGGCGCTGACGCTGACCGACAAGGAATATCAGATCATGCGCAACGCCAGCATCGCGGTGCTGCGCGAGATCGGCGTGGAAACCGGTGGGTCGAACGTGCAGTTCGCGGTCAACCCCAAGGATGGCCGGCTGGTGGTGATCGAGATGAACCCGCGCGTCAGCCGTTCCTCGGCGCTGGCGTCCAAGGCCACCGGCTTCCCGATCGCCAAGGTCGCGGCGCTGCTGGCGGTCGGCTATACGCTCGATGAGATCATGAACGACATCACCGGCGCCACGCCGGCGTCGTTTGAACCGACCATCGATTATGTGGTGACGAAAATCCCGCGTTTCGCCTTTGAAAAATTCAAGGGCTCGGCACCGCTGCTCGGCACGGCGATGAAGTCGGTCGGCGAAGTGATGGCGATCGGCCGCAACTGGCAGGAAAGCGTCCAGAAGGCCCTGCGCGGGCTGGAAACCGGCCTGACCGGCTTCGATGAAGTGCCGGAACTGGTCGGCGCGTCGATCGAGGAAATCGAAGCGGCGCTGTCGCAGCCGACCCCCAACCGCCTGCTGGTCGCCGCGGACGCGCTGCGCGCCGGGATCAGCGTGGAGCGCATCCACCAGATCGCCAAGTTCGAACCCTGGTTCCTGCGCCAGATGCAGGAACTGGTCGAGGCCGAAGCCGGCGTGAAAGCCGGCGGCTTGCCCAGCGAGGCCGCCGACTTGCGCCGCCTGAAATCCATGGGCTTTTCCGATGCGCGTTTGGCGCAGTTGACGGGGCGCAGCGAAGCCGATGTCTCCGCCGTCCGCCGTGCGCTGAATGTGCGCCCGGTGTTCAAGCGCATCGACACCTGCGCTGGCGAATTCGCCGCCAAGACGCCGTACATGTACAGCAGTTACGAAGCGCCGAGCTTCGGCGAACCGGAATGCGAAAGCGCGCCCAGCGCCGCGCGCAAGATCGTCATCCTGGGCGGCGGGCCGAACCGCATCGGCCAGGGCATCGAATTCGATTATTGCTGCTGCCATGCCTGCTTCGCGCTGGGCGACGCCGGGTACGAGACCATCATGGTCAACTGCAATCCGGAAACCGTCTCCACCGATTACGACACGTCGGACCGGCTGTATTTCGAGCCGCTGACCGCGGAAGACGTCCTGGAAATCCTGAATGTCGAACAGCGCAATGGCGAGCTGGTCGGCGTGGTCGTGCAGCTTGGTGGGCAGACGCCGCTGAAGCTCGCGCAGGCCTTGCAGGATGCCGGCATCCCCATTTTGGGCACCAGCCCGGACAGCATCGATCTGGCCGAAGACCGCGAGCGTTTCGCCGCGCTGATCACGGAACTTGGCCTGAAACAGCCCGACAACGGCATCGCCCGCAGCGCCGAAGAGGCGTTGAACGTGGCCGAAACCATCGGCTATCCGGTGCTGATGCGGCCATCCTATGTGCTGGGCGGGCGCGCCATGGAAATCGTCGACAACCGCGCCCAGTTGGAAACCTATATCCGCGAAGCCGTGGTGGTGTCGGGCACGTCGCCGGTGCTGATCGATCGCTATTTGCGCGATGCCATAGAGGTTGATGTCGATGCCGTGGCCGATGGCACCGACGTGCATGTGGCCGGCGTGCTGCAACATATCGAGGAGGCCGGCGTGCATAGCGGCGACAGCGCCTGTTCGCTGCCGCCGTATAGCCTGCCGGACGACATCATCGCCGAAATCGAGCGGCAGACGGCCGTGCTGGCCCGCGCGCTGAAGGTGACCGGCCTGATGAACGTCCAGTTCGCCGTGAAGGACGGCGATGTCTATCTGATCGAGGTCAATCCGCGCGCCAGCCGCACGGTGCCGTTCACGGCCAAGGCCACCGGCATTCCGGTTGCCAAGATCGCGGCGCGGGTGATGGCCGGCGAAAAGCTCGCCAGTTTTGATCTCAGCCCGCGCAATGTCGGCTATCATATCGCCGTGAAAGAAGCGGTGTTCCCGTTCGCGCGCTTCCCCGGCATCGATCCGGTGCTCGGCCCCGAAATGAAATCCACCGGCGAAGTGATGGGCATTGATGTCGATTTCGCCACTGCCTTTGCCAAGAGCCAGCTCGCCGCCTCAACAAGGCTGCCCGAAACCGGCAACGTGTTCATTTCGGTGAAGGACAGCGACAAGCCGCAGATGATCGACGCGGCGCGCGATCTGGTGACGATGGGCTTTGGCCTGGTCGCCACCGAAGGCACGGCCGCCGTGCTGTCAGCGGCGGGCATCCCCGTCACGATGGTCAACAAGGTGGCCGAAGGCCGGCCACACATTGTCGATCGTATCAAGGATGGCGATATCGCCTTGATTTTCAACACCACCGAAGGCCGGCAATCGTTGACCGACAGCCAGTCGATCCGCGCTTCGGCGCTCTATGGCCGCATCCCGTATTTCACCACGGCACCGGCCAGCCGGGCGGCCGTGGCGGCCATTGCTGCGCTGCGGCGACAACCGCTTGAAGTGCGGCCGCTTCAATCCTATCATCGTATCCCCTGACACACTCGTATGTGGTGTGCCATTGCTCTGCCGGATCTGCATGAGCAGGTGCGGGCAGCGTTTTGAACCGATTTGCAGGATGTGACAAAAGCCATGGCGACGTTGGAAAAGGTGCCGATGCTGCCAACCGGACACCAGTCCCTGTTGGTGCAGTTGAAGCAGCTGAAGGAAGTGGAGCGGCCGGCGGTGGTGCAAGCCATCGAGGAAGCGCGTGCCCACGGCGATCTTTCGGAAAATGCCGAATATCACGCCGCCAAGGAACGTCAGGGTCAGATCGAAGCCCAGGTGATCGAATTGGAAGACATGCTGGCGCGTGCCATCGTGATCGATCCCAAGACCCTGTCTGGCGACAAGGTGGTGTTTGGCGCCACCGTGCATCTGCAGGATGAAGACGACAAGCCGGTGACCTACCAGATCGTCGGCCAGCATGAAGCCGACGTGAAATCGTCACGGATCAGCTTTTCCTCACCGCTGGGCAAAGCCTTGATCGGTCGCCTCGTTGGCGACGAAGTTGAAGTCCACACGCCGTCGGGCGACAAATATTACCAGATCGATCGCGTTGAATTCATCTGAACTTGGCGTGGCGGCGCGCGTGGAACCGTATCTGACACGCGTGATGCTGCTGGCCAATCTGGGGGTGGCGGCGGCCCTGTTTCTGGCCGGGCCGGCGATCAACCAATCCGTGTTGCTGCACTATGGCCTGGTGCCGCTGCGCCTGACACTAGCACTGGATGGCAATGCAGCGCTGCTGCCGGCGCTGGCCAGCCTGGTCACCCACCTGTTCCTGCATGGCGGCTGGCCGCACCTGGCGATGAACATGATCATGTTGCTGGCCATGGGCAATTTGCTGGAACCCATCGCAGGGGCACGGCGGTTGGGGCTGCTGTATCTGGCCGGCGGGCTGGCATCGGCGCTGGCCGAATGGGCCATTCATCCGATGAGCATGGTGCCGACCGTCGGCGCATCGGGGGCGATTTCAGCCTTGATCGGCGCACAGGCGATGCTGGGCGGGCAGGGCCCCCAGGGCCCGTTGCTGCGCGGGCTGGGGCTGGCGGCGGCGTGGATCGCCTTCCAGTTGCTGGCTGGGCTGGTGATGAACGGGCCGGGATTTCAACTGGCAATCGCCGGCCATATCGGCGGGTTCCTTGCCGGGTTGCTCTTGGCGCAGACTTTGATCAGGCCGGCTGCGTTTCGCTGAACGCGGTCGCCGACGGGCTGAACCCGTCATCAAATTCCTGATTGAGAAAGAGCCGCCGCAGCCCGACACCCGGCCTTGGCTTTTGCCACTCTTGACGATTCCGGCGGGATTGGGCGTTGGAGAGTCGTCCAAAACCATAAATGACAAGCATCCCGGACGAGGTCATCGTGACAGAACCGCCATCGGCACGAATCCCACGCCGAGCCATGATGACAGAATCAGTCCGTGTAGGACATTTGTTTGCCGGGCCGCGCTCAATCCACCGGAACGCCCGGCCGTGACAGCGATGTGCGGATCACGAAGCTCGTCTTGACGCTTTCGACGTTGGGCGCCGGGGTGAGTTCGCTGGTCAGGAATTTCTGGAATTCCTGCAGATCGTGGGCGACCACCTTCAGGATGAAATCGATCTCGCCGTTCAGCATATGGCATTCGCGCACCTGGGGCAGGGCGGCGATATGGTCTTCGAAGGCGCGCAAATCCGCTTCGGCCTGGCTTTTCAGGCTGACCATGGCGAACACGGTGATGCCATAGCCCAGCGCCACCGAATCGAGATCGGCGTGATAGCCGCGGATGACGCCGCCTTCTTCCAGTGCCCGCACGCGGCGCAGGCAAGGCGGTGCGGTCAACCCGGCGCGGGTGGCCAGATCGACATTGGTGACCCGGCCTTCGGCCTGCAGATGGCGCAGGATCACGCGGTCGATATCGTCGATCGGCAAACGCGAGCGGTGGACCAAGAGCAATACTCCAAGCTTTACGGGCCGGTATTGATAACATTATTTCACGAGCGCGCAAGATGCAGGCTGATATCCGGCCTGATTCGGCAAGCCCGGCCGCTTTGGGGCCGCCGGACTGGAAATGCTGGCAAATCCGGTTAAGTCAGGTTCCATCGCTGCGCGGCCGCGCGCGCCCTTTCGGAGATTCGGTTGAATGACTGCCCCCGCCACGAGTTTGCGCCATACCAAGTTGCTGATCATCGGTTCCGGCCCCGCCGGCTATACCGCCGCGGTTTATGGCGCGCGCGCGCTGCTGGCGCCGGTGTTGCTGCAGGGCCTGCAACCGGGCGGGCAGTTGACCATCACCACCGAAGTGGAGAACTGGCCGGGCGATACCATGGTGATGGGGCCCGATCTGATGCTGCGCATGGAGGCGCAGGCGCGGCATGCCGGCGCAGAGATCATCACCGATATTGTCACCGGCGTCGATCTGTCGAACCGGCCGTTTGCCGTGCAGACCGACAGTGGCCAGGCCTGGACGGCGGATACGCTGGTGATTGCCACCGGCGCCCAGGCGCGCTGGCTGGGGCTGCCCGGCGAGACGCGCTATCGCGGCTTCGGCGTGTCGGCCTGCGCCACCTGCGACGGGTTCTTCTTCCGCGGCAAGACGGTTGCTGTGGTTGGCGGCGGCAACACGGCGGTGGAAGAAGCGCTGTTCCTAACCAAGTTCGCCAGCAAGGTGCATCTGATCCACCGTCGCGGTGAACTGCGTGCCGACAAGACCAACCAGGCGCGGTTGCTGGAGAACCCCAAGGTCGAGACGCATTGGTACAGCGAAGTCGCCGATGTCCACGGAACGGACATGCCGTTGAAGGTGGAAGCCATCACGCTGGCGGACACGCGCGACGGCAGCACGCGGCCGTTGCCGGTCGATGGCCTGTTTGTCGCCATCGGCCACGTGCCGGCGACCGCGCTGTTCGAAGGGCAGGTCACGATGGACGATGAAGGCTATGTGATCACCGCGCCGGACAGCACCGCGACCAGCATCCCCGGTGTGTTCGCCGCCGGCGATGTGAAGGACAAATTGTACCGTCAGGCGGTGACGGCGGCCGGCATGGGCTGCATGGCGGCGTTGGAAGCAGAGCGGTTTCTGGCGCACGGATGATGCAATGATCGGCACCTTCCTGCGCTGGTTTTTCGCGCCCTTCGTGCTGCTGGGTGTGCTGGGCGTGATGTTCGGCCACGCGGGGCTGCTGGCGAAGATCGTCGCCGGTGTCGTCGGTTGCATCGTGATCGGCGGGGGGCTGCTGGCGCTGGCGTCGCACGGCAGGAGGGGGTGAAGTCGGCCATGGGCCTCGATTGGGAAAAGCTGCGGCTGTTCGATACGGTTGCCGAAGCCGGCAGCTTCACCGAAGCCGCGCGGCGCCTGCACATGAGCCAGCCGGCGCTGTCGCGTCAGGTGGCGGCGCTGGAGGAAAGCCTGGGCGCCAAATTATTTCATCGCCACGCCCGCGGCCTCGCCATGACGCATGAAGGCGAGCAGTTGCGCGCCGCCACCGCCGACATGCACGAGCGCATCGACAAGGCCGCACAAGCCATTGATGCCAGCCGCGATCGCCCCACCGGCACCATCCGCCTCACCACCACCGTCTCCTTCGGTTCCACCTGGCTGGCGCGCCAGCTTGGTGATTTCCTCGATCTTTATCCAGATATCAGTGTGCATCTGATGCTCACCGATGCCGATCTCGATCTCGCCAAGCGCGAGGCCGATGTCGCCATCCGTTTCCACCGCCCGTTTCAGTCGGAGCTGATGCAGCGCCCGCTGGCCGAGATCCGCCACCATCTGGTCGCCAGCCCTGAGTATATCGCCCGCCACGGCGAGCCGCAGACCGTGGCTGATCTCGATCATCACCGGCTGATTGCCTATGGCGATGCTGCGCCAGACTATCTGAAGGGCATCAACTGGATCCTCGAACTCGGCCATGAAGGCCATCCCCGCGTAGCCGCGCTGACCATCAACAACAGCCACGGCGTGTTGCAGGCGGTCGAAGCTGGTGCCGGCATCGCGGCCTTGCCGACCTATCTGATCCGGTCATCCGGCCGGGTGAAGCTGGTGCTGCCGCATGTGGAAGGCCCGCTGTTTCGTACCTTTTTCACCTATCCTGCTGAATTGCGACGCAGTTTGCGCATCGCGGCGCTGCGCGATTTCCTGCTGGCCCGGATGACCAACGCCGCGCTGGACATGTAGCGTCATTATGTCGCCATGCACTGAGTGCATGGCTGCACAGCTTTTTTGTGCACTGCAATATAATCCGCCATCGCCTAAATAGAGGGTGTCGCCGCGATAGCGGTAACGCCGGGCCCGCTGCTCTCCCCTCCTTGCAGCGCTCCCGGCCGGCTGGCTGCCTCTCCCCCCTGCGGCAGCCGCCAGCCCGGACCGCGCCTCCTCCCCCCCTGGCGCCTTCCGGGCCATATCGAAGGGCCGGGTGCCGAACAGGCACCCGGCCCTTTTTTTGCCTGTGCGACCACCCGCCATCTGGCTGCGACGGCGCGGCCTTCCCAAATCACCATCCATCGGCTAACCGCGAACGTCCCGGGTCGGGGCCTGTAGCTCAACGGTTAGAGCTGGCCGCTCATAACGGCTAGGTTGGGGGTTCGAATCCCTCCGGGCCCACCGGTGTTGGAAGGACAGATGTTGGGCGTATCGGTGGATGAAGCGGCTGGTGCAGAACAGGACCAGCGACCCCGTGCCAACTGGAAAAGCTGGGCTGGTGCCGCGCTGGGCCTGGTGGTGCTTGGCCTCGCCGCCTGGGGGCTGAACAAGATCGCGGGCCAGGTCACCATGGCGCAGGTGATGGCCGAGATCCAGGCGACGCCGCCGCATCTGATCGTCTTTGCTGCCAGTTCCACCGCCTTGTCCTATGTTGTGCTGATTGGTTACGATTGGTTTGCCACCCGCCATCTGGGTTACAAGATCGGTTGGCCGACCCTGGCCGCTGCCAGCTTCTCCAGCTTCACCATCAGCCACACGCTGGGGGTCACCGTGTTGACCGGCGGCACCGTCCGCTATCGCATCTATACCCGCGTCGGCGTCCGTGCGGCTGATATTGCCATGATCGTGCTGTTGTGCGGCTGGACCTTCTGGCTGGGCATCATCTTCGTGGCTGGGCTCGGCCTGATCGTGGCGCCCGATCTTGCGGCGCCGATCCGCGCCTGGATGCCGCCGCAGGCCGAGGAATGGACCGGCGCGCTGCTGCTTGGTGGCGTTGCGGCCTACACGGTGTTGACCAGCTTGTGGAAGCACGAGTTCAAATTGTGGCGCTATCGCTTCGCACTGCCCGACGGCAAGCAGACGCTGCAACAGATTGCCATCGGTACCCTCGATCTCGCCCTTGCCGGCGGCGCGCTCTACATCCTCCTGCTGCCGGTGGCCGGCGTGCCCGATCTGCTGACCTTTCTGGTCATCTATGCCGTTGCCATGGTCTCCGGCGCGTTGGCGCATGCGCCGGGCGGGCTGGGCGTGTTCGAACTGGTCGTTGTCGGCCTGATGCCTGAAGCCGAAAAGGCCGGCGTGCTGGCTGCGGTGGCGCTGTTCCGCATCCTGTATACCTTCATCCCGTTCACATTGGGCTCCAGCCTGTTTGCGATCCTGGAATTGCGCGCGCTCAGGGCAGCCCGCGCTGCCCAGACAAATGCTGCAATGCAAGCCGCTGCGCCAGTTTTGCCCGCCAATAGCCACTGAGGCCAGGCAGCAGCGCCAGTTCGGCCAGTTCTTCAACCCGGCCCGACTTGCCGGCCGCAATCGGCGTGAAGCGGCTGATCGGCCAGGCCGGGTTGGGCCGATCGATCACGTCATGCCTGTCCCCGGCGGCCACCGCGCCCGGTTCCAGCACGCGGAAATACCAGCCGCAGCGCCCGGATCTTGCCATGGCCTTCACCACCGCCTTGGTGCCGATCGCGATGGCAAAGGTGCTGCACGGTTCGCGGATCTGCGCGATCTGCAAGGTGGCGGTGCCACAGCGCACGACATCGCCCAGGCACAGCATCGATTCATCAAGGCCATCGATCACCAGATTCTCGCCCATCGCGCCGGCCACGAAGCGTTCGGCAATGGCCGGAAACTCTGTTGCCCACGTCGCATAGCCGGACAGCGGATAGGCATAGACGGCTTTTTCCGGGCCACCGTGGACGCGCGGGTTGCCGACCTGATCGCCGGCGAGGCCCAGTTCCTGCACCGCGACGCTGCCGTTCACCGGCTGGCGGCGATAGGCCGAGGGGAAGGGGGCGCCGGCCAGCGGCTGCGGGCGGCCGATGCGCAACTGCGCGATTATTCCGCTTGCGATCATGGCCGTTATCCCTGAAGCTTCAATTCCTGCTCAACAAGCTGAAAGGAGGTGATCCAGTGTCTCATTGCTTCATCATTGGCGCAAACGCGCTGGTGGCCACAGTCAAGGTTGTGGCGTTCTGAACACCAGACACCGGCCTTTTGCGACCGGATGACAATGTGGGGGCTGCCCGGCAACGGGTGGCCCCCTTTCTTTCAGGGGACTGAGCCACCATCACAGCGCCCCCATCACAGCAACGTCAGCACCTTCCGCACCGTGAACCACGCGCCCCAGCCGAGCGGAACCAGCATTGCGCTCCACGCTGCCGCGCGCAGGCCCCAGCGGGCCGGCGCGGGCGTTTCGGCAGCCGCCATAACCGTCGCCCCAACTTCTGGCGCCCCTCGCCACCAATGCGCCGCCACCGGGCGCACCAGCAGCGCGGCGACCAGCCCCAGCGCCAGCATCGCCGCCATCAGCAGATAGATGGGCGCATAAACCGCTTCGCGGGCCGTGCCGGCGGCCAGACCGGCATCGCGGGCATAGGCGACGAGCAGCGGCCCCAGCACGCCGGCTGTGGACCAGGCGGTGAGCAGGCGGCCATGAATGGCGCCGACATTTGCCGTGCCGAACAGATCGGCGAGCCAGGCCGGCACCGCGGCAAAGCCGCCGCCGTACATCGACGCCACCAGCGCAAAGCAGGCCAGGAACAAGGGCAGCGACGCCGATGCCGAGAACCCGGGCAGTGCCAATCCGTAGCTGGCCGCGCCCAGCGCCAGGATGGCGGCATACATCGCCTTGCGGCCGATGCGATCCGACAGGCTGGCCCAGAAGAAGCGGCCGGCGATGTTGAACAGGCTGATCAGGCCGACAAAGCCGGCGCCGGCGGCGGCTGCGGCAGTTTTTTGGCTCTCCGTGAAATCCTCGAACCGCACGCCGGCTTCGCCAAATAGTCGCCCGCCGAAAATTTCCTGCACCATCGGCGATGCCAGCCCGATGATGCCGATCGATGCCGAGACATTGAGCAGCAGTACCGCCCACACCAGCCAGAATTGCGGGGTGCGGTGGGCATCGGCCAGCGCCACATGGCGCCCGCCGGCCGCGCGTTCCGTCTTGCCCGGCGGCACCCAGCCCGGCGCCGGCAAGCGGAAGCCGAGCGCGCCGCCCGCCATGACCAGCGCATAGAGTGTGGCCAGCACAAGCATCGCCGGCGCGACGCCGACGCTGTCTGGCCCGGCGAAAAAATTCATCAAGCGGTCGGCCGCCGGGCTGCCGACCATGGCGCCGCCGCCAAAGCCCATGATCGCCATGCCGGTGGCGAGGCCGCGGCGATCGGGGAACCATTTGATCAGCGTGGACACCGGCGTGATGTAACCGATGCCAAGGCCAATACCGCCGATCACCCCGGCGCCGAGCCAGAACAACCACAGTTGATGCACCTGCACGCCGACCGCACCGATCGCCATGCCGCCGCTCCAGCAGGCGGCGGCGACCAGGCCGGCCAGCCGCGGCCCGACCCGTTCCACCCAACCACCGAACAGCGCCGCCGACCCGCCGAGCACGACGAAGAACAAGGTGTAGACCCAGACGAGATCGCTCACCCGCCAGTCGCAAGCCGTGGTGACGAGCGCGGTGGCGAGGGTGAGGCTGTCACAAGTGACGCTGTCGGTGATGCCGATGGCGTGGGTGAGCGGCAGCCAGAACACCGAAAAGCCATAGGCCATGCCGATGCACAGATGGATGGCCAGCGCACACGGCGGCACCAGCCAGCGATCATGGCCGGCAGGCGCGGGGGTGTGGACCGTGGATAGCATAGGCGGGGCCATCGTATGTTGGCGGGTTGCAGGGCAGGTTGGCGCCTTATGACCGCGCGTTCCACAAACTCCAAGTCATGCTGGCGCAGGCCAGCATCCACTGCCGAGCGGGAGCCTTGCTGCAGGGTGGATGCTGGCCTGCGCCAGCATGACTGGCTCCCGTATGTCTGAAAGGTCCGTCAGCGCCCCTGCCACACCGGCTTGCGCTTCTGCGCGAAGGCCAGCGGACCCTCGCGCAGATCCTCGCTGCGGAACAGCGCCTGCACGGCCGGAAACGCGCCCTGGCCTTCGTAAGCGGCGCGCAGGGTGGGGGCTTCGAGGCCTTTCAGCACGGCCTGTTTCGACGCGCGCAACGACAGCGGCGAGAGTTCGCACATCGCCGCGGCCAGCGTGCGCGCGGCGGCGAGCAGATCGGCGGCCGGCACCACATCGTGGACGAAGCCCAGCGATTTGCCTTCCGCGGCGGAAACCGTGCGGGCGGTGAGGATCATCGCCATCGCGCGCGACACGCCGATGGCGCGCGGCAGCCGGTGCAGGCCGCCGGCCAGCGCCGCCAGGCCGACCTTGGGTTCGGGCAGGGCAAATGTGGCATTGTCGGACGCCAGGATGATGTCGGCGGCCAGCGCCACTTCGAAACCGCCGCCCATGGCAACGCCGTTCACCGCGGCGATCACCGGCTTGTCGAGATCCCAGCGCGTGGTGAGCCCGCCAAAACCGGATGGCGGCACGGTGATGGCATTGCCTTCGGCCTGCCAGCGCAGATCATTGCCGGCGGAAAAGGCGCGGTCCCCGGCGCCGGTGATGATCGCCACCCAAAGATCGGGATCGGCGGCGAAATCGTTGAACACGCTGTCCAGCTCGGCATTGGTCGGCGGGTGCAGGGCGTTCATGCGTTCGGGGCGGTTGATGGTGACGATCAGGATCTTGCCGTCGCGTTCCACCGTGATGTGATCATAGGCCATGGTAATGTCTCCCTTTGGCCGGGAGTTTGGCACGGCGCCTTGCCTTGGGCGGCCTCATCAAATCCGGGGGCCAAAACGAAAAGGCCCGGCCAGTTGCCTGGCCGGGCCTTCCGCGACGAGACGGAACGATGAACCACCACCCTGCGCCGGCCGGAGCCAAATGCCCCCATCTGCCCCGGCCGGCGCGCGCAGCTGCGACCTTGCGATCGGCGCGCGGCGGTGGAAAACGACTTTCGCCTTTCTCCCCGGACGCCGGCCCTTGCAGGCCGTCATCCTGTTGCAGTTGATATGCCGATTCTTTTGCGCTGTCAGTCGGTGAGAATCGCCAAGCGTGACGAAATCGTGAACTGTGGCGTTAACGTCACACTCTGGCCCCGCACGGTTGGTGCGGTGCGTTGTTGCCGATGCTGTTGCCGGGTGGGCCAGAAATGCTAAGGCCGCGTTCATCCGCGATTGCCGAAAGAAGCCCCGTGCGCCTGTCCAGATTTTTCATGCCCGTCCTGAAGGAAACCCCCGGCGAAGCCCAGGTGATTTCCCACCAGTTGATGCTGCGCGCCGCGATGGTGCGGCAGACAGCGGCGGGAATCTATGCCTGGCTGCCGATGGGCAAGCGCGTGCTGGCCAATATCGAGCGCATCGTGCGGCAAGAGCAGGATCGCGCCGGCGCCATCGAAGTGCTGATGCCCACCATCCAGGGCGCCGATCTGTGGCGGCAATCCGGGCGTTATGATGCCTATGGCCCGGAAATGCTGCGCATCACCGACCGGCATGATCGGGAAATGCTGTTCAGCCCCACGGCCGAGGAATTGTTCACCGCGATTTTCCAGAATGGCGCGAAAAGCTATCGCGACCTGCCGCGCAATCTTTACCAGATCCAGTGGAAGTTCCGTGATGAGGTGCGCCCGCGCTTTGGCGTGCTGCGCGGCCGTGAGTTCCTGATGAAGGATGCCTACAGCTTTGATGCGGATTATGCCGGCGCGCTGCACAGTTATAACCGGATGTTCGTGGCCTATCTGCGCACCTTTGCGACCATGGGCCTGAACGCCATTCCGATGCAGGCCGATACCGGGCCGATCGGCGGCGATCTGTCCCATGAATTCATCGTGCTGGCCCCGACCGGCGAAAGCGATGTGTTTTACCACGAAAACTGGCTGAAGCCGCGTGACACGTCCGGCGTCGATCCCGACGATGCGACGGCGCTCGCCGGGTTCATCGATGGGCTGAACGCCGATTATGCCGCGACCGATGAAAAGCGGGACCTGGCCGCTGAAGCGGCGTGCGGCGCGGCATTGCAGCAATCGAAGGGCATCGAGGTCGGGCAGTTGTTCTACTTCGGCGACAAATATACCGCGCCGCTGGGTGTGAGCGTGCAGGGCAAGGATGGCCAGCCCGTCACACCCTTGATGGGCAGTTACGGCATCGGCGTGTCGCGTCTGGTCGGCGCCATCATCGAGGCTTGCCATGACGAGGCCGGCATTGTCTGGCCCGATGCGGTGGCGCCGTTCCGCGTCGCGCTGATCAACCTGCGCGCCGACGATGGCGCCTGTGCGGCGGCATGTGACAAGCTCTATGCGCAGTTCACGGCGGCCGGCGTTGATGTGCTGTACGACGACCGCGATGAACGCGGCGGGGCGAAATTCGCGACGGCCGATCTGATCGGCCTGCCGTGGCAGGTGATTGTCGGGCCGAAGGGCCTTGGCGCTGGCGTGGTCGAATTGAAGCGCCGCGCGACTGGCGAGCGGGTGGAAGTGCCGATCGAAGCGGTTGTGGGGCGGGTGGTTTGAGGTTGGGGGAGGGCGTGCCATCGCCCCTCTCCCGCCGCGCTGCGCGCGAGTCGACCTCTCCCCAGCGGGGAGAGGTGATCGTTCACCTCTCCCCGCTGGGGAGAGGTCGAGAGATGCCGGAGGCGGCCCGGGAGAGGGGCGCGGGCGCCGAATGATCACCGCCCCATGATCACCGCTTACGAACGCATGATCACCCGGCGCTATCTGCTGCCGGGCAAGGGCGAGGGCTTCATCTTCCTCGTCGCCGGGATCAGCCTGGTGGCCGTGGCGCTGGGCGTTGCCGCGCTGATTGCGGTGATGAGCGTGATGAACGGATTCCGGGCGGAATTGTTCGATCGCATCCTCGGGCTGAACGGCCATGCCGTGGTGCAGGGCTATGGCGGCCGGCTGGAAGACTGGCCGCAGGTGTTGGCCGATGCGAAAGCGCTGCCCGGCGTGACCAGCGCCGTGCCGATGATCGAACAGCCGTTGATGGGCAGCTATGGCGGGCGCGTGGAGGGCGTGGTGGTACGCGGGCTGCGGCTGGATGATCTGCGCGCCAACGCGACCATCGCCAGCAACATCACCGGCGGCAGCCTGAATGCGATGCGGGTGGGCGCGGGCACCGTGGCGATCGGCGCGCGCCTTGCCGAACAATTGGGCGTGCGGGTGGGGGAGCAGATCAGCCTGATCAACCCCGCCGGGCAATCGACGCCGTTCGGCACCGTGCCGCGCATCGTCGCCTATACGGTGGCGGCGGTGTTCGAAGTCGGCGTCTATGATTATGACAAGGCGTTCATCATCATGCCCTTGGAGGACGCGCAGACGCTGATGCGGCTGGATGATGCGGTCGGCATGATCGAGGTGGTGACCGATGATCCTGATCAGGTCGGGCGCATTCTCGATCCGCTGAAGCAGAAGCTGGCGGGCATCGCGGTGGTCAACGATTGGCAGGCCAGCAATTCGGCGCTGTTTTCGGCGCTGGTGGTCGAACAGACGGTGATGTTCTGGGTGCTCTCCATCATCATCGTGGTGGCGGTGTTCAACATTCTTTCGTCGTTGATCATGCTGGTGCGGGCGAAGACGCGCGACATCGCCATCCTGCGCACCATGGGCGCCAGCCGCGCGGCCCTGATGCGGGTGTTCGTGATGGTGGGCACCAGCATCGGTGCGGCCGGGGTGGCGGCGGGGCTGGTGCTGGGCTTTGGCCTGCTGCAGTTCCGGCAGGGCATCGTCGATGGCGTGTCCCGCTTGACCGGCACCGACATCTGGGACCCGTCGGTGCGTTACCTCACCCTGCTGCCGGCGAAGACCGATCCGATGGAGGTGCTTGGCATCGTGTTGCTCACCTTGGCTCTGTCGCTGCTGGCGACGCTGTATCCGGCGTGGAAGGCGGCTTCGACTGATCCGGTCACGGTGCTGCGCTATGAGTGAGGCCGTTCTGGAGACGATCGGGCTCGCCAAGAGCTTCGAGCAGGCGGGCGCGCGCATCGATGTGCTGACCGGCGTCGATCTGGCTGTCGCGCCTGGCGAGATTGTCGCGCTGCTGGGGCCGTCCGGTTCGGGCAAATCGACATTGTTGCAGGCGGTTGGCCTGTTGGAAGGCGGCTTTTCCGGGCGCATCCGGATTTGTGGCGAGGAGGTTGGCAGCCTCGACGATCTGGGGCGCACGCGCGTGCGGCGGCAGCGGTTGGGGTTCGTCTATCAATTCCATCATCTGCTGCCCGATTTCACCGCGCGCGAAAATGTCATGCTGGCGCAGATGGTGGCCGGCGTGCCGGCGCGCGCGGCGACATCGCGCGCCGATGAATTGCTGACGGCGCTGGGCCTCGGCGCGCGGCTCACCCACAAGCCGGCGCAATTGTCCGGCGGGGAGCAGCAGCGCGTTGCGGTGGCGCGCGCATTGGCCAATCGGCCGGCATTGGTGCTGGCCGATGAACCGACCGGCAATCTGGATGAAGCCACGGCGGGGCTGGTGTTGGCGGCGTTTCTGGATCTGGTGCGCGGGCAGGGGGCGGCGGCCCTGGTGGCCACGCACAATCTGGCGCTGGCGCGGCGGATGGATCGGGTGCTGACGCTGCATGAAGGGCGGCTGGTGGCGCTTTAGGGGTTGGCGCCAACGGCACCCACAATCGGTGGTGGATAAGTCGCCGAGCGCCCTTTCCCCCAAGGCCCACGCCGGCCATGATAGGCCATGCCGCACGCCGGATTCGTCCCTCTTCGTTGCCACAGCGCCTTTTCGATGCTGGAAGGCGCCATTCAGCCGGAGCAACTGGCCAAATCGGCGCGCGCCGGCGGGTTCCCGGCCATCGGCCTGGCCGACCGTGCCAACATGTTTGCCGCCATGGATTTTTCGGCCGCCGCCAAGGATGCCGGTGTTCAGCCGCTGATCGGCGCACTGCTGCCGGTGGAACGGCCGGGCACATCTACACCCTTGGGCCGGGCCACGGTCGATTGGCTGGTGCTGTTTGCGCAAGGCGAGGCGGGCTACACCAATCTCATCGCTCTGGTGTCCGACGCGCATCTGGAATCGGAATCCGCCGGCGATCCGGTGTTGCGGATGGAGACGTTGCAGGGCCGCACCGATGGCCTGATCTGCCTGACCGGCGGTGCCGATGGTGCGTTGGCGCGGCTGCTGGCCGATGGACAATCTGCCGACGCGCTTGCCGACAGCCTCGAAGCACTGTTCCCCGGCCGGCTCTATATCGAGATTTCGCGCAGCAATGATCCCATCGAGCTGCGCAGCGAAGCCGGGCTGCTGCGGCTGGCGGCGGCGCGGCATCTGCCGATCGTTGCGACCGCGCCGGTGAAGTTCCTCACCGCCGACATGCACGCCGCGCATGATGTGCTGCTGTGCATCGCCGACAGCGCCTATGTCGAGGCCGAGGACCGGCGCAAATCCAATCCCGAACATTGGCTGAAATCCGCCAAGCAATGGCACGCGCTGTTCGCCGATCTGCCTGAAGCCATCGCCAACACCATTGTCGTGGCGCAGCGCTGCGCCGTGCTGGCACCCAGCCGCAAACCGATCCTGCCGCGCCTGGCCGCTGGCGGCGAGGATGAGGCGCTGCGGGAGGCGGCGTGCGCGGGCCTGGATGCGCGGCTGGCGTTGCTTGGCCTGACCGGCGAGGCGCGCGCCGCGCATGACAAGCAGCTGGCGTTCGAGCTGGATGTCATCATCAACATGGGCTTTGCCGCCTATTTCCTGATCGTGGCCGACTTCATCAAATGGGCGAAGGCGCAAGGCATTCCGGTCGGGCCGGGGCGCGGGTCCGGTGCCGGTTCGGTGGTGGCCTGGGCGCTGACCATCACCGATCTCGATCCGCTGGCGCATGGCCTGTTGTTCGAACGCTTCCTGAATCCCGATCGCGTCTCGATGCCGGATTTCGATATCGATTTCTGCGAAACCCGGCGCGGCGAAGTCATTGATTATGTGCAGGCGCGCTATGGCAAGGACCGGGTGGCGCAGATCATCACCTTCGGGAAGATGAAGGCGCGCGCCGTGCTGAAAGACGTCGGCCGCGTGTTGCAGATCCCCTATGGCCAGACCGACCGGCTGGCGAAATTGGTGCCCAACGCGCCGGCCGATCCATGGACGCTCGATCGCGCCCTGGGCCTGGGCCGCGACAAGGATGGCAACAAGCAGCCCGGCGAACCGCAGTTCATGGCCGAGGTCGAGCGCGACCCCAAGATCAAGGCGCTCGTCGATATCGCGCTGCGACTGGAGGGCCTGCCGCGCCACAGCTCCACCCATGCTGCCGGCGTGGTGATCGGCGATCGGCCGCTGCAACAACTGGTGCCTCTGTATCGCGATCCGCGATCCGACATGCCGGTGACGATGTTCGAAATGAAGGCCGCCGAAAAGGCTGGCCTCGTCAAGTTCGACTTTCTCGGCCTGAAGACGCTGTCGGTGCTCGACCGCGCCGCGCGGATGCTGGCCGAACAGGGCATCGATATCGATTGGGCGACGTTGCCCACCGATGACGCCTTGGTCTATAAATTGATTGCCGAAGGCGACACGGTCGGCGTGTTCCAGTTTGAATCGGAAGGCATGCGCCGCGCGCTCACCCAGGTGCGGCCCGATTGCTTTGCCGATATCGTCGCGCTCGGCGCGCTGTTCCGCCCCGGCCCGATGGAAAATATCCCCAGCTTTGCGGCGCGCAAGGCCGGCCGCGAGAAGGTGACCTTGCTGCACCCGGCGATGGAAAAGACGCTGCGCGAAACCTATGGCATCATCGTCTATCAGGAACAGGTGATGAGCCTGGCGCGCGAGCTGGCCGGCTATAGTCTTGGCGAAGCCGATCTCCTGCGCCGCGCCATGGGCAAGAAGATCCATGCCGAAATGGTGGCGCAAAAGGCACGCTTTGCCGAAGGCGCGGCCGCCAACGGCATCGACCCGGCGACGTCAGAGGCGATTTTCGATCTGATCCTGAAGTTCGCCAACTATGGTTTCAACAAGAGCCATGCGGCGGCCTATGCGGTGATTTCCTACCACACCGCCTGGCTGAAGACGCATCATCGCGCCGTGTTTTACGCCGCGTCGATGGAATATGATCTCGACAACAGCGACCGGCTGGCGGCGTTTGTCGATGATGCCCGGCGTGGGTTGGTGGCGGTGCTGCCGCCCTGCCTGAATGCGTCGGCGGCGGATTTCACCGTGCAGGCCAATGGCTCTGCTCTTGCGGTGCGCTACGCGCTGGCCGGCCTGAAGGGCGTCGGCCGCAAGGCGATGGAGGCGCTGGTCGCCGAGCGGGCTGCCAATGGCCCGTTCCGCGATCTCGCCGATTTCGCGCGGCGCGTTGATCCCAGGGGCCTGAACAAGCGCCAACTGGAAAGCCTGATCGGCGGCGGCGGCTTCGATGCGCTGCACCCCAATCGCGGCGGCGTGCACATGCTGGCCGAAGCCGTGATGGCCAGCGCCAACGCTGCGGCGCAGGAACGCGAATCGGCGCAGGCGGCGCTGTTCGGCGAAAGCGCCGGCGATGATCATGCCCGGCTGGTGCTGATGGTGCCGGCGCAGGCGTGGAGCGAGGCCGAGCGCATGGCGCATGAACAGGAAGCGTTCGGCTTCTTCTTCTCCGGCCACCCGGTCGATGCCTTTGCCAATGTGCTGGTCGCCAACAAGGTGATCACCCATGCCGATGCGCTGGCAACGCCAGCCCCACAGGGCGGCGGCAAGCGCAACGTGATGATGGCCGGGCGGCTGGAGGAACGGCGCTGGCGCACCACCCAGGCCAGCAACCGGCGCTATCAGATGCTGACCTTCTCCGACCGCTCTGGCCAATATGTGGTCAGCTTGTGGGAAGACGAGTTGCAGGAGCGCGTCGAGGCGATGCTGAATGACGCGCCGGCCTTGTTGCTGACGGTCGAATTGCAGTGGCGCGATGCCGACGATGTGCCGCGGCTGACGCTGCGCAGTTTCCAGCCTTTGGCCGAACTGGCCAAGCGCACGCGCGGCCGGCTGGTGGTGCGGCTCGAACAGGCGCACGAGGTGGCGGCCATGCTGGATGTGCTGGCCAAACACCCGGCGCAGGGCCGCGGCGAACTTGTGGCGCAGGTGGCGACGGACGCCGGCACGGCGCGGCTGGTGCTGGGCCGCCGCTGGCTGATCGATGCAGACCTGGAAGCGGCCCTGGCGCGGGCGCTGGGGCCGGACCGGGTGGAGCAGGAAGCGCTCGACCCGCCGCATCTGGCGCTGGTGGGGTAGCCCCAGCCCCTCCCGCAAGCGGGAGGGGAGCAGATTGTGCATGGACCGAACGGCTCCCCTCCCGCTTGCGGGAGGGGCTGGGGGTGGGTTTCGCCGCAAGGGCCTAAGGCACGTCCGGAAACAACCCCTGCGCATGCAGCAGCGCGCCAGTGGTATGCGCCTGCAAATGCGCCGCCGTCACCGTGAAGCGCCCACCGGGCCGCGCCGCCAGTTCGGTCAGGATCAGATTGAACACCCCCAGTCGGCTCCAGCGCATGAAGCGATTATACAGCGTCTTGTGCGGGCCATAGGCGGCCGGAGCGTCGCGCCAGCGCAGATTGTGGCGCAGCACGAAGATGATGCCGGACACAACGCGCCGATCATCCACCCGCGGCACGCCATGGGCGAGCGGGAACAGCGGCGCGATCCGGCGCATCTGCGTTTCAGACAGCAGCCAGGGGCTGGTCATGGCCTGCTCTGCGGCTTGATGGGGCATTTTGCGTAGATCATGGTTAACCGTGAATTTTCCGTGAAACCAGCATGGTTAATGGGTCGCGAATCGAGGCAAATTCGTCAGTATAATGGGTCCCGAATCGATGAGTTAGAAAATCATGATTCATTTCTGCTTCACTTGTGCCGGTTCATAGTCAAAAAAAATGTCGCTTGCCAATGGGTTTCTGGTTGGTAGCAATACCTCTGATGATCGAAATCTGTTGTTCACGTGTCAACGATGATTGGAAATGTCATGGTAAAGTCATTTGCAATTTCTGCCCTGGCCGGCTTGGCTTTGGGAAGTGCTGCGATTTCTGATGCTCAAACTGTGACCCTGACGCCTATTCAGGTGCCAACGGATCTGAACTGGGGGGGGTTATGAATTGAGAGGGGGTGGTTCTGTAACCGGTCTCAATGATGTTGGTCAGTTTGTAGGAATGTTTGGTGAGCAGAACTGGGTCATTTGGGGCGTACCCCATGCCTATATCTATAATTTTCAGAATGGAAATCCAGCCTATGGCATTGGGTCATACAGCCGAACGTCTTCACTCGTCGGCGGACAACAATTCAGGCTTGGCCAACTTGGCGGTTCAATTCGGCCAGATCCAAATTTCAGATATCTTGATGTGGCGCCAGCGACCGGAAGCGACTTCAATTCTCGAACATTCTATCCATCGGCCATAAACAACTCAGGCGTCGTGGTTGGGCGATTTTCCGACTGGGGCTCTCAGGATGTTCCCGTGATTTTTGATATAAATAATTTAACATTGTCTATTCTGTCGGTTCCGAATGCGATATTCGCATCGGCAACCGATATCAATTCTTCAGGTAAAGTTGTCGGTCGTTTCTATGATGGGAGCAGATATTTCGGTTTCACATATTTCAATGGCATATTTACAACGATTGACGCGCCATGGTCTGATTTCACGACTGTCAGCGGGATGAATGACCGCGGAGATGTTATCGGACATACCGGGTGGGGTAATGCATTCATCTGGAACGCTGGAAGCTTCGAGCGTTTTTCCATAACGCCGCATTTCGAGCCCGCTGATATCAACAACCGGAGACAGATTGTTGGGACAATGGGATCGCCAGGCAACCGTCGTGCCACATTATTGGAGGATGGCGCTTATCATGTCTTTGGGCCTCAAGGTACGTGGGGCAACACCATAAACAACCTCGGCATGATCGGTGGCGAGTTCACCAATGGTGGCTTTCTCGTTCGTTCGTCGAGCATCACGGGAGCGGCCGTACCTGAGCCGGCAAGCTGGGCGATGCTGATTGCCGGCTTTGGCCTGACGGGCGCGGCAATGCGGCGGCGGGTTTTGGCGGCGTAGGCCCACCCCCAGCCCCTCCCGCAAGCGGGAGGGGAGCAGCTTGAGCATTGCTGCACGATCGCCCCGCCAGCACACATGGCGCCCCTCCCGCTAGCGGGAGGGGCTGGGGGTGGGTTTCTCAACAATCCGGGTTGAACACGCTCCAGCCCATGCCGTGCGCCAGCCGTTCCAGTGCGGCGGTGCCGAGCAGCGAATTGCCCTGCGGGGACAGGCCGGGGGACCACACCGCGATGCTGGCCCGGCCCGGGGCGATGGCGAGGATGCCGCCGCCGACGCCCGATTTTGCCGGCAGGCCGACCTGGAAGGCGAATTCGCCGCTGGCGTCATAATGGCCGCAGCTCAGCATCAGCGCGGCGATGCGGCGGGCACGTTCCGGGCTGACGATGCAGTGCCCGGTGGCAGGATCGATGCCGCCGTTCATCAGGAACCGCCCGGCGCGGGCGAGTTGCCGGCAGCTCATGGCGATGGCGCACTGGTGGAAATAGGTGGAGAGCGTGGTGTCCACCGGGCCGTCGATGGTGCCGTGTGCCTTCATGAAATGCGCCAGCGCGGCGTTGCGGTGGCCGGTGGCAGCTTCGGAATAGGCGACGGCACCATCGCTGGCGATGCTGTCGTCGCCGGCCAGGTCACGCACCAGTCGCAATATGGCACCGATGCCGGCGCGGCTGTCTTCGCCGGCAGCGACCAGATCGGTGACGGCGATGGCGCCGGCGTTGATGAACGGGTTGCGCGGGCGACCGCCCTCGGCCTCCAGTTGCACGATGGAATTGAAGGCGCTGCCCGATGGTTCGCGGCCCACCCGCGCCCATACGGCGTCCGCGTCGCGGCTGAGCGCTTCGACCAGCGAGAACAGCTTGGAGATCGACTGGATGGAAAAATCCATATCGGCATCCCCGCCCGCCACCTCGCGGCCATCGGCGGTGATCACCACCATGCCGAAATGGTCCGGCGAAACCTTGGCGAGTTCCGGGATATAGTCCGCCACGCGGCCGCGGACCGCAGCGGCAGACATTTCGGCCGTGATTTCGGCCACCAGCCTGTGCAGATCAGCCATCATGTGCTCCCGATTGTGGCCTTCATGCCTTGCACAGGTGGGCCTGTGCAAATGCGCAGGCCGGATCCGCATTTTCGGTTGGCAGGGGCTGTTTGCGTAGTGTATGTCCGTAAATGAGGGGATCAGCCGGGCTGCGGCCCAGGGGAGAGTATATGGCCACGCAACTGAAAGATATCCGCATCACCCAGACGCTGCCGCAGGGCAGTGTGACCTGGCCGCTGCCGCCGCGCGAGCGGCCCGATCTGCCGAACCACGAAACCGCCACGCTGGAAGCCTATCTGAACACGGCGCCGCTGGAAGACGTGGATATCGCCGATCCGCTGTGGTGGGAGACGGACACCAACCGCGTCTATTTCAAGCGGCTGCGCGATGAGGCGCCGGTGTTCTTCACCAGCGTCAACTCCAATCGCCACCGCGGTTTCTGGAACGTGACGCGCTGGGCCGATGTGATGGCGGTGGATACCAACCATCAGGTGTTCAGTTCCGACGCGCATCTGGGCGGCATCACGCTGTTCGATATGGACCCGGATTTCATCATGCCGATGTTCATCGCCATGGACCCGCCGAAGCATGATGTGCAGCGCAAGGCGGTGAACCCGATCGTTTCGGGCACCAACCTGGCCGGTTACGAGGAACTGATCCGCAGCCGCACCTGCGAAGTGCTGGACAGCCTGCCGCGCGGCGAAGCGTTTGACTGGGTGGACAAGGTGTCGATCGAATTGACCAGCCGCATGCTGGCGACGCTGTTCGGCTGGCCACAGGAGCGCCGCCGCATGCTGACCTATTGGTCGGATGTGTCGACGTCCGATCCGGAACTGCCCGGCAACCCCGGCAAGGAAGAGCGGCAGGGCATCCTGCTCGGCATGCTGCAGGAATTCACCATGCTGTGGAACGAGCGGGTGAATGCCGAGCCGACCGGCGATCTGGTGTCGATGCTGGCGCACAATCCCGCCACGCGGAACATGCCGCCGATGGAATTCATGGGCAATCTGGTGCTGCTGATCGTCGGTGGCAACGATACCACCCGCAATTCGATCAGCGGTGGCCTGTATTTCCTCAACAAGAATCCGGGCGAATATGCCAAGCTGCGCGCCAATCCGGCGCTGGTGGAAAACATGGTCAGCGAAATCATCCGCTACCAAGTGCCGCTGGCCCATATGCGCCGCACGGCTCTGCAAGATACGGTGCTGGGTGGCCAGTTGATCCACAAGGGTGACAAGGTGGTGATGTGGTACGCCTCGGCCAACCGCGACGAACGGGCGGTCGAGAATCCGGACGACTTCATCATTGATCGGCCGCGTGCCCGCCAGCACATGAGCTTCGGCTTCGGCATCCACCGCTGCGTCGGCAATCGCCTGGCGGAATTGCAGTTGAAGATCCTGTGGGAAGAAATTCTCAAGCGCTTTGACACGATCGAAGTGATCGGTGAACCGGAACGGGTGCCCAGCGCCTTCGTGAAGGGTTACAAATCGCTGATGGTCCGCATTCCGGCATAACTGGGGGTACAATGGTCAAGATCATCTATGTCGAGCACAACGGTGCTCGCCACGCCATCGACGTGGCTGAAGGTGAGAACCTGATGGAAGGCGCGTTGCAGAACAATGTGCCGGGCATCGATGGCGATTGCGGCGGCAACGCCGCCTGCGCCACCTGCCACTGCTATATCCCGTCGGAATGGGAAGCGGTGACCGGCGAGCGTTCCGAAACGGAAGACGCCATGATCGAACTGGCGGACACGGCCAAGCCGAACAGCCGGCTGGCGTGCCAGATCAAGGCGAGCGCGGCGATGGACGGGATGGAAGTGCATATGCCGTCGAGCCAGCATTGATCGCAGCCAGGCGTGAAAATAGCGGCAGCTATTTTCCGACTCTGGCAAGATCGGACGGCGAGCGAAAAGGGCGGGGCATTCCCCGCCCTTTTTGACTCGTCCGACCCCGGATCAAGTCCGGGGCAGGCATTGCGGCTTTGCCGCGCTCTTCCTTCCTTTCTTCTCTTCTTCACAAGCCAAACGGACTCGGCGGCTTCGCCGCCGGCCGTGCCCGCCGCGCCCGAACTTGGCACGAGCGGCACGTCCCCACCCCCAGCCCCTCCTCTGAGCCGAAGGCGAGCTAGCTCAACGGGAGGGGAGTGGCTCGTCGCCCCAGCGGCGCATCCCACCCCCAGCCCCTCCCGCAAGCGGGAGGGGAGCCGCTTGTGCCTGTTGCGCAGCCGGTGCAATCGCGCCACAACCCGGCAATATCAACCGGGGGACCCCATATGCCCATCTCGCTCCACGCCGCGTTCGTGCCTTCCTGCCGCCAGGTCATCGCTGGTTGCCTCGGCGTGTTGGCCAAGGCCGAAGCCGCCGGCATCGGCGATCTGGCCGAGGCGAAGCTGGCGCCCGACATGTTCCCGCTGGCCTTCCAGGTGCAGAGCGTGGCCGGGCACAGCGCGGGGGCCATCGCGGCGATGCGCACCGGCCAGTTCAGCCCCGGCGGCGGCTTTGCCATGCCAGGCGCGGATTATGCCAGCTTCACGGCGATGCTGACCGAGGCCGATGCGGCGCTGGCGGCGGTGACCGAGGCGGAGATGGAGAGCTTCATCGGCGGCGACACCGCGTTCGTGTTCGGTGAGCGGCGGATGCCGTTCAAGAGCGAGGATTTCCTGCTGAGCTTTGCCCAACCCAATTTCTATTTCCACGCCTCGATGATCTATGGGATTTTCCGCAACAAGGGTGTGGCGCTGGGCAAGAAGGATTATCTGGGCCGGCCCCGAATGGCGGTTTGAAACCATCCGCCTGAGCGGGGCAACCCGAGCGCGGCAATCAGCTTGTCGCATTGCAGCCCGAGCGGCGCGGTTGCATACGCCGGCACAAAGGAGATCATCCATGCGCATCCCCCTCATCCTCGTTGCCCTTCTCGCCGCGCCGGCCTGGGCTGCGCCTGTCACCCAGGCAGCGCCCAACGTGCCGGAAAAATCCCCGGCCTTTCCCGGTCAGACCCGCGCCGAAGCGGTGGTGTCGAAAACCAAGCTGACCGTCACCGAAATCGCCACCGGCCTGAACAAGCCGTGGGGCGTGGCCATCCTGCCCGATGGCCGCTTTCTGGTCAGCGAGAAGGCCGCCGGGCGACTGACGATCGTGAGCAAGGACGGCACGAAAACCCCGCTCACCGGCACGCCGGCCACCGATATGCGCAACCAGGGCGGCATGCTCGGCGTGGCGGCACCCGGCGATGGCTTTGTCTATTGGAGCTATGCCGAGCCGCGTGAAGGCGGCAATGGCACATCGGTGGCGCGCGGGCATCTGGTCGGCAGCGAAATCCGCGACGTGACGGTGATCTTCCGCCAATTGCCGACGCTGGAATCCGCGCAGCATTATGGCGGGCGCCTGGTGTTTCCCAAGGATGGCACGCTGATCATCACGCTCGGTGAACGTTCGATCCTGGCCGGGCGCATGCAGGCGCAGAAGATGGACAGCCTGCTCGGCAAGATCGTGCGGGTGAACCGCGATGGCTCGATCCCCAGGAACAATCCGTTCGTGAATGCGCCCGATGTGCGGCCGGAAATCTGGAGCTATGGCAACCGCAATGTGCAGGGCGCCGCATTGGATGCCAAGGGCCGGCTGTGGGAAGTGGAGCATGGCCCGCAGGGCGGTGACGAGCTGAACCAGATCCAGATGGGCCGCGATTATGGCTGGCCGAGCATCACTTATGGCGAGGAATATTCGGGCAAGCCGATTGCCGACAACGCCACCCAGGCGCCGGGCATGGAACAGCCGATCTATTATTGGGATCCGGTGATCGGCCCGTCAGGCCTGATTTTCCACAGCGGCAAGGGCGCGCCGGAGTACAAGGGCAATATCTTTGCCGGCGGCCTGCGCGTGCAATCGCTGGTGCGGCTGGTGCTGAACGGCGACAAGGTGGTCGGCGAGGAACGCCTGCTCACTGACCGCAAGGAGCGTATCCGCGATGTCATCGAGGGCCCTGATGGCGCGATGTATCTGTTGACGGATGATATCAACGGGAAGTTGCTGAAGGTGACGGCTGGGAAGTGACTTCTCTTCGTCGTCCCGTGCTTGACGCGGGGTTTGGCTTTCTGGCGTCGGTGGAAACAGCAAAGCCAAGCCCCGCGTCAAGCGCGGGGTGACGAAGGAGGGGGCAGACGCTTGACGCCGCCCACCCCGTTCGCTAAGCGCGCCACTCTCAAACCCCACGCGGGGGGACATATCCGGTGCCGGGCATGACGCTCGTCCACTCCCCCGCGGCGGCTCAACCGGAGGCAAAGTTACTATGGCGGCTCCCGTCGTTTCCATGGCGAATCTGCTCGAAGCAGGCGCCCATTTCGGTCACCAGACGCATCGCTGGAACCCGAAGATGAAACCCTACATCTTTGGTGAGCGCAACGGCGTCCACATCATCGATCTCAGCCAGACCGTGCCACTGTTTGCGCGCGCGCTCGATTTCACGCGCGCTGCCGTGCAGCATGGCGGCAAGGTGCTGTTCGTCGGCACCAAGCGCCAGGCGCAGGACCCGATTGCCGAAGCCGCGCGCCGCTGTGGCCAGCATTATGTCAACCATCGCTGGCTGGGCGGCATGCTCACCAACTGGAAGACGATTTCGGGTTCGATCCGCAAGTTCAAGCAGCTTGAGGAAACCTTGTCGGGCGACACCACCGGCTTCACCAAGAAGGAAGTGCTGAAGCTCACCCGCGCGCGCGACAAGTTCGAAGCGTCGCTGGGCGGCATCCGCGACATGGGCGGCCTGCCGGACGTGATCTTCATCATCGACGTCAACAAGGAAGAGTTGGCCGTCAAGGAAGCCAATGTGCTGGGCATTCCGGTGGTGGCAATTCTCGATACCAACACCGATCCGTCGGGCATCGCCTTCCCGGTGCCGGGCAATGACGATGCCAGCCGCGCCATCCTGCTGTATGTCAACGCCATCGCCGATGCGGTGATCGATGCCCGCCAGGGCCGCGCTGCCGACATGGGCATCGATCTGGGCGCCATGGAAGAAGCCCCGGCCGAATATTTCGCGGACGAACCGGTGATCGAAGCCGCACCGGTGCTGACCGAAGCGGCTGCGCTTGACGAGGCGGCCGCCGAGGCACCGACGGCCTGAGCCTGTCCCTCGTGATTGTCGGGAGGCCGGGCGCATGAGCGCCCGGCTTCTTGTCACACCATTTTCATATTGGCGGCGCATTGCCCCGCCATTCCCACGAACCGAAGGAGCATCCCATGGCTGATATCACTGCCGGCATGGTGAAGGATCTGCGCGACAAGACGGGCGCAGGCATGATGGATTGCAAGAAGGCATTGGCCGAAACCGCTGGTGACATGGAAGCCGCCATCGATTGGCTGCGCGCCAAGGGCCTGGCATCGGCCGCCAAGAAGGCGGGCCGCACGGCGGCCGAGGGTCTGGTCGGTGTTGCCGTTTCGGGCACCAAGGGCGCTGCGGTCGAAGTGAACAGCGAGACTGATTTCGTCGCCAAGAACGAGATTTTCCAGGGCTTCGTGTCGACGGTGACCGGTCTGGCGCTGGCCACCGGTGCCGACGCGGCGGCGCTGGCGAACCTGCCCTATCCCGACAGCGAAACCAGCGTGGCCGAAAAGCTGACCGCCAACATCGCCACCATCGGCGAGCAGCAGGCGCTGCGCCGCACGGCCATCCTGGAAGTGAGCCAGGGCGTTGTGGCCGCTTATGTGCACAACGCGGTGGTGCCCGGTTTGGGCCGTATCGGCGTGCTGGTCGGCCTGGAATCCGCGGCCGACGCCGCCGTGCTGGAGCCGCTGGCCAAGCAGATCGCCATGCATGTTGCCGCGGCCAGCCCGCTGGCGCTCGATGAAGCCGGCCTCGATCCGGCGCTGATCGAGCGTGAGCGCGCCATCGCCCGCGAAAAGGCTGCCGGCAGCGGCAAGCCGGCCGACATCATCGAAAAGATGATCGAAGGCGGCGTGCGCAAGTTCGCCCAGGAAAGCGCGCTGATCACGCAGTTGTTCGTGATCGACGGCAAGACCAAGGTGGGTGATGTTGTCGCCGCGGCTGCCAAGGCTGCCGGCACCGCCATCACGCTGAAGGGCTTTGTGCGCATGCAGCTTGGTGAAGGCATCGAGAAGCAGCAGAGCGATTTCGCTGCGGAAGTGGCGGCTGCAGCCGGCCTGTAATTTTCGCGGGCAAGCATTTTGGGGGCGGGCAGGGGCAACCTTGCCCGCCCTTTTTCTTGGCATTGTGCCCGCAAGGCCATGTCCAAGCGCATCCCATCCACCGATTTTCGCACCCTTCCGCTTGGCAGTCGCACCAAGCGCCGCTAGTGACCGTGTAGTTTCAACAGCGTCAGAGACCTATCGCGCCATGCCCGGCTTCAAACGTATCCTTCTGAAGCTGTCCGGCGAAGTGCTGATGGGGCAGGGCGCCTATGGCATTGATCCCGAAGAAGCCACCCGCATCGCCGGAGAGGTGAAGGCGGTGCATGATACTGGGGCGGAAATCTGCATCGTGGTGGGCGGCGGCAATATCTTCCGCGGCCTGGCGGCAGCGGCCAAGGGCTTTGATCGCGGCAGTGCCGATTACATGGGCATGCTGGCCACGGTGATGAACGCGCTGGCCATGCAGAATGCGCTGGAAAACATCGGTGTCGAAACCCGCGTGCAATCGGCGATCCCGATGCCGAGCGTGTGCGAGCCGTACATCCGCCGCCGCGCCGAACGCCATCTGGAAAAGGGCCGCGTGGTGATCTTTGCCGCCGGCACCGGCAACCCGTTTTTCACCACCGATACCGGCGCGGCCTTGCGCGCGGCGGAAATGAACTGCGATGCGCTGTTCAAGGGCACCAGTGTCGATGGCGTTTATGATGCCGATCCCAAGCAGGTGGCCACGGCGCGCCGTTATGACAGCGTGAGTTTCTCACGGGTGCTCGCCGACAATCTGAAGGTGATGGACGCCAGCGCGGTTTCGATGTGCCGCGACAATGATATCCCGATCATCGTGTTCTGCATCCGCGAACCCGGCATGTTGTTGTCGGTGTTGCGCGGCGAAGGCACGTCGACCATCGTGACAGGAGAAGGAGCGCCGCATGGCTGATTTCGCACCAGGCCCCTGGAAGGCCGATCTTGAACGCCGCACGGCCGGCGCCGTCGACGCATTGAAGCATGATCTGGGCAGTTTGCGCACCGGTCGTGCCAACACTTCGCTGCTCGATACCGTGCATGTCGAGGTCTATGGCGCCAGCATGCCGCTCAGCCAATTGGCGACCGTGACGGCGCCGGAAGCCCGCATGCTGAGCGTGCAGGTGTGGGACAAGAGCAATGTGACCCCGGTGGAAAAGGCCATTCGCGCCGCCGGCCTGGGCCTCAATCCGATCACCGACGGCCAGACGCTGCGCCTGCCGATCCCGGACATGACCGAGGAACGCCGCAAGGAGATGGTCAAGTTGGCCGGCACTTATGCGGAAAAGGCCAAGATCGCCGCCCGCAACGTGCGCCGCGACGGCATGGAATCGCTCAAGGCCGCCGAGAAGAAGGGCAAGATCAGCCAGGACGAGCAGAAGCGGCATGAAGCCGAGGTGCAGAAGATCACCGACAAGGCTATGACCGACATCGACGCCACGGTGGCCGCCAAGGAAAAGGAAATCCTGGGCCGGTGAAGCCGGCGGCGGCCTCGTTGGTGGATACCGGCACTGTGTGCCGGCATCTGGCCATCATCATGGATGGCAATGGCCGCTGGGCCAAGGCCCGGCGCCTGCCACGCATCGCCGGCCACCGCGAAGGCGTGGAGGCCGTGCGGCGGGTGGTGGAGGCCGCACCCGGACTGGGGCTGGAAGTGCTGACGCTTTATGCCTTTTCCAGCGAGAACTGGAAGCGTCCGCCGGATGAAGTCACCGATCTGATGGGCCTGCTCAAACATTATGTGCGCAGCGAGATCGAGGCCTTGCACAGGAACGACGTGTGCCTGGATTTCATCGGCGATTGGCGCGCGCTGAAACCCGATCTGGTGCAGTTGCTGGAAGATGCGCGGGCGCGCACGGCCGGCAATCGCCGGCTCAAGCTGGTGATGGCGCTGAACTATGGCGGGCAAAGTGAACTGGTGCGCGCGGCACAGCGCCTGGCCACAGACGTGGCGGCTGGGCAGCTTGATCCCGATGCGATCGGGCTGGACGCGCTGGAAAGCCGGCTCGACACCGCCGGCATGCCGCCGCCGGATGCAGTGTTGCGCACATCGGGCGAGCTGCGCCTGTCGAACTTCCTGTTGTGGCAATCAGCCTATGCCGAATTTCTGGTCACCGACACGCTGTGGCCGGATTTCGATGGTCCGGCGCTGGCGCGGTCGCTGGATGAATTTGCACGCCGCGAACGGCGTTTTGGCGGGCGTTGAGCGGGATGCAGCGCCAATTGCGCCAGCGGGTAATCACCGGCATCGCACTGGTGACGGTGGCGGTGGCCGCGCTGTGGTTTGGCGGCGTGGCCTTTGCCGGGCTGGTGGCGGCGGCCGTGCTGGTGATGTTCAGCGAATGGGCGGCGATGCACCGCTTGCCATCGTTGTTGCGCCGCCTGGGGCTGGCGGTGCTGGGCGCGGCGGTGTGGGTCATCGCCGTGATAGGCAATCCGGCGGAATCGCTGATGCTGCTGGGTGGCGGCGCGGCGATTATGTTCATTTTTGCCGGTACCTATGCCGCGCCGGAGGTGAATGTGGCCAAGGGCGGCCGACGGGGCTTTGCGCCGCGCGCCGCGCGCAGTGCGGCATTGGGGCTGCTCTATAGCGGCCTGCCGGCGGTGGCATTGATCTGGCTGCGCGCCCTGCCGTGGGGCTTTCATGCCACCCTGTCCGTGATGGCGGTGGTGTGGGGCGCCGATATCGCCGCCTATTTCACCGGGCGGGCCCTTGGTGGCCCGAAACTGGCACCTTCGATCAGCCCGAACAAAACCTGGAGCGGCGCAGCCGGTGGCCTGCTGGGTGCGATTGCAGTGGCTGGTGCCATGCTGCTGATCTGGCCTGGCTATGCAAATCCGGCCGGTGCGCTGCGCTTGCTGCCGCTGGCGGTGCTGCTGGCGATCCTGTCCATCCTGGGGGATTTGTACGAAAGCAGCTTGAAGCGCCGCGCCGGCGTGAAGGACAGCGGGACCTTGCTGCCCGGCCATGGCGGTGTGATGGACCGGCTGGATGGGCTGGTGCCGGCGGCCGTGGCGGGAGCCGCGGCTTTTGCCCTGAGCAGCTGGATTTTGCCGACGGGGTGGGCGGGATGACGGGTGTAGAATGACTCGCAGTTTGACCATCCTGGGCGCCACCGGATCGGTGGGCAGCCAGGCGCTCGATCTGGTGGCGCGCAATCCCGGCCGCTGGCAGGTGGAGGCGCTGACCGCGGGCAGCGATATCGAAGGCCTGGCGCAAGCCGCCCGCAACTGCGGCGCGCGCTTTGCCGCGGTGGCCGATACCAGCAAGGGCGCGGCATTGAAGGCGTTGCTGGCGGGCAGCGGCATTGAATCCGCCGCCGGCGCCGATGCGGTGATCGAGGCGGCCGCGCGTGATGCCGAGATCGTCATCACGGCCGTGATGGGCGCGGTTGGTCTGGCGCCGACCATGGCGGCCGTGCGGCGCGGCGCGCAGATCGGCATTGCCAACAAGGAGACGCTCGTTTGCGCCGGCCCGGTGGTGACAGCCGCCGCCAGGCAGCATGGTGCAACGCTGCTGCCGGTGGACAGTGAGCATAACGCGATTTTCCAGGTGTTCCCGCACGATGATCCGGCCCAGGTCGAGCGCGTCATCCTGACGGCCAGCGGTGGCCCGTTCCGCAGCCGCAGCCGCGACACGCTGCGCGAGGTGAGCGTGGCAGAAGCCTGCAAGCATCCGACCTGGTCGATGGGCGCCAAGATCAGCATCGACAGTGCGACCCTCATGAACAAGGGGCTGGAACTGATCGAGGCGGCGCAACTGTTCCCGGTGGATATCGCCAGGCTGGATGTGATCGTCCACCCGCAATCGGTGATCCATTCGATGGTGGAATATGTCGATGGCAGCGTGCTGGCGCAACTGGGCAGCCCGGACATGCGCATCCCCATCGCCTATGCCATGGGCTGGCCGGAACGCATTGCAACGCCGGCTGCGCGGCTCGATTTTGCGCAGGTGGCCAACCTGTCGTTCGAAGCCCCTGATCTGGAACGTTTTCCCTGCCTGGCGCTGGCCTGGGCGGCGATGCGTGCGGGGGGCAGTGCGCCGTGCATCCTGAATGCCGCCAATGAAATTGCCGTGGCGGCGTTCATCAATGGGCAAGCAAGCTTCCTTGATATCGATGCCATCGTAGCGGAGACATTGAACATGGTGGCATCGGGCCCGGTGGCGACCCTGGAAGAGGTGGTGGCGATTGACGCCGCGGCCCGCGCCGCTGCGCGCACGCTGGTGGCGCGGCGGGCAGCATGAAGGGGCGGGCAGCATGAACCCGATCGATACGCTGCAACAACCGGGGCTGCTGTTCACCCTGGCCAGCTTCGTCGCGATGATCGCGGTGCTGGTGGTGGTGCATGAAGGCGGACATTATCTCGCCGGCCGGTTGTTCGACACCCGCATGGAAGCGTTTGGCGTCGGCTTCGGCCGCGAACTGATCGGCGTCACCGATCGACGCGGGGTGCGCTGGCGCATCAACGCCATCCCGCTCGGCGGCTATGTGAAGTTCGTTGGCGACATGAACGAGGCCAGCCAGGCTGATCCGGCGCTGATGAGCCTGCCGGAAAGCGAGCGGCGCGGACTGTTCGCGTTCCTGCCGCTGTGGCAGCGCGCGATCATCGTTGCGGCTGGGCCGGCAATCAACTTCATCTTTGCCATCGCCATATTGGCGGCCTTCAACATGACACTCGGCCATCTTTCCAGCCCGCCGGTGGTGGCGCAGGTGCAGCCGGGCAGTGCGGCGGCGCGTGCCGGCATGCAGGCCGGTGATCGGGTAACCGCGGTGGACGGCGCTGCTGTCGAACGCTTTGAAGATGTGGTCAACCTTGTGATCACCGGCGTCGGCAAGCCGGTGCTTCTCGATATCGAACGCGGCGGCGCTGCCCGCCAGATCACCATTGTGCCCGACATGATCGAGGCGACCGACCGGTTCGGCAATGTCACCCGCCATCCGCGCCTCGGCCTCGCCCGCCCGGCCGAGCAGGTGCAGATTGTCGGGCTGGTCGATGCCGTCCGCTGGGCGGCGATCGACACCTGGAGCATCACCCAGACCATCGGCCGCACGCTGCGCCAGGTGGTGATGGGCGAACGCAGCCTGAAGGAGATGGGCGGCCCGGTGAAGACCGCGCAGATCGCCGGGCAGCAGGCCAGCCTGGGCCTGATCTCGGCGGTGGCGTTCATGGCGTTCTTTTCGATCAACCTCGGCTTCATCAATCTCCTGCCCATCCCCACGCTGGACGGCGGACATCTTCTGCTCTACGGCATCGAGGCCTTGCGGCGGCAGCCTCTGGCAGAACGGGTTCAGCAATGGGCCTTCATGTCGGGCTTTGCCGCTCTGATGTCGCTTATGGCGGTGCTCACCTGGCATGATATCGGTTCGGTTGGCGTGTTTGGCCGCATTGCAGGCTGGCTTGGTTGATGGCTGTACTGGAATCGCTGCCGGGCCAACCGGGGCAATCGCGACTGGGACGACTGGTGGAGTTGATGCAGGGCAGTTCAAAGACAGGAGCGGCAGCGCCTTCGTTGGCAGGGTTCGGTTGGCGGCGTCCGGCGGCGATGCTGCTGATGTCGACCGCGCTTGCCGGCCCGGCTCTGGCGCAGCAGCGGCCACGCCCGCCGCCACCGCAGCCGGCTCAGCCATCGGCCGAAGCCGAAGCCCGCGCCTTTGAAACCCGCGGCCAGACCGCGCTGCCCGCCACCGCTGCCAATGTCGGCATCGTGCGCAGTGTCGTGGTGCGCGGCACCGAGCGGCTGGAGCCCGAAACCGTCCGCTCTTATCTCAATCTCGCCATCGGTGATGACTATGATCGCGATGCGCTCGATACCGCGCTGAAGGCGCTTTATGCCTCCGAACTGTTTGCCGATGCGACGATCCGCGACGACAATGGCGCGCTGACCGTCGAGGTGAAGGAAAATCCGGTGATCAACCGGATCATCATCGAAGGCGGCAAGCGGGTGAAAGAGGAGAAGATCCGCGAGGAAATTCGCTTGGCGCCGCGCCAGATCTTCACCCGATCGAAAGCCCGCGCCGATCTGGGGCGCATCCTGGAACTCTATCGGCGCGGCGGGCGCTTTGCCGCCAGTGTCGAACCCAAGATCGTGCAACTGGAACAGAACCGCGTCGATGTGGTGTTCGAAATCAACGAAGGTCCGAAATCCAAGATCCGCCAGATCAATATTCTGGGCAACGTGAAGTTCAAGGAAGGCCAGATCCGCAAGCAGATGGCGTCCAAGCAGCAGCGCAGTTGGCGCTTCTTCACGTCGAACGACACCTATGATCCCGATCGCCTGGCCTATGACCAGCAGAAGTTGCGGCAATATTATCTGACCGAAGGCTATGCCGATTTCCGCGTTGCTTCGGTGGTGGCCGAACTGACGCCCGACAAGAAGGATTTCATCGTCACCTATGTGGTCGAGGAAGGTGACCGTTACAAGTTCGGCAAGGTCGATCTGAAATCCGATCTGCGCGACATCAAGCCCAAGGAATTCCGGTCGATCATCCGCATCAAGGAAGGCGACTGGTATAACGCGCAGGCCATTGAAAACACGGTTGAAGGCCTGTCGGAAACCGCCGGCCTGCTCGGCTATGCCTTTGCCGACGTGCGCCCGCAGTTCGATCGTGACAAGGAAAAGCTGCAGATGAACGTCACCTTCCAGATCGGGGAGGTGCCGCGCGTTTATGTGGAGAAGAATGCCATCAACGGCAACACGATCACGCACGACAATGTGATCCGCCGCGAATTCCGCCTGGCCGAAGGCGATGCCTTCAATTCGATCAAAGTGAAGCGCTCGAAGGATCGCCTGCTCGGCCTCGGCTTCTTCCAGGACAAGCTGGATATCGAACAGAAGCCGGGCACCACGCCCGATCGCATCGTGCTGGAAACCAATGTGCAGGAACGGCCGACCGGCGAACTGCAATTGTCTGCCGGCTTCTCCAGCATCGAACGCTTCATCTTCTCGGCCAGCGTGCGCCAGCGCAATTTCCGTGGCCGCGGTCAGGAAATCCGGCTGTCGGGCAATATCTCCAGCTTCGCCCGATCAGTCGAAGCCGGCTTTACCGAGCCGTATCTGGGCGGTCGCAACCTCGCGCTGGGCTTTGACGTGTTCCGCCGCGATTTCCGGTCGTTCCGCTTCACCGGCAACAACACGCGTGACACCACCTACACGCAGGTATCGACGGGTTTCCAGATCCGCACCGGGTTTTCGATCACCGAATTCTGGGCCGCCTCGCTGCGCTATGGCCTCAGCCGTGAAGAAACCGGGCTGGATCAGTCGGTGTTCTTCACCAACGGCGTCTGCGATCCACTGCTCGCCGGACGCTTCCTGTGCGAACAGATCGGCAATCGCACCGTTTCCACGATCGGTTTCTCGCTGATCTACAACAGCCTGAACAATTTGCGGCTGCCGTCAGCCGGGCAGCGTTTCACGTTCAGTTCCGATTTGGCGGGCCTGCCGATCGGCATCAAGTTCATCACCACCCGCGCCAATTATGATTGGTTCACGCCGCTGTTCGGCACCGATTTCGTGCTCAATATCGGCGCGGAAGGTGGCTATGTCACCGGCTATGGTGGGCAGGATGTGTTCCTCACCAACCGCTTCTTCCTCGGGCAGCCGCAGTTCCGTGGTTTCAACATCCGCGGCGTCGGCCCGCGCGTGCTGCGCCGTCCGCTCGATGGGACGGGTGGGATCGTGCAGGATCGCCGGCAGGCGCTGGACGATGCGTTGGGCGGCCGTGCCTATTATCTGGCGCGCGCCGAAATTCGCATCCCGCTGGGTTCGGCCGTGCAGGAACTGGGCATTCGCCCGTCGATCTTTGCCGATGTCGGCGGGCTGTGGAGCCTGAAGACGCCGTCGCTGACCTGCCAGAACGGGCCAACCATTGCAGCCCCCAGGTTGACGGGCCAGACGGCACCGTGTTTGCCATCGGATGGTTTCTCGGCAGGTTTTGTCGAAGAGTATCTGGGCAATTCGCCCAAGCCGCGTGTTTCGGTGGGGATCGGGGTGAACTGGAATTCGCCGTTCGGGCCATTCCGGTTTGACCTTGCCAAAGCCCTGGTTCAACAGCCAGGGGACGATCCACAATTGTTCCAATTCAACGTAGGGACCGCGTTCTGATGAAAAAAATGCTGCTTGCGCTGGCACTCGCCGGTGCGTCCACCCAAGTTCTTGCCCAGCAACTGCCGGCGGCCGTCATCGTGACGGTCGACAGTCAGGAAATGATTGCCGCGTCGGCTGCTGCAAAGGCCGCCCAGGCCGAGCTGAAGCCCAAGGGCGATCAGCTTGTCGCCCGGCTGAACCAACTGCGCACCAGCCTTTCCGCCGAGGAAAAGACCCTGCGCGACACCCAGCCCCAGCAAGGTGCGGCGCCCGCCGCCATCACCGCATGGCAGGCCAAGGTGAAGGATTTCGATACCCGCCGTCAGCAGGCCGATGCCGAACTGCAGCGCCGCCAGCAGGAAATCCAGGCCGCCGAGCAATGGGTGATCAAGCAGATCACCGATGCCTCCGCCCCGATCGTCAGCACGATCATGCGCGAACGCGGCGCCAACATCGCCGTGGATGAACGGGTGACGTTGCAGCATGCTGCTTCCATCGACATCACCGCCGATGTGCTCGCCCGCCTCGACAAGGCGCTGCCGAAGGTGTCGGTGACGCCGCCGGCCCCGCCGGCCGCGGCCCCTGGTGCGGCGCCGGCCGCGCCGCCGCGTCCTTGATGTTGGGCTGATCCCGATGGCTGAGCCGATTGCGGTCAGCCCGATTGATGTGCGGGCGGTGATGGCGATGTTGCCGCACCGTTTCCCGATGTTGCTGGTTGACCGGGTGATCGATCTGATCCCCGGTCAATCCGCCACCGGCATCAAGGCGGTGACGATCAATGAACCGTTTTTTGCCGGGCATTTCCCGGCGCGCCCCATCATGCCCGGTGTGCTGATCATTGAAGCATTGGCGCAGACCGCCGGCGTGCTGGCGATCCACGGCGCGCGTGCCAAGGCCGGGGATGGGGAATATTCGGACAAGCTGGTCTATTTCATGGCCATCGACAACGCCAAGTTCCGCGTGCCGGTGGAGCCGGGCTGTCTGCTGCATCTGAAGGTGGAACTGGTGCAGGATCGCGGCCGCATTGCCAAATTCACCGGCCGGGCCGAGGTTGATGGCAAGCTGGTTGCCGAGGCCAGTTTTACGGCCATGATTGCCGATCCCCCGGCCTGAAATTGGCCGGGGCACGCTTTTGTCCCGAATAACCGCATTGCATCGCCGCTGGCCCGCCCCATATTGCAGGGCGGAGACCATGCGATGATTGTTGCCCTTGCCCTCGGCCTCGTGCTGTCTGCCAGCCAGTTTGCGGCCGATGCCGCCAAGGACGGCCCGCGCCCGGCGATGCAGAAGCTGGTGGAGGGCGGCGACTGGCCGCGCGTGCTGGGCGCCATCCGCAATGGTGCGGCCGACTGGATCGCGCTCAGCCCCGAACTGGCGCGGGGCAGCGATGCGCAGCACGGTGCCGAATTGACCGCCGCGCTGGCCGCTGCCTTGCCGCGCGCGCCTTTCGATGTGCTGGCGGTCGCCGATCCGCGCCGGTCGCCGGTGCTGGGCATTCAGGCGATTTGCGGTGCGCCGGACGGCAGCTATAGCCTGGACGCCAAGGCGGCGTATCTGGCCGAGGCCCGCGAGGCGCTGGAATTGCTGCCCGATGTCGCCGCCATTGGCCGCGCCAAGACGGTGTGTCTCAGGGAACTGGCGCTGGCGGCGCCTTGACCGCTGCCGGTTCGGGGCGGGTCGCCCACAGGCAGGCGGCAGCGATGATCATCGCACCAACGATCGTGGTGGGCGCGACCGGTTCGGCAAAGAGCATCCAGCCCAGCAGCGCCGCCCATGGCAGGCCGGTGAACTCCATCACCGCCGAGGCTTGCGCTTCGAGATGGACATAGCCGCGCGCGATCAACTGCACGCCGATATTGCCGACCAGACCGGTGGCCAGCATCAACGCCAGATCATGGGCGCCAACCGGCCCGGCACTGATCAGGGTGGGTGACAGGATCAGGGCGGGCACGCCAGCGCCCATCAAGGTGATGACGGTGGCGCCATCCGACGCGGCCCGGGCGCGCAGCACCAGCGCCGACAAGGCATAGAGGAACGCCGCGCCCACCGCAGCCGCCACCGCCAGCAGCCGGGTGCCGGCCAGATCGGGTACGCCCCCCGCCGCCACCACGACCCCGCCAAAGCCAATCACGCCGGCCAGCACGAAGCGCGGCTGCATGCGTTCTTTCAGGAACAGTGCCGCCAGCGGTGGCACCAGCAGCGGGCCGACGAAGGCGAGGGTGAGCGCCAGCGCCAGCGACAACAAGGTGAGCGCCCAGAAGAACAGCAGCGCCATCGCCGCGATCAATGATCCGCGCAAAACATGCGCGCGCAGCCCGCCGGGTGCCAGGCCGGGTCGGCCCTGCCATTGCCAAACGCCCAGGGCAATCAGCACGCCGCTGCCATAGCGCGCAAAGGTGGTGAGCGGCACGCCGTGGCGCAGCGCCAGATATTTCACCAGCCCATCCATCACGCACAGCGCCCCGATGCCGGCGGCGACCTGGACATAGGCAACAAGGGCAACGGCGCGCGGCATGGACCGGCCTTAACCGGCCTGGCCTTGCGCGTCTATCGGCCCAGCCGGCGGATCAGGCTGGCGGCCAGATAGAGCCGGCGTGGCACGCTTTCCAGATACACATATTCGGCATCGGTGGTGTGATAGCCGGCGCCGGGCAGCCCCAGCGATTCGATCACTGGCACGCCGGCCAGCGCGGCATAGCCGGCATCCGTGCCGCCGCCGCCGCGTTCGGTGACGGTGAATTGCTTGCCCAATCCGCCGTAAATCTCCTGCGCAGCTTCGATGAGCAGGTTGCTGGCCGGCGTTGCCGTGAACGGCGGCCGATTCACCCGCACCTCTGCGGTCACCACGGCGCCGGGGATGGAAGGGGTTTTCAGCCGGTCCAGCAGCTCTGCCTTGAACGCATCGAATTGTGCCATATCGGCGGTGCGCAGATCGCCGGTCAGCGTGATGCTGTCCGGGATGATGTTGCGCACGCCGCGTTGCTGTTCCACCACCGTCCAATTGAAGCGGCGGTTGCCGGGGCCGCGATCGAGATCGCTGGTGGCCTGGATGATATGCGCGGCTTCGGTGAGCGCGTTGATGCCGGCTTCTGGGCTGTTGCCGGCGTGGCTGGCCTTGCCCTTGATGGTGACGATCACCGTGTTGGTCGCCGATGTGCCGCGCGTCAGCCGTTCCGGCATGGTGGTGGGTTCAAAGCTGAGCACCGCCGTCTGGCCGCGCGCCAGTTCGGTAATGCTGGCGCCCGATCCCAACGAGCCGCGTTCCTCGTCGGTGTTGATTGCCACGGTCAGCTCGGCAAAATCCTTGGCACCGAGCAGCGGCAGCGTGTGCAGGATGGTGGCGATGCCGCCCTTGTCGTCGGCGATGCCCGGGCCAAAGGCCAACGAGCCCTGCGGACTGTCGGCCACCCGGAACGGCGCCCGCGCCAGCGCGCCGCGCTGATACACGGTGTCCATATGGGCGATCAGCAGCAACTTGCCTTTGCCGGTGCCTTTCCAGCGCGCGACGATGATATCGCCCGCCACGCCGCCGGTCGGCTTCTGGCGGGTCACGCTGCCGCCGCGCGCGGTGAGGGCGGCTTCGAGAAACTGGCCCATCGCCGCCATGCCGTCGGCATCGCCGGTACCGGTTTCGATCTCCACCAGCTTCTTCAGCGTGGCGGTCACGGCCGGCGCTTCGGCGGTGGCGGCCTTCAGCAGCGCGGCATCCGGCCTGGCAGCGGCAAGCGCCGGTGCGGCCAGCAGGGCCAATGCGGCGAAGATCATGCGCATCATCTGGTTTCCTCGAACAATTCCCGGCCGATCAGATAGCGGCGGATCTCGGACGTGCCAGCGCCGATTTCATACAGTTTGGCATCACGCAGCAGACGCCCGGTGGGATAATCGTTGATATAGCCATTGCCGCCCAGGCACTGGATCGCCTCCAGCGCCATCCAGGTGGCCTTTTCGGCGGTGTAGAGGATACAGCCGGCGCTGTCCTTGCGGGTGGTCTCGCCGCGGTCGCAGGCCTGCGCCACGGCATAGGTGTAGGCGCGCGCGGTGGACAGCGCGACATACATGTCGGCCAATTTGCCCTGCATCAGCTGGAAGGTGCCGATGGGCTGGCCGAACTGCTCGCGATCATGGACATAGGGCACCACCACATCCATGCAGGCCTGCATGATACCGATGGGGCCGGCGGCGAGCACGACGCGTTCATAATCCAGACCACTCATCAGCACCCGCGCGCCATTGCCGACCCCGCCCAGCACATTTTCCGCCGGCACGGTGCAGTTTTCGAACAGCAACTCGCACGTGTCGCTCCCGCGCATGCCGAGCTTGTCGAGCTTCTGCGCGGTGGAAAAGCCCGCCATGGACTTTTCGATCAGGAAGGCCGTCACGCCGCGCGAACCGGCGGCCGGATCGGTCTTGGCATAGACGACCAGGGTTTCGGCGTGCGGCCCGTTGGTGATCCACATCTTGTTGCCATTCAGCACATAATCGCCGTTGCCCTGGATGTCGGCGCGCAATTTCATGCCGATCACATCGCTGCCCGCGCCCGGCTCCGACATGGCGAGGCTGCCGACATGCGCGCCGCTGATCAGGTCGGGCAGATAGCGCGCCTTTTGGACAGCGGTGCCCCAGCGGGCGATCTGGTTGATGCACAGATTGGTGTGCGCGCCGTAACTGAGCCCGACACTGGCCGAGGCGCGCGAGATTTCCTCCACCACCACGACATGGGCGAGATAGCCGAGGCCCGCGCCACCATCGGCTTCGGGCACGGTGATGCCATGCAGGCCGAGTTCGCCCAATTTGGGCCACAGGTCGCGCGGAAATTCGTTGGTCGCATCGATTTCGGCGGCGCGCGGCGCGATTTCGGCCGCCGCAAAGGCACGCACCGTATCGCGCAGCATCTCGATGGTATCGCCATGGTCGAAGCGCAACTGGCTGAGCATTTCACTATCCTCATTCTAACGTGTCAGCCGCGACGCTCAGCCTGTTGCTTGAGGGTCGACGAAATGGAACTTGCCGGGCTGGCAGGCTGTGATGGCGGCCAGCAAGGCCCCCTGCATTGCGGCGAGTACAGGCGTTCGATTGGTTGGTAACACAATAATGCCCAGGGTGCGGCCAGCCATGGATTGCTGATAGGCCATGTTGGTGTCCGCCGTCAGCATGCGGTCAAAACCCGCTGCCTCTGCAGCAGCAAGCAGTCTGCCGTTGGTAAGGCCCTGCCAACCCATGGCAGCGACCGAGGACACATCATGCCCGGGCAGGAATTTTGCCAATTTGGGGGAAAGATTTTCGTCAAGCAGCAACCGCATCATGCCCTTCCGATGATGCACTGGCGGCCAGAAACGTCAGCATCAGTTCCACATCACCGGGCCGGATCGACGGGAAATCTTCGTAAACGGCACTGGCCGGCACATCATGCAAGGCATTCAGAACGGCCCACGCCGGCACCCGGGTGCCGCGGAACAGCCAGGCGCCGCTCACCTTGTCAGGCACTTGTTCCAGCGCGGGGCATTTCTCCCAATCCGGCGCGACGGGCATCATTGTCTCCTTCCGCCAAAGTATAGACCAGCGATCTTTGACCTGCCAGCCGCAATGACCTTCGATCATGCGCGTTCATCGGCGGAGGGTTTCATTTTGCGCTCTTGAAACAAATATTTGTTGTGTATACACAACGAATCATGGTTTCCGACAACGAAATCCTGCACAACCGCCTTGCCCTGTTCCGGGCCGAGGCCGGACTGTCGCGCAAGGATCTGGCCGAACAGGTCGGCGTCAACCCGCAGACCATCGGCTTTCTGGAGCGCGGGCAATACGGCCCCAGCCTTGAGCTGGGCCTGAAGCTGGCGCGCGTGTTCGGGGTGCCGGTGGAGACCTTGTTCAGCCTGGACCCGTTCACGCCGCTGGCGGAATCGCTGGCCGCGCCGCGCGATCATCGCGGGATCTGATGAGGAGAGACGACGATGGCGCAAGGCAGACGCAATTCTCTCAACGCACCCTTGAAGCTCGGCCTGCGGAGCGCGCGCATCCTTTCAGTGCTGCTGGTTGTCGGCCTTGGCATTGGCTATCTGGGCGGCGCGATCGCCAGCGGGCCGGATGGGGATCGGCCGGTGTTGTTCACCCTGCTGCGGCTGCTTGGCCTGTGCAGTGCACTGGCGCTGTTCATTGAAGCGCGGGGGCAGATGGCGCAGGCCAGCGACGCGATGCTGGACGAACGCGAACGGGCGCTGCGGGACCAGTCCTATCGGCTGACCCACCAGATCATGGTGGCGGTGATGTTCGGCTTTTTCCTGTGGTCGATCCTTGCCAGGTTGATCGGTGGCTGGATGCCGGATCAGGAGCAGGCACTCGATCTGTTCAGTGGCTTTGCGATTGCGTCGATGGCCTTGCCGGGTATCATCATGGCCTGGCGGGAGTTGCCGGAGGGCGAACCAGACGAGGCTTGAATTGACATGACAACAGGCGGTTGCGCCTGGGGTGTATTGTGCTCAACTTGAATTCCTCAACGCCCTCCCCGCAAGAAGGAGGGCGCAGGGATGCTCCAATCAATCGGCAACCTGCTCTAGATTGAAACGCCCCACTCCCCTGATGGGAGAGAGTGGCTCAATCTGATCGCGATCGCCTCAGCTGATCTCCACCAGCAGCATGCCGTCGTTCACCTGATCACCCACCGCGATGTGCAGCGCCTGCACGGTGCCGGCGGTTCGCGCCAAAAGGCGGTGCTCCATCTTCATCGCTTCCAGCACCAGCAGGCGATCGCCTTCGGCCACGGCCTGGCCCAGCGCGACATCCACACTGAGCACGCGGCCCGGCATCGGCGCATGCACATGCGCCTGGCCGCTGCCGGCGCTGGCGCGGCGCGGCGGGCGCGTGCCAAGCTGCCAGCTCTGCCCGGCCAGCCGCACTTCGACATGCCTGTCGCCCGGCACCACCGTGGCGGGCAACAGGCGGCCACCCAGATCGACCATCAGGCCAAATGCGCTTGTCCGGCGGGCGGTGACCTCGCCAACACCGGCCAGCCCGCCGATGCGCCAGCGAGCCTGACCCATCTCGCGCAGGCTGATATCGTGCACCACATCGTGCCACCATAGTTGCACATGGGTTTGCGTTGGCAGGTTGATGCGCAGAGGCAAGCGTTCAAACATCGTGGCCGGCGCAGACGATGGCAATCCCAGCCCCAGCGCCGCGACCAGCAGCACCGGCGGCGGGCACAGCGTGGCGGCCCCCAGATCGGCGGCGTGGCGGGCGATGAAGCCGGTATCGACATCGCCGGCGCGAAATGCCGGATGATCGGCCAGCCGCGCCAGAAACGCCCGGTTCGATTTCAAGCCATCGACAATCGTCGCGTCCAGCGCCCCGACCAGCCGATCAATGGCGTCGCTGCGGGTTGCGCCGTGGGCGATCACCTTGGCGATCATCGGATCATAATCCAGCCCGATGCGGCTACCGGTTTCGACGCCGGTATCGATGCGCACACCCGCCCCACCGCCAAACACCAACCGGCTGAGCGTGCCGGTGGCGGGCAGGAAACCGCTGTCCGGGTCTTCGGCATAAAGCCGTGCCTCCACCGCATGGCCGGTGATGGTGAGTTCGTCCTGGCGTTTCGGCAAGGGCTCACCGCGGGCGACGCGGATCTGCCATTCCACCAGATCTTCGCCAGTGATGCATTCGGTGACCGGATGTTCCACCTGCAGGCGGGTGTTCATCTCCATGAAGTAGAAGGCCGGATCGCCCGCCGCGTCGATGGTGTCGAGATCGAGGATGAACTCCACCGTGCCGGCACCGGCATAGCCGATGGCGTGGGCGGCGGTGACCGCGGCAATGCCCAGCGTGTGGCGCAGCCGATCAGACAGGCCGGGGGCCGGGGCTTCCTCGATCACCTTCTGGTGGCGGCGTTGCAGCGAACAGTCGCGCTCGAACAGGTGGACGGCATTGCCGTGGTTGTCGGCAAACAATTGCACTTCGACATGGCGGGGGCGCTGGATCAGCTTTTCCAGCATCACCGCCGGATTGCCGAACGCGGTTTCGCCCTCGCGCTGCGCCGCCATCAGATTGTCGGCGAAGTCGGCGGCGCTGTTCACGGCGCGCATGCCCTTGCCGCCGCCGCCGGCCACCGCCTTGATCAGCAGCGGGAAGCCGACGCCTTCGGCGGCCTTTTGCAGGCGTACCAGGCTTTGGTCATTGCCCTGGTATCCCGGCGTGATCGGCACGCCGGCTTTCTTCATGGCGGCCTTGGCGGTGTCTTTCAGGGCCATCACCCGCATCGCGGCTTCGGGCGGCCCGATGAAGATCAGGCCGGCCTTGTGCAGGGCGCGGGCGAAATCGGCATTTTCGGACAGGAAGCCATAGCCGGGGTGGACCGCATCGGCGCCGGTGCGCTTGGCCGCCGCGATGATGGCATCGGCATCAAGATAGGCGCGGGCGCCGGCCAGCGGCACCGCCTGGCCGGCTTCGCGCACGAACGGCGTGTCAGCGTCCGCAGCGCTGTGCACGGCAACGGTGGCGATGCCCATCCGGTGTGCAGTGCGGATGATGCGGCGGGCGATTTCGCCACGATTGGCGATCAGGATTTTTTGCATGTTTGTCTTCCGTGCTCGCAACCCCTCACCCCGCTCGCCTGCGGCGAGTCGCCCTCTCCCGCAAGGGGAGAGGGAAGGATGTCACTTCGGCGGGCAGCCCTTGGGATCGGCGGTCCAGGCGAAGCTGGTCAGCAGCCATTTGCCGTCGATCTTGCTCCAGCCGAAGCTGTCGATGCCGCAATGGATGCGCTTGCCATCGATATCCAGCGTGTACGGCCCCCAGACATGCGCGAAATCGCGGGTGAGGGAGATTTTGGGCTTCACCAGATATTCCTCGAACTTGCGCGGCGGGGCCTTGCGGAAATTGTCGAACAACTGCTGGCGGGTGAGGGTGGAGAATATGCTCCCGCCTTCGGGTGGAAAGCGCAGGATCTGGATGGTCAGCGACGGGTGGGTGAGCGCTTCGGCGGCATCGGGATTGTTGCTGTTCAGCGCGGCCATGAAGGCATCGCTGGCGGCCAGCACGTCCTCTTTCGGCCCGGCAACGGCTGGTGCGGAAAGCAACAGCGCAGCGGCAACGAGCGATTTCAGTCCATTACCCATGACGGTTTCCCCTTGCTCAGGAAGGCGTTGATGCCTACGCGTCCCTCTTGGCTCACCCGGCGCGCGGCGATGCGGCGGGCGGTGTCCGCGCGCAGTTCGTCGGTGATCGGCTGGTCGGCAAAATCCAGGGCGAGACGCTTGGCAGCGGCGACAGCGTCCGGTGCCGCCTGGCCGATATGGGCCAGCCAATGCGCCACGACCGCCTCGGCGGCGTCGGCGTCTTCGGCCACTTCATCGACCAATCCCATCGCTTGCGCTTGGTCGGCGGTGAAGGCCTCGGCGGTGAGGAACCAGCGCCGCGCCGCCGCACCGATTTTGGCAATCACGAAGGGTGAGATGGTCGCCGGGGTAAGGCCCAGCCGCACTTCGGACAGGCGGAACTGCGTGCCGTCGATGGCGACGCCCAAGTCCGCACAGGCCACCAGCCCGACGCCGCCGCCCGTCACATGGCCGTGCGCGACGACGATCACCGGCTTGGCGCAATTGTTGATGGCGGCCAGCATGTCGGACAGGCGCATCGCATCGGCCTGGTTCTCCGCCTCGCTCCAGCCGGCAGCGGCGCGCATCCAATCGAGATCGGCACCGGCCGAAAAACTCTTGCCCGCACCGCTGAGGATGATGGCGCGCACGTCGTCCACGCCGGACAGGCGGGTGAAGGCCTCGGTGAGCGCGGCGATCAGATCGGCGTTGAAGGCATTGTGCCGCTCTGGCCGGTTGAGGGTCAGCCGGGCCGTGCCCCGGTCGTCGATGCTTTCATCCAGCATGGGTCATCACATCCGGCCCATTACATTCTAAACGTGCCGAAGCGCGTTTCCGGCACCGGCTGTTGCAGCGATGCGGCCAGCGACAGCGCCACCACGGCGCGCGTGTCTTCCGGCGCGATGATGCCATCGTCCCACAGGCGGGCGCTGGCATGCAGGGGATGGCCTTCGCGTTCATATTGGGCGCGGATCGGCGCCTTGAACGCCTCCTCCTCGGCGGCCGATTTGAAGCCGCCGCCTTTCACCGTGGCCAGCACGCTCGCCGCCTGTTCGCCGCCCATCACGCTGATCCGCGCATTGGGCCACATCCACAGGAAGCGCGGGGAATAGGCCCGCCCGCACATGCCGTAATTGCCGGCACCGAAACTGCCGCCGGTGATCACGGTGATCTTCGGCACGGCGGCGCAACTGACCGCGGTCACCAGCTTGGCACCATGCTTGGCGATGCCTTCATTCTCGAACCGACGGCCGACCATGAAACCGCTGATATTCTGCAGGAACAGCAGCGGAATGCGGCGCTGGCAGGCCAGTTCGATGAAATGCGCGCCTTTCTGGGCGCTCTCGCTGAACAAGATGCCGTTGTTGGCGATGATGCCGACCTTATAGCCTTCGATCTCGGCAAAGCCGGTCACCAGCGTTTCGCCATAGCGCGGCTTGAACTCGTGCAGTTCGGAGCCATCGACCAGCCGGGCGATGATCTCGCGAACGTCCACCGGCACGCGCGTGTCGATGGGGGCGAGCGCGTTCAACTCGCTGGTGTCGAACAGCGGCTGGCGTGCCGGGCCGGGCAGCACCGCAGCCGGAGCCGGGAAGGTGGCGACGATCCGCCTTGTGATATCCAGCGCATCCTGATCATTTTCGGCCAGATGGTCAGCCACGCCCGAAAGCCGCGTGTGCACATCGCCGCCGCCCAGTTCCTCGGCGGTGACTTCTTCGCCGGTGGCAGCCTTCACCAGCGGCGGCCCGCCCAGAAAGATCGTGCCCTGATCCCTCACGATGATCGATTCGTCCGCCATCGCCGGCACATAGGCGCCACCGGCGGTGCAACTGCCCAGCACGGCGGCAATCTGCGGGATGCCGTTCGCGCTCATGTTGGCCTGGTTGAAGAAGATGCGACCGAAATGCTCGCGATCGGGGAACACCTCGTCCTGGCGCGGCAGGTTGGCGCCGCCGCTGTCCACCAGATACAGGCAGGGCAGGCCGTTCTGCGCGGCGATTTCCTGGGCGCGCAGATGCTTCTTCACCGTGAGCGGATAGTAACTGCCGCCCTTCACCGTCGCATCATTGGCCAGGATCACGCACAGCCGGCCCGCCACCTGGCCGACCCCGGCAATCAGTCCGGCAGCCGGCACATCCTCGCCATAGACATCATGGGCGGCGAACTGGCCGATTTCGAGGAAGCCGGTGTGCGGATCGAGCAGCGCCTCGACACGGCTACGCGGCAGCAGCTTGCCGCGCGCGACATGTTTTTCGCGTGAGGCCTGCGGGCCGCCCAGCGCGATGCGCGCGGCCTTCTCGCGCAGATCGTTGACCAGGTCGGCCATGGCGCTGGCCGTGGTGCGGGCGGAGGGGGGCAGGGGTTGGCCGATGCGGGGCATGTTATGGGTATAGGCGGCAGGGCGGCAGTCGCCAAGTGGCCCAAAGCCGGGCGAGCTGTCAGACGCGCTGCCAACCAAGCGGGCCGCGCTTGACGCCGAAACTGGCGGCGAGCTGGCCATCTGCCAAGACATCGCCGGGCGGGCCATCGGCGACCAGCCGGCCGCCGTCGATCAGCAGCAGGCGATCGCAGCGCGCCGCCAGATCGAGATCATGCAGCGCCAGCACGATGCCCGCACCGCGCGCCGCTTCGGCGGCGAGCAGCGCCAGCACGTCCAGACGATGGCCGGGATCGAGATTGGCGATAGGCTCGTCAAGCAGCAGCCACGCCGGCCGCGCCACCAGCGCGCGCGCCAGCAGCACGCGGGCGCGTTCGCCGGTGGAAAGCTGGTTGACGGCGCGGGTGGCGAGATGGGCGGCATCACAGGCAGCCAGCGCGGCTTCGACGGCGGCCGGATCGGGCGGCGCGCCGGGACCAAGGCCGAGCGTGACCAGTGCGCTCGCCGTCATCGGCCAGACGGCATCGCGGCTGGCGGGGAGCCAGGCCAGGGTGTGCGGGTGCGGCCGCACGGGCTTGCCATCGATCATCACCGTGCCGGGGCCGATGGAGACGCCGGCCATCGCGCGCAGCAGGGTGGTCTTGCCGGCACCATTGGGGCCGATCACGCCAGTGACATTGCCGGGATGCAGCGCAAATGTGACGGGCGCCAGCATCGGCGGCCGGGTGAGGGCGACAGCCTCCAGCATCAACGCCCTTTCAGGATCAGCCAGAGGAAGAACGGCGCGCCGATCAGCGCCGTGAGCACGCCGAGCTTGAGATCGAGCCCCGATGGCAACAGCCTGATGGCGATATCGGCGGCGAGCAGCAGCGCCGCGCCAGCCAGCGCCGCCGGCACGATCGCCGCACCCGGGCGATGGCCCACGAACGGCCGCACCAGATGCGGCACCACCAGCCCGACAAAGCCGATGCTGCCCGCCACTGCCACGCCAGCGCCGGTGACCAGCGCAACACCGATCACGACACGCGCACGCACTTGCCCAAGCGCGATGCCCATGGTCTGCGCCACCTCCTCGCCCAGCGTCAGCGTGTCGAGCGCCGGGCCACTGCGCACCAGCAGCACGAGGCCCAGCCCGATCAGCGGCGCCGCCACCAGCAATTGCGGCAGCGTGCGATCCGCCAGGCTGCCCATCAGCCAGAACATCAGATCATAAAGCGCGAACGGCGACGGCGCGAGGCTGAGCGCCAGATTGATGGCGACACCGAACAAGGTGGCGACCGCAACGCCGGCCAGCACCAGCCTTGTGGTGCTCGCTCCGCGGCCGGCCAGCGCCAGCAGCAGCACAAGGCCGCCGCCGGCCCCGGCCAGGCTGCCCAGCGCCATGCCGGCGATGCCGAACCCCAGGAAATAGCCCGCCAGCACCGCACCCAAGGCGGCGCCGCTCGATGGCCCCAGCACGTCAGGCGACGCCAGCGGATTGCGCAGCAACGCCTGCGCCGCCGTGCCGGCCGCGCCCAGCCCAGCCCCGATGGCCAGCGCCAGCCCGGTACGCGGCAGCCGCAGTTCGAGGAACAGCGTGCGCGCGAGTTCGGGATCGCGGGCGTGGATGGCCAGCAAGTCGACCGGCCCGATGGCCAGCGACACGGCCAGCAGCACCGCGACTGCCAAGGCGAGGCGCAGGTTCATCCCTTGAGCGCCGCGCGCAGGCGGCGGATTTCGGCGGGCATGGCGGCGCCGCCGCACAGGAAGGCGCGGCCATCGGTGCCGACGCGGCGGCTGCGCAGCCGGGCCAGCGCCGGATGGCTGGTCCAGGCGTTTGGCTGTGAAAACTGGCCGGGGCGATATTTGTTGATGACCAGCACGGCCGGCGGGTTGGCGAGCAATGCCTCCATTGCCACCGGGCCGGACTGGCGCTGCTGCAAGCCGGCGAGCCGCAGCCAGCCGGCCGCCAGCCCGCCCATGGCCGGCGCCAGACCGCCGCCGCCGAGCATCAGCGCCGGGATCGGCGCGGCCGGCGCGGTAAGGCCAAGCGATTGCACATCGTGCGCGAACGCCGCGCCGGCAGCGGGATTGCCCACCAACGCTGCAATCTGTTGCACCTGGCGCGCAACCTCTGCCGGGCTTTGCGGATAGGGCAGGGCGATGAGGCTTATGCCCAGCCTGGCGGCCAGGGCGACGTCCTGCGGACTGGCACCCATGGTCAGCACCAGATCGGGCTGCTGGCCGAGCACATCGCCGAGATGGCCGCTGTTGGTTGCGCGATCACGCGCCCGGCCGGCTAGCGGGCTTTCCTGTGCGTCCGCGCCCAGCCGGCTGATGCTGGCGATCTGGTCCGGCCGGGCGGTGATCAGCAGATATTCGTCGGTGCACAGGTTCAAGGAGACGATGCGGGTGGGCGCGGCCGTTGCCGGGCCCATGATGACAAGGGCTGCCGCAAGGCCACGCGGGATGGATGCTGGCCTTCGCCAGCATGACATCGTCCATTTGCGCATAGCATATGTCATGCTGGCGAAGGCCAGCATCCATCGTTGCGCAAGGCCAATCCACACCGACTTCGCGCCATAGGGTTGCAAAGAAAGGCCGCCTTGCATCACAATCTGAATCGCACCCCGCCATGCGCGGTGATGCCCGGCCCGCGATAGGCGAACACGTCGATCTGCGTGGCATCAGCCGCGTTTTCCACCCGCAGCGTGACGTCGATCCTGTCGGTCAGATGCCAGGCCCCCGCGAGCGTCACCAGCGTATAGGCCGGCAGCGTCACCGGCACGAAGCGGGCGAAATCCGTGTCGCCGCGCGCGCCGGTGATGGCGGCGGCAGCGGAGAGATCGAAGCGCCGGGCCGAATAGCTGAGCGCAATGCTGCCGCTGTGGCGCGGGCGGCGCACTTCACGCACCCGCAAGGCACCGGCCACCTGCTGCTGATCGGCGTCCAGCCATGTGTAGCTGGCGGTGAGGTTCAGCCCCTCGGCCAGGTTCGCCGCGCCGGCCACTTCGATGCCGCGCCGCTTGCTGCGCCCGCTGGCGTTGCCGACGCCGGATTGGAAGGTGGTGCTGTTGAAGGTGCCGATGATTTCATTGTCCAGCGTGGCATCGAACGCCGTCACGTCGATGCGGTGCCTGCCATCGTCCCAGCCGATCCCGGCCTCGACGCTGCGGCTGCGCTCGGGCGTCAAATTGGGATTGCCGACGAACGATCCGGGGAAAAAGCCGAACTGATCGAAGAAGGTCGGATCGGCGATGCCGGTGCCATAGGCGGCGTGCAGGCGCAGCTTGCCGATGGGCGCGACTGCATCGAAGCGCACGGTGGTCACATCGGCAAAGCGGTCGTTCAAGTCGCGGCGCAGCGCGGCCCCGGCGGAAAGGCCGCTGGCGTTGAGGCGGTATTCGCCGATCAGGCTGGTCTGGCGGCGGCGCTGGCGCTGGTTGGAGGCGGCGTTGGCGTTGGCGTCGATGCTTTCAAAGCGTTCGGTTTCCACGTCGAGCGCGGCGGTGATGCGGTGCCGGGCACCGGCCGCGCTGAATTGCCCAGTCGATTGCAGGCGCATCAGGTCGCGCTCGCCATCGCTGCGGTTCTCGAACGAGGCGGCACGGCGGTTGCTGTTGTCGGCGCGCACCGCCATGACACTGGCCCTGGTGACCCAGCGGCCGTCGAACGGATCGAGCGCGGCTTCGGCGCGCAGCGCGGTCTGGCGGCTGCGGGTGGAGAGCGGTTCGTCGCGGGGGACGCCGGTGGCATAATCGAAGCCATCGAAGCGCGACGTCGAATCCTGGTGGCGGCCGACCAGCAGCAGGGTGAGCGCCGGCAGCGCCCGCCATTCCAGCCGGCCATGCGCAGTCACATTCTCATACCCATCGCGGTCACCGCCCGCGCGGGCAATGTCATAGCCGTCGGTTGCAAGCCCCGACACCTGCCCGCTGACCGTCAGGTCGCGTCCGGCCCAGCCGCCGCCGATGCCGGCCCGGTATGTGCCAAGGCTGCCGGCCTGCGCCTCGCCGTACAGCAACGTGCCGGCGGTGGGTGCCCGGGTGGTGATGCTGATCACGCCGCCGATGGCCTGGCTGCCCCACAGCGCGCTTTGCGGCCCGCGCAGCACTTCGATGCTGCCGACCCCGTGGCTGAGCAATGTATCGATGCGGAATTCCCCGGACGATGCCGGATCGTTCATTTCGATGCCATCGATGAAGCTGATGCTGTGGTTGGCCTCGGCACCGCGGATGCGCACTTGCGTCTGCGCGCCCAACGGCCCGGTCTGCGCGATGGCAACGCCGGGGATGAGGGCGAGATAATCCTTCACCAGCGGCAGCGACAGGCCTTCGATCTGCGGCTGGCTGATCTGGCTGATGCTGATACCGGTTTCGGCCAGCCGCAGCGTGGTGCGGCCGGCAGAGACGGTGATCGGCGCCGTTGTCTCGACAAGGCGGATGGGTTGGTTGTTCAGACCTTGCGACGGGGCCGCAACTGCAACGACAGCTTGCCCGGCAAGCACAACAAGGAGGGGCATCCGGCATGACCTTTCGTTCGGTCCGGCGCGTTGGCCGGACAGGGGGCGACACGAAGTCGCCACGAACGAAAGGTCGGGCAGGGCATGCGCCCGCCTGTCCTCGTCACATGCGCCACTGGTCCCGGCAGGCATGGGGCGACCCTTCGCGACCATGGCAATCGCCATGGCCTCAAAGGGAACGGCAGGTCTCCTGGCTTGCGGCTCATGGCGCTGATGCTTCGCCTTCCCGGATTTCTCCAGTGGCATGTGAAGCGTCAGCTGGCCGCTTACAGTTGCGGGCACAGCGCCGGACTTGGGATTTCCCCCGCACCGGCTTCCCTATTCTCCTCCCGGTCAGGGGAGGCACCGTTCGCAGGCGGGTTACGCCTGTTGCCAAGCTGCGGTCAAGCCGCTATGCCGCGCCTTCATTTTCCAGGGCCGGTCGGAACCGGTCCGCTGACGAGGAAATCACCCATGAAGTCCGGCATTCACCCCAAGTATCACACGATCACCGTCAAGATGACCGACGGCTCCTCCTATGAGACCCGCACCACCTGGGGCAAGGAAGGCGATGTGATGACCCTGGAAATCGATCCGACCAGCCATCCGGCATGGACCGGCGGCACGGGTCGCATGCTGGACGCCGGCGGCCAGGTGGCGCGCTTCAACAAGCGTTTTGCCAGCTTTGGTTTGGGCGGGAAGAAATAACGCGCAGCGCGGCGCGTAAATAGCGCAGCTATTTGCCGACTCGCGCCAGCGCGGACGGCGAGCGAAAAAGGCGGCCCTTACAGGCCGCCTTTTTTGACTCGTTCGACGGCGTGGCTCTGCCACGCTCTTTCTTCCTGTTCTTCCTTTTGAAAGCCCGAATGGACTCGGCGGCTTTGCCGCCGGCCGTGCGTGCCGGGACCAAGCGCGGACCCGGCGGCACGGCCCCACCCCCGGCCCCTCCCCTGAAGGGGAGGGGAGGTTAGTTGGCCATCATCGCCTTGGCGGCGGCATAGTCCGCCTTGCCATTGGGCGCGCGGGGCACTTTCTTCACCACCAGCACCGTCTTGGGTGTCTTGTAGCCGGCGAGATGCTGGCGAACATGCGCGCGCAGCTCCTCGATATCCACCGGGCCTTGCGCTTCGACCACGGCGCTGACGGCCTGGCCCCATTTTTCATCCGGCACGCCGAACACCAGCGCGTCTTCGATGGCGGGGTGGGTTTTCAGCGTTTCTTCCACCTCTTCGGGGAAGACCTTCTCGCCGCCGGTGTTGATGCACTGGCTGCCGCGGCCGAGCAGGATGAAGCTGCCGTCGGCTTCGATGATGGCGAAATCGCCGGGGATCGAATAGCGCTTGCCGTCGATTACCGGGAAGGTGGCGGCGCTTTTCACCGGATCCTTCCAGTAACCGCGCGGGATCAGGCCACCGCGCGCGATGCGGCCCATGGTGCCGGGCGGCACCGGCTTCATGTCGTCGCCGATGATCAACGTGTTGCCATCGGCCATGAATTTGGTCGGCGCGCCGGCATTTTCGGCGGTCTGCGCGGCGGCGCCGAGGCCAAGGCCTTCCGATGACCCCAACGAATCGACGATCATCATCGCCGGAGCATGCCCCAGCAGGCCAGCCTTCACCTCCGGCGACCACATGGTGCCGGACGAGATCATCACATTCAGCGTGGCGATGCTGCCGGTGCCGGCATCGAGCGCCTTCAGCAGCGGCCGCGCAAAGGCATCGCCGACGATCACCGCGTAATCGCAAGCCTCGCGCTGGCAGGTGGTGGTGGCTTCAACGGGATCGAAATTGGCGCTCGCCAGGGTGACGACAGTGCCGCCCCGGCACAGCGTGGCCAGCGCGATGATCAGCCCGGTGCCATGCATCAGCGGCGGCAGCACCAGCGCGCGTTGCCGGCCCACCCCGGCCGCCACATTGGCGGCGTGCGCGTCGAGCGAGTCCGGTGATGCCCCGGCCGTGCCGGCGTTCATCAAGTCCCACAGCGCCGCCTGATCCCACATGACCCCCTTGGGCAGGCCGGTGGTGCCGCCGGTATAGATGAACAGCATGTCGGTGGGATCATGGGCCTGCGGCGGCAGCGCATGACCGGCCGCGGCGACCTTGTCGAAATCCTGGGCGAAATCCGCCGTGTCGCCGCCCACCTGCAACCAGACCCGGGTGGGCAGGCGCGACCGGATGGCAGCGACCAACGGCGCGAATTCGACATCATAGATGACGACAGCAGCATCGCTGTTCTCGAATATGTAGAACAGCTCCTCGCCGGTGTAGCGGTAATTCACGTTCACATGCACGAGGCGTGCGCGCAGGCAGGCGATCAGCCCTTCGACATAAGCGGGGCCATTGCGCATCAGCAGGGCGCAGCGATCGCCGGGAGCAGCGCCAGCGGCCAGCATGGCGCCGGCCAGGCTGGCGGTGCGGCTGGCCACATCGGCCCAGCTCCGCCGGGTTTCGCCATGGATAAACGCCGGCAGATCCGGATCGACAGCAGTGACAACCGTTTCGATGACGGCGCCCAGGCTCATTTCTTGCGGCATGGATCGTCCTCCCCGCTGCGCACTCTATGGACGCTGGCGGGCAGGGCAAGCCTGAACTTGTTGGGGGTCAGTTGTCCGGCTGCAACAATTTGTGCAGATGGACCACGACATAGCGCATGGTGGCGTCGTCCACCGTGCGCTGGGCGTTGGCGCGCCAGGCGGCTTCGGCCTGGGCATAATCGGGGAAAATCCCGACGATGTGCAGATCGGCGGGATTGGTGAAATCCATGCCTTGCGGATCGGCCACGCGGCCGCCGAACACCAGATGCAGTTTGCTCATGCGCGGTGGCTTACCCGCGCGGGCGTTCAGGCGCCAGTGCCGTTCACTGCATAGTCGCCCTGCAAGCGCTGCATGGTGGCGGCGAACCAGGCTTCGAAGTCGGGCCCGGCCCAGGCCCGGTGGTTGCCGGCCGCATAGCATTCGCCATTGCGCATGTAGAATTCGGCGTTGATGCGGTTGGGCAGCCGGTTGTCGCGGGTGGCGATCACCTTGGCCGGGCTGCCGACCACGATGCTGTTGTCCGGCACCTTTGTGCCATCCTTCAGATAGGCATGCTGGCCGACGATCGATCCCGCGCCGACATGGCTGCCGTTGTAGACCGTGGCGTTGATGCCGATCAGGCAATGATCGCCGATGGTGCAACCGTGCAGCGTCACATGATGGGTCACACTGGTATAGGCGCCAACGATCACCGGTTTGCCGGGATCGGTGTGGATCATCACGAAATCCTGGATGTTCGCGCCTTCGTGGATTTCGACATGGGCGGTTTCGGCGCGGATGACGGCGTTGCACCAGATGCTGGCGCGCGGGCCGATGGTGACATGGCCATAGATCTGGGCGGAAGGATGGACGTAGGCTGTCGGATGGATCTCGATCTGGCTCGTCATTTGTTCCCCGCCTGCACCGCCAGGCTCCTGGCGTTGGCGGTCTTCAGGAAGGCCACCAGCGCATCAAAGCCGTTCTTGGCGATGTAACTGGTGAAATCGGCTTCCTGCGTCAACGAAAGATTGACGCCGCCCACCACCAGATTGTTGACCTGCAATTTGCCGCCCGAACTGTCATCCCTGGTCTTCACCTGCCAGATCGTGTCGATCGGCTGTGCGCCGGGGCGGGTCACGCGGGTGTAGACTTCGGTATAGGGGCCGCGCCCGATGGTGCGCTGCACCTGCACCCGCGCGTCGGCATAATCATACAGCCGGTCGGCATAGGCGTTGAGCACGAATTCCGGGAAGGCGGCGCGATAGGCCGACAATTGCGCCGGCGTGAGGCCGGTGCGCTGCCGCCGGATCAGGCGCATGCCGATATCATCGAGTGCGACGTCGCGCTGCAATATCTGCCGGAATCTGGCGCGGGCGGCCTGCCGGTCGATCGATTTGTCGCGCAGGATGGCAAAGCCGTCGCCCACCAGGGCCTCGACAAACGGCCGCGCGGCGGGATCGCCGGGGCTGGCTGCCGAGGCTGAACCGACCTGGGCAGCCGCCGGCAGGGCCGGCGCCGCAAGGGCAGAGAGTGCGGCGATGAGGGCGATCAGTGGCTGTTTCATGGGGCGCGGCAATGACAGCGTCTGGTTGAACCGGCGATTAAAGCCCGGTGACCCGCTTGGCGAGCGCACCAAGACTGCGCCGTTCGGAATCGCTGCCGGGAAACAGCATCGCCAACGCTGCGCCCGCCGCCAGTCCAGCAAGAATGGCCAGCACCGGATTTTCGGTGACCAGTTCCCGCGCGTCTGCCGTGCTGCTGGCGGCGGTGGCGGACGGCACATCGTCATAATCGGTGTAGCCGGCCAGATCATTGTCGATATCAAGCTCCGCGCGCGAAATGCGGCCGCCGGCATAGACCGCCAGCCCGACCGCAGCCACTGCCGCCCCGACCACCACAGGGTGCGCCTTGACCAGGCCGGTGGCGTCCCGAGCCAATTCCGTGCCACGGGCTTTGGCAGCATTCAGGGCATCGTCCATGATACGGCGCGGAGTCAGCCGTTCCGCCAGATCGTTGACGCCATCGGCCAGCCGGGCGCCGGCATCGTCGGCAGCGCGGGCGAGGTCTTCGATGGTGGCCGGCTCAGTCATGCGCTTTGTCCTTATGGGCGTTGCCGCCATTGTTGGCCAATCCGGCGAACCGGTCAATCTGGGCCGCCAATGCCGCAAGGCTGCGGCGCGGCGCAAGATTGGCTTGCTCCAGCCGCGACAGGCCGGTCCTGCCGAGCGCCAGACCCGCGACGGCGGCGACCACCGCGACAATGGCCGTGGCCGCCGTGGCGCCGACCAGCTCGGCCAGCGCCAGCACGGCGGCGACCAGCAACAGCGTCATGCCGATCGTCAGCAGGCCCATGGCTGCTGCCAGCATGGCCAGCGGCCCGCGCAGCGATCCGAAATTGGCCTTGAGCTCGGCCGAGGTCAGCGCCGCCAGCGCTTGCAGCAGGGTCAGCAGCCTCGCAATCAGATGGCGGGGCTGCGTGGAATGCTGGGACTTTGGCGCAATCATCAGTCTTGCGAAGCCTTTGCGATGCGGCCGATCAGGAAGCCGACAGCAATCGCCAGGCTCACGGCCATAACGGGCTGGGCGCGCACCAGTTCCCGGCCATTGTCCACCAATTCCTCGACCGATTTTTCAGCCAGCGTGTCGGCGATGGTGTCGATGGTGGCGGTGGCACTGCCGATGAAGCGCTTTACCGGCGCCGTGTTGCTGCCCAGCGAATCGCCGATATTGTCGGCCAGCAAGTCGGCCAGTGCTTTCAGGCCGCGCACCTGGCCAACCAGGCTGTCGCGTGCGTCTTCGACCAGCAGGGTCAGCCGGCCGCGCGCCAGATTGATCAGCATGTCCAAGCCGCCGCTGGCTGCCACCGTCGGCGCTCCGGCCGGTGTCCTGTTGACGCGACCCGCAGGGGGAATGGCCACGTCATCGGCCGACCAGTCATCAGACCAGTCCGCAGCGTCGATCGGCAGTGAGATGTCGGCGGGATCGATCGTGCTCATCAAAGCTTCACTCCTGGGCTCGCGGATGCTTGCCCGCACCGGCAACCCTCTCTATCTGGCCTGTCACGCGCCTCGGTTCAAGGCCGACGGTGCCCAGTATCCAGTTGCAAGAGGGTCAGACCGCCATGACTGCCATCGTCGATATCCATGCCCGCGAAATTCTCGACAGCCGCGGCAATCCCACGGTCGAAGTGGATGTGGTGCTGGCGGATGGCTGCACCGGCCGCGCGGCCGTGCCGTCGGGCGCTTCCACCGGCGCGCACGAAGCGGTCGAGCTGCGCGATGGCGACAAGGCGCGTTACCTGGGCAAGGGCGTGCTGAAGGCCGTGGCGGCGGTGAACGGCGAGATTTTCGATGCGCTGGCCGGCATGGAGGCCGAGGAGCAGGGCGCCGTCGATGCCGCGATGATCGAACTGGATGGCACCGCCAACAAGTCACGGCTGGGGGCCAACGCCATCCTGGGCGTGAGCCTGGCGGTGGCCAAGGCGGCAGCGGATTCGCGCGGCCTGCCACTGCATCGCTATGTCGGCGGCGTGTCGGCGCGACTGTTGCCGGTGCCGATGATGAACATCATCAATGGCGGTGCCCATGCCGACAATCCGATCGATGTACAGGAATTCATGGTGATGCCGGTGGGCGCCGGCAGCATTGCCGAAGCCGTGCGCTGGGGCGCGGAAATTTTCCACACACTCAAAAGCGAGTTGAAGGCGCAAGGCCACAACACGGCGGTGGGCGACGAAGGCGGCTTTGCGCCGAACCTGAATGGCACCCGCGCCGCGCTGGATTTCGTGATGGCGGCCGTTTCGAAGGCCGGCTTCACGCCCGGCGAGAATGTCATGCTGGCACTTGATGCTGCGGCAACCGAATTCTTCAAGGATGGCCAATATCATCTGCACGGTGAAGGCCTGACCCTGTCCCCGGCACAGATGACGGATTACTGGGCCAGCCTGTGCGCTGACTATCCGATCCTGTCGATCGAGGACGGCATGAGCGAAGACGACATGCTGGGCTGGAAGATCCTGACCGACAAATTGGGCGGCACGGTGCAACTGGTGGGCGATGATCTGTTCGTCACCAATCCGGCGCGGCTGGATCAGGGCATCAAGGATGGCCTGGCCAATGCGCTGCTGGTGAAGGTCAACCAGATCGGCACACTCACCGAAACCCTGGCTGCTGTGGATCTGGCGCACCGCAACCGTTATCGCACGGTGATGTCGCACCGTTCGGGCGAAACCGAAGACGCCACCATCGCCGATCTGGCGGTGGCGTGCGGCTGCGGCCAGATCAAGACCGGCAGCCTGGCGCGTTCCGACCGGCTGGCCAAATACAACCAGCTCATCCGCATCGAGGAAGAGCTGGGCAGCGAAGCGCTGTACGCAGGGCGGTCGGTGCTGCGCTGATCGGGGTGCGGTTGCCCAAGCGTGGCAGCCGCTCTATCCATGACGCGGTGCGCCGTGTTCTGCTGATCCTGTGCTTGTTGCTGGCCCCGATGCTTGCTGCGCCGGCTTGGGCCGCGCGCATCACGGCTATCGAAAGCCAGCCCGGCCGGGTGATCGTCACCGCCGATGGCCCGCTGCCGGCCGGGCAGGCGTTTGCGCTGGCACAACCTTTCCGCCTGGTGGTGGATTTTGTCGGCGTGGTCGATCCGCTGACGGCGCCGGGCAGCAACAGCGTCTCTGCGCTGCGGGCGGCGATGTTTGCGCCGGGCACGGCGCGGCTGGTGATTGATCTGAAGGCGCCGGTGATCATCCGCGAGGCGCGGGCCAGTGGCAATCAGGTGGTCATCGCGCTGGAGCGCGCGGATGCGCAGGTGTTTGCCGCCACCGTGGCGCGCGGCCGCCGGCCACTGGCGCTGTTGCGCAGCGATGGCCCACCACCACCGCCAACGGTGGCGACGGGCGAGTTCAGCCTGCCCGACAATTTCGGCCGCAAGCCCGATCCGGCGCCGTCAGTCACCGTGGCCGATCCGCCGGTCGTGCCCGTTGCGACGGCAGCGCCAGAGCCTGCGCCAGCCAAAGCCGAACCCAGCAAGGCCCGCACGCCGGCGCGGCGCGGGCGCGGCGGCGGCAAGCCGCTGGTGGTGATCGACGCCGGCCATGGCGGCAAGGATGTCGGGGCGATCGCCGTGAGCGGTGGCTATGAGAAAGAGGTGACGCTGGCCATTGCCCGCGAAGCCGCGCGCATCCTGCGCCAATCGGGGCGGGTGCGGGTGAAGCTGGTGCGCGAGGATGACCGCTTCATTCCGCTGGGCGGGCGGGTGCGCATCGCCCGCGATGCCCGCGCCGATCTGTTCGTTTCGGTGCATGCCGACAGCGCGCCGAACGAGGGTGCACGCGGCGCATCGGTCTACACCTTGTCCGCGGTGGCCAGCGATGCCATCGCCGAACGGCTGGCAGCGCGCGAAAACAAGGCGGATATCATCGGCGGCGTCAATCTGGGGGTGGAAGCGCCAGAGGTTGGCGAGATCATGGTCGATCTGGTGCGGCGCGCCACCGGCAATGTCTCGTCGCAATTTGCCGAGGATCTGCAGGCGGCGCTGGAACGCGAGGGCGTGAATTTCCGTGGCCAGTTCCACCATTTTGCCGCCTTTGCCGTGCTGAAGGCACCCGATGTGCCGTCGGTGCTGCTGGAAACCGGCTATGTCTCCAACAAGGACGATGCCGAACGGCTGTTTTCCCATGATGGCCGCAAGCGGCTGGCCAAGGGCATCGCGCGGGCGATCGAACGGCATCTGACCGGTGAGTAGGGCTATCGCTGCGTGCGGCTGGCGGCTATTCGGGGCGGTGTGAAGCGTCTGCGCCGCCTTGTGCTGATTGTCGTGCCGCTGCTGCTGGCCGGCCTGCTCTATTGGCAGGCCACCACCGGCCTGCCGGCGGAGGCGGAATTGGCGGCGTTCAGCCCGGCGCTGCCGTCCACGGTGCGCGATGTGAACGGGCTGGTGGTGACCAGCTACAGCCGCGAGCGCCGCATTTTCATACCCTATGATCAACTGCCGCCGCGACTGGTGCAGGCCTATATCTCGGCCGAGGACAAGACCTTCTTCGAACATGACGGCATTGATTGGGTGGGCCTGGCCGGCGCGGTCGTCACCAATATCCAGGCGGTGTTTACCGACAAGCGGCCGGTGGGCGCGTCGACGATCACCCAGCAGGTCGCCAAATCGCTGGTCGGCAACGAAGTGTCGCTGTGGCGCAAGCTGCGCGAGGCGATCCTGGCGCGGCGGCTGGAATCCGTGCTGACCAAACAGCAGATTCTTGAACTGTACCTCAACCAGATTTTCCTCGGCCGCAACGCCTATGGCGTGGAGGCGGCAGCGCAATCCTATTTCGGCAAGTCGGTCGATCAACTCGATCTGGCGGAGATGGCCTATCTCGCCATCCTGCCCAAGGCGCCATCCACCTATGATCCGGTGCGCCAGCGCGACCGGGCGCTGGCACGCCGCGATTATGTGCTGGGCCAGATGCTGGCCAATGGCCAGATCAGCGCCGCCGAGCGGGCTGCGGCGGCCGCAATGCCATTGGATGCCATACCCAATCGCGCCATCGCGCGCGGCCGTGACGATTATTTCATCGAGGATGTGCGCCGTACGTTGATCGCCAGATATGGCGATGCGCAGGAAGATGGCCCGAACAGCATCTATGGCGGCGGGCTGTGGATCCGCACCTCGCTCGATCCCGCGATGCAGGCGGCCGCCGAAACCGCCATGCGCGATGGCATGACCCGCTATGAATCGCAGCGCGCCTGGCGCGGCCCGGCCGGGCATATCGAGCCGGGCGACGGCTGGCAGAACCGCTTGTCGGGCGTGGCGGTGGCGCTGGGCTATCCGCGCTGGGTGAAGGCGGTGGTGCTGGCCAAGCGCGGGGTCGACAGCCAGATCGGCCTTTCCGATGGCAGCACCGGCACCTTGCCCGGCCGCAACGCCGCCAGGCCCTATCGTGCCACCCAGCGATCGGCGGCGCAGGTGCTGCGCCCCGGTGATGTGATCATCGTGACGCGCACCGGTGCGGGCTGGGCGCTGCGCCAGACCCCGGAGATATCGGGCGGCATGGTGGTGGAGGAAGTCGCCACCGGGCGGGTGCGGGCGATGGTCGGCGGATTTGACGCGCGCGCGCAGGCCTTCAACCGTGCCACCCAGGCCAACCGCCAGCCCGGCTCCACCTTCAAGCCGATCGTCTATGCCACCGCGATGGACAATGGCTTCACGCCGGCCAGCATCGTCGTCGACGGGCCCTATTGCGTGTTCCAGACGAAATTGCTTGGCACCAAATGCTTCCGCAATTTCGGCAACATGCGCGGGGCAGGTGCGCAAACCTTGCGCTGGGGCCTGGAACAATCGCGCAACCTGATGACGGTGCGCATCGCCGACGCCACCGGCATGGATCATATCGTGGCGCAAGCCAAGGCGCTCGGCATCGGCAATTACCAGCCGGTACTGTCGATCGCGCTGGGCGCCGGCGAAACCACGGTGCTGAAGCTGACCAACGCCTATGCGCAGATTTTCAACCAGGGCCGGCGGCTGGAGCCTGGCCTGATCGATTATGTGCAGGATCGCGGCGGCAAGGTGATCTGGCGGCGCGACACCCGCGGCTGCCCGGGCTGCAATGCGCCGGCCTGGAACGGCGGGGCGATGCCGCGGCCGCAAGGGCGGGTGGAACAGGCCATTGATCCTCGCACCGCCTATCAGATCGTGCATGTGATGGAAGGCGTGATCCAGCGCGGCACCGGCACGGCGCTGGCGGCGCTCAATCGGCCGCTCGCCGGCAAGACCGGCACCACCAACGGCCCCAATGATGTGTGGTTCGTCGGCGGCACGCCCGACATCGTGGCGGGCCTGTATCTGGGCTATGATCAACCGCGCAGCCTGGGCGGCTATGCCCAGGGCGGCACCACGGCGGCGCCGATCTGGCGGCAATGGGGAGAGACGGCGCTGAAGGATTGGCCCAAGCGCCCGTTCGCGATTCCATCCGGCGTGCGCATGGTGCGCATCGACCGGCGCAGTGGCCAGCGCGTGTTCGGCGTCTGGCCCGATCCCGGCCCGCGCCCGGCGGTGATCTGGGAAGCCTTCAAGCCGGAAAGCGAACCGCGCCGCACGGGCAGCGCCGAAGATGTGCTGGCCCGCCGCGCCTCCACCCGCGTGCGATCGGACGCGCAGTTCCTGGAGCAGGAAGGCGGCATCTACTGAGTTCTTGCGCGCCGCGCGCCAGCCCTCTATCCCGCCGCTTCTGTTTCATTGGACACAAGCATGAGAGCCGAAGCTGAATCCGCTGCCCTCCAGATCAAGCAGGCGCTCGACCTGCTGAGGAGGTCTCTTTGACTGGGATCGTGCACTCCGCCGTCTTGATGAACTGAATGCGCGGGTCGAAGACCCGAAACTGTGGGACAATCCCAAGGCCGCCCAGGCCCTGATGACCGAGCGGCGGCGGCTGGATGAAGCCATCACCGCCACGCGCAGCATCGAACGCGATCTGGCCGACACCAGCGAACTGATTGAAATGGCCGAAGCCGAAGGCGATGAGGCGCTGGCCGAAGATGGCGTCGCGGCGCTGAAGGCGCTGGCCGCCAAGGCCGAGACCGACAAGGTCGCGGCGCTGCTGTCCGGCGAGGCCGACAACAACGACACCTATATCGAAATCAACAGCGGCGCCGGCGGCACCGAAAGCCAGGATTGGGCCAGCATGCTGTTGCGCATGTACCAGCGCTGGGCCGAAAAACATGGCTACAAGGTGGAATTGATGGATTTCAACAGCGGCGAAACCGCTGGCATCAAGAACGCCACGCTGCTGGTGAAGGGCGCGCAGGCCTATGGCTGGGCCAAGACCGAAAGCGGCGTGCACCGGCTGGTGCGCATCAGCCCCTATGACAGCGCGGCGCGCCGGCACACCAGCTTTGCCAGCGTCTGGGTCTATCCGCAGGTCGATGACGATATCGAGATCGAGGTGAAGGAAAGCGACCTGCGCATCGACACCTACCGCGCCTCGGGTGCTGGCGGGCAGCATATCAACACCACCGATAGCGCCATCCGCATCACCCACGTGCCCACCGGCGTCGTGGTGGCCTGCCAGAACGAGCGCAGCCAGCACAAGAACCGCGCCACGGCGATGAAGATGCTCAAGGCCCGGCTGTATGAGCGCGAACTGGCCATCCGCGAAGCCGAAGCCGCCAAGACCGAAGCCAACAAGACCGACATCGGCTGGGGCCACCAGATCCGATCCTATGTGCTGCAGCCCTATCAGCTGGTGAAGGATCTGCGCACCGGGGTCACCTCCACCAGCCCGGATGATGTGCTGGATGGCGATGTCGATCCGTTCATGGCGGCGGCGCTGTCACAGCGTGTGACCGGCGATGCGGTCGACGTGGAGGATGTGGACTGATGGCGGGCGCCCGCTAACGGCACACGCGCAACCCCTCCGTCAGCCTTCGGCTGCCACCTCCCCTTGCAGGGGAGGATCATCGGGAAAATTCCTCCCCTCCAAGGGGAGGTGGCACGCGAAGCGTGACGGAGGGGTGCCGGTCAGCTGGAAAACTGCGCCACGTACCGCGCCAGCCCCGCATCGAGATCAGCGATCAGATCATCGGCATCCTCCAGCCCGATCGACAGGCGCACGATCGGGCCGGGCAGGGTTGTGTGGGTGGCGGTGCGGATGCGGTCCAGCTCGACGGGCAGCACCAGCGATTCATAACCGCCCCAGGAAAAGCCGATGCCGAAATGCTGGAGCCCATCGATCAGCGCGGCGGTGTGCGGCCGGCTGCCCTGTTTCAGCACCATGGCAAACAGCCCGGTCGCGCCGGCAAAATCGCGCTTGAACAGCGCGTGCTGCGGGTGAGAGGGCAGGGCGGGGTGCCAGACCCGATCGACAGCCGGATGGGCTTCCAGCCAGCGCGCGATTGCCAGCGCCGATTGTTCGTGCCGGTCCAGCCGCAGGCCCAGGGTGCGCAGGCCGCGCAGCACCAGCGCCGTATCATCGGCCGAGACATGATGGCCAAGCCGGTAGCTGGTGGCCTTCAGGCGTGGCCACAGTGCCGGTGTGGCCGCAGCGCAGCCCATCATCACGTCGCTGTGTCCGCCGACATATTTGGTGAGCGCCTGGATGCTGATGTCCACACCCAGCGCCAGCGGTTGCAGGCGCAGCGGTGTCGCCCAGGTGTTGTCGATGAGGGTGGTGACGCCGCGCGCGCGGGCGACTGCGGTGATCGCCGGCAGATCCTGCACGTCGAACGACAGCGATCCCGGCGATTCCAGCAGGATGGCACCGGTTTGTTCAGAGATCAGATCAGCAATGCCGGCGCCGCAGCACGGATCGATATAACGGGTGGTGATGCCCAGTGGCTTCAGCAACTGATCGGCAAACGTCCGGCTGGGTTCATAGGCACTGTCGGTGACCAGCAGCTCATCGCCGGCCTTCAGGCAGGCGAGCAGGCTGGTGGTGATGGCCGCCACGCCGGAGGGAAACAGCTTGGTGCCGGCCGCGCCCGGTTCCAGCGCGGTGAGCGCGTCTTCTAGCGCCCAATGGCTCTGCGTGCCGCGCCGGCCGTAATAGAGCCCGGCATCCGGATCACGCAGCGCCGCATCAAGATCGGCAAGATTGTCGAACAGGATGGTCGAGGCGCGCGCCACGGGCGGGTTGACCATGTCGTGCGCATGATCGCGCCCCGCCTGGGCGAGTTGCGTGCCGATGCCGAGCGCCGAAAGATCGGTGGGTGTGGGCCGTCGTGCCGTCATGTGCGCAATTTACCCTCATCCCCCGGATCAAGTCCGGGGCAAGCCTGTCCATGCTGGCGCCGAGTCGCCTTCTTCCCTCAAGAACGAGGGATTCAAGCCCCAGTTACGACGGGATTGTGCGGGTTCGCACCCCATTCGCTCCAACTGCCGTCATAAATGGCGACATTGCTCTTGCCGATCAACGCAGCGCCGAAGGCCAGCACCGGCGCGGTGATGCCGGACCCGCAAGTGGCGACCAGCGGCTTGGCAAGATCGATGTCGGCCGCGTCGAACAATGTCTTGATCGCCGCTGCGGGCTTGTATGTGCCGTCGTCGTTGAACAGCGCCGCATAGGGGATGTTGCGCGATCCGGGGATATGGCCGGGGCGCACGCCGGGGCGCGGTTCGGGTTCGGTGCCGGCGAAGCGGCCGGCGCCGCGCGCGTCCACCACCTGTTCGGCCTTGGTGCGCAGATTCTCGGTCATCTGGCCCATGTCACGCACCAGGCTCTTGTCTGCCCAGACGGTGAAGTGGCGATGGCGCACGATCGGCTTGCCGCTTTCTTGCGTGCGGCCTTCGGCCTGCCATTTGCCGAAGCCGCCATCCAGGATGGCGACTTCGTGGGCGCCGAACAGGTTGAACATCCACCATACCCGCGCCGCCGAATGCAGCGGGCTGTTGTCATAGATGACGATGCGGCTGCCATCGCCGAGGCCCAGTGCCTGACAGCGTGACGCGAATTTCTCCGCCGGCGGCAACATGGTCGGCAGCGCATTGCTGGTATCCGACACTTCCTCGATATCGAAGAACACGGCCCCCGGAATATGCGCAGCTTCGAATTCGGCACGAGCGTTGCGGCCAGACCCCGGCAGGAACAACGTGGCGTCGATGATCCGCAGGTCCGATTTGCCCATCTCTGCGGCAAGCCAATCAGTGGACACCAGTAGGTTCATGCGTCACTCCCTGCGGATCATTGTTCCGTCCGCTGATATGGTGACATAATTATGCGCTGTCCGCATGTCACCCCCGCGCGGTTCGAAGATGAAGAAATGGAGACGATTAGTGGTGGACGTGTTGCATCTTGGCCAGACCTCAGGCCTGCCCGCCAGCCCGGAAGCGGCCGTGCTGGATTATCCGCCCAATCCGCGGCCGGATGCGCTGTATCTGGTGCGCTTCACCTGCCCGGAATTCACGTCGCTGTGCCCGGTGACGGGTCAGCCGGATTTCGCGCATATCGTCATCGATTATGTGCCGGCGGCTACCATCGTCGAATCGAAGGCGCTGAAGCTGTTTCTGGGCAGTTTTCGCAACCACGCCGGATTTCATGAGGATGTTACGGTCGGCATCGGCCAGCGGCTGGTGGCGGAAATGCGCCCGGTCTGGCTGCGCATCGGTGGTTACTGGTATCCGCGCGGCGGCATCCCCATCGACGTGTTCTGGCAAAGCGGGCCGGTGCCCGATGGGCTGTGGTTGCCCGATCAGGGCGTGCCGACGTATCGCGGCCGGGGATGACAACGGGATTATACTGGGGGGAAGTTTGATGATTCGCACGATGTTGGTGGCCATGCTGCTGGCCGGCACCGCAAGCGCGCCGGCCTTGGCACAGTCGGCGGATAGCCAGTTGAAGACGATCTACGACGCGGAATGGCAGTGGCGGCTGGGGCAGACCGGGCAGCAGCAGTCCGGGATCGAGACCAAGCCGGGCAATCGCCTGTCGTGCGTGACGCCGGCCTGCCAGGCGCAGCGCCAGGCCTATTGGCAGGACGTATTGAAGCGCATGGCCGCGATTCCCGACGCCGATCTGTCGCCGGAAGAGCGGCTGAACAAGGCGGTGCTGACGGAATCGCTGCGCAGCGAAGTGGTGAGCATCGGCTGGCGCCAATATGAAATGCCGATCAACAGCGACAGCAACATCTGGAGCTATCTGCCAGCGCAGGTGCAATTCCGCACGGCGCAGGAATATCGCAATTATCTGAGCCGTTTGCGCGACATGCCGCGTTATTTCGATGAGCATGTGGCCAATATGCGCGCCGGGGCCAAGCGCGGCTTCACGCCGCCGGCCGTGACCATGGTGGGCCGCGACGAGACGCTGGCCGCGCAGATCAAGCCCGCCGCCGACAGCCCCTTCTATGTGCCGTTCCGGTCAATGCCGGCGCAAATTCCGCCGGCCGAGCAGGAGGCGATGCGCGCCGAGGCCCGCGATGTGATCGATACCATCGTCAATCCGGCGCAGACACGGCTGTTGAGCTTCCTGCGGACCGAATATCTGCCGGCGGCACGAAAGACCACTGGCGCGAAGGACCTGCCCAATGGCCTGGCCTGGTATCGCGATCAGATCCGCGAGTTCACCACGCTCGATCTGGCGCCCGCCGATGTGCATGCGCTGGGCCTGCGCGAAGTTGCACGCATCGATGCCGACATGCAGCGCACCATGCGCGATGCCGGCTTCACCGGCGATTTCAAGGCATTCCTGGCCTTCTTGCGCACCGATCCGCAATTCTATGCCCGCACGCCCCGCGAGTTGCTGGGGTTTTCGGCGCTGGTGATGAAGAAGATGGATGGCAAGCTGGATCAGGTGTTCACCACGCTGCCGCGCTATCGCTTCACGCTGCGCGCCGTGCCGGATGCGATCGCGCCGGTCTACACATCGGGGCGCGGCGGGCTGGATGCCTGTTTCATGAACACCTATGATCTGAAATCGCGGCCGCTCTACAATCTCGTGGCGCTCACCTTGCATGAATGTGTGCCCGGCCACAGCCACCAGGCCGCGATGGCGCTGGAGGCGCCCGCCCGCCCGGCCTTCCGGCGCCGCACCTATTTCTCCGGCTATGGCGAGGGCTGGGGCCTCTACACCGAATGGCTGGGCACCAAGTTGGGCCTGTATGAAACGCCCTATGAGGAATTCGGCCGGGAAACCTTCGAAATGTGGCGCGCGGCGCGGCTGGTGATCGATACCGGCCTGCACACCATGGGCTGGAGCCGTGATCAGGCCATCGCCTATCTGGAAGACCATACCGCCCTGGCGCGCCGTGACATCGAGGTGGAGGTGGACCGCTACATCAGTTGGCCCGGGCAGGCGCTGGCCTACAAGTTGGGCGAGCTGAAGATCCGCGAACTGCGCGCGAAGGCCGAGGCTGAACTCGGCCCGCGCTTCGACCAGCGGCCGTTCCACGACACGCTGCTCGGCATGGGCAGCGTGCCGCTGCCGGTGATGGAGGCGGAAATGCTGGCGTGGATCGCGCGGGAGAAGGCGAAAGCTGCCGCAGTGCAGTAGCGGCATCGACCACCAAGTAGCGCGTCATGCTGAACTTGTTGCAGCATCGATGGAGCCAATGCCCCGTCATTTCGGCTTGCGGAGGCTTGATCCCATGGATGCTGAAACAAGTTCAGCATGACATTATTTTCGAAATGGCCTCACGCGATGCCGATGACCTTGTGCGTCTGCAGACCCAGCCGCCATTGCGGGTGGTCCAGGCAATAGGCAATCGCCGCCTGGATGTTGGCGGCCTGATCGGGGCCGTCCATCGGTTGCAGGAAGAAATGCGTGAAGGGCAGGGCGGCGAAGCGTTCGGGCATGGCCTTGGGCTGAGGGTAGACCAATTTCAGTTCATTGCCGGCGCCGAGCAGCAGCGGTGCGTCGGCCTTGGGCGACACGCAGATCCAGTCGATGCCCGGCGGCGGCACCTGCGTGCCGTTGGTTTCGATGGCGATTTCGAAGCCGTGGGCGTGCAGGGCTTCGACCAGCGGGCTGTCCAGTTGCAGCAGCGGCTCGCCGCCGGTGCACACCACCAGGCGATGGTCTGGCGTGTCGCCCCAGCAGGCGGCAACCGTATCGGCTAGCGCATGCGCATCGACGAACTTGCCGCCGCCCGGCCCGTTGGTGCCGACGAAATCCGTATCACAGAAGCTGCATACCGCAGCGGCGCGGTCCTGTTCGCGGCCGGTCCACAGATTGCACCCCGAAAAGCGCAGGAACACCGCGCGGCGCCCGCTCTGTGCGCCTTCGCCTTGCAGGGTGAGGAACAATTCCTTGACGGCGTAACTCACGTTGGCTGACCTTGGGCAGGGTCCACGACGCCGGCTTCGGCAAAGCCCTTGGCGCGCAGGCGGCAGCTATCGCAGGCGCCGCAGGGGCGACCTTCCGGGGTCGGATCATAGCAGGACCAGGTGAGGTGCAGCGGGGCCTGCACCGCATGCGCCGCCGCGATGATCCCGGCCTTGTCGAGCGCCATCAGCGGCGTGTGCACGCGGAAACGATCACCCTCCACGCCGGCCTTGGTGGCAGTATTGGCCATGGTTTCGAACGCCGCGATGAATTCCGGGCGGCAATCGGGGTAGCCGCTGAAATCCAGCGCGTTGACGCCGATGAACAGGTCGCGCGCGCCGGCCGCTTCGGCCCAGCCCAGCGCCACCGACAGGAAAATCGTATTGCGTGCCGGCACATAAGTGACCGGAATGCCGGGCATCACGCCATCCTTCGGCACATCGATATCGGCCGTCAGCGCCGATCCGCCGAAGCCGGTCAGATCCAGTGGCAGCACGATATGGCGTTCGGCGCCCAGGGCGGCGGCCACGCGGGCGGCATGGTCAAGCTCGATGCGGTGGCGCTGGTTGTAATCGATGGTCAGCGCCAGGATGCGCCAGCCCTGCGCCTTGGCGATGGCGGCGACCGTGGTCGAATCCAGCCCGCCTGACAGCAGGATGACGGCCAGCTTGCCTGCCATTGCTCAGGCCGCAATCGCGAACACGCGGCTGCAGAATTGGCAGTCCACCGAAATCAGGCCCTTGTCGTCACGCATGTCGATGCGTTCGGTTTCGGGGAAGCGCATCAGCACGTCGCGGATATGCGCCGCCGAACAGCGGCAGCCCTTCACCGGCCGTGGGCCCGGCACCACGCGCACCTGCTCTTCGTGGAACAATCGCCACAGCAGGGCTTCCGCGGTCAGATCGGCATCGGTCAATTCTTCGGCACTGGTGGTGCCGGCCAGCGCCGCGACATGCTCCCAATCCGGATGCTGGTCGCCGGCATCGAGCCGCTCCCCGCCGATTTCGGCGCGGGCCAGATGCTGGACGATCAGGCCGCCGGCCAGCCAGCCGGTTTGGGCGCTGCCGGCCACACCGATGCGCATCAGCGTCGGCAATTGTTCGGATTGGCCGAACCAGCCTTCCAGCGCGGCAGCGAGGCTGTGGCCTTCCAGCGGCACGATGCCCTGCCAGCGTTCATCGGAGGCGGCCTGATCGACGGTGATCGCCAGATAGCCTTTGCCGAACAGCTCCGGCAGGCTCATGCCGTCGGTCACCGGGATCTGGTCATCGAACTTGATATGGCCGCGCAGCTCGCCGGTGCGCCAGTCACAGGCCAGCAATTCCACCGGGCCGCCCTTGGCCGAGGCCTGCACCGTCACCTGGCCATCGTGCAGTCGCATCGTGGCGCCCACCAGCGCCGTCAGCGTGAGCGCTTCGGCGAGCAACCGGATCAGCGGTTCCGGGTAGGGATGGGCTGCGACGATGGCATTGAGCGTTGCGTCCAGCCGCACCACCTGGCCGCGGGCGCCGCGGGCCGGCACCATGAAGCCCAAGGTGCGATCGGCGGTGGGGGCGATGCCTTCAACCCGCATCAGATGATCCCTGCACACCAGAGCAATATGGCCTTCTGCACATGCAGGCGGTTTTCGGCTTCATCCCACACCGCCGATTGCGGCCCGTCCATCACGCTGTCGGTCACTTCATCGCCGCGATGGGCCGGCAGGCAATGCAGGAAAATCGCGCCGGGGTTGGCGCGCGCCATCAGCGCATCATTGACCTGGAACGGCTGGCACAGCGCCATTTTCTCCTTGGTGTCGGCCTGGCCCATCGACACCCAGGTGTCGGTCACCACGACATCGGCGCCCTCGACGGCGGCCTTGGCATCGTGCAGCACATCGATGCAGCCGCCGCGTGCGCAGGCCATGGCCATCACACCGGAATCCGGTTCCAGCCCGTGCGGCACGCCGACCTTCAGATCGAACTTCAGCAGGGATGAGGCCTCGATCAGCGAATTGGTCATGTTGTTGCCATCGCCGACATAGGCCCAGGTCGATCCGGTCACCGGTCGGCCGCAGCGTTCCTCGAAGGTCATGATGTCGGCCATCACCTGGCACGGGTGCGACAGATCGGTAAGGCCGTTGATCACCGGCACCGCGGCATGCTCAGCGAGTGCCTCCAGCTTGCCATGGTCGTTGGTGCGCAGCATCAGCGCATCGACCATGCGGCCGAGCACGCGCGCGGTATCGGCGATGGTCTCCCCGCGCCCCAACTGCATGTCGCCGGCGCTGGAAACGATCGTGGTGGCGCCCAATTGGCGCGCCGCCATGTCGAAGGAAAAGCGCGTGCGGGTGCTGGGCTTTTCAAAGATCATGCCGAGCACATGGCCGGCGAGCGGCGCATCGGCGTCGACCCGGCCCTTGGGCCAGCCGGCGCGGGCCGCCTTGCGGCGATGCGCTTCGTCCAATATGGCGCGCAGTCCGGCGGGTTTGGCAGTGGCAAGATCAAGAAAATGCGGCATTTTTGAAATCCTCCCCTCCCGCTTGCGGGAGGGGCCGGGGGTGGGAATCTATGGGGCAGACCCTGAAGTCCTACCCCCAACGCCTCCCGCAAGCGGGAGGGGAGCAAGAAGCATTGTTCAGGCTGCAGCCGCCGGCTGATAGCTGCGGGCCGCGGCTGACAGCCGGTCCACGCATTCGCGGATCTGCTGTTCGCCGATGGTGAGCGGCGGCAGCAGGCGCACGACATTGTCGCCAGCGGCCACGGCCAATATGCCGTGGCTGCGGGCGTGGGCCACGAAGGCGCGGCTGTCGGATTTCAGCTTGAGGCCGAGCATCAGGCCGGCGCCGCGCACGCTGTGGAACAGATCATCATGGTTGGGGATCATCTGTTCCAGCGCCTGGGTCAGGCGCGCGCCCATTTCGCGCACCTGGACCAGGAATGCCGGCTCGGCCACGATATCGAGCACGGCCTCGCACGCCGCCATCGCCAGCGGGTTGCCGCCATAGGTGCTGCCATGAGTGCCGATCACCATGCCGCTGGCGGCACGTTCGGTGGCGAGGCAGGCGCCGACCGGGAAGCCGCCGCCGATGCCCTTGGCGATCGCCATGATATCGGGCGTGATGCCGTATAGTTCATGGGCGAACAGCGCACCGGTGCGGGCGACGCCGCACTGCACTTCGTCCAGGATCAGCAGCAGGCCATGCGCATCGGCCAATGCGCGCAGACCTTTCAGAAATTCCGGGCTGGCCGGGCGGATGCCACCTTCGCCCTGGATCGGTTCCACCATGAAGGCCCCGACACTATCGTCGATGGCGGCTTCGGCAGCGGCCAGATCGTCGAATGGCACCACCTTGAACCAGTCCGGCAGCGGTTCGAAACCCTTGCGCAGCTTTTCCTGATCGGTGGCCGAGATGGTGGCCAGCGTGCGGCCGTGGAAGGCGTTGGAGAAGGTGATGATGCGATGCTTGTGCGGGTTGCCGGCGGCATAATGATGGGAAAAGGCGGTCTTCACCGCGCATTCGATGGCTTCGGCGCCGCTGTTGGTGAAGAACACCGTGTCGGCAAAGGTCAGTTCGACCAGCCGCTGCGCCAGATGCTCCTGCGCCGGTACCCTGTACAGGTTGGAGGTGTGCATGAGCGTCGCCGCCTGCTTCTGGATGGCGGCCACCAGATGCGGGTGGCCATGGCCCAGGCAGTTGACGGCAATGCCGCTCGCCATGTCGAGCCACTCGCGACCCTGCGCATCGTACAGATAGCAACCGTCGCCTCGCACCGGCGCAACCTCGCACCGGCCATATACGGGCATCAGCGGGCTGATCGTCATCGTCTCGTTCCCAAGCGGCGCCGGGATGCGGGCGCCAAAAAACGCATGTGGTGCAACGCAAAAAGGCGGCCCCGAGCGAGCACGCCTTCCTGGCGCCGCTATAGCGATTTGGCTGCCGTGCCTCAACCCCTTCTCCTCAGGCTTGAGCCGTCCGGGAAAGCCCGGCAATTTGCGCGGCATGGCTCACGAAGATGTTCTGAACTGGCTGGCCGCGCACGCGCCCGACATATCGGTAATCGTGCCGGGGGTATCGACCGCTACGGTCGCCGAAGCCGCAGCCGCGCTCGGCGTTGAACCCGGCCGCATCGCCAAGACGCTGGCCATGCGGGTAAACGGTGACGCGCTGCTGCTGGTGACGCGCGGTGATGCCCGGCTGGACAATCCGAAATCCCGGGCCGCGCTGGGCGGCAAGCCACGCATGCTGGATGCCGATGAAACGCTGGCGCTGACCGGCCATGCCGTGGGCGGGGTCTGCCCGTTCGGGCTGCTGACGCCCTTGCCGGTGTGGCTGGATGTGTCGCTCAGGGCCTATCCCACCGTGTTCCCGGCCGCCGGCTCCCGGGAAACCGCGGTCGAAATCGCGCCGGACCGGCTGGCGGCGCTGGTGTCGCGCGGCTGGGTGGATGCCTGCAAGCTGCCGGAAACGCTTCCCGGATCGGTATAGGGCCGCACCAGCGCCGCCACGTCCACCCGCGCCTTCAGCTTGGCGGCCAGCAGATACATGCCGGCGATCTTGCGCTGGATGAACAGCAGGTCGGGCGGCGGCGCACGGAAATGTTCGCGCGCCGCGATCAGGCTGGCGGATTGATCCTTCAGATTGGCGGCCAGACCGGAGCCACCGAAATCGAATTCGCCAGACGCGCGCAGCGGCGCAAAGCCATCGCGGGCCATCGCGATCAGGGTGTTGCGCATGGCGGCGGGTGCATCGGGCGGGATCAGGCCGATGCCCTGCATGGCGGCCAGCAGGCCCTCATCATCGCCGGCCATGCCGGTGGCCAGCATGGCGCGATAGGCATCGCTGGTTGCCGGCAACACCTCGCGCGCCGCGCCGAAATCGAGCAGCACCAGCCGGCCGCTGTTCAGATCATAGCGGTAGTTGGCAAAGTTCGGATCGGTCTGCATCAGCCGCCAATCGAACAATTCGGCCATCAGCAGACGCAGCATCAGGGTCATCACCCGGTCGCGTTCGGCCTGTGGCAGTGCGGCGGTGCGATCGATGGCAACGCCCTTCACATGGGCCATGGCCAATATGGTGGGGGTGGACAGGTCGGCGGCCAGAGCGGGCACCACCACATCGGGCCAACTGGCCGCCAAGGCACCATAGCGGACGAGCATATCGCCTTCGCGCCCATAATCCGATTCTTCGTGCAACTGGCGCTTGGCCTCGGCCAGCAGCGGCCCGATGGCAAAGCCGGCCGGCACCAGGCCCGACATCTTCACCAGCGTGGCGACATTGTCGACATCGGCGTCGATGCTGGCGGCCACGCCGGGATATTGGACCTTGATGGCCAGATCGCGACCGTCGATTGCGGTGGCGCGGTGCACCTGACCGATGGAGGCAGCGGCGATCGGCCGATCATCGAAATGCCGGAATTGCGCGCGCCAGTTCGGCCCCCAGCCGGCGACCAGCACCTGTTCCAGTTGCGCCTGCGGCATCGGATCGGCCTCCGATCGCAGCCGCGCCAATATGTCGGTCAATTCCGGTGGCAGGATGTCGCCGCCATCCATGGAAATCAACTGGCCCAGCTTCATCGCGGCGCCGCGCAGCCGCGCCAGTTCGTCGGCCAACCGCTTGGCGTTGCCGGGGGTGAGCAACAGGCTGGGCAGATCAGGCCGCTGGCCCTTCAGCATCTGGCCGGCGCCGGCACCGATGACATTGCCGACAATGCCGCCGGCCAGTCGCCCGAACCCCGCAAGACGCGACAGGCGGGTAGCGGGAACGGCGCGCGGTTTGTGGGTGGGGCGGGGTGGCTGCATGCGATTGCCATGCCCGGTGGCGCGTCCCGGCGCCAGTGTGGGCCATTGCCGCTGGTTGGCCCGATTGCCGCATGTTATATGCCGGGCATTCGTAACGGGGGAGCCGCCACCATGAAATATCTCGCCGCCACACTGATCGTCTTATCAGCTCTGCCCGCCGCCGCGCAGCAGCGCCCGGCCGAGGATGTGGCGCGCGATGCCGCCCGCAAACCGATGGAGATGGTGGCCTTTGCCGGCATCAAGCCGGGCCAGACCGTGGCCGATTTCCTGCCCGGCGGCGGCTATTTCACCCGGATCTTCTCCACGGCCGTCGGTGCATCGGGCAAGGTCGTCGCCGTGGTGCCTGCCGCCGCCGAGGCCGCCAATCCGGAGCGCTTCAAGGCGGTGCGGGAAATGGCCAGCACCGGCTGGGCGAATGTCAGTTTCGCGACATTCCCGCTTGATCCGGCGATGGCGGGGCGCCTCGATCATTTCTGGACGGCGCAAAATTACCATGATCTGCACAACAGCATGACGCCGGAGGCGGTGATCGAATTCAACAAGGCCGTGCTGGCTGCGCTGAAGCCGGGAGGCACCTATGTGGTGATCGACCATGTTGCACTCCCCGGGAGCGGCCTCGCGGCCACCCGCACCCTGCACCGCATCGATCCGGACATCATCAAGGCGGAAATCACCGCCGCCGGCTTCAAATTCGATGGCGAAAGCCAGGCGCTGCGCAACCCCGGCGATCCCCGCAATGTCGGCGTGCGCGATCCATCGATCCGCGGCGAAACCGATCAGATTGTCTATCGCTTCAAGAAGCCATGACCCGGAGGAGCGCTTGCACAGCCACCTGTGCGGCGCGCTGATGGTGATCCCTACGGAAACGCCGAAACCATTTAATCACAATCGCTTGCATCGTCCAAAGTGCGGAAGAATCCCGTTGAAATCAGTCGCGGATTTTGCCGGCTGTTCAGGCCGTGTCGGCATGATGGAATTCCCAAGCTGTTAGGTTTCAGATTCAAAGCTGTTCTTTGGGGCGCAACTGGGTTTCGCGGGGATCTGACGGACGAGCATTGGCCGGTGGCGGGCATGCTGTTGCCGCCTCAGCGCGGTCGCTGGGCTCGGCCAGCCGGCAACACCGCCGCTACTTGAGCTCAATGCGGCCGGTGCTGCGGGTGCGCTGCCCTTGGCGGGACACACAACAGCGGTACGGCAAGTGGAATTCGGTTTATGTTCGGTTCCAGCCCTGGGCCGCACAGGGCCTATGGGATGGCTTGCTGCAAGCGCCGGTCGATCCCGGACTCACCGACGAATGTCTGCACAGGATCGATAGCATCACCGTTGGCGCCCACGTCTCGGCAGCGGGTGGAGAAGGACGGCTGTGCGAATGCTTTTGGTCGATCAGGCGGCGACATCCAATGCGCGCCTTTCCGGCGAAGGCAGCGATGGCGGCGCCTTCCGGCAGAGCCTCCTGATGCACCGCATCTTGCCCGTCATCCTGCCGCGATTGAACGGCAAAGCGCCTGAGCACCCAGGCTGCAGACTATATACAATTTTACTGGTCGGGCTGGGAAAGCTTCTCTAGTGTTCGGGGCAAAGGGGGAGGATCTGATGGGAATTCTGCGTCTGGCCGTTGTGACAGCTATGGTGTCCGTGGTTCCGGCTCATGCGGGACCCGCGGATTGGCCGAGTACCAACAAGGAGCCGGACGGGCAGCGGTTTTCACCATTGGCCCAGATCAATGCCGGCAATGTCGGGCGTTTGCGGGAAGCCTGGGTCTATCACATGAAGCCGGCGGACGGGTCGGGAGGCACGCGTCTGGTGACGACGGAAACGGTGCCGCTGGTGGTGGGCGACACGATGTTCGTTTCCACGCCGTATGGCCGGGTGGTGGCGCTGGACAGTGCGACCGGCAAGGAAAAGTGGAACGTCACGCTGCCCGACAACGAGCGACCGGCGGTGCGCGGCGTGGCCTATTGGGCCGGCGGCAAGGGCGCCCGGCCCTCAGTGATCGTGGGGACGCGGCAGGGGCGGGTGCTCTCGTTCGATGCAGCGACAGGCAAGCTGGCGGCTGATTTTGGCACCAGCGGCTTCATCGACTTGAAGACGGCCGATGTGATGCCGACGGGTATGGACAAGCCATATGTGTTGGCGGCGACGCCGTTCGTTTACAAGGATCTGATCATTACCGGCGGCGGCAGCCCCGACCAGGCGGCGGCGCTTGGGCCGCTTGGCGACGTGCGAGCATGGGATGTGCGGACGGGCAAGCTGGTGTGGCAGTTCCACACGGTTCCTCGGCCGGGGGAAGTGGGCAACGACACATGGGGCGGGGAAAGCTGGAAGAACCGTGCCGGGGCGAATGTCTGGGGCTATTTCTCCGCCGATCCGGCGCGCGGCATTCTGTACATGCCGGTGGGCGCGCCGAACAATGACCGGATGGGGATCGATCGGCCTGGGGACAATCTTTTCGGCAGCTCGATCGTGGCGGTGAACGCTGCGACCGGCAAATATATCTGGCATTTCCAGGTGACGCACCACGACATCTGGGATTGGGATGCGGCACCGGCACCGATGCTTTTCGACGTGAAGAAGGACGGGCGGGTGATCCCCGCACTTGGCACGGTGAACAAGAATTCGCTGTTGTTCATTCTCGATCGTCGGACCGGCAAGCCCATCCATGGTGTGGAGGAGCGGCCTGCACCGCCTTCCAACGTGCCGGGCGAGATCACCAGCCCGACGCAGCCTTGGCCGGTGAAGCCCGAGCCGCTGGCGCAGACGAGCCTCTCTCGCGACAATCTCTACAAGGACACGCCGGAGCACAAGGCATGGTGCGAGGCGCTGGTCGATGACAACAACATGAAGTTGGGTGCAACACCCTATCAGCCGATCATGCTCGACCAATATACTGTGAATCTGCCGGGTACGCAGGGCGGGGTGAATTATTACGGCGGCGCATTTGACCCGCGGCTGGGGCTCTTTGTTGTCAACGTGAACAATCTGGCGCAGCCGATGCGGATGGTGAAGATGCCGGACGGCAGCTATGCCAATTCGGGGCCGCTGGCGGGCACGCGGCGGTTCTGGAATCCGGAAAACCATCTGCCGTGCGGGCCGACGCCCTGGGGGCAGCTGGTGGCGGTGAACGTGAATACCGGTGAAATTGCCTGGCGATCGACGCTGGGGGTGACCGACATTCTGCCCGAGGGCAAGCAGGCAACCGGGCGGCCGGGGCTGGGTGGCGCGATCACCACTGCCAGCGGGCTGACCTTTGTCGGGGCGACCGATGATGCGCGTTTCCGGGCCTTCGAGACTGCGACCGGCAAGGAGGTTTGGACCTACAGGCTGCGCGGATCGGCCAGTGCGACGCCGGTGACCTACCAGGGAGGGGACGGGCGGCAATATGTGGCGGTGATGGCGACTGGCGGCGGGCAGGTGGGAGCTGCGCTGACGACGGACGAACTGGTTGTGTTCAGCCTGGCTCGGTGATCAGGCTGTGATCATTTACCGATCCACGTTCTTGCTCGCCCTGACGGGGCTTGTTGCCAGCGCCAGTGCACAGGCGCCCGAACCGCGGGCTCCTGCGTTGCTGACCCCCGAATTGTTGGCCGCCTTTCCGGCAGGCGAGGGGCGCGAGGCGACGGTGCGGGTCTGCTCTGGATGTCATGCGCTCGAGATCATCACGCAGCAGCGGCTGGGCGCAGGCGATTGGGCGCAGATGGTCGACATGATGGCCGGGCGCGGGGCGCAGGGTACGGATGCCGACTTCAATGCGATCACCGCCTATCTGGCGAAAGCGTTTCCTGCGGCGTAATCCGGCCTCCTGCAGCGCGCCACGAGCAATCAGATCATCCTGCGTCAGGCTGGAGTGCATTCTGGTCGCAACGCCCAGGCCCACACTGCCAGTGGAATGATTCGACCGCTATCCGCTCCTCGGTGCGGCTCGGGTCGCTGTGTCACCCTCCCGATGCGCGAAACCGTTGCAACCGTTCACCGCTCCGCAAGCCGAGCAGATAATGAATTGCATTGATAAGCGGACCTGCATGCGGATTGACCGCAACCTTGTCCTGCGGTCGGAGCACAAGACGATACTGCGCCGCCATCATCGTCGTCATCGAAGCGCAGCTCGCCTGATGCCCTCCAACCTTGAATCCGTCTCGATTGGGACGCTGATCACTCGCGGATGGCCGGGCGAGCCTCGGGAGCTGGCAAGTTCCTTGCCGGACGTGGTGCGCCAAGACCCAAAAGGCCCCCGAGGACGCGCAAAAAAACGTGCCCGTCAGGCAGGCATCCGGCGCTTCGAATAGGCACGCGCCTCCATGACGACCTTTTCATTCTCGCCGGGCAACATGCGCATGCCGGCATCGATGCTCTGGTTGTGCGTCATGCCTCGCGCGGTACCAAGCCACTGCACATTGTTCTTCTTGGCGGCCATCCTGATCCGCTCCAGCGTCAGCTCGAGCCGTTCCTTTGAGGGCAATGCGGCGCGTTCGGCCTCCGGCATTTCGCGGATAGCGTCATAGCCCATGATCGACCAACTATTGTCACTTGGACCCGGCTCGGCGAACGCCAGCCCGCGCACCGCCATCAGTTGCTCGGCACTCTCCGAGCCGTGGCGGTTCTCCACCTTGAAACCCATCGATATCTCGCCCTTCGGGTTGAGTGGCCAGGTGTCGGCCACATCGAGATACCCCCTCGCCGGCAGCCCCCAGATATGGGCTGCAAAGACCTGGCTGCCTGCGCCGCGCATGCCCTCGACAGGAAGATCGGGAACGCCCGGCAGCGAGAATTTGTAGCGCGCAGCGGCAATGGCAATCTCGCCGGCTTCGGCCGAGTGCATCTCGCAGATCAGGACACCGTGGGCGCCGGCGGCTAGCGCCTGCTGGATCTGCCACGCGTTGGCGCGCATTGAGGCCGCGTCGAAGCCCGTGGCCGGCAGTGTGACGAACACCATCGGCGTGCGGTGGCCGCTCGGCGTAGGCCCGCCATCGACCAGCCCCTGCATGAAGTTGCGCAGATTGGCGAAATCGAAGCAGGCATTTTCCATTTCATAGTTGATGGCATCGCAATAGGTGTGAACCATGCGCAGGCCTTCTTCATAGCCATCGGGTGCTCCGGTCGGTCCATAGGCATGGTAATAGACGACCTGATTATCTTCCCACAGCTCGATTGCCTTGTTTATCCGGCGCGGCTTGTAATTGGCATCGGCGGTGGGAATTTGCGGCAACGTGCGGGCAAAGGTTTTCTTGAAGCCATGGCCTTTGCTGGCGGTCCCGATGTAATTGGGGCTCTCAAGCATTGTCTTGCCTGTGGCCTTGGGAACGCCGGCGGGTTGGGCCGCCGCGCCAGCGGCAGTGGTGGCTGCGCCTGCAATGGCCATTCCGCCGAGCAGATCACGCTTGCTGATATCCATTTCAGTGCTCCCGGGAACGGTTGGATCAAAAAATTGAGGCGCGGAACAATCCGGTTCCGCGCCTCATTCAGTTGTCGATCGTCACGGCTTGGCTTCAGAAATTGAGCCGGACGCCTGCGCGATACCGCCGGCCGATCGTATCGTAGATGCTGGGGCTGCCGAAGGGCGGTGCCAGCTGGTTGAAGATATTGTCGACGTTTGCGTAGACTGACACCTTGTCGTTCACTCGGAAGATCGTGCCAAAGTCGACATAGGTCTGGCCAGGGATGTAGTTGAAGTTTGTCGTTGCGTTCTGCAGCGTGGTGACCGGGCAGTTGGGCTCGACGCAGACCACGTTGTCCGGGTTGATCGCGCCCGAGCTCACGATCCGCTCGGTGGCCGTGAAGGTGAACTTGCCCACCTCCAGCGACTGCTGGAAGAAGAATTTCCAGCGTGCGATGGCGTTGGGGTTCGGTGCCGGCTGGCTCGCCGAGTTGTTGCCCGCAAACTGGGATGTCGCCACACCGATCACACCGGGGTTGATGGTGAAATCTATGGTGTGCGTGGCCAGTGCGCGCATCGTCAGGCTGCCATCAATGCCGATGCTGTCCAGATTGGCCTGATAAGTCGCCTCCATATCGAACCCGCGCGTTTTCAGCGAGGCCACGTTGAACGGCCGCCGGTTGACATAGGGCGGGTTGTTGCTGCCGGTGACGCCGGTCAGCTGGAAGTTGTTCAGACCGCAGAAGTTCTGATTCTTTTCGATCTGGCAGGTATCGATGATCTGCTGGTTGGTCAGGTTCTGAATGGCATCATTGAGATTGATTTCGAAATAATCGAGCGACAGCCGCAGCCCCGGCACGAAGTTGGGCGTGTAAACCGCGCCCACACCAAGGTTGGAGGCGATTTCCGGCGTAAGCTGCGGGTTGCCGAGGTTGCGTTCCACCACCTGCACATTGTTGTTGTTGTTGAGGCGGTCGAGCACGCCGGCATTGAGGCTGACGGGCGCCGTGAACAGATCGCTCAGGTTCGGTGCGCGGATATCGCGTGACCGCACGGCACGCAGGCGCAGGCCGTCGAGCGGCGTATCCCAGGTGCCGCCGAGCTTCCAGGTGGCGACCCAGCCCGACGTGCTGTAGTTGGTCGCGCGGACACCGGCGTTCACATCGAATTTGCCGACCGCGCCGCTATCGAAAACCGGAACGCCGGTTTCGAAGAACACGTCTGTCGCGTTGTATTCGCCGCTACCGTTGGCAAAATTGCCCGCGAACCAGTTGGCCCCGTTGACGCCGAGCACCGGATTGGCCGGAAATTCTGCATTGAACGGGCTGTTGGCGATGCCGGCGCCGTAAGGGTCGCCCACGACCTTGTACGATTCCCGCCGCCATTCCGCACCGAACGCAACCGACACATTGCCCGCCGGCAGCGCGAACGGCTCGCCGTTGAACACGAGGCTGGCCGCATCCTGTTCCTGATCGGCCTTGGACTGCGACCCGGATGCCGGCGCAAACCAGCGGAAGGCCTCCATCGAGTTCTTGACATCGCCGAAGGCATTGAACGGCAGACAGCCAGCCGCGCGCGCCACTGGATCGCGGCAGACAATCGGCCCGCCCGGCGTCAGGCGCACCGCATCAAAGGCCTGCCGATAAGCGGCCGTCAGAATGTTGTTCCGGACGGTGACGTCGGCCGACGACCGACCGCGCTGAAAATAGGTGTCGAACTTCCATTCCTTGCCGAAAAGATCGAACGCACCTTCGGCACCGACAACGTAACGCTGCATTTTGCGCACGTTGAGCACATCGAGATACTCGTTGTTGTTGGCGCTCCAGGTTGCCCACCGGAATTCGGTGATGCCGGCAGCGTTGCACCGCTGCAGGATGGACGGATCGAGGAAGGCGTTGTCGCACCGCGCCCTCAGGCCCGTATAGGGCGTGCCGGACACCGGCTGGGTGACGGTGCGGACATGGGAGATATTGACCGTCCCGTAGATCTCGATCCGATCGGTGATCTCATAGGACAGCCGGCCATAGCCGACATACCGCTCCACCCGGCCATCGAGGGCGGGATCGGCGACGTTGGCGCTGCTTTGCGGGCCGCGCGCCGTGCCGCGCACCGACGTATCGCAGACGGCTGCAATACAGCCATTGACCGTGCCATCGCTGGTCAGGCTGCCATTGAAGTTGGGAACGCCGCTGCCGCCGTAATTGAACTGAAACGGGACACCGCCGACGCCGAAGCCGGTGCCCATCAGGGGACCGGAGGTGATCAGCCCGTTCTGGGCGCGCAGGATCGACTGGGAGCCATCGGTCAGCCGAATAAGCTGGGCCTGCCCGGGGCCAGTCGCGGTCGCGCCGCGGTTTGCCGTGCTCGTGATGAACGGAGCGGGACGCCCGTTGAGCGAAGTGCCACCCGGGCCGCTGCCCGGAATGATGCCGTGGTTGTAAAGGAATTCCCCGGCGACCGAATAGTGCAGCCGCCCGCCGGCCGCATTGCCGCCATAGGCCGCCTGCACCGTGCCGCCCGGATCGTCGCCATAGGTGGTGATCCCACCCTGAATATTGGCCTTGAAGCCTTCGAAACGCTTGTTGGTGATGAAGTTGACCACACCGGCCACGGCATCGGAACCGAACGACGCCGATGCACCGCCGGTCACGACATCGACACGCTGGATCAGCAGCTGCGGCAGCAAGCTGACATCGACAAGGTTGGAGACGTTCGACGGCACGACCCGCTGGCCATCCATCAGGATCAGCGTGCGGAACGTGCCGAGGCCGCGCAGGTTGAGCGCGGAAATGCCGGTCGCACCCGTGCTGGTGTTGAAGTTGTTGACCGTCGTACCGCTGTTGCCCTGCAGTGCCGGGATCTGCGTGAGGACGTTGAAGATGTTGGGCTGGGCCTGCTTGAGGATCATTTCCTCGCCAAAGACCGTCGTCGGCGTCGGCGCTTCGAACCCGCTGGCGCTGATCCGCGAGGCCGAAACGATGATACCACCTTCTTCTGCAGGTTCTTGCTCGGCCATGTCGACCCGCGGTCCCTGCTGTCCGGCAGCCTGAGCAACGGCAGGTGCGGCCGCAAGCATCAGTGCCAGGCCGCTCGCTGGCGCAACCAGCGCAGTCCAATGCCGCAAAGCGGCTCGCAAGGTCCTGGTGTCAACATACGCTAAGGTCATGAAATTTCTCCCCTCCGATAGAAGCCAATCAATTTTTTTGATTTTGGAAATGTATACTGAATGCAATCGGCTTTTGATCAAGTCATGAACAGCCGGGACATCTCATCTGTTGAGAGTGGAGGCCTCGCCCAGCGCCTCTTGCTGCCTGTGGCGCCCGGATCTTTGGGCTTATGCCATTGACACCCGCGGACGGTTTGACGACGAATCATGCGATTGTGTCGACAATCCAGACAGCGGCCAAGCGACGTTTCGGGAGGAATCATCGATGATGATGAAGGACTTAAGCGCAGGCGTGCTGCTGTTGCTCGCGCTTGGTGCCGGCCCGGTCTGGGCGCAGCCGGCCGCACCCGATTTTCCCGGCGCGCCAAGTATAGCTGCGGGTAACTATGGAATATCGAAACGAAGTGCTGTCGATCTGGCGTTGCCCGACCGTTACCGGCGCGACGAGCTGTTCTTCCGCTGGCCAGCGGGGCGCACGCTCGGAGCGATCAGCGCGATCGACATGGACCGCGACGGCCGGTCGATCTGGGTTGCCGAACGCTGCGGCGGTCAAAGCCATTGCATTGGCAAATCCGTCGATCCGGTGCTGAAATTCGATGCCAACGGCAAGGTCGTGCGGCAGTTCGGTGCCGGCATGATTGTCTATCCACACGGCATTTTCGTCGACCATGACAACAATGTCTGGGTGACGGACCTCCAGTCAAATGTCGATCGCCCAGCCCCCCGGCCCGGGCAGCCGCCCGAGGTTGTGCCGGGTCTGAAGCCCAACGGCGCGCAGGTGGTCAAGTTCAGCCCCGAGGGTAAGCGGCTGCTGACGCTTGGCGTGCCAGGGGTTTATGGCAATGACGCCACTCATCTGAGCCAGCCTTCGGATGTTCTGGTGACCAAATCCGGCACCATATTCGTGGCTGACGCGCACGACAGCGCGCCTTCGAACCACCGGATCGTCAAATATGACCGCACCGGCAAGTTCATCAAGGCCTGGGATGCATGTGGCAGCGCGCCGGTTCCGGGCGCCAACAAGATCGATTGCGCTCACGCGTTGGCGATGGACAGCCAGGGGCGGCTGTTTGTTGCCAACCGCGGCAGCAGCCGGATCGAGATCTTCGATCAGGAAGGCAAGCTCCTCGACGAGTGGTATCAGTTCGGCAAGCCGAGTGGCATGGCGATCGATGCGGAGGATCGGCTCTACGCTGTCGATACCCAATCAGGCGTCCGGGAGGGCAACGCCTTTGTGCGCGGCATGCATGTTGGCAGTGCCCGCACAGGTGAGGTCATGTCCTTTACGCCCGATCCGCTCGGCAACCCGGCACCATGGTTTCCGTTGCGCGGTACCACCGGGTCGGAAGGGGTTACGGTCGGACCCGACGGTACCGTCTACACCTCTCAGGTGACCCCGCCGGGATTGGTCCGCTATGTGCCGAAGCCCGATTGACGCGTCGGCGGCGCCGTTCGGGCCACCCAAAATCCTTGCCGTCTCTCATCTGGTGAAAGCCGGGCCCGGTCAGTCCTGCTGTCTCGCTTGTTGGTACCGATGCGCGCCTTTAGCTTCGTCGATCATGTGGGCGGGTAGAGCGTGGCAATGATCGAACCAAATTCTGATCATCATGTGCCAGGGTGGCGGATCGGGTCGCGTTTTTCACCGCAACTTTGCGAGACAGCCAAATGACCAACCCATCAGACATCAGCCGGCGCGCACTTCTGAGAAGCACGGCTGCTGGCGCCTCGTTGGCGCTGTTCGAAGGCGTGGGGTTGGCGCAGGAGACGATCGGGCAAGCCCGAAGCGCCCCCGCGAACAGCGAATGGCGAGGCTATGCCAATGATCTGGCGAGCACACGATATTCGGCGCTTGACCAGATTGACGCCACCAATTTCAACCAGTTGCAGGTCGCATGGTCGTTCAACTCAAACGCGCTTGGGCCGAGGGTCGATGTCAACTGGCAATCGACGCCGATCATCGCCAATGGCCGGCTGTTCACGACGGCAGGCGTACGGCGCGACATCGTGGCGCTCCACCCCGGCACCGGCGAACTGCTCTGGCTGTATCGCCTGGATGAGGGCGAGCGAACCGGCTCGCGCGGCGGTCCCGGCTTTGGTTGCAGCTATTGGACCGATGGCACCCATGAGCGGGTGATCTTCACCACAATCGGCTACCAGATGGTGTCATTGGACGCCAGGACCGGCCTCCCCGACCCGACCTTCGGCAAGGGCGGCGTGGTCGACCTGCGAGACGATTTCGATCAGGACATCGACCATGTGAAGCCGGTTGTGGGGATTCATTCCGCGCCGCTGATCGTGGGCACGACGGTTGTGGTTGGCAACGCCCCGACGGCGGCGATCAAGGGCTATGTCCGCGGCTTTGATGTGCGCACAGGAAAGCGCAAATGGATCTTCCATACGATCCCGCGCGCGGGCGAATCCGGCGCGGACAGTTGGGTTGATCAGGCAGAGCGTGAAAACGCCCGCAACACCGGCGCCTGGGCGCAGATGTCCGCCGATCCCGAGCTTGGCCTCGTCTATATCCCGGTCGAGTTGCCGGCAGCCGATCAAGTGGGCGTTACCCGCCGTGGCAACGCGCTGTTCAGCGAGTCCATCGTGGCAGTTGATATCGAGACCGGTATGCGCCGTTGGCATTATCAGCTTCAGCACCATGGGCTGTGGGACCGTGACATCCCCTGCGCGCCGATCCTGTGCGATATTCCGCAGAACGGAAAGGTCATCAAGGCTCTGGCACAGCCCACCAAACAGGCCTTTCTCTATGTGCTCGACCGGACCAACGGCAAGCCCGTCTGGCCGATTCCCGAAGCAAAGGTGGAACCGGGCGATGTGCCCGGCGAATGGTACTCGCCCACCCAGCCGAAGCCTTCGAAGCCGCCAGCGTTCGACAAGCAAGGCGTGACAGAGGCCGATCTTGCCGACTGGACGCCGGCAATCAAGGCTCGCGTGCTTGAGATCGCCAGACACTACCGGATGGGACCATTGTGGACTGCGCCTGCCTGGTCGAAACCGGGCGGCCCATGGGGGACGATGATCATGCCCGGCACGCAGGGCGGCGCAAACTGGGGCGGCGCCTCCTATGACCCGGAAAGCCATATCGTCTACGTCTATTCGAAGACCGTTTTGGAGGCGCCGCTGATCGGCTATGCCGCTGACGGCAAGACCATCGTGATGATCGCCAACAACCAGAGCAAGAACACGTTCGACGCTGGCGGTGGCGGCTTTCTCGGCGCGCGCGCCCGAGCGATGGACCTGGGCACCAATGATGCGATCGATGCGCCGATTGTGCCCGAGCTGTTTTCGATCGAAGGGCTACCCATCCACAAGCCGCCCTATGGTCGGATTTCAGCGCTCGATCTGAAGACTGGCACGCTGCTCTGGCAAAGCGTGCACGGCGAGACCCCCGATATCATCAAGAACCATCGGCTGCTGAAAGGCGTCTCGATCCCACGCACCGGACAAGCCGGCATTCTGGGCACGCTGACCACAAGGACACTGGTGATCTGCGGCGACGCCGGGCTTTTCACTGACGAGACCGGCCGCAAGGGCGCTCGCCTGCGGGCCTATGACAAGACAACCGGCCGCGAGGTGGGCGCAGTGTTCTCACCCAAACCGCAGACCGGCGCCGCCATGACCTATATGTTCGAAGGCCGGCAGTATATCGTGAACGCTGTGAGCACCGGCGCGGGCGCCGATCTGATTGCCTATCGGCTGCCGGCGGCTACGCGCGCATGAACGATCGACGCAAGCGCGACGTTCACGCTGTTCGTGCGGCGCGGCAATTTTTGTTTTTGATTCCAAGGCAATCAGTCTGTGTCGGGAGTAGATCGCAAGTGATGTCGATGGCTTTGCGGGTGTTTTCTTCGCTGAAGTTTGGCGTGCTGATCAGCGCAACGCTTGCCGGCGTGGCGGTTGCCGATGAGCCGACGTTGCCTGATGGTCCAGGCAAGGCTCAGGTGATGCAGGCCTGTTCAACGTGCCACGCGCTCACACAGGTCACGTCACAGGCGCGCTCGGTTGCACAATGGGCGGACACTGTCGAACAGATGATTGCCCGTGGCGCCCCGGTTTCGGATGAGGATTATCCGGTGATCGTCAAATATCTCGGCAAATATTTTGCACCCGCGCAACAGCCGACAGCGTCTCTTGCACTGCCGCCAACGTTGACCTGGACCCGGCCGCAGGCGATCCGGCAGGGTAGCGCCGATTGAAAGGTGCTGGCGGCGGGTGCGCTCAGAGAGGCCTTTGTGTCGACATGACCGTTGACCGCTATCGTCAATGCAAAAAACGCGACTGGATGCCCACTGAAATCAGTCCGGAATAAATTCGATTCAAGTTCGTCCAGATAAATAGAAGATCTGCCGTGACATACAGTCATCGGCGCCATTCTGCTCTGCAGTCTGAAATAAAAATATTGCATTAATTGTTGACTGACCATCGGTCTCATGAGACGTTTGTGAAGTCAACTTCGGCCGGATCAGAGTCGGCCTGTGACGCTCATTGGATGAGACGGGGGGACGAACATGCGATATCTGCTCTTTATTGGGGTTGCTGCGGTGGCAGCCTTGGCCGCGCCTGTCTCGGCGCAGTTTCTGGGCAAACCAGACTCCCCGCCAAGATCAGCGCCGAGCGTTGCGCAACAGTTCTGGGCACCCAAGCCGAGCGCACCGACGCCCTATGTGGCGCCCAACAAGATCCATTGGAAGCTTTCCGAGATCCTGGCCGCACACCGTGGTCAGAGCGATTGGCTGCAGCCGCTTGTGCGGAACCCCGAGCAGGAGGCAGACTATGTTTCTCTCGGCGCAGGCAAGAAAACGAAGGCGAAGATGTATGCCGATGATCGGGTGATGTGGATCGTCCAGGATGGTGCGATGCGCGTTTCGATCGAAGGCTTCGAGCCGTTCATTGCCACCAAAGGGTTCATGGTCACGGTCCCCTATCGCAATATCTACACCATCGAGACGATCGGCGACAAACCGTCGCTCAGGTTCGAGGTGCGGCGTTCGGGATCGAAGCCGCTGTATCCGCTCGGCGAAACGCCTGATCCCGTCGACGGCAAGACCTATGTGAAGGTTGCTCGCGGAACGCCTGGCGCGGCGACACTCGCCACTGACAATCCGATCTACGTCGACTTTCTCAAGCAAGTGGCGATCGACGATAAGCCCTATAATGGCAAATTCGTCTGGGACGATCACTTCACGTCGAACATTCTGCGTGGCAAGGCCCAGCCTGTCGCCCCGGATACCAACCGCGGCCATTTCCACATCGATTTCACCGAGTTCTGGTTTATCATGGAAGGAAAGATCGGCTATCTGATCGAAGGTTATCCCTATTTCGAGACCGAGCAGGGCGATGTGGTGACTGCTGCCGCGGGCCGCTGGCACCGCGCGTCGAACAGTCCCAACACGCCGGTATCAACGCGCATCCCGCTCAATCCGCGGCCGGGTATCTTGCACAATTTCGAAAGCCAGTAGGCAACGCCCGCAATCCAGCCTCTGGGATCGCGCTCAACGCGCGATCTCAGAGGCCGAAGGCGTAGACGTGCGCATCGTGAGTGACCAGAAACACCTTGCCCAGCGCGACAACGGGCTCACCGAAATGCACCCAGTCCGTGATCGTCTTGCCGCTTGAATAGAGCGGCTTTCCGGTTTCCGCATCAAAGGCCTGAAGAATGAGATTGCCCACGGGCGTGGAGCGGTTCTTGATCGATTCGGGCGTGGTGTTGAAGAGCCGCTCGCCGGCGGGCGTACGAGGGTTCTGCATCGTCTGGCCGCCGGTTGATGTGGCGTAAACAACGCCGTTCGCAACGGATACGGGATCGGGCATGATCATGTCGCGGGTCGTCCAGCGCGGCTCTGCAGATACGATACCGTCTCGCTCGACCACCTCGAACGCCATGATCGAACCGTTCGGCGCAGCCCCACCGTTCACCGGGAACGGCGGCGCCTTCACCGAAGGCGGCCCCCAGACCGGCAGATAAATGAAGCGCTTGCCGCCCGGCGACAGCCATGTGGTGATGGCTCCCCAGATCCCCTGGCTTGGATCGGTGCCGGCAGCGAGATCATTGGCGAGAAGCGGGGATTCCCACAAAGGCTTCTGGTGAAGATTGGCCAGCTTTCCGCCAAGATTGCTGGCATCAAGCAAGCGCAATATCCCTTCCTTTTGCGCATATGCAACGATCTTGCGCTCCCCGAGCGGGAAGATGACTGGGCTGGCAGAGCCGCCAAGATCCTTCGACAGGATATATTTGTGGCTCTGTGGCGTGAAGCTGTCGACGACGCGCGTTGCCTTTGGGGCGAGTTGAAGCAGCGTATCGCCCCAACTGCCGCTCGCCGGGTCAAAAAGCCCATCTGATGTTGCGAAGATCACGCTATCAACCGGGCCCCTGACAAGCCCGCCGCGTCCCCAGGGAGACGCTGGGCGGCCATTGCTCAGGTAGAAGCGCGTAACCTGCGGTTTCGCCAGATCGGCAACGTCAATCGCGGTCACCGCCGATGGGTCGGTCGGGCGGGCATTGGGATTATAGGGTTCGTCGAGAAACCGCGCGGCCAGCATGGGCGATTTGGGGTCGGTGATCTCGCCGCAAGCTCGGCCGCTCGTCGTGTACAGCGTATCGCCGACAAGATTGAGGCTCCATGCCCGTGCGAAGGGCGCCACCATCTCGGTGGCCTCCATCCGGTCGCTGCCATCCGCGAGCGAAACACCACGCAGCTTGCCGTCACTCGGCAGGAAGAAGACGATGCTCCGCGCCTTGTCGATCGTCGGCGTTGCATTGTTGGTGTTGGGGCAGAGCCAGGTGGCAATCTTGGTTGGCTTCACTGGGTTGGGGTAGCTGCGCGTCCAGAGCGTCGCGCCGGTGGCGGCATCAAGCGCATAGAGTATATCGTTCGAACCGAGGATCAGCATGATGTCACGCTTGCCTTGCGCGGTATCGACTTTCTCGACCACGACCGGCGCAGTCAGGGTGGACAACACAACGTCGATGATCGGCACCGGCAGCTGCACCTGCCATTTGACCTTGAGCTTGCCGACATTGGACGTGGACAGGCTGGTTTCACCGCGGTTCCATGCCGTGCGCTCGCTATCATAACCCCAGGTCGGCCAATCGGCGGCAGCTGGTGGCTGCACAGGAGGTGTTTGCGCCTGGGCAACGGCCGCGACGAGCGCTGTGGCAGCGAGCAAAAGGCTTTTCATCATCATCCCTCGGGTGAAAGCTGCAGCATGACAGGCGCGATCAACCGCGCGGGCGCATGACCGTGATACGGCTGACGCTGGTATCGCCGGCATAGATCGCCATGTCCCGATCGAAGACGAAATAACTCGCCTCGATGAACTGGCCGCGTCCGATCCCCATGCCGTTGCCGATGGCGCCAAGCACCCGGCCGGATCGGTCAAGCTTCAGGAACTGGCCATCCTGACCACTCGCCATCCAGGGGTTGCCGGCAGGATCAAACTGGATGGCACAAACGAGATTGCGGGTGGGTATCTGGCGGAGAAACTTGCCGTCGGCCGAATAGACAAGAATGCGGTAATCCTCGCGGTCGCCAATCCAGACATCGCCGTTGGTCGGATCAATGCCCAAGGCATGGGCATTGGCGAACTTGCCTTCGTTGACTTCGTTGCCGAACCACTGGCGGATGAACTTGCCATCCTTGTTGAACTGCAGGATCCGCGCCGCGCCCGACTGATTGGCGGGATCGGCGCTGTCGGTATCGTTCGGGCTTTCGTTGCCGTGACCTTCGGCAATGTAGAAATCGCCGTTACGGCCAAAGGCGATCATCACCGGCTCCCAGAGCAAATGCTGGCCGCGCTCCTCATTCCAGTCACCGCGCCGGCCTCGGGTGCCCAACTGCATCAGCACCTTGCCGTTCGGGCTCAATTTGATGGCGGTCGCGAGGCCGGTGTCGAGGATCCAGACATTGTCTTCAGAATCGACCGCCATGCCGTGCGCCTTGTTGTGGTGGCCGATGACATCCTCACCGACGGTCAGCAGCAGGCGGTTGTCAGGGCCATATTTGAATAGCTGCGCCATGCCTGTCGGTTTGCGCTGGAACACCCAGAGGTTGCCTTTTGAATCAAGCGCTACCGCCGGCACCCCGCCTGTGCCCGCGGGCAGATCAATCGGATAGGCGAAGTCATAGCCAAGCGTCTGCTCCCATTGCACACGTTGCATGTCGCTGCGTTTTGGCGCCCCCGCCTGTCGATTGCCGCAATGGGGGGCGCCGCGACAGGGCGGCGGATTGGGCAGCGCCAGCACCGGCGGCGTCGCAGGTCGCGGCAACACCGTTACGATCCCGCCGGGCGCCGTTGCCGTATAGCCGGTTGGATCGGGAAAACTGCCCTGAAGGAACCAGGCAGGCTGGCCGCGCTCCGCCGGTCCGCGGACCGGCGGCACCGATTGCGCTGCAGATGTGGTGGCGCAGGCAAAAACAAGGAGAGCGGCTGTAGCAATCTTCATGACGTGCTCCGCGAAATGACAATACGGCCAGGAAGCGCCCTTACGTGAAGCGGACGGCAAGATCGGGTTGACCGGTAAGGCTGACCACAAACTCGTCACCGGCTGCGACTGGCAGCATCTTTGTGAGCGCGCCCGAAATCACGATATCACCGGGCTCGAGGCTCTCGCCAAACTCGGCCAGCTTGTTGGCGAGCCACGCCGTTGACAGCGCCGGCGAGCCGAGCGCCGCAGCGCCCAGGCCTTCGCCGGCGAGGATCCCGTTCTGATGGATGGTCATGGCGAGCGCAGGCAGGTCGGCGTGCCGCATCGCCGCGTCCCATGGGCCGAGCGCGAAACCACCATATGAGGCGTTATCGGCAATTGTGTCGGCAAGCTTGATCCGCCAATCGGCAATCCGGCTGTCGACGATCTCGATCGCCAGCGCGCACGCATCGGTCGCATCGATGACCTGCTCGGCCGTGATGCCGCCGCCTTCGAGCCGCTTGCCGATGCGGAAAGCGATTTCGCCCTCGATGCGCGGCTGCAGGAAATCACGGGCAGGGATGATGACCACGCCGTCCCTGGTCGGATAATGGCTGGATTGCCATAGCGCGCCATAATCGGGCTCATTCACGCCGAGCTGAGCCTGGATTACCGGGTTCGTAAGGCCGATCTTGCGGCCAACAACGATTTCGCCGCGGCCTTTGCGGAGCAGCGACCATGCCGACTGTATTGCATAGGCGAGCCCCGTATCGGTCACGCCTTCCGCTTCGGTGATCGGCGCGATCGGCGTGCGCGCGCGCCACGCGGCGTCAAGGCGCTCGGCAATGGCCTCGGCTCTGGATGCAAACATTACGTCCCCCTTGCAATGGTCATGCCGACAAAGGCGCGCGCTTGTACCGCTTGGCGTTGCCAAGCATGGTTGGCGCCGGCCGGGGATCGGCCGGGAAGATGCGCGCGGCGATGTCGGCAGCGGCGGATTGCAACGCCTCCAGAAACTCCTGTGAACGCGCCGCGCAGATCTTCTCAGCGTGTTCCGTTATCGAAATGGCGGCAACAGTGCGCCCCTGCGGATGCTTGATGGGCACTGCGATACAGCTCATATCCGGCCGTATCTCGCGGTCATCGACCCCGTGACCAGCTTCTCGAACCGCCCGTAGCTGCGCCCGCAAGGTGCAGGGTTCGATGATCGTGGCCGGGGTCAAAGCCACCAGTTCCCCTTCCATGATGAAGTTTTCGAGTTCGTCGTCCGGCAGTGCGGCAAGCAGCACCTTGCCGAGCGCCGAACAATAGGCTTCGAGCTGTGCGCCGCGGCGCGTATTGATCGTGTAGGAAGCAGGCGTAGCTGCCTTGCTTGCATAGGTGACCATGCCGCCTTCCAGAATGCCGATATGGACAGTCACATTGTAGCGCGCGGCCAGGTCCTCGATCACCCGATGGCCAGCTTCGTGCAGCAGATCGCCGATGATGACTTTTTCCGACAGCGAAACCAGCAACATGCCTGGCCGATACCGGCCGCGAGGCCCGCGGGTCACAGCGCCAAGTTCCTCAAGCGTCTGGATCAGGCGATAACCCGATGCCTCCGGCAAATTGGCGCGGCGGCTGAGTTCAGAGCTGGTCACCCATTCGTCGCGCGACGAAAATGACTTCAGCATTGCAAAAGCCTTGAACACTGAATGATTTCTTGGCGTCGTCATTGCCGATTATTCCCCCCATTGGCACTATTTCGCCCCTCCCTTGCCGGGATTTTGATGTCTACTGTGCAACCGCCTTTCCCCCGGCGAGATCAAGTGCGACATCGACGATCATATCCTCTTGACCACCGATCATACCCCTGCGGCCAATTTCTACCAGTATCGTGCGCGTGTCGATGCCATATTCACGGCTGGCCTTTTCGGCGTGCCGCAGGAATGAGGAATAGACCCCGGCATAGCCCAGGCTGAGCGTTTCGCGGTCGACCCGAACCGGCCTGTCCTGAAGCGGGCGCACCAGATCTTCGGCAGCATCCATCAGTTTGAAAAGATCGCAGCCGTGCCGCCACCCCTTGCGGTCAGCGGCGGCGATGAACACCTCGATCGGCGTGTTGCCGGCACCGGCGCCCATTCCGGCGAGCGAGGCATCGATCCTGACCGCGCCGCATTGCGCACCGACCATGGCATTCGCCACACCGAGCGCCAGATTGTGATGCGCATGGATGCCACGCTGGGTTTCAGGGCGCAGCACAGCATCATAGGCCGCCAGCCGCTCGCGATAACCGTCCATGTCCAGCGCGCCGCCACTGTCGGTTACATAAACGCAGTCAGCGCCATAATCTTCCATCAGCTTCGCGTTTGCGGCGAGTGTTTCCGGTTTGGCCATGTGGCTCATCATCAGGAACCCGGACACATCCATGCCGATCTTCTTGGCGAAACCGATGTGCTGGCGGGCGATATCGGCTTCGGTGCAATGGGTCGCGACGCGTACCGACGCCACGCCCAAATCGCGCGCACGGCGCAGATCCGTGATCGTGCCGATGCCGGGCAGCAGCAGCGTGGTCAGCTTCGCGCGGCTGATCGCCTTGCCCGCAGCAGCAATCCAGTCCCAGTCGGTGTGGGCGCCAAAACCATAGTTGAACGACGAGCCATTCAGGCCGTCGCCATGCGCAACCTCGATCGCATCAACACCGGCATCGTCGAGCGCGCGGGCGATGCCGATCACCTGATCGATGCTGTAGCGATGCCTGATGGCATGCATGCCGTCGCGCAGCGTGACGTCCTGGATGTAGAGCGGGTCATTCAGGGGGTTGAACATGGCTCAGGCCGCGCTTCGAAGGATTTTGTGACGGACCATGCGTTCGGCTGTCGCGAGCGCTGCCGAGGTCATGATATCAAGATTGCCAGCATAGGCAGGCAGATAATGTGCCGCACCCTCGACTTCGAGAAAGACGCTGGTCTTCAACCCTTCGAAACTGCCGAGACCGGGAATTGCAACCGGATCGTTGGCGCCATAGCGCTCGAACTGCACCGACTGCTTCAGGCGGTAGCCGGGAACATAGGCGCTGACCTGCGCGATCATCGCAAGGATCGATGCTTCGATCTCGGCCTCCGTGGCACCCGACGACAAGGTGAAAACCGTGTCGCGCATGATCATCGGCGGCTCCGCCGGGTTCAGGATAATGATTGCCTTGCCCTTTGCGGCACCGCCAACGCTTTCGAGGCCGCGTGCCGTGGTTTCGGTGAATTCGTCGATATTGGACCGTGTTCCAGGGCCGGCGGAGGCCGATGCAATGGAAGCAACAATCTCCGCATAATGAACATTGGCGACCCGGCTGACAGCCGCAACGATCGGGATCGTTGCCTGGCCACCGCAGGTGACCATGTTGACGTTCGCGGCGTCGAGATGTGCGTCCCCGTTGACGACCGGAACCACGTAGGGACCAATCGCCGCCGGCGTCAGGTCGATGATCGTCTTGCCCGCCGCGCGGCAGACCTCGCTGTTGCGGGTGTGTGCACCAGCACTGGTGGCATCGAACACCAACTCGATCTCTGGCCAGCCTGGCATTGCCATCAAACCGTCCAGGCCGTCGTGCGTCGTGGCGACGCCCATGCGAGCGGCGCGCTTCAGTCCATCGCTCTCCGGATCGATACCGACGAAGGCCGCCATCTCGAGGACGTGCGACATGCGCATGATCTTTATCATCAGATCGGTGCCAATATTGCCCGACCCGATGATAGCCACCTTGATTCTCGGCGGCTCCCGATCGCTCATCAGCTAAAACTCCCGTGAATGTCATCCATGATGCCCAATCGAATGTGGAAACTCAAAGAACCTCGGGCAACGCCGTCTCAACTGATGAGAGATGCGCGCGCAATTCTTGGCGCGCGGGTTTGAAGCGGCAAATTTTTGGATCATAGTTTCCGGGTCATGCGTTCAAGCGCAAGAGTGGCCTGGGAGGACGATATGCGGTTGAATTTGTTTCTTGTTGAAGTCGCGCTGGCGGGATCGTTGCTGGCATTCGGCAGCGCGGCGCCGGCGCAGCCCGCAGCGGCCGGCGCACCGCCGGTGCCGCTTGCCGGGCCGCCGACCAACGCGCCGAATGCGCCTTCGCCCGCCAACGCCGCTCAGGTGCCGAAGCCGGGCGATCCCTATGCCGCCTTCTTCCCCAGCCCCAAGAACACTCCCTTTTTCCGCCCCGATCAGATCCCGTGGAAAACCAATGGTGAGGGCTTGCTGGAGTATAATCTCTTCGGCAATCCACGCGAACCTGGCCCCTATGCCGTTTTGCTCAAATGGTTGCCGGGCCATTATTCAACGCCGCACTATCATCCCAACGCGCGTTACGCGGTGGTGATCTCGGGCACATGGTGGACAAGCACCAGCAACGTGCAGGATGTGACCAAGACCTATCCGCTTGGGCCGGGAACGGTGGTAACCGATGTGATTGGTACCGTGCACTGGGATGGCGCCAGGGACGAGCCGGTGGTGCTGATGCTGATGGGCGATGGTCCTTCGCCCAATGTGAAGGTCGACAAGAATGGCAAGCCGCTCGGCGCGGTGGAATTTTGATGCGTCGGGCGCGTGGCGGTCCGGTCCGCTGCGCGCCTTCGCTGTTGAAGGATATACAATGCATTACGCTTCGTTGAAGACGCTGGTCGCGCTGGTTGGGATCGTGGCTGCCACAGCCACCGCTCCGTCGGTTGCGCAGACGGTCAACCCCTCGATGTCGCAGCCCGCGATCCGCAAGGGCAATTACAATATTTCTGCGCGGACGGCGGCGGATATTGCGCTGCCCAATCCCTATCTGATGGACGAGACATTCTTCAAATGGCCCAAGGGGCGTCCGATCGGCGCAATCAGCGCGATCGACATGGATCGCGACGGCAAGTCCATCTGGGTATTCGAGCGCTGCGGCAACATCAACAATTGCATCGGTTCAACCGTCAACCCGATCATGAAGTTCGATGAGACCGGGCGGCTCGTCAAAGAGTTTGGTGCCGGGCTGTTTGTCTATCCACACGGCATTTTCGTCGACTATGAGAATAATATCTGGGTGACCGACCTGCAGTCGAATATCGATCGTGCAGCCGGGCTGACCGGCGAGAAGGCGCCGCAAGCGCCGCCCGGAACGCCGCCAAATGGCGCTGTGGTCCGCAAATTCAGTCCGGATGGCAAGCTGCTGCTGACGCTCGGCACGCCCGGCGTCATGGGCAGCGACAATGTGCATTTCAGCCAGCCTTCAGACGTGGTGGTCGCGCGCAATGGCGATGTTTTCGTCGCCGACGGCCATGACACTCAGCCTTCGAACCACCGCATCATCAAGTTCGATCGCAACGGGCGGTTTATCAAGGAATGGTTCGCCTGCGGCACCCTCCCGCAGGACACACTCGACTGCCAGCATGGGCTTGCCCTCGACAGCCAGGGTCGGCTCTTTGTGGCCAACCGCGGCAACAACCGGCTCGAAATCTTCGACCAGGAGGGCAAGCTGCTTGACGAGCTCTACGACTTTGGGCGGGTGAGCGGACTGTTCATCGACGACAACGACATTCTCTACGCGGCTGATTCGGAAAGCGACGTCATGCAGCACAACGCCTTTGTGCGCGGCGTGCACATCGGCAATGCCCGGACCGGCGCTGTCACCGCCTTCCTGCCTGATCCGCAGGGCAATCCGTCTCCGTGGATGCCTGCGGGTGCCACCAACGGTGCTGAAGGTGTGGCGGTGGCGCGAGACGGGACGATCTATGTTTCCAAGGTCGTTCCGGCACAGCTGGTCCGCTATGTGCGCAAGGATTCGCTGCCGCCGAAATGAGTGCAGCGGCGAACGGGCCGCCGCCATCTCTCAACAGGTGAACGAGCGCAGCGCCATCACTGTGGCCGATGCTTGTTGAGGAGGCAGCGGCTCCATAGTCTGGTGCCACGCTGAATTCATGCAGCGCGGAGGTATTGGGATGGCAAAGGGCGCGGCAGCCAGGGCGGCAGGCATCTACTACGGATGGGCTATAGTTTTTGCGGCTTTTGTTGCGTTTGGTATTGTATTCGGCACGATTACCTACTCCTTCACGATCTTCGTCAATCCCATTGCCACCGCATTTGATGCCACGCCGACAGCCGTGCTGCTGGCCTTTACGCTGACCAATATCGGCACCGGGGTGCTTGGAGTCTATGCCGGGCGGGTGCTCATGCGCTACCGTATCCGGATCGGGATGATGATCGGCCTTTTGGCAATGTCGGCCGGTTTCCTCTGCCTCTCCTTTGCCACGGCGCTTTGGCAAATCTATGTGATATATGGGCTGATGCTGGCGTTCGGTGCGGTGATCGTGGCGCCGCTTGGGGCCTCGGCGCTGGTGACCAACTGGTTCACCGCATCGCGCGGCCGCGCGCTTACCCTGGCGACGCTCGGCACCTCATTCGGGCAACTGCTGCTGCCGCGATTGGCGGCGATAGTCATAGACCGGCATGGCTGGCAAGCCGCGTATCAAGCCTTCGCGCTGGCGATCCTGCTCGCCATGCCGCTGATCTATGTGCTGGTGGTCGACCGCCCGGAGGACCGAGGCTTGCAACCCTTTGGTGGCCCAGCCGAAAAGACTGTTACGCCGACCGGCAATGCGCTGGAGACCGGCGAAATCCTCCGCCACCGGTCGTTTTGGACGATCGGTGTCAGCTATGCGCTGACGGTCACGGTCTATCTGGCGCTTGTCGGCGTGATGGTGCCTTATGCCCGCACCTATGGGGTGACTGCCCTGGAAGCGAGCAACCTTGTCGTGTGCATGGGCGTGTTCGCGATCATCGGAAAAATCTTCTTCGCGACCTTTACCGACCGGCTTGGGCTGAGAAACACGTTCTGGATCGCCATTGCGCTGAACCTCACCGGCTGCGGGCTGCTGGTCACTGCACCGGCCTATCAGATCCTGTTCCTGGCCAGCGCACTGGTCGGTGCCTCTGCGGGGGGCGTGCTACCGCTTTGGCCAGGCATGATCGCATTCCGTTTCGGCCGTGAGGCCCTGCCCAAGGTGATGGGACTGATGAGCCCGATGGTCCTCATCGTTCAAGGATTTGGCGCGCCATTGGCAACCGCGCTCGAGTATCGGCCGGCTTATTGGTTGTTCATCGCAATGCTCATCGGTTCGGCGGTTCTGGCACGCGGCGCCAGCACGCCGAATCGATGAGATATCTTCACGCAGCGCCTTCGAAAGGATTGGACACGCCATGAAACCTTTACTTGATCGTCGCACCTTCATTTCAGGCGCAGTGGCCGCCGCCGGTCTGGCGGGCGTGGCCGCCATCGCGAAGGGCCTCGATCCCATCAATCCCGATATATCGTTCGGAACGACAGGCTCGATCTTCGGCACCTGGGCCCCTGCCGGTCCCAAGAATGAACTGACGCTGCAAATGTCCACCGACATGCCAAAGATGCTTGCTGCATGCAGGCAATACGGGCTCGAGGGTCTGGAGCCCTATTCGGGACAGGTGGTGCAATTCCTCGACAATCCGATGGCATTGAAGAAGCTGCTCGACGGGTCGGGCGTGGCGCTGGCCTCCGTCGGCGATCTGCCACTCCGCCCTGCCGACCGGATGCAAGTGCCAGCGGGCCAATACCCATGGCTCGGCGGCGAAGGTCGCGACTTGCTGATCGCCCAGATGGAGCGTTGCGCGCGCGATTTCCTGCAGCCGCTCGGTGTGACGCACTGGAAGAACAACATGGGGGCGCGGCCCGATGGCGGTCCGAGCGACGATCAACTCAAGAAGCTGGCCGATACCGCGAACGAGATTGGCCGGCGGACGCTGGCGCATGGCGTCAAACTCTCACTCCACCCGCATATTTGGGGACCGATGGAGCGCGAGCATGAATTCCGGCGGATCATGGAACTGACCGATCCGCGCTATGTCTTCCTGATCCTCGACACCGGCCACAATGTTCTGGGCGGGATGGACACCCCGAGAATCGTGAAAGAATTTCTGCCGCGTATCACCGAAGTGCATCTCAAGGATACGTTTCCGAAATTCAAGGGCAACACCAGCACGCCGACCCGCGAACAGCATCTTCAGAAGGGGGTTTATGCCTCGGTCGGGCAGGGCGGAGGCGTTGATTTTCCGAGCATATTCAAGGTGCTACGCGAGGACAAGTTCAAGGGCTGGGCGGTGTTCGATATTGACGCGCCGCGCACCAATGACGGCACCGGGAGCATTGACGACAACATCGCTGCCAGTGTGCGATATATGCGCGACGCGCTGAAGGTGAAGCTGCCCCCGCCCGGCAAGCCGGCATTCTGAACCACGGCGGCCTTTTGGGGAGATGCACAATGCAATGTCGTTCACATGGTTCAAGAATTGGTGGGCTGCTGCTCGCCGCGCAGCTCGCCGCGCTTCTTGCAATGCCATCAGCGGTCCAGGCAGCGGTCCAGGCTGTGGCCAACAATCCCGCGCCTGCCACCGAAACGCCGAAAATTCCGGGGCAGAATCTTGCGGGCATGCGGGTGTATCTGCGCGCCGGTTTGAAGACGCATTCGCCTGGCGAGCATGATTATCCGCAATTTCTGGCGGATTGGTCGAAGCTTTTGACCGAGCGGGGCGCGGTTGTGGACGGATCGTTTCATGCGCCATCGGCGGCCGAGCTGGCGAACATCGATGTGATCGTGATGTACAAGGGCGACGCCGGATACATGAATGCAGAGGAGCGGGCGGCGCTGCGGGCGTTCATCAAGCGTGGGGGCGGGCTGGTGACGATCCATGATCCGCTGTGCGGGCCGGACCCCGAGGAGTTCGCGGGCTATGTCGGCGGGGCGAAGAAGCACGGCGAGGTGAATTACACGCTGGGTGCCGATATTCCGCTGACGATCGTCGACCGGGCTTCGCCGATCATGAAGGGGATGACCGATATCACGCTGTTTGACGAAGCGTTTTACAAGATGACCTGGGCGAAGGGGCCGGGTCTGCATGTGCTGGCGTCGGCGGTGATCCCCGACACACCGGCGGCACGGCGCGGCGGCGGCGTGGGCCAGACGGTGCCGCAAGTCTGGACATATGAACACCGGCTGGAAGACGGAGCGCCGGCCCGGGCCTTTGTGTGGATGCAGGGCCACAGCTATGAGAATTTTGCCAAACCGCAGGTCCGCGACATGCTGTTGAGGGGGATTGCATGGGCTGGCCGGCAGCCGGTCGATGTGCTGGTCGATTATGTCCCGCCCGCAGCGCCGGTGCGAGGGGCGACGCGGCCATGAAGATGACGATGGTCGTGCTTGCGGCGTGGCTGTCTGCTCCGGTGATGGCTGCCGACTATGTGTCGGTGATCAACGAGGTGACCGTGGAGGCGCCGGCCGATGCGGTGTGGGCGCGGGTGGGCGGATATTGCGCGATTTCGGAATGGTTGCCGACGACATGCGTGCTGGAGGGAAGCCTCGCGCCCGGGGGCGAGCCGGGCGTGGTGCGGCGGATCGTGAATGGTACGGTGGTCGAGCCGATGGTGGCGAAGACGGCACGATCATATACCTATTGGCAGACCGTCGGGAATTTGGCGGCTGCCGGGCTGCACGGCACGCTTGCGGCCGAGGCCGATGGTCCGGGGCGGACCCGGCTGCGCTATACATTGGTGTACGACCAAGCGGCGCTGGCATCGGATGCGCTGCGGGCTTCGGAGCGAACACGCCTGCAGGGACGGTTTGCGCAGGCGCTGGCGCGGATGAAGGTGCTTGCCGAAGCGAAGTGAGGATTTTTCCACGCCCAACTCGTCTGCATCGGGGTGTCTCCCGTCAGCACCAACGGCAGAGATCGCCAGGCTCGTAGCCGCGGGCGACATTGCTCGCCCCTTTTCAACCGCCTCACCACAGCAGCGTTGCGCGCGTCCCGTCTTTCGCCGCTGGTGGGCGCCTTGCCGTCGATCGTGCCCGGGCTGCCTTCGCCATCGCGAGCGACCCCGGCATTGACGACATGATATGCGTTTCATAGGAGCGCGCCGATTCGGAAGTCGGCGACCGGGCCTCGCGCTGATTGGCGAGCGTTCAACGTCACCCTGACGCAGGATCTGAGCCCATATATCGTCAGTTCGAGCAGGCAGACCGGTCCCACCTGCCGCAATCGGGCAACGTTCATTACCCTGCAGGCACCAGTCAAGGTTGCGCCAAATCCTAACCTTCTGAAAAGGTTGGTGATCCCTACGGGACTCGAACCCGTGTTTTCGCCGTGAAAGGGCGACGTCCTAGACCGCTAGACGAAGGGACCATCAGCGGGAGGCCGCCTGTTATTGGTCTGAAAGGGCGGCGTCAACCGTGATTTTCAAAAGACGCAAGGAAATGCAGGGCGTTCAGCGGCCATCGGCGAAGGCGGCGTCGTCCAATTCCAGTTCGACCGCGTCGCCGCCGGTCCATTCGTCGCGCTTTACGCGGCCGGCGACATGGATGGGCCGGCGCCCGGCGCCCTGAAGCGCGGCGCCCAGTTCGGTGTCGCCATGCCGCCACGCCATCGCCTTGATGCGGCCGCCATCCGGGCCAGCCAGTTGCAAGCGCAGGTGATTTTCGCCGACGATGCGCGAATCGACCAACTGGAACGGCCCGGCGGCCACCCGCGGTGCCGGCCAGCCCTGGCCATAGGGGCCCGCCGTTTCCAGCACATCGACCAGCCCGGCATTCAGCCCGCGCGGCGCGACGGCGGCATCGATGGCAAGATGACGATTGGCGGTGGCGATTTGCACCGCTGCCAGAAGCCGCTGGTCCAGAAATTCGGCCAGTGCGGCAATGTCGCCCGTCGATACCGTCAACCCCGCGGCCATCGCGTGGCCACCGCCGGCGATCAGCAGGCCCGCGTCCTTCGCGGACAGCACGGCGGCCCCCAGATCGACGCCGGTGATCGACCGGCCGGAGCCCTTGGCGGTGCCATCCTCCTGAATGGCGATGACGATGGCCGGCCGTCCCAGCCGCTCTTTCAGGCGGGAGGCGACGATGCCGATCACGCCGGGATGCCAGCCGCTGCCCGCCACCACGGCGCAGCCCGCTGCGGCATGGCCGGCTTCGGCCATGGCGGCGTCGGAAACCATCTGCTCGATCCCGCGCCGTTCCTGGTTCAAGCGATCAAGTTCGGCGGCAATTGCCGCCGCTTCGCCCGCATCATGGGTGGTGAGCAGGCGCACACCGAGATCGGCCTGGCCCACGCGCCCGCCGGCATTGACGCGCGGTCCCAGCGCAAAGCCGAGATCGCGGGCAAGGGGCGCGCGCGACAGGCGGGCGGCATCGCACAGCGCCGCAAGGCCGATATTGCCGCGCCGCGCCATCACCTTCAAACCTTGCGTGACGAACGCCCGGTTCAGCCCCTGCAGCGCCGCGACATCGGCGACTGTGCCCAACGCCACCAGATCAAGCAGATCGAGCAGATTGGGCGCCTCGCGGCTGGCGAACCAGCCTTGTGCCCGCAACAGGCGATTGAGCGCCACGGCGAGCAGGAAGGCCATGCCAACGGCCGCCAGATGGCCATGTGCGGCGGCCTCAGCGCCTTCATCCAGTCGATTGGGGTTCACCAGCGCCAGCGCGTGCGGCAGCGCTGTGCCGGCCTTGTGGTGATCCACGACAATCACATCCAAGCCGGCGGCCTTCGCGGCCGACAGCGCTTCAAAGCCTTGCGTGCCGCAATCGACCGTCACCACCAGATCGGCGCCGGCCTGTTTCAACGCCACCAGCGCGCCCGCGGACGGGCCATAGCCTTCCAGCAGACGATCCGGGATATAATGGCCGACCTTGCCGCCCACAGCCCGCAGATAGCGGATCAGCACGGCAGCGGAGGTGGCGCCGTCAACGTCGTAATCGCCATAGATCACGATGGCTTCATCGCGGCGCAGCGCCAGCGCCAAGCGTTCGGCGGCCACATCCATATCGGCAAAGATCGACGGATCGGGCAGCCAGTCGCGCAGGGTCGGGGTTTTCAGCCGGGCATAATCCGCCGGATCGCCGCCGCGCGTGCGGAACAGGTGATGCAGCAGGTCATCGGCACCGCGGCCATCCAGGCCATCGCCCGGCACAAACCCGCCGCGCCAGGCCCAGGGCTGGCCGGAGAGCGAGGCAGCAACGCCAAGAACGGGGCGGGGCGGGGGCAGGGACATTCCCCCTTATGCGGGCCGCTGCCACTGCCCTGCAAGCGGCTTAGCCGTGGCGATGGCCGCGATGTTCGCCGCTCACCCAGCGGATCGTGCCGGAACTGGCGCGCATCACCACACTTTGCGTGGTGATCACGCCGTCCTTGCGGCGCTTGACGCCTTTCAGCATCGAACCGTCGGTAACGCCGGTGGCGGCAAAGATGCAATCGCCCTTGGCCAGATCGGTCAGGCCATAGATGCGATCCAGATTCTCGATGCCCCAACGCCGGGCACGGCCACGTTCATCATCGTTGCGGAACAGCAATTTGCCCTGCATCTGCCCACCGACACAGCGCAGCGCCGCCGCGGCGAGCACACCTTCGGGGGCGCCGCCCGAACCCATGTAGATATCGATGCCGGTATCGGGATTGGTGGTGGCGATCACGCCGGCGACATCGCCATCCGGGATCAGCATGATGCCACAGCCCAGGCCGCGCAGTTCGGCCACCAGGGCTTCGTGGCGCGGGCGATCGAGCACGCAAACGATGAGATCGCCGGGCTTCACGCCTTTGGCGGCGGCGACGGCGCGCACATTTTCCGTGGCGCTGCGGCGCAGATCGATGACGCCTTCGGGGTAACCGGGGCCGACCGCGATCTTGTCCATATACACGTCGGGTGCGTTGAGCAGGCCGCCTTCTTCGGCAATGGCCAGCACGGCCAGGGCATTGGGGCCGGCCTTCGCAGTGATGGTGGTGCCTTCCAGCGGATCGAGCGCGATATCGATGCGCGGCCCGGTGCCGATGGCCTTGCCGACCTTTTCACCGATGAACAGCATCGGCGCTTCGTCGCGCTCGCCTTCGCCGATCACCACCGTGCCATCAAGGTCCAACTGGTTGAGGGCGTCGCGCATGGCTTCCACGGCGGCCGCATCGGCGGCCTTTTCGTTGCCGCGGCCGATCAGATGCGAGGCGGCAATGGCGGCATTTTCGGTAACGCGAACCATTTCAAGTACTAACACGCGTTCGAGCATGTTGCTGGCAGCCGTCATGTTTGGAATTCCTTGTAAAGAATCACTAATCGGCGTTCGCTTTACGCCGGCCGCTGGCACGGCGCAAAGCGTCAAAAATCCAGGATATGCATCATCACCGGCTGCCCGGTGACCGAGGCGGACGCCGCCATGTGCGCCAGACTGGCCAGCACATCGGCTTCGCGCGCTTCGTGGGTGATCATCACCAGCGTCGCATCGCCGTCGCTGGAGGTGCCGCGCTGCACCAGGCTTTCGATGGAAACGCCGCAATCACGCAGCACTGCGGTGAGTTCGGCGAGCACACCGGTGCGATCCGCCACGCTGAGCCTGAGATAATAGCGGCCCTGCCGGTCTGCGGCCGGCGCACGCGGCATGGCGGCCAAAGCGCCCACCGGCATCACGAACGGCGGCCGCACATCACCGCGGGCAATATCGACCAGATCGGCGACGACCGCGCTCGCCGTGGGACCCTCGCCGGCGCCGCGGCCCTGGAAGAACAGCCGGCCGACGAAATCGCCTTCCACCACCACGGCGTTCAGGCTGCCCATGGTGGTGGCCACCGGATTGTCGATGGGCACCAGCGCCGGGTGGACGCGTTGGAACAACTGGCCATCCTGCACTTCGGCCAGGCCGACCAGCTTGATGCGGAAGCCCAAGGCCGCGGCCTGGGCGATATCGGTGCGGGCGATGGCGCGGATGCCATGCGCCGCCACCCCGGCAAAATCGATGCGCGCGCCAAATGCCAGCGCCGCCAGAATCGACAATTTGTGCGCGGTATCAATGCCATCAATGTCGAAACTCGGGTCCGCTTCGGCAAAGCCCAGCGCCTGCGCATCGGCGAGCACGGCAGCGAAATCCAGCCCTTCGGCCTCCATGCGCGACAGGATATAATTGCAGGTGCCGTTCATCAGGCCGTAAACGCGGGTGATGCGATTGGCGGCAGCGCCTTCGGCCAGCCCCTTGATGACGGGAATGCCGCCGGCCACGGCCGCTTCATATTTCAGCGGCAGGCCAGCAATTTCCGCGATTTGCGCCAGTTCCATGCCATGATGGGCGAGCATCGCCTTGTTGGCGGTGACCAGCGGCTTGCCGGCGGCAAAGGTGCGCCGGGCCAGGGTGAGCGCCGGGCCATCGCTGCCGCCGATCAGTTCGACCACCACATCGACATCGGCGCGCGTCGCCAGTTCGGCGGCATCGTCTTCCCAGGCGATGCCATCCAGCGAGATACCGCGATCGCGATTGCGGTCCCGTGCCGAAGCCGCTGTCACCACGATCGGCCGCCCGGCGCGGCGGGTGATGAGATCAGCGTTCTGGTTCAGGACCTTCACCACACCGGCGCCAACATTGCCCAACCCGGCAATGCCGATTTTCAGCGCATCCACCATGGTTCAGGCCCCTAACTTCGCCGCCGGCGTGTTGACGCCCATCATCTGGAGATATTTGCGGATATTGCGCGCCGCCTGCCGCAGGCGCTGTTCGTTTTCAACAAGCGCGATGCGCACATGGCCTTCGCCATCCTCGCCATAGCCGACGCCCGGCGCCACCGCGACGCCGGCATGGACCAGCAACTGCTTGGAAAATTCCAGGCTGCCCAGATGCTTCAGGGCCGGCGGCAGCGGCGCCCAGGCGAACATGCTGGCGCGCGGCGGCGGGATATCCCAACCGGCGCGGCCAAAGCTTTCCACCAGCACGTCGCGGCGGCGATGATAGAGCAGGCGGTTCTGCTCGACGATATCCTGCGGGCCATTGAGCGCGGCAACAGCAGCGGCCTGGATGGGCGTGAAGGCGCCATAATCCAGATAGGATTTCACGCGCGTCAGCGCCGAAATCAAGGTCTTGTTGCCGACAGCGAAACCGATGCGCCAACCAGCCATCGAATAGGTCTTGCTCATCGAGGTGAACTCGATCGCCACGTCGCGGGCGCCGGGCACTTGCAGGATCGACGGCGTCGGGCAGCCATCGAACCAGATTTCGCTGTAGGCGAGATCAGACAGCACCCAGATCTGGTGCTTCTTGGCAAAGGCGATCACGCGTTCATAAAAGGCCAGATCGGCGACTTCGGCAGTGGGGTTGGACGGATATCCCATCACCAGCACGCTGGGGCGCGGCACGGTGAAGCGGACGGCGCGCTCCAGCGCTTCGAAATAGGCTTCGTCCGGCGTGGTCGGCACGCTGCGGATGGTGGCACCGGCGATGATGAAGCCAAAGGTGTGAATGGGATAGGACGGGTTGGGCGCCAGCACGACATCGCCGGGCGCGGTGATCGCCTGCGCCAGATTGGCCAGGCCTTCCTTCGAACCCAGTGTCACCACCACTTCGCTATCCGGATCAAGATCGACGCCGAACCGTCTGGCATAATAGGCCGATTGTGCCTTGCGCAGGCCGGGAATGCCCTTTGATGCGCTATAGCCATGCGCGTCGGGCTTGGCGGCCACTTCGGCCAGCTTGGCGATCACATGCGGCGGCGGCGGCAGATCGGGATTGCCCATGCCCAGATCGATGATGTCTTCGCCGCGGGCGCGGGCTGCCGCGCGCATGGCATTCACTTCCGCGATCACATAGGGCGGCAAGCGTTTGATGCGGTAAAACTCGTCCTGCATGGGTTCGTCCGTTGCGCTGAAGGGCTGCGTGTAGGCAACATTGCTTCAAAAGAAAAGCGGCGGGGGACGCTTGTGTGTTCCGCCGCCGCTGCTGTGAAATCCGCTGATCCGGGCGGGTTTCAAGGCGGCGCGGTCGCCACCGCGCGCGCTGCGGCATCCGCAATCGCGGTGCCTGGATTCGCGGCAGTGGCGGCCAGATTGCGGATCATGTAGCCTCGTTAACGCAAGCAGCGATGTTTTGCAAAACCGGCCCGGGCAAGGCATGGTTCGGCCAACGGAGACCTGCCATGCCCGAGCCGACAAAAACCCCCGATCTTGCCGATCCGGCCGCCCTGCAGGCGGTGGCTCAGCAGAATTTCCAGAAGGCCACCGATCTGATGGGCCGCGGCCAGCAGATGGTGCTGGAATTCCTGAGCAAGGAACACGGACAGGAGCCGCTGATCCCCGATCCGCTTGGCATGATGACCACCTGGACCCGGGCGTGGACGGCAATGCTCACCGATCCCGTGCGCCTGATGGAACAACAACAACGGTACATGACCGATGCGCTGGCATTGTGGCAGCGGTTCATGGTGTCGGACAGCGACAAGACGTCAGAAAAGATGGGTGTGAAGGACAAGCGCTTTGCCAGCGCCGCCTGGGCGGAAACGCCGGCCTTCGATTTCCTGCGCCAATCCTATCTGCTTACCGCGAGCCATGTGATGGAGGCGGCACAAGGCATTGACGGCATGGATGCACAGGAAAAGGCCAAGGCGCAGTTCCTGATCAAGCAGTTCGTCGATGCGATGAGCCCGTCGAATTTTGCGCTCACCAACCCCGATGTGCTGAAGGCGACGGTGGATACCGGCGGCACCAACCTGTTGAAGGGCCTCGAACATCTGCTGGATGACCTGCGCGCCGGGCGGATGCGGATGACCGACGAGAACGCCTTTGAAGTCGGTCGCAATGTTGCCATCACACCGGGCAAGGTGGTGTTTCAGAACCGGCTGTTCCAACTGATCCAGTACAGCCCGACGACGGAAACGGTGTTCGAAACGCCACTGCTGATCTTCCCGCCATGGATCAACAAATTCTACATCCTCGATCTGACGGCGGAGAAAAGCTTCATCCGCTGGTGTGTCGAACAGGGCATCACCGTGTTCATGGTCAGTTGGAAGAACGCCGACGAGACGCTGGCTGATGCCACGCTCGACACCTATGTCGATGAAGGCATGTTCACGGCGCTGCGGATCGTGCGCGAGATCTGCGATGCGCCGGCCGTGCACACGATCGGTTACTGCGTGGCCGGCACCACGCTGGCGGCGGCGCTGGCGGTGCTGGCGGCGAAGGGCGAGGCCGACAGGATCGCCAGCGCGACCTTCTTCACCGCGCAGGTGGATTTTGCCGATGCCGGTGAATTGAAGATCTTCATCGATGATGCCGGGCTCGACACGATGGCGCGCATCAAGGGCGACAGGTCGGTGATGGACGGCCGCTATCTGGCCAGCACCTTCAACCTGCTGCGATCGAACGACCTGATCTGGAATTATGTGGTGAACAACTACATGCTGGGCAAGGATTATTTCCCGTTCGATCTGCTCTATTGGAACAGCGACGCCACCAACGTGCCGGCGAAATGGCACAGCGCCTATATCCAGCAGATGTACCGCGACAATCTGCTGGTGGTGCCGGGCGCGATCCAAGTGGGCGGCGTGGGCATTGATCTGTCGCTGGTGCAGACGCCTTCCTACATCCAGGGCGGCAAGGAAGACCATATTGCGCCGGCCCGCAGCGCCTTCAAACTCACCAAGGCCTTCAGCGGCGAGACGCGCTTCGTGCTGGCCGGCAGCGGGCATATCGCCGGCGTGGTCAACCCGCCGTCATCGGGCAAATATCAATATTGGACGAATGAGGCCGGCGCAGACTCGCTCGATGCGTTCGTGGCCGGCGCCAAGGAGACCAAGGGCAGTTGGTGGCCGGATTGGCTGGCGTGGCTGACGCCCCGCTCGGGCAGCCAGGTGAAGGCGCGGGTGCCGGGTGCAGGGGCATACAAGGCGATCGAGGATGCGCCTGGGCGGTATGTGAAAGAGCGGATTTGAGCGAGCCATCGGGGGGACGACATGCTGACACGCCGTGACTCATTCGGGGCCGCGGCGGCGTTTGCGCTGCTGCCCGGCTCTGCAGTCGAAGCTGCATCCACGGCCGCGGCCGATGCGGTTTCCAGCATCGGGGCCCGTGCAGACATCATTGCCGAAGATCATTGGGCGACCAAGGGTGATGTGCGGCTGTATATCTATCGCAAGCGGCTGCGCGGTGCGAGGTCCGGTCAGCCTGTGCTGTTTCTGGTGCATGGTTCGAGCTTTTCCGGCCGCGGCGGCTTTGATCTGCAGGTGCCGGACGCCGCCGATCACAGCATGATGAACTGGTTTGCCCAGCGCGGCTTTGATGTATGGACCATGGACCATGAAGGCTATGGCCGCTCCACGCGCACCGGCCGATTATCGGATATCGCGTCGGGTGCCGACGATCTTGCCGCTGCCTTTGCGGTTGTCGAGCGTGAGACCGGCGTGCGCGCGCCCCTGGTTTATGGCCAGTCTTCCGGGGCGCTGCGCGCCGGATTGTTTGTCATGCGCGAACCGCGCCGGGTCGAACGTCTGATTCTCGATGGGTTCACGCACACCGGCAACGGCGCGCCCGAAATCCTGCGGCGCCGCGCCAATGTTGCTGCCTTGCGCGCCACCCCCCATCGGCCCGCCACCGAAGCGACCTATGTCAACATCTTCAGCCGGGATGATCCGACCACGGTGGACCCGGCGGTTCCCAGGGCGCTGGCTCGCTATGAGCTCGCGCTGGGGGACCGCATCCCCAACGGTGCCTATCTCGACATGGCAACCCGGATGCCGATCGTCGACCCGGCCAGCCTGACCATGCCGGTGCTGATGACCCGCGCGGTCCATGACGGCAATGCCACAGAGGCGGACCTGCTGGAATTCTTCGGCAAGCTCCCGTCCCGCGACCGGCAGTTTGCGATCATCGATGGTGTGGCGCATGTCGCCGTGCTGGGTATCAACCGTTTCCGGGTTTTTCACGCCATGCTGGGATTTCTGACGGCGCCGGATCTGGGATTTGCCGGCAAGGATTAGTGCGGCGGCTTGCCGGGAACGAGGCGGCGGTGCTGTCCTTCCCTCCCGCAAGGGGCGAGGGGCCGGCGTGTCGGAACGTTCGGGTGTCAGCTTCGTTGATGCATGTGTACCTCAGGAGAAAGCACATGCGTGCGGTGATGGTGATGATGGCGGGTGCCCTGGTGGTTTCGGGGTGCGCGGCGGGGTTTGACAACCGGCTGCAACGCAACTGGCGCGGCTATGATTACAACCGGCCCGATCCCGGTTATGGCGGCTATGATGCCGGGCGTTATTATCAGGACAATCCGCGCCGGCAGGAGCGGCGCCTGTCGCGCAACGATCGTGTGTATCGCGGGCAGGACGGGCGTTATTATTGCCGGCGCAATGATGGTTCGACCGGGCTGATCATCGGCGCGGTGGGCGGCGGCGTGCTGGGCAATGTGATTGCGCCGGGTGGTTCGGAAGTGCTGGGCACGATCCTGGGCGCGATCGGCGGCGGTGTTGCCGGACGGGCGATCGAGCGCGGCGGCAATCGGAATGACGTGCGCTGCCGGTGAGAGTACGGTGAGGGGGCAACCCCTCACCCCGGGCCGCCTTCGGCGTCTCTCGCCCTCTCCCGCAGCCGCAGGCGACGCCTCTGGCGTCAACGGGAGAGGGGTGGCGCGTGTGGCGGCGCTGGGAACCCCTCTCCCGGGCCGGCTGCGCCGTCTCTCGACCTCTCCCCCAAGGGGAGAGGTGAATCACTCGGCGGCTTCCAGCATGGGCGTCATGGCGTGCGCCTTGCTGAAGACGATCTCGTCGGTCACCGGGCCATCCAGCAGCTCGCGGCGATCATATTTGTAATCGGCGGTGACCACCCATGGCGCGCGGTTGCCGGAGCGGGGCAGGGCGTCGGCGCCGCGTTGGACGTAGCCGCTGGCCAGGTCCATGGCGACGCGTTCGGGCACCACATCCGGCGCGGGCGTTGGCGTGGCGATGTCCATGCCGGTGCGGCGCATGTGCGTGAGCAGCCGGCAGACATATTCGGCGATCAGGTCTGACCGCAGGGTCCAACTGGCGTTGATGTACCCGAAGCTGATCGCCATGTTGGGGAAGCCGGAGAACATCATCCCCTTGTAGGCGAGTGCATCGGCAGTGCGGCGGGGCTGGCCATCGACGGTGACCCCCATGCCGCCCAGCGCCTGCAAGGCCAGCCCGGTGGCGGAAACGATGATGTCGGCCTCAAGCAACTTGCCCGAAACAAGGCGGATGCCGCCGCTTTCGAACCGATCGATCTGATCGGTGGCGATGCTGGCGGTGCCGGCGCTCAGCGCCTGGAACAGATCGGCGTCGGGCACCAGGCACAGGCGCTGATCCCAGGGGTTGTAGCCAGGGGTGAAGTGGGTTTCGAGATCATAATCGGCCGGCAACAGCTTGGCGAGCCGGCCGAGCAGCGCGGTGCGCACCTTGGACGGGTTGGCGCGCGTCTGCTTGTAGAACCACTGGCCCATGGTGACATTTTTCCAGCGGGTGAGGTTGTAGGCGGTTTGGGCCGGCAGCACGGCGCGCAGCAGATTGGCGATGGCATCAGCCGACGGGCGGGAAACCATCCAGGTCGGCGTGCGCTGCAGCATCGTCACATGGGCGGCACGCTTGGCCAGTTCGGGCACCAACGTCACCGCAGTGGCGCCAGAGCCGATCACCACGATGCGCTTGCCGGTATAATCCAGTGATTCCGGCCAGAATTGCGGGTGGATGATCTGGCCGGCAAAATCCGATTCGCCCGGCCAGGTCGGGCGATAGCCCTGCGCATAGTTGTAATAGCCGGAGCACATGTAGAGGAAGCGGGTGGTGAGCGTGACCGGGCCGCTGGCGGTCGTGGCGGTGACCGTCCAGCGCGCGGTGGCGCTGTCCCAGGCGGCATTGGTCACCTTGTGCCCGAACCGGATGTGCGGCGTGATGCCGTGTTCTTGCGCTGTTTCGCGGATATAGCTGCGAATGGAGGGACCATCGGCGATGGCCTTGGCGGCCGTCCACGGCTTGAAGCGATAGCCCAGCGTGTACATGTCGCTGTCCGACCTTATGCCGGGGTAGCGGAACAGATCCCAGGTGCCGCCGATGGCGTCGCGGCCTTCGATGATTGCCCAGCGCTCGTTCGGGCATTTCTGTTTGAGATGCACGGCAGCGCCGATGCCGGACAGGCCGGCACCGACAATCAGGACGTCAAGGTCGGGTAAACTCATTGGTGATCCTCCGCTTTACGTTTGCGTAAAGCGGGCCGCGCCAGCCAACAATGAGGCAAAGTGGCAGCTATTTGCGGATCGGCCCAAAGGTGGTCGGCAACTGGCGCGGGCGATCGCGGCGGGCAACCTGCGCCTGATAGGCGATCAGGCAATGTTCGTTGCAATAGGGGAAGCCCGGCTGGGTGCCCTTGCCGCAGAAGTGGAAATCCGCCTCGCCGGGGTGGCCGATCGGCCATTTGCAGACCTTCTCGTTCAGATCGAGCAAGGTGGTGCGCGCCTGCTTGCCGGATTTGGCCTTGGCCGTGGTGCGCGGCGCTGGCGGCGCGGCGGCAGGAATGGCGGCGGCGGTTGGCGTGGGGGCGGCAGTCGGTGCGGGCGCCGCAGCCGGCGCGGGCGCCGGACGGGCCGGCGCGGCGGCCGGCGGGGCCGCAGCAACGGGGCTGTTGGCCGGTATGCCGGCAGGCGCTGGCGAGCCATCGGTGGCCTTCACCGGCGACGGGCGGCTTTCGAGGCCGAGGCGATGCGCCTTGCCGATCACGGCATTGCGGGTGACGCCTTCGCCCAGCAATTCGGCAATCTGGGTTGCGGTCATGCCGCTTTCCCAGCCATGCTTCAGTTTGGCGATGCGTTCGTCGGTCCAGGCCATGGGCAATATCGATCCAAAGGGCAGGCGGCGCCCACTTGGCAGCCGCAGCGTTCATCCCTAGGTGAGATAGCCATGACGCCCCCAAATAACAAGCCAGAGCGGATTTTCGAACGGGCGGAGCCGGGCGTGACCGTCATTGCCCGCTTCAACACCGAAGGGCTGAAAACGCTCTATCTCAAGGAAGTGCGGCGCTTCTGGAAAGTGCAGTTGCAGACGGTGTGGGCGCCGGCGATCACCACCTTGCTGTTCCTGGTGATCTTTGCTGTTGCGCTCGGACGCAGCGGCAATGCCGTGCTCGGCGTGCCCTATGCCAATTTTCTGGGGCCGGGGCTGATCGTGATGGGCATGATTCAGAACAGCTTTGCCAACACGTCCTCTTCGATCCTGGTGGCCAAGATGCAGGGGTCGATCATCGACGTGCTGATGCCGCCGCTGTCAGCCGGGGAACTGCTGCTGGCCTGGGTGGCTGGCGCACTGACCCGCGCCTGGGCGGTGGGCATTGCGGTGTGGGTGGTGATGGCGCTGGCGCCGGGGGTGGATGTGGTGGTGCACGATCCGTTGCTGATCCTGTATTTCGGCACGATGGGCTCGGTGCTGCTGGCGCTGCTTGGGGTGTTGACCGGGGTGTGGGCGGAGAAATTCGATCATGCCGCTGCGGTGAGCAATTTCGTCATTCAGCCGCTGACATTGCTGTCGGGCACATTTTACGTTGTCGATCGGGTCAGCCCGTTTATGGCGGGCATGGCGCGGGTGAACCCGTTTTTCTATGTGATCGATGGGTTTCGGGCCGGCTTCATCGGCATCAGCGACGGGCATTTGTTGCGGGGCGCGATCGGCCTGGCGATCGTGAATGCACTGTTGTGGTTTATCTGCTATCGCGTGCTCCGTTCCGGCTGGAAGTTGCGCGCCTGAACAAATGTGCGGCATGCGGCAACGACGTATTTGCTTGGCCTGCGCCGGATGATTAACGGCAACTGCGCATCGCCTGCGGGGGAAAGCGGGATAAGCCGCGTATCGGGGTAGGCTGCGTAAGGGTTTGAAGTGCAAGAATATGGTTGATCATCCGAACCTTTCAAATGCCGGTTTGCAGATTGCCGTGCGCACCGGCGCAGGTTTTGCCCTGCTGCTGCTGGCGGCATGCGGCGGCGGCAAGGAAGAATCCGGTCGCCCCGGCGGTCGTCGTGGCGGCATGCAGACCGTGGCGGCGATGGCCGTGCCGATGGAAAATTATGCCCCCACGCTGGTGGCGCTGGGTACGGTGACGCCGCGGCAGAGCGTGGCGGTGCGGCCGCGTGCCGATGGCGAGATTGTCTCCATCGGTTTCAACGAAGGCGATTTTGTCCGCGAAGGCCAGGTGCTGTTCCAACTGGATTCCCGCCAGGCGCAGGCATCGGTGCAGCAGGCCGAGGCCGAGGTGAAGGGCGCCGTTGCCGCCGAGCGCCGTGCAAGGCTTGATTTCGAACGCGCCGAAGCGCTGGTCAGCAAGGGCTTCATCTCGACCGCGATCCGCGACGAGCGCCGGGCTGCGGCCTATTCCGCATTGAGCCAGATCGAGACCACCAAGGCGCAATTGCGCCAGGTGCAGGTGTTGCTGTCCTTCCTGACCGTGCGGGCCCCGATTTCGGGCCGCACCGGCGAACTGGGCCTGCGGCGCGGCGCCAACGTGCGGCAGGGTGATGCGGCGTTGGTGACGATCAACCAATTGTCCCCCATCCATGTGCGCTTTCTGGTGCCGGCCAGCGATATTGCCGCGGCGCGGGCGGTGCTGCGGCAGGGCGGCGGGCGCGTGGTCGCCAAGACAGAGGTTGGCGGCAAGGTGCTCGCCACCGGCAAGCTGGTGTTCCTTGATAACAATGTCGATCCTGGCAACGGCGGCGTGACGGCGCGGGCCGAATTTGCCAATGCCGATGACGGTCTGTGGCCCGGATCGATCGTCAACGTTGAATTCCCGCTGGCCGCGCCGACACCGCATCTGGCGGTGCCTGAGGGTGCAGTGCAGACGGGGCGTGACGCGCCGTTCGTGTGGGCGATCCGCAAAGGCGGCGGCAAGCCAGCGGGCGACGCCGCCAATGCGGGCAGCGCGCCCCCGGGCGTCGGCCGCGGCGGGGCGACCGTACAGATGCGCGATGTCGTGGTTGCGGGTCGGCTGGGCGGCAAGGTCTATCTTGAAAGCGGCGTGAAGGCCGGCGAGCAGGTGGTCGTGGATGCGCTTGCCAAGCTGAAGGACGGGGACACGGTCAGGGTCAAGCCCGCCGGAGATGCCCAGATGGCTGTGCGCCCTGGTGACGAGGCCCGCACGCTGCCGGCCGGAGCGGCAGGCTGATGGGTTTCGTTCGCACCTTTGTCGAACGCCCGGTCGCTACCACGCTGCTGACGCTGGCGATGATTTTCGCCGGCATTTTCGGCTATCGCCAATTGGCGGTTTCGGCATTGCCGGAGGTCGATCTGCCCACCATCCAGATTCAGGCCAGCCTGCCCGGTGCCAACCCCGGCACGATGGCGGCATCGGTGGCCACACCGATCGAGCGCCAGCTTTCGACCATCGCCGGCATCGAGCAGGTGATTTCGACGAGCAACACCGGCAGCACCAATATCACCGTGCAGTTTGCGCTGGATCGCGACATTGATTCGGCCGCGCTCGATGTGCAGTCGGTGCTGTCGGCTGTCACCCGCCGGCTGCCGCCGGAAATGCCGAGCCCGCCCAGCTTCACCAAGGTCAATCCGGCTGACCAGCCGGTGCTGATCCTTTCGGTGCGCGACAAGACGCGGGCGATGAACCAGTTGCAGACGCTGGTGGACACGTTGATGATCCCGCGGCTGTCCACGCTGCGCGGCGCTGGCCAGGTGCAGACCTATGGCGACCGGCGCTTTGCCATCCGCGTTCAGTTCGATCCCGATGCGCTGGCGTCGCGCAATCTGACGGTGGATGAGCTGCGCACGGCGATTGCCAGCGCCAATTCCAACCTGGCGGTCGGCTCGATCACCGGCGGCGCTCGCAATTTCGTGCTGGAGGCGTCGGGCAATCTGGAAAAGCCGGAGGATTTCGCGCGCGTCATCATCGCCACGCGCAATGGCCTCCCCGTGCGCGTCGGTGATGTCGCCAGCGTGATCAGCAGTTACGAACGATTGCGTGGCGGTGCCAAGTTCAATGGCGAACCGGCATTGACCATTGCGGTGTCCCGACAGCCCGGCGCCAATGTCGTCCAGCTGGTCGATGAAATCCGCCGCGTGCTGCCCGCCGTGCGTGATGCGATGCCGCCGTCGGTGGAGATCAGCGAACTCGTCGATCGGTCGGAATCGGTGCGCGAATCGGTGTTCGATTCGCAGGTCACCCTGGTCGGCACGGCGCTGCTGGTCATTCTGGTGATCTATCTGGTGCTGGGTGATGCCCGCGCCACCTTCATTCCGGCGGTGGTGCTGCCGGTCGCGGCGATCGGCACATTTGCCGGCATGTACATGTTCGGCTTCAATCTCGACAATCTTTCGTTGCTCGCGCTCACGCTCGCCACCGGATTTGTGGTTGATGATGCCATCGTTGTGCTGGAGAACATCGTCCGCCACACCGAAGAGGGCGAGGATCCGCGCGCCGCGGCTGTCACTGGCGCCAACGAGATTGCCTTCACCGTGCTGTCGATCTCGGTCAGCCTGGTGGCCGTGTTCATCCCGCTGCTGTTCATGGGCGGCATCATCGGCCGGCTGTTCTTTGAATTTGCCGTTACCATGACCATTTCCATCGCTGTTTCGGCGGTGCTCAGCCTGACGCTGATTCCGATGATTGCCGCGCGCCTGCTGAAGGCCGGCCATCAGGAACCCGGCAGGGTGGCGCGCATCACCACCGGCGCCTTCGACAAGATGGCCCGCGGCTATATGCGCGGCTTTGATTGGACGATGCGTCGCCGCAAGGCGGTGGGCGTGCTCATTGTGGTGTCGATCGGCGTGGCGGTGTGGGGCTTCACCGTGGTTCCCAAGGGCTTTTTCCCGACCGAAGACACCGGCACGATCTTTTTCGGCACCGAGGCTGCGCCCGATGACGGCTATGCCGACATGCAGGCCAAGCAGGACCAGGCGGCCGCCATCGTGCTCAAGGACCCGGCAGTGGCACGGATGAACTCCATTGTCGGTGGCGGCGAATCCAATCGGGGCCGCATGTTCGCCCCGCTGAAGCCGCGCAGCGAACGTGATTCGGCCGAAGTCGTGCAGGCACGGCTGCGCAAATCACTGTCGGGCATTCCCGGCTTCTCGGCCTTCCCCAACATGCCGCAGAATCTCAATCTGGGTGGCCGGCAGAGCCCGACCAATTATCAGTACACGATCAATTCGGTGGACAAGGAAGAACTGTATAATTTCGCGCCCAAGCTTGAAAGCGCGATGCGCGGCCTGCCCGGTCTGGTCGATGTGAACAGCGATTATCAGCGCGGCAGCCGCCAGGCGTTTGTGGAGGTCGATCGCGACGCTGCGGCGCGGTTGGGGGTGCCGGTGGAGGCTGTGCGCCGCGTGCTGCTCGCCGCCTATGGCAACCAGCAGATCAGCCGGATTTTCACCGATGCCGATGATTATCAGGTGATCATGGAAATCAATCAGGCCAGCCAGATGAACCCCGATGCCATCGGCCGGCTGACCGTGCGTGGTGCCAATCAGGGCGGCGGCGGCCAGGTTGGCGGCGGCCAGTTGGTGCCCCTGTCGGCGGTTACCCGCATAAGGGTCGAAGGCGCGCCGCTCACCGTGTCGCACCAGAGCCAGTTGCCGGCGGTGACGCTGTCGTTCAATCTCGCCCCCGGCGTGGCGCTCAGCCAGGTGAAGCCGCTGATCGAAAAGGCTGCGACCGATCTGGGCCAGCCCAGCGGCATTACCGGCGCACTGGGCGGCAATGCGCAGCAGTTCGAAGCCAGCACGGCGACCATGCCGATCCTGTTCCTGGCGGCGATCATCGTCATCTACATCGTGCTGGGTGTGCTGTATGAAAGCTTTGCGCACCCGATCACCATCCTGTCGGGTCTGCCGGCAGCCGGCATCGGCGCGGTGGCCTTCCTGTGGCTGTTCAACATGCCGCTGGATGTGATCGGCATCATCGGCGTCGTGCTGCTGATCGGGATCGTCAAGAAAAACGCCATCATGATGATCGATTTCGCCCTGGCCGGGCAGCGGCAGCATGGCTGGACGCCGGCCTATGCCATTCGCGAAGCTGCGTCCAAGCGCTTCCGCCCGATCATGATGACCACCTTTGCCGCCATGGCCGGCGCCGCGCCGCTGGCCCTGGGCCTGGGTGCCGGCGCCGAACTGCGTCAGCCGTTGGGCATTGCGGTGATGGGCGGGCTGATGGTCAGCCAGGTGCTGACCCTGTTCATCACGCCGGTGGTGTATCTGGGCATCGAAGGCCTGATGGCGCGCTTCCGGTCGCGCGGCGGGGCGGCTGAAATTGCCGAACTGCCGGGCAGCAAGGCCTTCCAGACGGAAGCTGCCGAATAGAGCGCTTTCCGCGATCAGCGGAAGGGCGAGGCGAAGCGGCGGTCTGCGACGAAGTTCGGATCGTTGAAGGTTTGCATGAAGGCCACCAGCGCGGCCTTGTCGGCGGTGGACAGGTTCAGCCGCTGCGGCGCGCCGCCGGGCCCGCGCAGGCGATTGTCCAACGCCGGGCCAGCCTGGATGCCGCTGTTGTAGAATTCGACCACCGCATCCAGCGTGGCAAAGCGGCCATCGTGCATGAAGGCGCGCGACAGGCCGACATTCTTCAGGCTGGGGGATTTGAACACGCGGGTCTCCCCGGCATCAAGGCCATTGCTCTGCGAATTGGCCGCCAGGGCAAAGCTTGGTGGCAGATGGCAGGCCGAACAGCCGGCACCGCCAGCGTTCTGTCCCGTCATGAACAGTTGCCGGCCGCGATTTTCCTGATCGCTGAAGCCGGGCAGCGTGACGTTGAGATTGCGGTTGGGCGCAGCGGCGTTGAACACCTGGGCATAGGCGGTGTCCCACCGGCTGTTGCTGCTGATCATCGCGCGCTGGAACTGCGCCAGCGCCTGGCCAATGCGGGCCTCGCTCACCACGGCCGAGCCAAAGGCAAAGGCGAACAATTCCTGATAATAGGGCAGGGCCTGCAGCCGCGTGACCAGCGCAGCCACACCGCCGGCGGACGCATCCCAGCCCATCTCGATCGGGTTGATGATCGGCTGGATCGCCTGCGCCTCCACCGATGCGGCGCGGCGATCCCAGAACATGGTGCCTGGCCGCCAATAACGGATATTGCCCAGCCGCATGGCGTGGGCGGTGGTGAACTGCACGCCGGAAAAGCCGGTGGAAAACCGGTTCGGATCGTCAAAGCCGTTGTCCTGGCGATGGCATGAGGCGCAGGCCACGGTGGCGCTCACGCTCAACTGCCGATCATGAAACAGCACACGGCCCAAGGTGGCGATCCGATTGTTGATCGCATTGTCGGCAGGCGTGTTGTCGAGCGCGGCGACCGTTGCATCATAATGGGCGGGCAGGACCGGTGCGGCATATTCGGACAGATTGGCAAAATCGATGGTGAGCAGCGCGCTGGCGTTGGGCAAGGCGGTTGGCGTTGGCGTGGGTGTTGGCGTGGGTGTTGGCGTGGGTGTTGGCGTTGCCACGGCCACCGGCGTTGCGGCGGCGGTGTTGGTGGCGGTGGTGTTCCCGCTGCTGCATCCGGCCAATGCCAGAGCCATGACCAGAACCGATGCCGTGCCTCGATAACACATTTTACATTTCCCCTCTGAGAGTGCGATACGCAGGACAGTCGGCTTTCCCCCGCCGCTTGCCAAACATGGCAGGCAGACACACCATATTCTTGCGATAGGATCAGCGCAGAGGAGACCCAGGCCCATGTCTGTTGCTGCCGAGAATCTGTCCCGCTGGCATGCCCATGTGAAAAGCCCCGATCATCAGGCGTTGTGGGACATGTTGCACCCCGATGCGGTGTTCGAAAGCCCGGTCGTGCACACGCCGCAGCGCGGGCGCGAGATCGTGTTCAAATATCTGGCCAGTGCCGACAAGGTGCTGGGCGGGCCGGGCTTCACCTACACTGGCGAATGGCTGAACGCGAACGGCGCGATCCTGGAATTCGAAAACACAATCAACGGCATCAAGGTGAACGGCATCGATATGATCACCTGGGATGATCAGGGCCGCATCGTGCATTTCAAGGTGATGGTGCGGCCGTTGAAGGCGATCCAGATGGTTCATCAGATGATGGGCGAGATGCTGCAAGTGATGGCGGCGAAACCGGCCTGATTTTACACCCGCGACCTCGTGTCGGCGGGGCAGGGCTGCACTGCATCTGCTAGAGCCATTGCCATGCGCTGCCTGCCGTTCCTCGCCCTCATCCCGCTTGCCGCCTGCACGGGCGAACTGGCGCCGGAACAGGTCGCCGCGCAGCGTGCCGAGGCGCTGGTGCAGGGCACCGGCCGGCCCCAGGCGCTGCTGCTGGGGCCGGTGATGGGGCTTGATGCGCGCAGCCAGGCTGGGGTGTGCGGGCTGATCGAAACGCCGAACGGCCCGGTGCGCGTGGTGGTCGATCTGGCCGCCGCGACCGTACGGGTGGGCGTGCCCGCCACCCAAGGCGGCCACCGCGGCGATCTGGGCGAAAGCCGTTTCTGCAGCGAGGCCGCGCGGGCGCGGTGGGATCAGGTCAAACGGGTCGATCCGGTCGGTCTGATGGCGCGGGTGACGGGTTAGACGCGATTGCGTTTTGACCTTTGCACTTTGGCTCCCCGCAAGGGGGAGGGACTTGGACGTTTCAGCAGTATCGCACTCGGTTCTAAGCACCGTAATTCGGCGCGCGCTTCTCCAGAAACGCGGCCAGGCCTTCCTTGAAATCGTCGCTGGCCGCGCACATCAACTGGTTGCGATTTTCCAGTGCGATGGCGGCTTCCAGGCTGGGCGCATCGATGGCGAAGTTCAGGCCTTCCTTGGTCATGCGCAGGCCGATGGGCGAGGTGGCCAGCAGCTCGGCGACCAGCGCTTCGCCGGCGGCTTCCAGTTCGGCATCGGGCACCACCTGGCTGACCAGGCCGGTGGCCAGCGCGCGCGGCGCCGCGATGAAGCGGCCGGTCATCATCAATTCGGCCGCCAGCGAAGCGCCGACCAGACGCGGCAGGAAATAGCTGGTGCCCATGTCGCAACTCGAAAGCCCCAGCTTGATGAAGGCGGCATTCATGCGGGCCGACTCCGCCGCAATGCGGATGTCACTGGCCAGCGTGAAGGCAAAACCGCCACCGCAGGCGGCACCATGGATCAGGCTGATGATCGGCTGCGGGCAGCGCCGCATCTTTACATACACATCCGCCAGCCAGCCCTGAAAGCCGAAGCCGCCGGCGAATGGCGCTTGCCCGGTGCCACCCTGCGCCTTGATATCGAGCCCGGCGCAAAACGCCCGGCCGGCGCCGCGCATCACCACGATGCGCGTGGCTGCGGCATGAGGGAGGCGGCCGAAATAGTCGGACAGATCGGCCACCATCTGGTTGTTGATGCTGTTCAGCGCGTCCGGTCGATTGAGGGTGAGCCAATCGACCGGGCCGCGTTGCTCGATGTGGATGGTTTCGTAGGTCATGACGCAGAGGATGGCACGCTGCGACGCTTGGCCGAATGCTTTGAATGGGGAGGATCGGACGAAGGCGTTTCCACCCCCAGCCCCTCCCGCAAGCGGGAGGGGAGCCGTTCCGTTCTCGCACAACATGCTCCCCTCCCGCTTGCGGGAGGGGCTGGGGGTGGGTGGGTCAAGGACAAATCATCGATTCGATTGCCCGTCATCGATCTTGATCACCGTACCGGTCACCGCCTCACCGGCTGGCGCGACCAGATACAGCAGCGTCGAATCCATCATTGCCGGGTCGCCCAAGCGCTTGCGGCGGAAGCTTTGCGTGATGTCGCCCATGCGCGCCAGCATGCCGTCCATCATCTCGCTGGCAAAGGCGCCCGGCGCGATGGCGTTGACGTTGATCGGATAACGCGCCCATTCGACGGCGAGCACTTCGGTCATCCGCACCACCGCCGCCTTGGTCATGCTGTAGAGCGCCGCGCCATGGCCGCCATATTCGAACGCCGCCATCGATGCGATGTTGACGATGCGCAAGCCGCCGCCATCGGCGATGCGCCGCGCCGCCAGGCTGGTGGAAAGCAGCCACGGCGCGTGCACGTTCACCGCCATCACCTGGTTGAACAATTCGGGCGGCAATTTGTGCGCCCGCGCTGCATCGGGAATGCCGGCATTGTTGATCAGGATCGATACCGGTCCCATGGCACCCTCAACCCGCTCGGCCAGCGCCAGGCATTGCGCCTGATCGGCGACATCGACGGCAAAGGCCTGCGCGCGGCCGCCGGCCGCGGTGATCTCGGCGACCAGCGCGTCGAGCTTGTCCACGCGGCGCGCGCACAGCGCCACCTGCGCGCCCGAAGCGCTGAGCACGCGGGCAAAGCGCGCCCCCAGGCCGGACGATGCGCCGGTGATGATGGCAATCTGGCCGGTCAGATCGTGGCCGGCGTTGGGGAGGGGATAGGTCATGCGGCCAGTGTGGCGCGGATGCCGGCCGCCTTGTATTGCCAGAAGTGACGGGCTGGCCTCAGGCCGCCGCGTTCTGAACGCGTTCAGGCCGCCGCGCTGTGCGCCAGGGCTTCGCGTTCGGCTTTCAGCGCCTCGGCGATCAGGAAGGCCATTTCCAGGCTCTGGCTGGCATTCAAGCGCGGATCGCACTGGGTTTGATAACGGGCGCCCAGGCCTTCATCGGAAATGGCGATGGCGCCGCCGGTGCATTCGGTGACATCCTGGCCTGTCATTTCCAGATGGATGCCGCCGGCGTGGGTGCCTTCGGCGCGGTGGATGGCGAAAAAGCTCTTCACCTCCGAAAGGATGCGATCGAAGGGCCGGGTTTTCAGCCCGCCAGCGGCCTTGATCGTGTTGCCGTGCATCGGATCACAGCTCCAAAGCACGTGCCGGCCTTCGCGTTTCACGGCGCGGATCAGGCGGGGCAGATGCTGATCCACCTTGTCATGGCCAAAGCGCGCGATCAGCGTCAGCCGGCCGGGGGTGTTTCCGGGGTTCAAGGTGTCGCACAGGCGGATCAGATCGTCCGCCTCCAGTGACGGCCCGCATTTCAGGCCGAGCGGATTGCCGACGCCGCGCAGGAATTCCACATGCGCACTGCCGGCGAACCGCGTGCGATCGCCGATCCACAGCATGTGCGCCGAAGTATCGTACCAATCATTGGTCAAACTGTCCTGCCGGGTCATCGCCTCTTCATAGCCGAGCAGCAGCGCTTCGTGGCTGGTGAAGAAACTGGTGCCCTGCATTTGCGGCACGGTTTCCGGCGACAGACCGATGGCGGCCATGAAATCCAGCGCTTCGCCAATGCGATCAGCCAGTTGCGCATATTGATCAGCCCAGGGGCTGCGTGCCGCGAAATCCAGGTTCCATTTGTGGACTTGGTGCAGATTGGCATAGCCGCCGCTGGCAAAGGCGCGCAGCAGGTTCAATGTGGCGGCCGATTGCATATAGCCGCGGATCATGCGCTGCGGATTGGGCACGCGCGCTTCCGGGGTGAATTCATTGTCGTTGACATTGTCGCCGCGATAGCTGGGCAGCGACACGCCGTTGATTTCTTCAAAGTCTCCGGATCGCGGCTTGGCGAACTGTCCCGCCATGCGGCCGACCTTCACGATCGGCATCTTGCTGGCGAAGGTCATCACCACCGCCATCTGCAACAGCACGCGGAACGTGTCGCGGATGGTGTTGGGGTGGAATTCGGCAAAGCTTTCGGCACAATCGCCGCCCTGCAGCAAGAAGGCGTTGCCGGCAGCGGCATCGGCCAACTTGCCGGTCAGGTCCCGCGCTTCACCGGCAAACACCAGCGGCGGATAGGACCGCAACTCGGTTTCCACGGCGTGCAGCGCCGCAGCGTCAGGGTAGGTGGGCAACTGCCGGGCTTCGGCGGCGCGCCAACTGGCGGGGGTCCAAGTCTTGGTCATGACGGACGTGCTTTGCGTTGGTTGCGGTTCCGATGCAAGTCCCGGGCGCGTCAGACCGTGGCGATCCAGTTGCCGTGAAAGCCGAGCGGGACACGTTGCGGCAGGGCGACGCGGGCGATTGCCGGTGCGGCGAGATCGTGCGCATCGAGCACAACAAGATCGGTTGTATCGGCCTGTGGGTCGACCACATAGCCCATCAACCAGCCGTCATCCTCAGCCGCATCGGCGGCGCGCTGCACGAACACAAATTCGCCCGGCACGCGGCCATCGTCGAAATGATGGACGGTGCGCCCGCCGGTCTCCAGATCGTGGCGGATAACCCCTGACGGGCTGCCGGACGGGTCGCCGGCAAGGGTCACGGCATAGGCGTAGCGATAGGGCTTGCCCGTCAACCGTTCATCGAAGCGGGGGAATTCCTGCGGGGTGGTGTCGATGACGCGGCGCTCGACACGGCGGGTCGCCGGGTCGCAGGTCCAGCGTTCGAAGGTGAGCACGGAATCCTCGGGTCCGGTGGGATGATCATTGTCGAAGATCCGATCATGCGCCGCCACATCGATGACGACGCGGCCATCGGGCAGATCATAGGCGTTGCAGGGGTGAAAAACCTGCGCCGGTTCGACATCGCACCAGATGATTTCGTCTGCGCTGCCCTCGCGCGGCAGCAAGCCGACGCGGGCCGGATGATCCTTGTTCCAGCAGTAGGGAAAGCCCACGCCGGCGCGCGCCGCCGGCATTGAAAACGTGACCGGCAGATCGAGGATGATAACGAAGCGCGCGGTCAGGGCGCAATCATGGATCATTGGGCCATCGGTTACAGGAACGGGCAGTTCACGCCGCACCCGGCCATCGGAACCGACGACGACATGACGAATGAAGGCCCTGTTGCCGCCGTTGTAGCAAATGGCGTGGAGCTCGCCGCTGTCAGGGTCGCGATGGGGATGCGCCGAAAAGCCGCCGAGCTGCAGCGTGCCATCGAGATTGCTGTGCGCCACGGTGCCCAGCAGGCTGTCGAGTTCGACCGGGAAGCCCCCAGCTTCGACAAGCGCCAGCAGCTTGCCGGCATGGCCAATGATGTTGGTGTTCACGGTGTCGCTGCGCTCATCACGCGGACCGGGGGCCGCGGCTTCGCCAAGCGCGGCACTGACCCGGTGCGATCGGACGAAGCGGTTGCGATACCACAAGGCCTTGCCGCCCTGCAGTCGGACGCCGTGCACCATGCCGTCGCCCGCAAACCAATGATAGAAGCGCGGGTCGGGCGGCGTTGCCGGATTGGGACCGATCCGCACATACAGGCCATCGAGCGCCGCGGGCAGCGTACCGGTGACGCGCAGCGAATCAACGGTCAATTCGTTGGCCACCGGTGCGTAAGCGCCTTCAAGGAAGGGATTGGTTTCGATCTTCACCTGGCTGGCCATGACATGATCTCCTGTACAGAAGTTTGCTGCTTCAGGGTGGCCCGGTCAAGCGAGCGTCGACTGCAGTTTGATTGAAGCGCCCTGGCTCCCTCCCTTCAAGGGAGGGCGACTCGGCGCCAGCCGAGCGGGGTGGGTGATCCCGTCTGTGGCCACATGTTTCACCCACCCCGGGCCTCGCCTGCGGCTCGTCTCTCGCCCTCCCTTGAAGGGAGGGAACTTGCTTGCTCCAACTTGAACTGGCTCGACCCTAGCGCATCAGCACCAATTCTTCGCTCATCGTCGGGTGCAGCGCCATCGTGTCGTCGAACTGCGCCTTGGTCAGACCGGCCTTCACCGCGATGGCCACGGCCTGCAGGATTTCCGGTGCGTCGGGACCGATCATGTGGGCGCCGACCACCTTGTCGGTGCTGGCGTCCACGATCAACTTATAGAGCGCGCGTTCGTTGCGGCCGGCCAGAACATTGCGCATCGGACGGAAATCGGACGTGAAAACCCGCACTTCACCATGCGCGTCGCGGGCCTGGGCTTCGGTCAGGCCGACGCTGCCAAGCGGCGGGTTTGAGAAGACCGCCGAGGGAATCGCAGTGTAATCGACGCGCCATGGCTTGCCGCCGAACTGGCTGTCGGCAAAGCTGTGGCCTTCGCGGATGGCAACGGGCGTCAATTGCACCCGGTCGGTCACGTCGCCGACCGCGAAGATGCTGGGCACGTTGGTGCGATTTTCGGTGTCCACGGCGATGGCGCCCTTGCTGTCGAGCATGACGCCAGCGGCATCAAGGCCAAGGCCTTCGATGTTGGGCACCCGGCCCAGCGCCCACATCAGTACATCGGTGTCGAGCGTCTTGCCGTCGGTGAAGTGGATGCGCAGACTGCCATCATCCAGCTTTTCAACGCGTTCCAGCCGGCAGTTGAGTTTGAAATTCAGGCCCTTGGCGATGCTGATCTGCAACAGCCGGTCGGCCAGCGCTGGCTCCCAGCCGCGCAGGATGGTCTCGCTGCGGTTGATGAGCGTCACGTCGCTGCCGAACTCGTGGAACACGCCGGCAAATTCGGTGGCGATATAGCCGGCCCCGGCAATGACCATGCGCTTGGGCAGTTCGGGCAGATGGAACACCTCGTTCGATGTGATGCCATGTTCGGCGCCGGGCAGTTCGGGTATATAGGGCCGCGCGCCGCTGGCGATCAGGATGGTCTTGGCGCTGTGGCGCGTGCCATCCACCTCCACCGTATGGGCATCGATGATCTGCGCATGGCCGTGTAAGGTGGTGACCCGGTTGTTGTCCAGCGTGGTCTGGTAAAGGCCGTTCAGGCGATCGACTTCGGCCAGCACATTGTCGCGCAGCGTCACCCAATCAAAGCTGCGCGCGGTGATATTCCAGCCGAAGCGCCGTGCATCTTCCAGATCCTCGGCGAAATGCGATCCATAGACCAGCAGCTTCTTGGGTACGCAGCCGCGGATCACGCAGGTGCCGCCGACGCGATGTTCTTCGGCCACGGCCACGCGTGCGCCATGCCCGGCGGCGATGCGGCTGGCGCGCACCCCGCCGGACCCGGCGCCGATGACGAACAGATCGAAATCAAAATCGCTCATGCGTATCTCCTGAGCGGATCGTTACGGCAGAGCCGTGCGCTGCACCAATCAATTTGGCTGGTCAGGCTGAATGATCGCACCGATCAGCCGGTCAGCCCCCACCAGAGGCGGCCCAGCCGCGCGCCGGCCTGCAGCCCGGTGATGACGAACAGTGGTTGCTTGAAACCATCGTTCGAGGATTTGTGGCGCAGCCATGCCGCCGGGCTGCACAAAGGCCAGGGGGCTGTGATCATGGCCGGCAATTTGGCTTCGCCGCCAAGCGAAGCCATGCCGGGTCAGTCAAGCGCGAGGCCCCAACAGATCAACGCGCCATCCTCATGATCGATGCGGGTGGCGGTGCGCGTGAAGCCGGATTGTTCGAGCACCCGTTGCGACGGCAGATTGTCCAAGGCAGTTTCGGCGGCGACCCGGCTGACCCGCAGGTCATGGCGCGCCCATTCGGCCACCGCCTGTACGCCGGCGCTGGCGTGCCCGTGGCGGCGGCGGCTGGCGGCGATGCCATAGCCGATGTGGATTGTCCCGGCGTCCGGTGGCGCCACCAGCGAGCACAGGCCGACGATTTCGGCATCGTGCACGATCAACCAGGCCGCGGGCGCGAACTGTGGGCGGATCGTTGCGGCGAGATCGCGCAGCATGGCCAGCGCTTCGGGGGATTCGATGCCGCCATCGGCCACGCCGAGGCCCGGCAGCGGCGTGCCGGCGATCAGCGCGGCGAAATGCAGGTCGTCGGCGGTGATGATGCGAACGGCCACGGTTCAGCCGCGCCGGCAGTTCAGCGCGCCATAGCGCGGCACGGCCTGGCGCGCTGCGATCATCGCACAGCCGATGTTGACGCCATCGGCCGTGCAATTGACGACGCGACGGCCATAGCTATCGACGTCCAGCGTTTCGCACCGGACGGCACGGCCGCGGGTGAGGCGCCTGAGATAATCGCGGGCCGCAAAGGGATCGCCGCGCACGCAGCGGCGGCCGGGTTTGCAGGCGCCGGGCATTTCCGGCGCATCGATGCCGTACAGGCGCATCGATCCGGGCACGTTCCGGCACCGGACATTGTCGCCATCATGGTGAGAGGGCGCCGCGCACAGGAAGCTGGCGGCGCTGGCCAGGGCGAGGAACGGCAGGGGCATGTGCGGAAATGTACCGGAAATGTTCCGGTTGGCAAGGGGTGAGGTCGGCTGACGTGCAACCCCTCACCCCGCTCGCCTTCGGCAAGCCGCCCTCTCCCGCAATCGGAGAGCGACTTGTCAGTCGCGGAACGGGTCTTTCACCAGGATGATGTCGTCGCGTTCGGGCGAGGTGCTGACCAACGCCACCGGGCATTCGGTCAATTCCTCGATGCGGCGGATATATTTGATCGCCTGGGCGGGCAGTTGCGCCCAGCTGCGCGCCCCGGCGGTGGATTCGCTCCAGCCTTCGAAACGTTCATAGATCGGCTCGACACGGGCCTGGTCGGACGGGTGCGCGGGCAGGTGATCGAGCACGGCGCCGTCCAGCCGATAACCGGTGCAGATCAGCACTTCATCAAAGCCGTCGAGCACGTCGAGCTTGGTGAGCGCCATGCCGGTGATGCCACCCACCGCCATCGCCTGGCGCACCAGCACCGCATCGAACCAGCCGCAGCGGCGCTTGCGCCCGGTGACCGTGCCGAATTCATGGCCGCGCTGCCCAAGCTTCTCGCCGGCGTCATTGTCCTGCTCGGTGGGGAAAGGGCCGGAACCGACGCGGGTGGTATAGGCCTTGACGATGCCGAGCACATAGCCGGTGGCATCCGGCCCCATGCCGCTGCCCGCCGCGGCCTGGCCAGCGACGACATTGGATGAGGTAACGAACGGCCAGGTGCCATGATCGACATCGAGCAGCACGCCCTGCGCGCCTTCGAACAGGATGCGGTCGCGACGCCAGCGCGCATCGCGCAGCCGTTTCCAGGTCGGCTGAATGAACGGCAGCACGGACGGCGCGACTTCGGCCAATTGCGCGCGCAGTTCATCGGCATCGACCGGCGCGACGCCGAACCCGGCGCGCAGCGCATTGTGGTGGGCAAGCAGGCGCTCAAGCTGCGGCGCGAGTTCATCGAGATGCGCCAGATCGATGACCCGCAGCGCGCGGCGGCCGACCTTGTCTTCATAGGCCGGGCCGATGCCGCGCCGCGTGGTGCCGATCTTGCCGGCGCCCATGGCATCTTCGCGCAAGGCATCGAGATCGCGGTGCAGCGGCAGGATCAGCGGGCAGGTTTCCGAAACGGCCAGATTGTCCGGCGTGATCGACACGCCCATGCCGCTGATGCGTGCCACTTCATCGCGGAAATGCCAGGGATCGAACACCACGCCATTGCCAATGATGGAAAGCGTGCCGCGCACGATGCCCGATGGCAGCAGCGAGAGTTTATACACCTGGTTGCCGACCACCAGCGTGTGGCCGGCGTTGTGGCCACCCTGGAAACGCACCACCACATCGGCGCGCGCCGACAGCCAATCGACTATCTTGCCTTTGCCTTCATCGCCCCATTGGGCGCCGATCACGGTGACGTTGGGCATTGCAGCCTTTCAGATGATACGCGGGCGGCGATTAGGCCCTGAACGGACAAGCGTCAACGCCAGCCCCCTCACCTGACGTAGCTGGCGCCGTTGATGTCGAGCGTTGCCCCGGTCAGGCTGGCCGGAGCGTCGGTGGCCAGCCAGCGGATGGTTTCGGCGACTTCCGCCGCATCGGCCACCCGGCCCAGCGGGATATCGGCCAGCAACTTGTCGCCGCCGCGGCTGGCCAGATATTCTTCCGCCATGCCGGTCATGGTGAAGCCCGGCGTGATGGCGAAGGCCAAGATGCCTTGGGCGGCATAGCCCCGGGCGATCGTCTTGGTCATGGCCAGCACGCCGCCCTTGGCCGCCGCATAATGCCAATGCTTCGGCGAATCGCCGCGATGGCCGGCGCGGCTGGCGACGTTGATGATGCGACCACCACCGTTTTGCTGAAAGTGCAGGACGGCATGGCGGCACAGATCGGCGGCGCTTTGCAGGTTGATGGCGAGACTGCGCGCCCATGTGGCGGCAAAGCCATCTGCGTCGGCCGGATCAGCCGCCTCGAACACGCCGGCATTGTTGACCAGCACATCGATGCGGCCATCGGCCTGTGCCAATGCGGCCTGCCACAGGGCATCGGCGGCTTGGGGTTGCGCGAAATCGGCGGCGATCAGTCCGCCGCCGCCGGCCGTGGATTGGCCGATCACCTGGTGGCCGGCCGTGATGAGGGCATGATGTGCGGCTGCGCCGATGCCGCGTGATGCGCCGGTGAGAAGGATGGTCGCCATGGCGGTGCCTATGGAGTGGCGCTGCCGGCTTTGTCCAGCCGGTGCGTGATGGCGGAGCTTGCAGACGTGCGACGCTGCTGCCAATCGCCTTCGATCAGCACGGCATCCAGCCCACGCGCCGCCAGCTCATCCTCGATTGCAGATTGGAAGGCCAAGCGATCCTGGCCGACGAATTGGCGCGTGCCATCGTCCACCCACGGCGTGTCCGGCGCGAACAGCAGGTGCAGATCGGCGCGCGCCGGGATGGCGGAGATTTCCGGATCGCGGCGCCCATGCAGCATGCGGAACCAGGCGGCGGTGATCACCACATCCGTATCCTCGATCAGCAGCAACGGGCGGGTTGCGCGCAATCGGCCGAGCCGGGCGGCATGTTCGCGGGCGATGTGGCGCAGCGCTTCCGGCGTGAAATCGGTGCCGATCGTTTCGGCATATTCACGGCCATATTCGGGCAGCATCACGCCGCCCATCCTGGGTGCCAGCCGCGCCGCCAGCGTTGATTTTCCGGTCGATTCAACCCCCAGAAAGGCGACGTGAAGCATCAGACCGGCAACGCCCGGCGCCATTCCCGCCAGCTGTAAAATGCGATGGCCAGGAACAGCCCATAGAGCCCGGCCGTCACCCACAAGGCCTGACCGGCATAAAGCGCCACCGAAACGATGTTGATGCCCACCCACAGCGGCCAGCATTCGACCATGCGCAAATTGGTGAGCGCCTGCGCGACCAGCGACCAGGCCGCGACGCTGCCATCGGATATCGGGGCGGCCGCGTCGGTCTGGCGCAGCAGCAGCGCGAAGGCCACTGACAGCACGGCACCCAGGCCGATCACCAGCGGCCAGCGCCCGGTGGGCAGGCGGCGCACGGGCACGCCATCGTCACCTCCGCGGGCCCGGCGCCACGCCCACAGGCCGTGGAACTGCGCAGCGAAAAAGAAGATCTGCAGGCCTGCCACGGCGTACAGGCGGGTCTGAAAGAACAGCACCGCAAAGATCGCCACCATCACCATGCCGCACGGATAGTTCCACGCCGAACGCCGCGCCAGCAGCAGCAGATTGGCCAGCCCGAAGGCCGAGGCGAGCAGTTCCCACGGGTTCATGGCGCGTGATCAAGCATGGCTTGCCGGCAGACACAACTGGCGCTCGTGGCTGCAGCCCCTGCTTGCAGGAACCGCCCGGCAAGTGGCAGAGGATATGCTTTGCAATCGGAAGCACATGCCGCCATGGCCGACTGGGATATCACGAGCGATCGCCTGCTCATCCGCCCGATGCAGGTGGAGGAGGCGTCGGACTGGCACCGCATCCGCGCCAGCGCGCCCTTCGATCCGCTGACCCGCAGCGTGGAGGAAAGCGTCGCGTTGATTGGCGCCATGCAGCGCCGGGTGGCTCCCGATTCCGATGGCTGGCAACAATTTTCCGTTCTGGGCAGGGAAGGCCACATGTTGGGAGACCTGGGCATCCGCTTTTCGCCGCCGTGGAACGCCACGTGTGAAATCGGCTTTGCCGTCGATCCGCGCGAGCGCGGCAAGGGCATCTGTTCCGAAGCGGTGGAGGCCATGGTCAAGCGGCTGTTTCATCGCGGCCGGCGGCGGGTGGTTGCAGTGACCGATATGCGCAACCGTCCGGCGCAGCGCGTGCTGGAACGCAACTGGTTCCGGCTGGAAGGGCGGTTTGTCGAAAGCTGGCGCGATGGCGATTTCTGGCATGACGAATTGTCGTATGCGCGGCTGGTCAGCGATTGATGGCGGTTGTTGATCCCCAAGCGGTTGCGGCGCTGATCGATGCGCCGGTCACGCGGGCGGAGGCACTGTCGGGCGGGGCGTCCTCCGCCACTTATGCGGTCGATGCGCTGCATCGCGATGGCGCGCCTTGGCCGCTGATCCTGCAATGTGCAGCTACCGGCAGCGTGCCCGAAGGCGGGCTGCCGCGCGCCGATCAGGCCCGATTGCAGCAACTGGCCTTCGCCGCCGGGCTGCCAGTGGCCGAGGTGGTGCGGGTGCTGGAACCGGGCGATGGCCTGGGCGAAGGCTTCATCATGGCGCGGCTGCCCGGTGAGGCGCTGGCGTCGAAATGGCTGAAATTGCCGGACTATGCCCCGGCGCGCGCGGTGCTGACCCGGCAATGTGCCGAAGTGCTGGCCCGGTTGCATCAACTGCCGGTCAGCGCCGCCGCCGGGCTGGCGCTGCCAACCGCCAGCACCGCCGACGCGCTGGCGCGGATGTTTGCCAATTACCGGCGCTTCGGCGTGGATTCGCCGGTGTTCGATCTGGCCTTCGCCTGGCTGAAGGAGCGGGTGAGCGACCGGCCGGCGACGACGATTGTCCATGGCGATTTCCGGTCCGGCAATTTCCTGGTGGCGCCGGACGGCCTGGTGGCGGTGCTGGATTGGGAACTGGCGCATCTGGGCGACGGGCACGAGGATCTGGGCTGGCTGTGCTGCAATTCGTGGCGGTTCGGTGTGTGGCAGAACCCGGTCGGCGGCTTCGGCCAGCGCGAGGAACTTTATGCCGCCTATGAAGCGGCCGGCGGCGGGCCGGTGGACCGCGACCGCGCCGCACTGTGGGAGGTGTGGGGCACGTTGAAATGGGGCATGGCGTGCCTGCAACTCGGCGATGACCATGTCTCGGGCCGGCTGAAGTCGGTGGAACGCGCGGCGATCGGCCGGCGGGTGTCGGAGGTCGAGCTCGATCTGATGCATCTGCTGAAATTCGGGGGCATCTGATGGCCGAGCAGATTGAGGCACAGACGCTGATCGAGGCGGTGGCCGGATTCCTGGCCGAGCTGGAAGGCGAATTGTCGGGCCGCCGTGCTTTTCATGCCAAGGTGGCGCAGAACGCGCTGGCCATCGTGGCGCGCGAACTGGCGCAGGCACCGCAGGCGACGGAGCAGGCGCTGCTGGCCGGCGTGATGGTCGCGGATGGCGATCTGGATGGCCTGCGCGCCGGCCTGTGTGCCGATTTGCGCAGCGGCGTAAAGCATGCCGACACGCCGGGGCTGGTCGATGCGCTGCTGGCCGTGGCGCTGGCCAAGTGCGCGGTCGACAATCCGCGCTATGCGACCTTCAAGCGTCTTGCCGCGCCAGCCACGTCCTGAGCAGCGCCAGATACCAGCCGGGATTGTCGAGCATGATGCTGTGCGCCGCGTCGGGTGCCACCGCCATCATCGCGCTGGCGGCACCGGCAAAGCGGGTGATGGTTTCGGGGCGGGCTTCGTCATGTTGCCCGGCGACGAACAATGTGCGGCGTCCATCCAGTTTCGGGAGCAGCGACCGGCCATCGTAGCTTTTCAGCGTGCCGGTGCTGGTGAATTCGGCGCGGCCCCACATATGGTTGTAAAGATTGGCGGCGAACGGCACCGGCAGCGCATCGCGATAGGCGGCAAAGGCCGGCGGCGGGATGACGCGGCGCACATGGCGGGCATAAAAGGCGTCGGTGGCAGCGTCGCAGGCCTTCTGCGGCACGACGCCGGGCGTGTCGCAGCGATCGAGTAGATCACGCACGTCGGCAGGCATGCCGGCCTTGAGTTGCGCGGCGTCCTTCAACCAGAGGTCGGTGGCGACCAGCGGCGATTGCAGCACCAGTCCGGCCAGCGCGGCGGGCCGGGATGCGCCATATTCCAGCGCCAGCGTGCCACCCCAACTGCCACCGAGCACATGCCAGCGCGCGATGCCGAAATGCGCGCGGATCGCCTCGATCTCTGCCAGAAAGCGCGGCACCGTCCAGTTGGCCGGATCGCCGGGCCGGTCGGAGCGGCCGCAATCGAGCTGGTCATACAGGATCACCGCGCGATCATCGGCGAGCGCGGTGGCATTCAGCCAGCCCCAGTGCGAACTGCCCGGCCCGCCGTGGATGAACAGGATCGGCGGTTTGCCGCTCAGCGCGCCGTTGATACGCACATAGATGCGCCCGCCGGGCACCGGCACCATGGCTTCGCGGTCGGGCACCAGCCGGACACCAGGCGCGGTCGCCCCTTGCGGCATCGATTGCGCCGCGGCCGGCCTGGGCAACAGGCTGGCCAGGCCCGCAGCCATCACATCGCGCCGGGTCATCACCGGGCCGCGTCCGATTTGCGGCGAAAGCCGGTGGGATCAAGATGCATGTCGATATCCGGATAATGGCATTGATCGATCGCTTCGTGATCAGTGCCGATGGCAAGGAATACGCACGGCTGTGTCGAACGGTTTTGCAGATGATGGCCATTGGGGGCGCCGGCCGGAAAGCAGGCGACATCGCCGGGGCACAATGTGGTTTCGCTGTCGTCCTCCACCAGCACGGCTTCGCCCGCCAGCATCACTACCATCTCATCCTCGTGGCTGTGCCAATGGCGCTGGCTCGACCAGGCCCCCGGCGCCAACGTCACCAGATTGGCACCGAACTGGCTGAGCCCGCCCGCAGCGCCAAGCGCCTGCCACGCCCGCCCGGCCATCACCGCGCCGTGGGGCGGCAGGTAATTGGAACCGGTGCGAACGGGCAGGGTGGTGGCGTCAATCTTCGGCATCAACGCCGTTCAAGCACAACCGGCAGCTTGCGGAAACCATGCACGAAGCTTTGCCCGACATATTCGGCCGGCCCGGTCTGGCGCGGGAACAGGCCGCGGGCGAGCAGTTCCTCGAACAGCACGGCAATCTGCAACTCTGCCAGCCGCGCGCCGACACAGCGGTGTACGCCAAAGCCGAAGGACAGATGCCGGCGGGCGTTGGCGCGGCAGATATCGAATCGCTCGGCATCGGGGAACACGTCTTCGTCGCGATTGCCGCTGATGTACCACAGCACGATCTTGTCGCCGGCCTTCACCGGAACGCCGGCTATGTCGGCATCCTGAACCGCAGTGCGGCGCATGTGGGCGAGCGGCGTCTGCCAGCGCAGCACTTCGGAAATGGCATTGGAGATCAGGCTGGGGTCGGCCTGCAATTTCGCCCATTCGCCGTCGTAGCGGTTGAAGGCTTCGACCAGGCCGGACATCGAATTGCGCGTGGTATCGTTGCCGCCAACAATCAGCAGGATGTAATTGCCGGTGCGTTCCTGGAACGGCATGTCGCCCATGGCGCCGCTGTGTGCCATGGCGCTGATCAGATCGCCGCTGGGTGGCCGGGCCTTGCGTTCCGCCATCAGCGCGTCAAGCGCGTGGGTCATGTCGATCAGATGCTGCTGACGGATATCCTTGGTGGCCGGGTTGACCGCCGCTTCGATATCACCGCCCCAATCCGACCACAGGGTCAGGTCGCGGCGCTTGGCCCATGGGTAATCGAACAGGATCGCCAGCATGCCGGTGGTCAGTTCGATGGAGACGCGGTCAACCCAATCAAATTCTTCACCAATTGGAAGCCCGTCGAGCAATTCCTTGGTGCGGGCGCGTACTTCGACCGACATGCGGGCGATTTCGGACGGGCCGAAGGCGGGTGCCACCACACGGCGCTGATCGCTATGGCGCGGCCGGTCCATGGCGATGAATTGCGGCAGATTATACTCGCCCAGCAGATCGACGACGGTGATGCCGCCGAATTCATGGCTGCTGGAGAAAATATCGGGCCGGGCCTCCACCGCCATGATGTCGGCATGGCGGTTCACCGACCAGAACGGGCCGAACGGGCTGTTCGGCTGGTGGTGCACTGGCGCTTCGGCGCGCAGGCGATCAAACACCGGCCGCCAGCTATCATTGGCATAGAGGGTGGCGTCGGACGGGTCGATTGCGGACAGCGGCACATCCAGGCCGAACGCAGGTGCGATTGTTGCCATGTGATCCTCCCCTTTTTTGCTGCCGCCATTCGGCGGTCATTCATGCGATGCTATCAAGCATTCCGGTTCTGGCAAAGGGTTCTTCCATGGCGATTCCCGCATTGGGCAATGTCGATACCAGCATCGATCCGACCCGCGATCAGGTGCGGACCTTGCGCGATTCCGGTCGCGATGGCCCGGTGGTGATGCTGAACCTGCTGAAGTTTCGCGGCGTGGCCAATTATCCGCCCGAACTGGGATTGCCGGCGTGCAGCGGGGTGGACGCCTATGCCCGCTATCAGCATGCCTTCACCATCGCGGTGGGCGATATCAGCCAGGCCGAAGTGATCTATGATGGCCCGTGCGAACAGGTCTTCATCGGCCAGGCCGGCACGGCGGAGGCGGATTGGGACAAGGTGCTGATCGTGCGCTACCCGTCGCGGCAGCATTTCCTGAACATGATGGCCGATGGCGGCTATCGCGATGCGCTGGTGCATCGCTATGCCGGGCTGGAACGCACGGTCTTGATCCAATGCGGGCGTTGAACGGCCGCATGGCCCAACCGTTTTTGGCAGGCGTCGTGTCGCGGCTGTTGCACCGCAGCGCCAGCAGAGTATGAACGGCAAACAACATGCGCCACCGGTTTCGGGTCGGCGCGAGGGGGTATAATGGCTTCTCGTCCGATTGCGCCGCCGCCAAGGCCTTTGTCGCCGCACCTGACCATCTGGAAATGGCGGGTGCACATGGCGGTTTCGATCCTGAACCGCGTCACCGGCCATGCGCTGGCCTTTGGGGCCGTACTGATCTTTGCCTGGTGGCTGGCGGCGCTGGCCAGCGGGCCGGAGTATTTCCGTTTCTTCCAATCGATCGTGGTGTCGCCGTTTGGTGCGCTGGTCGGCATCGGCCTCACCTGGGCGATGTTCATGCACATGGGCATGGGCATCCGCCACTTCATCATGGATGCCGGCGAAGGCTTTGATCTGGTCACCTCGCGCCGCACGGCCTGGGCGGCGATCATCTTTGGCGTGATTGCCACGGCGCTGCTGTGGGGCATCATCCTGCTGGGCAAGGGGCTGTAACCATGGGCAATGGTACGCAATTGGGCAAGGTGCGCGGCCTGGGCGCCGCGGGTGGCGGCATCGTCCATCACTGGTGGGTGCAGCGCGTGACAGCGGTGGCCAATTTGTTCCTGGTGCTGTGGTTCGTCCTCAGCCTGGTCCGGCTGCCCAGCCTTGATTACGGCAGCACCATCCTGTGGCTGCGCCAGCCGCTGGTGGCGGTCCCGATGTGCCTTCTGATCGTCACGGTGTTCTGGCATTTCCGGCTGGGCGTGCAGGTCATGCTGGAAGATTATCTGCATGGGTCAAAGCGCGTCATCGCCATGCTGGCGCTGAATTTCTACACATTCGCCCTCGCAGCCCTCGCACTGTTTTCAGTGCTGAAGGTGGCGCTGGGCACTGCTGCCTGAGACGATGGGAAATACACGTGGCTGAAGCCTATCAGATCATCGATCATGTTTATGATGCTGTCGTGGTGGGGGCCGGCGGCTCCGGCCTGCGCGCGGCGATGGGCATTGCCGAGGCCGGCCTGAAAACCGCCTGCATCACCAAGGTGTTCCCCACCCGCAGCCACACGGTCGCGGCACAGGGCGGCATTGCCGCCGCGCTGGGCAACATGGGTCCGGATCACTGGACCTGGCACATGTATGATACGGTGAAGGGCAGCGACTGGCTCGGCGATCAGGACGCCATCGAGTATCTCTGCAAGGAAGCGCCCGCCGCAGTTTATGAGCTGGAGCATTTCGGCGTGCCGTTCAGCCGCACTGAGGCGGGGCGCATCTATCAGCGGCCGTTCGGTGGCATGATGCAGAACATGGGCAATGGCCCGCCGGCCCAGCGCACCTGCGCCGCCGCAGATCGCACCGGCCACGCCATGCTGCACGCGCTCTATCAACAGAGCCTGAAGTACAGCACGGATTTCTACATCGAATATTTCGCCATCGATCTGATCATGGTGAATGGCGAGTGCAAGGGCGTGATCGCCATCAACATGGAAGATGGCAGCATCCACCGCTTCCGCAGCCACCAGACAGTGCTGGCCACCGGCGGTTATGGCCGCTGCTATTTCTCGGCGACCTCGGCCCACACCTCCACCGGTGACGGCGGCGGCATGGCGATCCGCGCCGGCGTGGCCATGCAGGACATGGAATTCGTGCAGTTCCACCCCACCGGCATCTATGGCGCCGGCGTGCTGATCACCGAAGGCGCGCGCGGGGAGGGCGGTTATCTGACCAACTCGGCCGGCGAACGCTTCATGGAACGTTACGCACCGTCGGCCAAGGATCTGGCGTCGCGCGACGTGGTCAGCCGTTCGATGGCGATGGAAATTCGCCAGGGCCGCGGCGTCGGTGCCGAAGGCGACCATATCCACCTGCATTTGAACCACATCGATCCGGCCGTGCTGCACCAGCGCCTGCCGGGCATTTCGGAAACCGCCAAGGTGTTTGCCGGCGTCGATGTGACCAAGGCGCCGATCCCGGTGGTGCCGACGGTGCATTACAACATGGGCGGCATCCCGACCAATTATCACGGCGAAGTCGTCACCCTGAAGGATGGCAACCCCGACAGTGTGGTACCCGGCCTGTTCGCTGTCGGCGAAGCCGCCTGCGTGTCGGTGCACGGCGCCAACCGCCTGGGTTCGAACAGTCTGATCGATCTCGTCGTGTTCGGCCGCGCCACTGCGCACCGCGTGGCGGCGATCCAGACGGCCAACGCCGCGCACCAGGCGCTGCCCAAGGACAACGCCGATTTCGCGCTGGGCCGCCTCGACGGCTTCCGCAATGCCAAGGGCGGCAGCAGTACCGCCGAAGTGCGCCTGGCCATGCAGAAGACGATGCAGGCCAACGCCGGCGTGTTCCGCACCAGCGAAATCCTGGATGAAGGCGTGCGCAAGATCGACGCCGTCTATCAACGCATGGCCGATATCGGCACCACCGATCGTTCGATGGTGTTCAACACCGATCTGATCGAGACGCTGGAGCTCGACAACATGATCGGCCAGGCCGTGCTGACCGTGCACATGGCGCAAGCCCGCCACGAAAGCCGCGGCGCCCACATGCACGAGGATTTCCCCACCCGCGATGACGACAACTGGATGGTGCACTCGCTGGGCTGGTTCCGCGATGGATCAGTGGAACTGGCGGCGCGGCCGGTGCACACCTACACGCTGTCGGACGATATCGAGTATATCAAGCCGAAGGCGCGGACCTATTGATGACAAACATCGAGCCAAGGCAGCAAATCAATCAGCTTTCCCGGAAGCTTGAGACGCAAGACCAAGTCGTTCGTGAGTTGGGACGCAATGGCATGATTGTGAATAAGGCTCTTCTAGATGGCTGAATTTTCTCTCCCCCCGAACAGCGTCATCAAGGGTGGCGGCAAGTCCTATCCGGCGCCGGCAGGGGCGGCGCGGACCAAGAGTTTCAAGATCTATCGCTGGAACCCGGATGATGGGCAAAATCCGCGCTATGACAGCTACAGCCTCGATCTCGATGCCACCGGGCCGATGGTGCTGGATGCGCTGATCAAGATCAAGAATGAGGTGGACGCCACGCTCACCTTCCGCCGGTCGTGCCGGGAAGGCATTTGCGGGTCGTGCTCGATGAACATCGATGGCACCAACACGCTGGCCTGCACCATGCCGATTGCCGATGTGAAGGGGGAGGTGGTGATCACGCCGCTGCCGCACATGGAGGTCATCAAGGACCTGGTGCCGGACTTCAAGCATTTCTACGCCCAATATGCCTCGATCAAGCCGTGGTTGCAGACCGTGACCGCTGCCCCTTCGGGCGAGGAGCGCGTGCAGAGCCCGGAGCAGCGCGAGCAACTGGATGGCCTGTATGAATGCATCCTGTGCGCCTGCTGCTCGACCGCCTGCCCATCCTATTGGTGGAACAGCGACAAGTTCCTTGGCCCCGCCATCTTGCTGCAGGCCTATCGCTGGCTGGCCGACAGCCGCGATGAGATGACCGGGGAGCGTCTGGACGCGCTGGAGGACCCGTTCCGTGTCTATCGCTGTCACACCATCATGAACTGCGCCAATGTCTGCCCCAAGGGCCTCAATCCCGCCAAGGCGATCGCCGAGATCAAGCTGATGATGCTGGAAAGGGCTGGGTGACGCTGCCGGCTGCGCATGGGGTGCTATGCGCTGTATCTTGCAGCGCAGCATCAGCCTTGATATGGGCAATTGCGCGGGCATGCAGCCGTTAATTGGCAGGTGTTTCGGTGGTGGAAGGGTGACGACGTGAATTCGACTCTGACCACGAGATCGGCCTTGATGCGGCAAGGGCAACGTATCCTGCCCGAATATTCCAGTGTGGAACATCAACGCTGGTGGCTGGCGGCCAAGGTGTTCGCGGTTGCCTCGCTGGTGTTTTTCTCCATGTTCATTGGCTTGTTGACGGCGGCCGGCGGCGTCAAGGCCATCGGATTCATGGCCGTACCGCTTGCGGCGCTGTTTGGCCTGGTGTTGTGGCTGTTGCCCGATGTCGATCGGGTCAGCAATCCACCGATCTACAAGCTTTCTGTCGCCTATTTGGTTGCGACAGTGGCATGGCCAAATTACATCGCCCTGGCATTGCCCGGATTGCCATGGATCACCCCGTCACGGCTTATTCTGGGTGCTCTGCTGGTTATCATGGTTTTGCATTTTGCCCAGCATGCCGATAGTCGCCGAACTGTTGCCAATATCATTGGATACGACAAGATCGCGCTGGGTCTGTACGCCCTGTATTTGGCGACGGTGGTGTGGACCTTGCCATTGGCCGAGCATCCGGTGGAAACCGTGCGCTATGCCGTCCTGCAAGAGGTGTTGTATCTGACCCCGATGATTGCCGTTGCGTGGGCTTTGGCCGATATGCGGCGACTGAAGCCGATGATGGTGGCCCTCAGTTTGACGTGCATCTTCACGATGTTGGTATCGGTGCTGGAGAACTGGATGCAACAACCGCCCTGGTTGAACATCATTCCATCCTTCTTGCGCGTGGATCCCATGCTGCTGGAGACTTATCTTGGGTCTCAGGCGCGGGTGGGTGACGGTCGCTACCGTATTCGATCCACCTTTGGCATCGTCATCTTTTATTCGCAGTATCTCTGTTTGGTCGTGCCGTTGTTGTTCGAAGAAATCCGCCGGATGCGCGGAACGAAAATTGTTGTTGGCGTTTTATTGGTTGCGCTTGTTTTGCAGACCGTATGGTTTTCAAACAGCCGAACGTCCACCTTGGCATTGCTGATCCCGTTCTTTGGCGGTGCAGCCCTGTATGGTCTTCGCCTGATCGCGTACCGTCGCGGCGGTGATCCGTTCAAGTCGCTGGTTGTGCTGGTTTTCGTGATCGGCGCAGTGGTCGCTCTGGTCGGTGCCATTGCCAGCAGCCACAGACTGCAAATGTATACCATTGGCGGCAAGCAGCATGCTGGCAGCGATGAAGTGCGCGAAGAGCAATGGTCCAATGCCAGAAGCCAGATTGTAAAAAATCCAGTCGGGGCTGGTGCCGGCAATAGCGGACCTTTGGTGGGCAAACTCAGCCCTCAGGGTGTTTACATCATCGACAGCCTCTACATCAATTATCTCGTCGATTTCGGACCGTTGGGTTTTCTCGGCTTTTTTGGCTGCCTGGCCAGATTGTCGTGGCTTGGTGTCATGACCTATCTTCGCGCCGAGGATGAGACGGATGAACTGGCCGGACCGCTGGCGTTGGGGCTTATCAGCTTCATAATTGCGGCTTACGTTATCAGTAATACCGACAATAACTTCATCGCCATGGCCTTTGGCGCGTTTATCCTGGCCCTGTATCGACGCCAGGAAATGCGCAGGGCCACCGTCATTGCAAGAGGCGGGCCCGTCAGCACGTCATCGGCAGTGGTCCTCGCTGCCCGCACTTGAAATGTCCACTGGATTGCAAGTTGGTGTGTGGGCTACCATCTCACATGGATCGGTAGCCTCGCATGTTTGCTAAGTCCCTGAAGCGTCTGACATCGCCGCGCATGCTCCGTGATCTCTCGACGTACGGGATCAAATTCTTCAACATCATTGCCGCGTTCGTGGTCACGTTGCTGCTGGCGCGATCGGGGGGACCAGCCGTACTCGGCAGCTATGCATTGGTCATTCAAACCGTTCAATTGCTCACGGTTGTTGCGGTGTTCGGAATGGATCAGATCCTCATCCGGGAAGTCGCAAGTCGGATACGAACGAGTGAATTTGGTGAGGCCGCGGCCCATGTAAGGGCACATCTGCGTTTTGTTTGGCCTATCGTGGCTGGGGTCGTCGCCATATCGGCGATTGCGACGTTTGCATTCACCAATTTTGGACATCCATTGGCGGATACTGCGACGCTGTTGGTGGCGTGTGGCTTTCTGGTGATCAACGCCGTGTATATCCTTGGGTTGGCCTTGATGCGCAGCCTGGGGAACCAATTGCGCGCTCAGATTTTTGATGGCCTGCATAGTTGGCCACTGGCAATCCTGTTGGGCGTGGCCGTGCTTGCAGGTTGGCACCCGAACTCGGCCGAGGCGCTTTTGCTGGCGAGCCTGTGCCTGATGGCGACAGTGGGAATCATGGTGGTGATGTTGCTGCGGGCCGTTCGGCGTTGGGGTCCACCCAGCAGCATTCCTGTTGCCAGTGGCTTTGGGGTCGGCGCGCCGTTCATGGCCATCTCCTTGCTGATTGCGTTTTCGAACTGGTGGCCGTTGTTTCTTGTCGGTGTTGCAGGCTCCGTCGCCGATGCAGGACAATTGCGCATCGCGTTTCAGCTTGCCATGCCGATCACGGTCATCCTGGCGACAACCTCGACATTTCTGGCACCCGCCATGGCCGGTGACTTCCGCCTGGGCCGCAAGGATCTGGTGCGGGACCGCTTTCGGCGGGCGGCACTTCAGGCCCTCGTGATCTCCGCCCCGCTTGTGCTGCCACTGCTGATCTGGCCAGAGATCATATTGCGAACATTGTTCGGGGCAGAATTCGCCGCCGGCGCGGATAGCCTGCGTGCGATTGTTGCCGGGCAGGCGCTTGTCATGGTGATCGGCGGGCCATCGGGGGCCATTCTGATCATGGCTGGCAGCGAACGGCTGTCCCTATGGTTTACCGTGGGAAGCGCGTTGTTGCTGTTGATTCTTTCGGCATTGCTGCTGCCACGGTGCGGCGCATTCGGGATGGCACTGGCCTTTGCCATCAGCGAGGTTGGTCGCGCAATCGCGATCAGAACGACCGCCGAGCGATTGATGAAATGACACGATTTACATGCGAACGGCGATCGATCCGCTGGCTCTGACCGGGCGCAGATGGAAGGCGGAGCGGCTTGGCGCAGGGCTTGGCTGGCTCGGGTAGATCATTCATCCCACAGGATGCGCACCCTGATGGAAACCATTCCGGATAGCGGCCCTCAACGACGAAGGGCGGCAAGCAACCAGTCCGCTGCAGCTTTGGGCTGCCAAGGCTGAAGCCGCAATGCCGCCGCACAATGCTTGCGGGCGGCGCCGAAATTGCCGACCTTGCGATGCTGCGAACCAAGCACGATGTGGTGGAATGCCAGCACCGCCGGGCGCGCAGCAAAAAGCGCGGCGTGTTTGGCGATGATCATCTCGCGGGCCTGGATGCGCTTGGAGACGTTGCGCGTCATGCTGTCGGCGCTGTCGTGGGCTATCGCCATCGCGGTTGGAATATAATGAAAGCGGCAGCCATTGGCGGCAAGCCGCAGCACAAATTCCCAGTCTTCCAACGCCGGCAAGCTTTCATCCGGGCCGCCAACACGCTCGACGATACTTTTCCGCATCGCCATCGTCTGGGAGGAGATGATGTTGCCGTTCATCAATTCCCCCAGCATATCGTCCACCGGGTGCCAGCCCGTCGGCGGAAACAGGCGACCAACCTCGCCAAAGCGCTGGTCGAGCTGGCAGAAGGAGAAATCGGCGTCGGCAAGTCCGGCGACATGGGCCGCCAGCAGTTCAGGCGCCATTTCGTCGTCACTGTCGAAGAATGCCACCAGCGGTGCCCGTGCCACCCTGATGCCGGAATTGCGGGCTGCCCCCAGGCCGCTGTTCTTGACGTGCTTCCACACGGCAATCCGGGGGTCTTGATAAGTCTCCATCAGTTCGAGCGTGTTGTCGCTGGAGCCATCATCCAGGATCACCAGCTCGAAGCTGTGCAGGGTCTGCGCCAGCACGGTCTGCAAGGCGCGCTCGAGGATCCAGGCGCGATTATACGTGCACAGCACCACCGATATTTCCGGCGAGGCAATGGTGGATGGACGAATGCAGACGGTTTCCAAATTATATCCCCTGGCGGGAAAAGCGGACATCCATCTCGGCAGTTCAGTCTTTATAGACCACGACCATATTGTTGTTGGTGCGCTCGTCCTGATGGCGGTGCAGGCGGGCGACCTGAACGCGATGTCCGGCAGCACCCAAAACGTCCTTGAAGCGCTTCAAATCGAAAATATTGACATCTTCGATGATATAGATGCCACCCTTGGCCAGCCGATGAACGCTGTTTTCGAACAGGCACAGGCCTGCATCGAACGTGTGCAAGCCATCATCGATCATCAGGTCGAAATCGTCGCCGCCGACCTGCTCCCACAATGCCCGCACCGATTTTGCATCGGTCTGATCCACGTAAAAGGTGCTGATTCGATCTTCCTTGAACAGCACGTCGCGATCGATATCGGCACCCACAACATCGGCATTGGGGAAATAATCCCGCCACATGCGGTGCGAAGCACCCGGCTTGCCGTGCACTCCCATGCTCGACGGCAGATCGGGGTTGTTTGTACCAAGCCCGCATTCGAACACACGGCGGACATGGGCCCGGCGATGCGCAAACAGCAGGCCGTAGAGTTCGGTGTAACTATGTGCCGGCCAAACATAGGGCTTGGTCGAGGCATCAATATTGCCCTTGTCGGAGCCATATTTGTCGCACAGCAGCGGCAATTCCGGATTCTGGTGCAGCGTATTGTAGATTTCCATCCGGTGGACCGCGCCGCTTTCAAGCGCCAACGACGTTTTTGCCACGGCCCGGCGATACCACCAGCCCTGCAGAGCCCCGTTCAGCAGCGCCTTGTCGAGCGACTTAACAATCGACTTCATCTCGGATCCTCTTTCGCGTTGGTGTCCGTCCTCAGACCGTTCTGCCGGGGGTGCGACGCAGGCGATCTGTCGCGCGAGCCAACTATTTGGTTTGACGGTAAACGGCAAGCCTCAACAATTTAAAATTATCGCCATTTGTTTATGGTCGGCAGGGCTTCGTCCAGCGTGGCTGGCCCGATCCGTGGCTGCATATCCCTGCGGCGCGGGCATGGCGTGGGTGCCCGTTCCCGGCCCACCCCGCTGGGGTTACGGGAAGGCGGCATTCACCAGCGACTGCGCCTTTTGCCACAATTTTTCCAGTTTGGTTTCGGCTGCGGGCCCAATGACAGCTGGAGCGGCAGCCGCCAGCGACAGTGCCTCCTGCCACAATTTTTCGACGTTGGTTTCCGCTGCTGCTGGCCCAATGGCGGCCGGATCGGCGCCTTGGCGATTGCGGCCGGCCTTGGTATCGGGCCGTATCGCAAAGGCACTTGCCGGATAGTCATTGGCTTCAAACCGTCCCGCAAAGCGTTTGCCCGGATTGATGCCGTCGGCCGACGCTCGCGGCGTGTAGATGAAATTGTTGCTGTTTCGCACGGTGGCCGTGGGTTCAATCAACAGACCGCTGCTGATGTTGCCGTTCAACACGCCGCTGCTGCTGCGGCGAAACATGATGGCTGGCACATAACCTGAACCGGTGCGCCCGGTCGGATCGGCGGGTTGTGTGCCAACGAACGCATGCGGCGCGGCGATCACCGTGTTGTTTTCAACCACGGCATCGCGAACATCGCTCATCGAGATGCCGTGCGGCGACGATCCGTAATAGATGTTGTTGATGATCCGGAAGTCGCGGTGAAAGCCCAGCGGAAGCGTTCCGGATTCGAAATCCTCGGCCCGCGCGAAAATGCCCTGAACCGACTGATCGAGCCCGCTCATGAACAGATTGCCACGGATCTCGACCGCCGACGATCCCGTCGGCCGATCACGGGTCCAGAACTGGATCATGTCCGGATGCTCGCCCCGATCATATCGCGGCTGAAATCCCTGAAACTGGTTTTGGCGAATGGCCAGTCCATGGCAATTGCTGATCTGGATCCCTTCACGCAAATCCAGAAACCTGTTGCCGGAAACAACAACACCAGCCGTGTCCATCAGGGCAATGGCGGTTCGGATATGGCGAATTTCCGTTCCAGCCAACAGGATGGCGCGCGCGCCTTGTGCCCGGATGCCAACGCCTTCCTCATCACGCGGCCCCTGAGCTTCTGTGGTGCCGACAATCAGCAGATTGCGCAACTGGATGCGACTGGCTTTGGTGATCTGCACGCCCACGGTCAATCCGGGGCCGGTGTTCAGGATGGTCATGCCCTCCAGCGCCCAGCCCTGCGCCTTGGTGCCGAACCCGACGCCATCAATGCGGGCACCACGCGGCCCGGATATGGTCACCACTGCGCCATTGGTGCCGGCATTGATCAGCAATTTTGGATAGTAACCGGGTGCAAGCACGATGCGACTGCCCGGCGCGGCCGATCTTACCGCTGAGGCCAGATCATCGCCGGTCGCAACATTGATCACGGCGTTGGCATCCGCGCTGGCGGCGGTTGCGCCACCAAGCTGGCCGCAACCCGTCAGCAACGTCAGCGTTGCCAGCAGTATGAAGGGCGCTGGCAACAATCGACCTGGATGCTGTTTCATGGCGGAAAGTAATAGGGCCATGGCACCAAATTGTCACGCATGGACTGTCTGGACGGTCGCTGTTCTGGGCGCTAACCGTGGCAATCATGGCACGCGAAACTTTCACCGATGGCCCCAATGCTGGCTGGACCTGCTGGCGCCGTGATCCCGATGGGCGCTTCGCCTCGATGCTGGGCGATTTCTTTTTCCGCGAAGGGCTGCGCGGGGTGGAATGCCGCATGGAAACCGCGCGCAAGCACAGCAACGGCCTGGGCTATCTGCATGGCGGCTTCATCATGTCATTCATCGACATGGCGATGTTCGCCTTCATTTTCCGCCAGTTGGAAAACAGCGCCGCGGTCACGCTCAGCTGCGCCACCGATTTCCTGTCGGCCGGCATCGTCGGCAAGCCGATCGAGGCCCACGGCGAAATCCTGAAGGAAACCGGCAAGATGCTGTTCGTGCGCGGGCTGGTGACCCAGGACGGTGTCAATCTGGCCAGCTTCACCGGCACGATGCGCAAGATCCCGCGTGTGGCGCGGCCCAGCGGCGAAGGCCATGCGACACGGCCGGGAGAACAGCAGTTGCGGGAAACCCAGGTTGACTGATGTTCAGGGCCGTTATCAGGCGCTGCTGGCATCGGGCGAACTGAAGGCCGACGCGGCGCAGGCCGGCGTGGTGGCGCAATTGGCCGCGCTGGAATCCGCATTGGCGCAGCCGGTGGCAACGCCGGGCCTGTTCGGCCGCCTGTTGGGCAAATCGCCGCCGCCGGCGCCGGCGGGCCTCTATATCTGGGGTGGGGTGGGTCGCGGCAAATCCATGCTGATGGATCTGTTCTTCGCTGCCTCCAGCGTCCGCCCCAAGCGCCGGGCGCATTTTCATGAATTCATGGCCGATGTGCATGGCGCCATCCACGCCCGCCGCCAGGCCGGCGATGCCGACCCGTTGATCAGTGTGGCACAGGCCATTGCGGCATCGGCGCGGCTGTTGTGCTTCGATGAAATGCAGGTGAAGGATATCGCCGACGCCGCCATCCTATCGCGCCTGTTCACCGCCTTGCTGGCACGCGGTGTGACGGTGGTGACGACCAGCAACCGGCCGCCGGCCGATCTCTACAAGGATGGTCTCAACCGCCATCTGTTCCTGCCGTTCATCGATCTGCTGCAGGCGCAGATGCAGGTGATCACCCTGGATGGTCCGACCGATTATCGCCTGGCACGCCTGTCCGGCACGCAGACCTGGCATGTGCCGAACGGCCCAGCGGCCAGCGCCGCGCTGTCTGCGGCCTTTTTCCGGATGACGGATTATCCGCCGGAAGACCGCGCGCATGTGCCGACGGCCGAACTGGAATTGCCTGGCGGGCGGACGTTGCATGTGCCCAAATCGCTGAAAGGCGCCGCCGTGTTCAGCTTTGCGCGGTTGTGCCGGCAACCGCTGGGCGCGGCCGATTATCTGGCCATTGCGCGGCATTATCATACCGTCTTCATCGTCGGGATTCCCAGGCTGGGGCCGGAAAACCGCAATGAAGCGATCCGCTTCATCCACCTGATCGACGCGCTTTACGAGCAGAAGGTCAAGCTCGTCGCCGCCGCCGATGCGCGACCAGACCAGCTTTACCCGTCGGGCGATTCCAGCTTCGAATTCGAGCGCACGGCGAGCCGGTTGATGGAGATGCAGTCGGCGGATTATCTGGCGCTGGGCCATGGCGGCTGATTGGCCCAACCCCACAAGAGGATGGGTCATGCTGAACTTGTTTCAGCATCCATGGGACAATTGCCTCGCCAAGTGCGCATCGGGAGGCGCTGGCATCATGGATGCTGAAACAAGTTCAGCATGACTGGTTTCCCTTGAAGAGTGCCCGCTGCCTGCCAAATTCATGCGGATGAAGCATGCTGCGGTTGCACACAGCGCCGTGCCGCTCTATCCAGCCTGCGACATTCTGACCAACGCAACGGAAAGGCCCATTCCCATGGCTCGCAAGAAAATCGCCCTGATCGGCGCCGGCAACATCGGCGGCACGCTGGCGCACCTGGCGGCGCAGCGCGCGCTTGGCGATATTGTGTTGTTCGACGTGGTCGATGGCGTGCCGCAGGGCAAGGCGCTCGATCTGGCCCAGTGCGGCCCCGTCGAAGGCTTTGATGTCAGCCTGAAGGGCAGCAATGATTATGCCGACATCGCCGGCGCCGATGTGATCATCGTCACCGCCGGTGTCGCCCGCAAGCCGGGCATGAGCCGCGACGATCTGCTCGGCATCAACCTGAAGGTGATGAAGGCGGTGGGCGAAGGCATCAAGGCCAATGCGCCCGGCGCCTTCGTGATCTGCATCACCAATCCGCTCGATGCGATGGTGTGGGCGCTGCGCGAATTTTCTGGCCTGCCGCATCACATGGTGGTCGGCATGGCCGGCGTGCTCGATTCGGCGCGCTTCCGGCATTTCCTGGCCGACGAGTTCAAGGTGAGCGTGCGTGATGTGAACGCCTTCGTGCTCGGTGGCCATGGCGACACGATGGTGCCGGTGATCGAATATTCCACCGTCGCCGGCATCCCTGTGCCCGATCTGATCAAGATGGGCTGGTCCACCAAGGAGCGCATCGATGCCATCGTGCAGCGCACGCGTTCGGGCGGCGGCGAGATCGTCGCCCTGCTGAAAACCGGCAGCGCCTATTATGCCCCCGCCACCAGCGGCATCGAAATGGCCGAGGCCTATCTGTACGATCAGAAGCGCCTGTTGCCGTGCGCCGCGAACCTGTCCGGTCAATATGGCGTGAACGATCTTTATGTCGGCGTGCCAGTGGTGATCGGTGCCGGCGGCGTCGAGCGCGTGGTGGAAATCGCGCTGTCGGATGAGGCCCAGGCCAATTTCACGGTGAGCGTGGATGCGGTGAAGGAACTGCTCACCGCCTGCCGCGCCATTGATCCGTCGCTGGCATAAGGTCGGGATATACGGTATATACGGACCATGCCCAGCACAACCGCCCGCACGTTCAAATCCGGCAACAGCGAAGCCGTGCGCCTGCCCAAGGGCTATGGCTTTGGGCCGGGCACCGAAGTGCGGATCGAGCGAGAGGGTGGCCGCGTGGTGCTCACGCCCATCGACAGCGAGGCTGCGCTGTCGGAAAAGCGTCGGCGGTTTGATGCGATGATAGCCAGGATGGTTGCACTGGGGCCGGTGCCGGGCGGGGCGCAGCAGCGTGATGAATTCGAAGCCCCGGATCGTCCAGGGCTTTGATTTTCGTCGATACCAACGTTGCCATCGAATTGCGCGATGATGCCGCCAGTGCCGGTCCGCGTTTGGCAAGGATCACGCCGCAACCAGTCTTCTCGTTGATCACACGGATCGAGCTTGAAGCAGGTGTCGAACGGGTTGCTGTGCTGGCTGCGATGCGGCGCCAATTGCTCAACGAATTGCTTGCAGAAATAGAGGTTGTCATGCTGACCGCAGCCGATGTTGCCAGCTATGGCCGTATCATTGCGCAGTCCGGCTACGATCGGCGGCGGGTGCTTGATCGCCTCATTGCAGCCCAAGCCATCACCCGCAACGCCAGCCTGGTCACGGCCAACACCGCCGATTTCGCCGAAATCCCCGGCCTGAAACTGATCGCATGGTGAGGCTTGCCCGCATCATGCTGCACCGCCATAACCCCCACGCAGCGATTCAGCATTTGAGGCAGATTGCATGAACATCCACGAATATCAGGCCAAGGAATTGTTGGCCAAATTTGGCGTCCCGGTGCCAATCGGCTTCGCAGCGCTCAGCGTCGATGAGGCCGTGGCCGCCGTCGGCCAGCTGCCTGGCCCGCTCTATATTGTGAAGGCGCAGATCCACGCTGGTGGGCGCGGCAAGGGCAGGTTTGTCGAGCTGCCGCCGGAAGCCAAGGGTGGTGTTCGCCTGGCGCGGTCGGCTGACGACGTGCGCAAGGCGGCCACCGAGATGCTGGGCAACACGCTGGTCACCATCCAGACCGGTGCGGCCGGCAAGCAGGTCAACCGCCTGTATGTGACCGACGGCGTCGATATCGCCAAGGAACTGTATCTGGCCATGCTGGTCGACCGGGCGACCGGGCGCATCGCCATCGTCGCCAGCACCGAAGGCGGCATGGATATCGAGGATGTGGCCCACCACCACCCCGAAAAGATCCACACCATCGCCATCGATCCGGCAACCGGCATCATGCCCCACCATGGCCGCGCCGTCGCTGCCGCGCTGGGCCTGACCGGCGATCTTGCCAAGCAGGCCGAGAATGTCACCACCAAGCTGTATGGCGCCTTCATCGGCACCGATGCCAGCCAGATGGAAATCAACCCGCTCGCCGTCACCGATGATGGCAAGCTGCTGGTGCTCGATGCCAAGGTCGGCTTTGATCCCAACGCGCTCTATCGCCACCCCGATCTGGTCGCGCTGCGCGATCTGACCGAGGAAGACCCGGCGGAAGTGGAAGCCAGCAAGTACGACCTGGCCTTCATCAAGCTCGATGGCAACATCGGCTGCCTGGTCAATGGTGCCGGCCTCGCCATGGCGACTATGGACATCATCAAGCTGAACGGCGCCGAGCCGGCAAACTTCCTCGATGTCGGCGGCGGCGCCGACAAGGAAAAGGTGACCAACGCCTTCAAGCTGATCCTGAAGGATCCGGCGGTGCAGGGCATTCTCGTCAACATTTTCGGCGGCATCATGCGCTGCGATATCATTGCCGAAGGCATCATCGCGGCGGCCAAGGAAGTGCAGCTTTCCGTGCCGCTGGTGGTGCGCTTGGAAGGCACCAACGTGGAACTGGGCAAGGAAATCCTCGCCAGTTCCGGTTTGCCGATCGTGTCGGCAGACAATCTGGGGGATGCGGCGGCCAAGATCGTCGCCGAAGTGAAGAAGGCCGCCTGAGATGAGCATCCTGGTCAACGCAAACACCCGCGTCATCACGCAGGGTTTCACCGGCAAGCAGGGCACGTTCCACAGCGAACAGGCCATCGCCTATGGCACCAAGGTCGTCGGCGGCACCGCACCGGGCAAGGGCGGGCAGACCCACCTGGGCCTGCCGGTGTTCGATACCGTGGCGCAGGCGCGGGAAGCCACTGGCGCGGATGCGTCGGTGGTTTATGTGCCGCCGCCAGGCGCGGCAGACGCGATCTGTGAAGCCATTGCCGCGGAAATCCCGCTGGTGGTGTGCATCACCGAAGGCATTCCGGTGCTGGACATGGTGCGCGTCAAGCGCGCGCTGCAGGGCAGCAAGACCCGCCTGATCGGGCCGAACTGCCCCGGCGTGTTGACGCCCGGCGAATGCAAGATCGGCATCATGCCCGGCAATATCTTCCGCAAGGGCAGTGTGGGCGTCGTCTCGCGCTCCGGCACGCTTACCTATGAAGCCGTGCACCAGACCAGTGCGGTCGGCCTGGGCCAGACCACAGCCGTGGGCATTGGCGGCGATCCGGTGAACGGCACCAATTTCATCGACATGCTGGAATTGTTCCTCGCGGATGAGGCTACCCAGTCGATCATCATGATCGGCGAAATCGGCGGCGACGCCGAGGAGCAGGCCGCCCAGTTCCTGATCGACGAAGCCAAGCGTGGCCGCAAGAAGCCGATGGTCGGCTTCATCGCCGGCACCACCGCGCCGCCCGGCCGCCGCATGGGCCATGCCGGCGCGATCGTTTCCGGCGGCAAGGGCGACGCCGCATCCAAGATGGCTGCGATGGAAGCCGCTGGCATCCGGGTGTCACCGTCGCCGTCCTTGCTCGGTGAAACCCTGATCGAGGTGCTGAAGGGCTGAATTGGCGATGCCCGCCATGTTGGGGAAACATGGCGGGCATGCGGCAGTTTGTCATGACATGTGGTTCATGTGCCGTTACAGACAAAATGACGACGCGTTCGAGGAAGTGAAGATGGATATCGAAGCCCTGCTGCCAGGCCCCGAAGATCGGCCGGGGCCAAGCTGGGCTCGGCCGAACTGGCCGATCCTGCCGGGCGATGATCTGACCCGGGGGTTGGATGCCGCGGGGATGTTTGCCGACAATCCCGCCAAGGTGGCAGCGCGCGCGGCCGGCGTGGCGGCGGCCAGCGGCGCCAGCCCGGCCGATGTGGCGCGGGCAGCGCAGGATTCGATCAGCGCGATGATGCTGCTGCGCACCTATCGCGTGCGTGGGCACCTGGCGGCCAATCTCGATCCGCTCGGGCTTTCCACGCGCGATCTGCCAGCCGATCTGACGCCCGGCTGGCATGGCTTTGGCCCGAACGATCTTGATCGCCCTGTCCATATCGGCGGCGCCCTGGGGTTGCAGACTGCCACCATCCGCGAACTGGTCGCGATCCTGCAGCGCAATTACTGCGGCAATGTCGGCCTCGAATATATGCACATCAACGATGTGGAGGAGCGGCGCTTTCTGCAGGAAAAGTTCGAAGGCCGTGACAAGGACATCAACTTCACCGCCAACGGCAAGCGCGCCATCCTGAACAAGCTGCTGGAAGCCGAACAGTTTGAAAAGTTCCTCGGCCGCAAGTTTGTCGGGACCAAGCGCTTCGGTCTGGACGGCGGCGAATCGATGATCCCGGCGATGGAATCGATCATCAAGGTCGGTGGCCAATTGGGCATCACGGAAATGGTGTTCGGCATGCCGCATCGCGGCCGGCTGAACATGCTGGCCAATGTGATGCAGAAACCGTTCCGCACCATCTTCCATGAATTTGCCGGCGGATCGTCCAATCCCGATGATGTCGGTGGATCGGGTGATGTGAAATATCACCTCGGCACCAGCACCGATCGCGAATTCGATGGCAACAAGGTGCATCTGTCGCTGGTCGCCAACCCGTCGCATCTTGAAGCTGTCGACCCCGTCGTGCTCGGCAAGGTGCGCGCCATCCAGGATCTGGTCGGCGATACCGATCGTCGCAAGGTGATGCCGGTGTTGCTGCACGGCGACGCGGCGTTTGCCGGGCAGGGCATTGTTGCCGAATGCTTCGGCTTTTCCGGCCTGATCGGTTATGGCACCGGCGGCACCATCCATTATGTGGTGAACAATCAGGTCGGCTTCACCACCAGCCCGCAGTTTGCGCGATCATCGCCTTATCCGTCGGACATGGCGAAGATCGTGCAGGCGCCGATCTTCCACGTGAATGGCGATGATCCCGAAGCCGTGACCTTCGCCACCAAGGTCGCCACTGAATTCCGCCAGCGCTTTGGCCGCGACGTGGTGATCGACATGTGGTGCTATCGCCGGTTCGGTCACAACGAAAGCGATGAGCCGAGCTTCACCCAGCCGCTGATGTATGCCGCCATCGGCAAGAAGAAGGCCGTGAGCGAGCTTTATGCCGAGCGTCTGGCGCGCGAAGGCGTGCTCACGGCTGGTGATTATCAGGCGATGATCGACCAGTATGTGAACATGCTGGAGGATGAGTTTGATGCCGCCGCCGGCTTCAAGGCCAACGAAGCCGACTGGTTCGGCGGGCGCTGGGCCGGGTTGGGCCGGCCCAAGGAAGGCATTGCCAGCCGCCGCGTCGCGATGACCGGCGAATCCATCACGCAATTGCGCGAGATCGGCAAGGCGCTGACGCAGGTGCCGGATGGCTTCAACATTCACCGCACGCTGGCGCGTGTCCTCGATGCCAAGGCCGAAATGTTTGCCACCGGTGCCAACGTCGACTGGGCGACCGGCGAGGCGCTGGCGTTTGGTACCTTGCTGAAAGACGGGATCAATGTGCGTCTGTCGGGCCAGGATGTCGGCCGCGGCACCTTCAGCCAACGCCATTCGGTGTGGACCGACCAGAAGGACGGCAGCCGTTATGTGCCGCTGAAATCGGTGGGTCCGGGCTTTGATGTGCTCGACAGCCCGCTGTCGGAATTCGGCGTGCTCGGCTTTGAATATGGCTATGCGCTGGCCGATCCCAAGACGCTGACCCTGTGGGAAGCGCAGTTCGGCGATTTCGTGAACGGCGCGCAGACCATCATCGATCAGTTCATCGTGTCGGGCGAAATCAAATGGTTGCGCGCCAACGGGCTCGTCATGCTGTTGCCGCACGGCTATGAAGGGCAGGGGCCGGAGCATAGCTCGGCGCGCATGGAGCGCTTCCTGAGCCTTTGCGCCGAAGACAATATCCAGGTCGCCAATTGCACGACGCCGGCGAATTTCTTCCATCTGCTGCGCCGGCAGATGCTGCGCGATTTCCGCAAGCCGTTGGTGGTATTCACGCCCAAATCGTTGCTGCGCCACAAGCGCGCGGTGTCGACCCTGGCCGACATGGGGCCGGCGACGACCTTCCACCGCTGCCTTGACGATCTGGCACCCTGCAGCCCGGAAAAGATCCGCCGGCTCGTGCTGTGCACCGGCAAGGTCTATTATGATCTGCTCGATGCGCGCGAAAAGGAAAGCCGCGACGATGTCTATCTGCTGCGGGTGGAGCAACTCTATCCGTTCCCCGGCGACGTGGTCAGCGAATATGCCGCGAAGTTCCCCAATCTGGAACAGGTGGTATGGGCGCAGGAAGAGCCGCAGAATGGCGGCGCCTGGAGCTTCGCGGCGCCTTTGATCGAGGCCTGCCTGGGCCGCCGCCCGCTGTATGCCGGCCGCGCGCCGGCGGCGGCGACAGCCACCGGCCTGCTCAAGCGCCACAATGCCGAACAGGCCAAGCTGGTCGCCGAAGCGCTGGGGGCCACCAACACGCAAGTTGCTGCCGCAATCCGCAGCGGCGCGACGGAAAATTGAGAGAGCATAGATCATGGCCGTTGACGTTGTTGTGCCCACCCTGGGCGAATCCATCACCGAAGCCAGTGTTGGCCAGTGGCTGAAGCAGCCCGGCGATGCGGTGGCCGCCGATGAGGCCATCGTGGCGCTGGAAACCGACAAGGTGGCGGTGGAAGTGCCGTCGCCCGTCGCTGGCGTGATGGGCGAGCAATATCACCAGACCGGCGATACGGTGACCGTGGGTGCGCTGCTGGCGCGGATCGAGGCCGGCGCCGCGGTGGCGAGCGCGCCACCAGCCCCGGCAGCGTCCGCACCAGCCGTCACCGTCGAATCCGTGGTGCCGGAACTGGCCGCGTCCGATGCGATGATCGCCACCGGCCATGCCGCCGCACAGGCCGGCACCGCGCATGAAGCGATCAGCCCGGCGGTGCGTGGCTTGATCGACAGCTATAATCTCGATCCCGCCAGCATCAGCGGCACCGGCAAGGATGGCCGCTTGACCAAGGGCGATGTGCTGGCCGCGATCGAGGCCGGCACGGCGCGGGTCAATGCCCCGGCAAGGGCTGCGGCTCCGGTGGCCGCAGCGCCTGCTGTCGTCTCCGCTGCCCCTGCCGCGCGCCGGGAAGAGCGCGTGCGGATGACCCGCCTGCGCCAGACCATCGCGCGCCGCCTGAAGGAAGCGCAGAACAGCGCCGCCATGCTGACCACATTCAATGATGTGGACATGAGCGCGGTGATCGAGGCGCGCGCCCGGTACAAGGATATGTTCGAGAAGAAGCACGGCGTGCGCCTCGGCTTCATGTCGTTCTTTGCCAAGGCGGTGGTGCTGGCGCTGAAGGATGTGCCGTCGGTGGGTGCTGCGATCGAAGGCGACGAGATCGTCTACAAGGATTATGCCGATCTGGGCGTGGCGGTGTCGTCGCCCGGCGGCCTTGTGGTGCCGATCCTGAAGGATGCGCAGGCCAAGAGCTTTGCCACGATCGAAAAGGAAATCGCCGATTTCGGCCGCCGCGCCCAGGCCGGCACGCTGACCATCGCCGACATGCAGGGCGGCAATTTCACCATTTCCAATGGCGGCGTGTTCGGCTCGCTGCTGTCCACGCCGATCCTCAACCCGCCGCAATCGGGCGTGCTCGGCCTCCACCGCATCGAGGACCGGCCGGTGGTGCGCGATGGCGCCGTGGTGGTCCGCCCGATGATGTACATGGCGCTGAGCTATGACCATCGCCTGATCGATGGCCGCGAGGCGGTGACCTTCCTGGTGCGGGTGAAGGAAGCCATTGAAGACCCGGCGCGGCTGCTGATCGACCTCTGACAGAAAGGGCCTGACCATGGCCACTGAATTTGACGTGTGCGTCATCGGCGGCGGCCCTGGCGGCTATGTGGCGGCCATTCGCGCGGCGCAACATGGCCTGAACGTGGCGTGCATCGAAAAGCGTGCCGCGCTGGGCGGCACCTGCCTGAATGTCGGCTGCATCCCATCGAAGGCGCTGCTGAACGGCAGCCATCTCTATGAGGAACTGGCTGGCGGCCATCTCGCCAAGTTCGGCGTGAAGGCCGACAATGTCTCCTTCGATCTCTCCACCTTGCTGGGGGAGAAGGACAAGGCGGTGAAGGAACTGACCGGCGGCATCGCCATGTTGTTCAAGAAGAACAAGGTGGAATGGATCAAGGGTGCGGCCAGCTTCGTCGATGCCAAATCGGTGCAGGTGGACGGCCGCACCATCACCGCGAAGAATTTCATCATCGCCACCGGTTCCGAAGTCGCGCTGCTGCCCGGCATCACGCCGGATGGGGAGGTGATCATCACCTCCACCGAAGCGCTGGCGCTGCCAAAGGTGCCCGGCCATCTGGTGGTGATCGGCGGCGGCTATATCGGCCTGGAAATGGGCAGTGTCTGGCGGCGGCTTGGCGCCAAGGTGACCGTGGTGGAGTATGCGCCTCGCATTGTGCCGGCGATGGATATCGAAGTTGCGGATGCGTTCGCGAAGATCTTGAAGAAACAGGGCCTTGAGCTGAAGACCTCAACCAAGGTGGTGAGCGTGGCGCGTGATGGCGGCGGCGCGGTGGTGACGGTGGAGCCAGCGGCGGGCGGCAACAGCGAGACCATCGCGGCCGATATCGTGTTGCTCTCGATCGGTCGGCGGCCCAACACCGATGGCCTCAATCTGGGCGCGACCGGCCTGGCGGTGGACGCCAAGGGCCGCATCCCCATCGATCACCATTTCGCCACCAACGTGCCCGGCATCTGGGCGATCGGCGATGTGGTGGAAGGCCCGATGCTGGCGCACAAGGCCGAAGACGAAGGCTTGGCCTGCGCCGACAATATCGCTGGCCTCGCCGGCTATGTGAACCATGATGTGATCCCGGCCGTGGTCTACACCCACCCGGAGGTCGGCACGGTCGGCAAGACCGAGGAAGAGCTGAAAGCCGCGGGCGTCGCCTACAAGGTCGGCAAATTCCTGTTCGCCGCCAACAGCCGCGCCAAGACCAACCGCGACACCGATGGCTTCGTGAAGATACTGGCCGATGCGAAGACCGATCGCGTGCTGGGCGTACACATCATCGGCGCCTTGGCCGGCACGATGATCGCCCAAGCCGCGCAGGCGATGGAGTTTGGTGCGTCTTCCGAGGACATTGCGCTGACCTGCCATGCGCATCCGACGCATTCGGAGGCGCTGAAGGAGGCGGCGATGGCGGTGACGGGCAAGCCCATCCACATGTGATGGTGGTGGGCCGCGAAGAGTTGGAACGGGATGGCTGCCTGCTGGTCAGTGCAGCTGTGGCCAGTCCAGCACTCACGTGGCTTGCGGATCATTTCGGAGCGGTGAGGGCAGGCGCGCGGGTTTCGATCAGCGACACCGCACTGGGCGAAGTGCTGGCCGCGATCACTGGCATTGTAGCGCCGCTGCTGCCGGGGGCCCGGGCCGTACGCGCCGTCTGGTTCGACAAGACGCCGGATGCAAACTGGCTGGTGCCCTGGCATCAGGATCGCACCATCGCCGTGCGCGAACGCCGCGACATTCCCGGTTATGGCCCGTGGTCGGTGAAGCAGGGCATTTGCCATGTCGAACCGCCCTTTCACCTGCTGGCGGCGATGTTGACGGTGCGCCTGCACATTGATGATTGCCCGGCCGACAATGCGCCGCTGGAAGTCGCCGTCGGCTCGCATCACAAGCGGGTCACTGCCGGCGCAAGTGCCAATCAGGCCGAGCAATATCCACGGCAACTGTGCCTGGCAACGCCCGGCGACCTGTGGGTATATCGCACGCCGATCCTTCACCGATCCGCGCGGGCCATATCGCCGGGCCGGCGGCGCGTGCTGCAAATCGATTTTTGTGCGGTTGAATTGCCGGCTGGGTTGAACTGGGCAGATTGAAAGCCGACCGCATTTGAGTCGATCGGAGATCAGGCCTTTGCGCAACCCAAATGACGCTGCGTTTGGTCCGGAGGGCGTCGCCAGTCTTGAATTCAGAGCCAGCCAAAGGCGCGGGCAATGAAGGCTTGTCCGTCATCCAGCACGGGCGGTGCGTGCGCCATCACGACTTTGTCTGCCGGCCAGATCAGGACGCGATTGATCGATGCGCGGGCAGCGGCGCGATCAATGAAGGCAGCGCGGAACTTGCGCGGCACCTGCGGTTCAGCTTCGGTCATGAGATCGAGCCGCGCCACAAGCGCCCGCCACCCGGCCAACGATCCAGGCGCGAATTGCTGGATCAGATCGGTGAACAGCACCGTGCGGCTTGCAAAGTGAAAGAATACAACCTCGGTGGTGATCAAGTTGCCGCGGATCACGACCTGATCAAGATCGGCCGCCCATGGCGAACCGCCGCCATCGACCAGATCGCCATCAAAGGCGACATCGGGGCGCTTTTTGCGAAGGCCCGGCGGTGCGTGGACCTTGGCCTTCGGGTAGGCAACTTGCCACTCGTGCAGGAACAGGTGGTGCAGGCTGTTGGGCGCCACGAGGTGGCGGACCTCGTCGAGCGCTTCGACCTCGGCACGCAAAGCCGACGTCAGCGCCACCGGTGACCACACCAGAAGGCCGCCGCTCGACAGGCGAACTATGGCTGCCCGCGTTGGGTAGCGGAAGCCAGCCACATCCACTTCCACGCCATCGGCAAGCCAGATGCCATCGCCGAACTGCTGTAACGCTGGAGTGGGCGTTTCCATGAGCGCCGTTTATCGACCGCGTGACCTTGTCTTGCAAGCGCGGGCCAGGCGTTGATCTCAACTGACGGGGACTGGCACCCATTCCCGTCGTACGGCGGTGGCGCGCCAAGGCGACGCAGAGGTGACGGGCCGCGCCGGCCCCGCTACACCCACCTTATGCTCTCCCCCCGCGCCACCCGCACCGTTCGTTGGCTCCATCTGTGGACTGGCGTGATCATTGGTATTCAGATCATCCTGTGGGTGGCGTCTGGCCTGGTGATGGTGGTGCGCCCGCTGGAGGTGGTGCGCGGCGATGACGTGCGGCGTGACAAGCCCGCGCTCATCATGCCAGTCGGGCTGCCGGCGCTGACGGGCGTCGAGAAACTGGAACTGGGCCAATTGCTGGGCAAGCCGGTTTGGAAAGTGACGGACGGGCAGGGCAAGCGGCTGCTGGATGCGGTGACGGGCCAGCCCATCGCCATCACCACCGCGCAGGCTGAGGCTATTGCTCGCGCTGGCACCACGCTGACCGGGCCGGTCACGGTGACGGCGATCACCCCCGCCAACCCGGCCAGCGACTGGCGGGATACGGCGGGATACCGCGTGGAATTTGCCGACGACATCCGCGTCTATATCAACAGCCAGGGCGAGATCGGCGCGGTGCGGACGCCGTGGTGGCGCTTCTATGATCTGTTCTGGGGCCTGCACATCATGGATTGGCAGGATCGCGAGAACACGCACGGGCCAGTGATCATCGCGGCTACATTGGTGGCGCTGGGCGTCGTGCTCTCGGGCGCGCTGCTGACGATCAAGCATTTCTGGCGGCGCCGCTGATGGCCCCTCCGCTGCCGCTGCCGCCGCTGGAGCCTTTGCTGGCCGTGCTCGACATGGCTGGCGTCGCGGTGTTTGCCGTGTCCGGTGCGCTGGCCGCCGCGCGGATCAAGCAGACCATCGTGACCTTCGCCTTCTTCGCGGCGGTCACCGGCATTGGCGGCGGCACGCTCAGGGATCTGTTGATCGGCGCGCCGGTGTTCTGGGTGGGGCGGTCGGACTATCTCGGCATCTGCTTGGTGGGCGCAGCGGCGGTGTGGCTGCTGCGCGCCGATCGCTGGCGTCTGAATGCGCTGCTGTGGTTCGACGCCGTCGGTCTGGGTGCCTATGCCGTGTTGGGGGCGGCCAAGGCGCTGAGTTACGGCGTGCCGGCGTTGCCGGCGGTGGGCATGGGCGTGCTCACCGCTAGTTTCGGCGGCATCGTGCGCGATCTGCTGGCCGGCGAGCCGTCGATCCTGCTGAGCAAGGAAATCTATGTCTCCGCCGCCGCGCTGGGGGCCGGGACCTATGTGGGCCTGACCCTGCTGGGCTTGGGCCTGTGGCCGGCGGCGATCATCGGTGCCACAGCCGGCTTTGGCCTGCGCGCGCTGGCAATTGCCACCGGGCTGTCGTTGCCGGGTTACCGGGACGATTGAGCCAGGGCGGCGAGTTTGCTGACCGTATCGGCGCTGGCGCGCGCCGTGGCCGGGCGCGGGCTGCCGGCGGCAGAACATTCCAGGCAGGCCGCCTGGATCGTGGCGCCGCGGCCTGATGCCAGGAAAGCGAAATCCGCCATGCTGCTCAGCAGGCGCTGGCGTGAGGCCAGCAGCAGCCTTGCCCACGGATCGCGCGCCTGTTGTTCGGTCTCGCTGCTGCCAAAGTTCTTCAGCGCCTTGACCCAGGCCGGTTCCGGCTTTTCGATATCGATCACCCGCACCTCGCCCTTGATGCCGGCCTTGCGCGCCGCAGCGGCGATGGCCGCATCCAGCCCGCCCATCGTGTCGACCAGCTTCAGGCGCTGCGCCTCCGTGCCGGCCCACACGCGGCCCTGCGCGATGCGATCGACTTCGGCCACGGGCAATTTTCGCGCCTTGGCGACAAGATTGATGAACTGCTGATAGGTGTTTTCAACGCCCATCTGCAGCACCTGGCGCACTTCGGGCGACAGGCCGGCGACCACATCGGGTTCACCGCTGTAGGGGGTGGTCTTCACGCCATCGCTGTTGATGCCCAGATCGTTCAGGGCCCGCGGGAAGCTGGGCAGGATGGCGAACACGCCAATCGAACCCGTGATGGTGGACGGCTGCGCGAAAATCTCGTCTGCCGCGGTGCCCACCCAATAGCCGCCGCTGGCCGCCACCGGGCCAAAGCTGGCGACCACCGGCAGGCCACCGGCCTTGGCGCTGATCAGGGCAGCACGGATTTCCTCCGATGCCGTCACCGAACCGCCACCCGAATCGACGCGCACCACCAGCGCCTTGATGCCGGGGTTTTCGTTGAGGGCTTCTTCCAGGGCATGGCGGATGGTGGTGCTGCCGGCGGTGCCACGCGGCGCTTCGCCATCGACGATGTTGCCGCTGACATAGACGACGCCGACCGCGTCGCCGCCGTTCTTGTCCTGGCTGGCGGTGGCGCTGAGATAATCGGTGAGCGTAACGCCAGCGTAATGGCCCCAATATTCAAGATCGCCGTCGCCAACCAGCTTGACCATTGCGGCATCAAAATCGTCACGGCTGGCGAGTTGATCGACCAGCTTGGCATTCAGCGCCGCGCGGGCACCATCGCCGCCGGCCTGGCCGAGCCGCTGCGGCAGTTGCGCGATGAACGACGGCACATCGGCCGTGGGGCGCAAGCGCTTCACATCGGCGAGCCAACTGTTCCACAGGCTGCTGGCCAGCGCCTGATCGGCGGCCTTGGCTTCGGGGGAAGCGCTGGCGCGGGTGTAGGGCTCCACGAAGCTCTTGTAGGTGCCGACGCGGAACACGTTGACATCGATCTGCAATTTTTCGAGCGCGCGGGCGAAATACAGCCGCGATCCGCCCGGGCCGGTGAAAATCACGCCGCCCAGCGGATTGAGCCAGATGCGGTTTGCACCCGCGGCCAGCAGCCAACTGTCATCGGAATAGGCGGTCGCCCAGGCGTGCACCGGCTTGCCGCTCTTGCGGAACCGGCCGATGGCTTCGGTCACCGCGGCGATATTGGCCTGGCCGCCGCCGGCAAACAGATCGAGATCGAGCACCAGCGCCTTGATGCGGCTGTCAGCGGCGGCGCGATCGATGCCGCGCACGATATCGCGCAGCTGCGCTTCGCTGCCGACATTGCCGCTGACCGTGTCGAACGGCGACGTCTCGCTGCCTTGATCCACGATGGCGCCATCCAGCGACACCACCAGTGCGCCGCTTTCCGGCACGGTGGCCGGCGAAGCGCCGGACAGCGCCGCCGAAACCGCGATGAAGAAAACCACCAGCAGGGCAAGGACCAAGAGATCCTTGATGCCAACGATGAAGCGCCAGATCAGGCCAAGTGTTTTCAAGAGAGCGTGCCTTCAGAACCGAATGTAGACCAGTGTCCTAGCAGGCTCGCACGCCTCGCCGCAACCGGCCCGCGCGTCATGCCGCAGCGGCGGGTTACAACCGGACGCCTTGCGCGCCGGCCTGTTCCACCGTGAACTGCCAAGCCACCCGCCCGGATCGTGCGCCGCGCGCCATTGCCCAGGCCAGCGCGGCAGCAGGATCAAACGCCAGGCCATGTGCCGCCGCATAGGCCGCACACATCGCCAGATACTGCGGTTGATCACAGGGGTGGAAGCCCAGCCGCAACCCGAAGCGATCGGCCAATGCCAGATGATCATCGGCGACATCGCGCGGGTTGATCGCATCGCCTTCATTTTCTTGCAGTGATCGCGGCACCAGATGGCGGCGGTTGCTGGTGACGATCAGGCGCAGATGGTCGGGCCGCGCCTGCACGCCACCATCGAGCAGCGAGCGCAAGGCATGGACGTCCGCCGCATCGGCGCCCAGCGAGACATCATCGAGGAACAGCAGAAACGGCCGATTCACCTGGGCCAGATGGCGGAACAGCAGGGGCAGGGTCGGCAACGCCGGCAGCATCAGTTGCACCAGGGCCAGATCATCGCCTTTGGCGAGCAGCTCGGCAACGACGCTGCGCGCCAGGCTGGATTTGCCCATGCCGCGCGCACCCCACAGCAGCACATCATGCGCCGGCAAGCGCTGGGCGTGGCGGCGGCTGTTTTCCAGCAGTGCCTGCGCCTGGGGGGCCACGCCCTGATACAGCGCCAGCGGCGTGGTACGTGCCGGCGGCAACGCCAGCAGGCCGGTGCCATCCCAGCCGAACCAGTGGCCAATTGTCGGATCGGCTGCCGGCGCCGGGGCCGGTGACAGGCGTTCCAGGGCGGCGGCGATGCGGGCCAGATGGGCGGCTTGGATTTCCATGCCCATCCGATAGCCAAAGCATCGCCACATGGGAACTGCCACCCGCCGGGGCCTGTGCGCCACGGTTGCGTGGCATGGTTGCGTGAGTGTGGGCAAGCCGCTAGAGCCCATGCCATCCGGTTTTCCGGTCGATTTTCCGAGAGCGAGACCATGATATTTGCATCCCCGGCCCATGCCCAGACAGCCGGCGCTGCCGCTGCTGGCGGCACTGCCGCCCTGATCGGCTTCCTGCCTTATCTGGCGATCTTCGGGATTTTCTATTTCCTGATCATCCGGCCGCAGCAGCAGCGGGTGAAGCAGCACCGTGCCATGGTCGACGCCGTGAAAAAGGGTGACGATGTGGTGACCGGCGGCGGGATCATCGGCAAGGCCATTCGCGTGACCGATACCGAAGTGGAAGTGGAAGCCGGCCCGAACGTGAAGTTCCGCGTGCTCAAATCCACACTGGTCGATGTCAAGTCGCGCGGCCTGACCGCCGCCAACGATGTTGCAACGGTCGGCAAGGAATAAGCGCTCGTGCTCGATTTTCCCGCGTGGAAGAACTGGTCGATCTGGCTGACTGTGCTCGTCTGCTTCCTGCTGGCGGTGCCCAACGCGCTGACGCCGTCGCAGATTGCGATGATCCCCGACGGCCTGCCGAAAAGCCAGTTGCCGCTGGGCCTCGATCTGCGCGGCGGCTCGCATCTGATGCTGGAAGCCACCGCCAACGAGGTTGAAAAGGCCAAGCTGGAAGGCCTGGAAGACACGGTGCGCAGCGAATTGCGCGTGGCCGAAGGCGGCGCGATTGCCGTGTCGGACCTGTCGATCAACCGCGGCCAATTGAGCTTTGCGGTGGGCGATGTCACCCGCGTCGATCAGGCCGTCGCCATCCTCAACAAGGTGACCGCGCCGCTGGGTGTCGGCGCGGCGCGTGAGGTCTCGGTCAGCCGCGGCAGCCTGCCCGGCCAGATCATCCTGCAACCAACGGCCGCCGGCATCAGTGCGGCTGTCGATGGCGCCATGGCGCAGGCTGTCGAAGTCATCCGCAAGCGCATCGACGAGCTCGGCACGCGCGAGCCGACCATTGTGCGGCAGGGCAAGACCCGCATCGTCGTGCAGGTGCCGGGTCTGCAAGACCCGGAAGCACTGAAGGCGCTGCTCGGCAAGACCGCGAAGCTGGAATTCAAACTGGTCGATGCTGCGGCCGATCCGGAAGAGGTCGCCCAGGGCCGCGCGCCGCCGGGCAGCCAGATCCTCCCGGTTCAGCAGGGCGGGCAGGTGGTGGTGAAGCGCCGCGCCATCATCACCGGCGATCAACTGGTCGATTCCCAGGTTTCCACCGATCAGAATGGTGCGCCAGCGGTGTCGTTCCGCTTTGATTCGACCGGCGGCCGGCGTTTTGCCCAGGCCACCACCGAGAATGTCGGCAAGCCATTTGCCATCATCCTCGACGGCATGGTGATTTCCGCGCCGAACATCAACGAGCCGATCCTGGGCGGCAGCGGCGTGATCAGTGGCAGTTACACGGTGGAAACTGCCAACGAACTGGCCATCCTGCTGCGTTCGGGCAAGTTGCCGGTGGAACTGAAGGTGGTCGAGGAGCGAACGGTCGGGCCCGATCTGGGTGCGGATTCGATCCGCGCCGGCGCCATTGCGTCGATCGTGGCGGTGCTGGCGGTTTCGCTTCTGATGATCCTCACTTACGGCCGCTTCGGCGTCTATGCCGTGGTTGCGCTGTTCATCAACATCATCATGATCCTCGGCATCATGTCGGCGGCCGGCTTCACGCTGACGCTGCCGGGCATTGCCGGCATGGTGCTGACCATCGGCGCGGCGGTGGACGCCAACGTGCTGGTGAACGAACGCATCCGCGAAGAACAACGCAAGGGCAGGGGCGTGATCGCCAGTGTGGAGGTGGGCTTCCGCGAAGCCACCCGCACCATCTGGGATGCCAACAGCCTGAACATCATCGTCGCCATCATCATGTTCCTGTTCGGCTCCGGCCCGATCAAGGGCTTTGCCGTGGTGCTGTCGATCGGCATTGCCACATCGGTGTTCACCGCGGTCACCTTGGTGCGCTGGATGGTGGCGCGCTGGTTGACGTCGGCGCGCCCCGCCACGCTCGACATCTGATCGGGAAAGGACTGGCCCCATGCCGCTGAAACTTGTTCCCGACAACACCAATATCGGTTTCGTCAAACTGCGCTTTCTGGCGTTTGCGTTCACCATTGCGCTCACCATCGGCGCTGGCGCGCTGCTGGGCCTGCGCGGGCTCAATCTGGGGGTCGATTTCCTCGGCGGCCTGACCATGCAGGTGGAATTCAAGGCGCCGCCCGAGCTTGATACGCTGCGCGTGCGGGTCAATCAGGTGGGTGTCGGCGATGCGGCCCTGCAGGAATTCGGCAAGCCTTCGACCATCCTGGTGCGGCTGCCGTTGCCCGACGGCGATCAGGCGGCCGTGCAGCGCGTGGTGGCCAAGGTGCGCAAGGCGCTGGAAAAGGATTATCCCGGCGTCAGCTTTGCCCGCGTCGAAAGCGTATCGGGCAAGGTGTCCGATGAGTTGATCACCGACGGCCTGTGGGCGGTCGGCCTGTCGATGCTGTTCGTGGCCGTGTTCACCTGGTTCCGCTTCGAATGGTATTTCGGCGTGTCCACGGTGGTGGCCCTGGTGCATGATGTGGTGGTGACGTTGGGCTTTTTCGCGCTCACGCAGCTCGAATTCGATCTCAACATCGTCGCTGCCGTGCTGACCATCATCGGCTACAGCCTGAACGACAAGGTGGTGATCGACGATCGCATCCGCGAAAACCTGCGCAAGTATCGGCAGATGGACATCAAGGGCATCATCGATCTGTCGGTGAACGAAACGCTGCCGCGCACGGTGATGACCTCGGTGACACTGCTGGCGGCGCTGGTGGCGTTGCTGTTCCTGGGCCCGGAGGTTATTTTCGGCTTCACTGCGGCGATGGTGCTGGGGATTGTGGTCGGTACCTATTCGTCGATCTTCGTGTCATCGTCGCTGCTGATCAGCCTGGGCGTGAAGGCAAAGCCGCTGGCCACAGAGGACAAGCGCGCGGCTGGCGCCGAACGGGTCGGTTGACCCGCTGGACTTGATTGCGTTCTGATTTGATGATCCCGCCCTCCCCGCAAGGGGGAGGGCGGCAAACACTTCAACGTTAGCGCGATCGACCCTAGATCGGGGCCCCACAGGGCCCGAACACCGTGCACCACTGGCTGAGCATGCCGAGCACCATGGCACCGGCCAGCCACACAAGACGGGTTCTAGCGGTCAAGTCGATCTGCATTCGGTTCACGCCGCTGCGATCGCTGCGGTCTTCATGCCGATGCGCGCGCGCGCCACATCATATTCGCGGATCAACCGCGCGACCAGTTCTCCGGCGGGCAGCACTTCCTTGACCGCACCGATGCCCTGACCGCAGCCCCAGATGTCTTTCCAGGCCTTGGCGTCGGTGTTGCCGCCGCTGCCGAAGTTCATCGCCGACGGATCGCTGGTCGGCAGCGCATCCGGATCCATGCCGGCGTTGACGATCGATGGGCGCAGATAATTGCCGTGCACGCCGGTGAACAGGTTGGAATAAACGATGTCGGAAGCAGCGCTTTCGACGATCATGTCCTTGTAACCCTGCACCGCGCGGGCTTCAGCGGTTGCGATGAAGGCACTGCCGATATAGCCGAAATCGGCACCCATCGCCTGCGCGGCCAGCACGGCATCGCCGGTGGCAATCGAGCCCGAAAGCGCCAGCGGGCCATCAAACCATTCGCGGATTTCCTGGATCAGCGCGAATGGGCTGGTGGTGCCGGCATGGCCGCCAGCCCCGGCGGCAACGGCGATCAGGCCGTCGGCACCCTTTTCCACGGCTTTCTTGGCGAACTTGTTGTTGATGATGTCGTGCATCACGATGCCGCCATAGCTGTGGATGGCCTCGTTCACGTCCTCGCGCGCACCCAAGGAGGTGATGATCAACGGCACCTTGTATTTCACGCACAGCGCCAGATCATCCATCAACCGATCGTTGGACCGGTGGACAATCAGGTTGACGGCATAAGGCGCATCATTCGGCCCGAGTTCGGTCGACAGGCGTTGCAGCCATTCTTCGAACTGGGCCAGCGGCCGGGCGTTGAGGCTGGGGAAGCTGCCGATGATGCCGGCGCGGCACTGGGCCATCACCAGCTCCGGCCCGGAAATGATGAACAACGGCGAACCGATCACCGGGATCGACAGGCGGCCAGCGAAGGCGGCGGGCATGGACATGATTTGGCTCCCCAACAGGTCAGGCCGCAACAATTAGCCGCGGTTGCGCAAACATGCCACCTCATCCTCGTCTGAGGGTCATGCGGCTTATTGTCGGCTATGGTAGCAGCGGGCGGATTTGAACCGCCGACCTCCGGGTTATGAATCCGGCGCTCTCACCAACTGAGCTACGCTGCCACAAGCCTCGCGTCTGATCGGACACGGGCAATCGGGAGGTCGCTCTAATGCGCGTCCAGGGTTCGGTCAACATATTGTGGTGCGCGTCTGGCGGGGACTGGCAAGCAGCGTCAATCCGGGGCAAAAGGCCGGTATGTCCCTCGCAGCCGATATCACGCCGATTCCGCTTTCGCTCATCGATTCCGATCTGGGCACGGCTGCGGCCGGATTTGGCGATGCCTTCGCGCGGACCGGCTTTGCCGTCGTTTCGGATCACGGCATTGATCCTGCGCTGATCGACCGGGCGATGGCGGCGACAAAGGCGTTCTTTGCGCTGCCGCAGGCCATCAAGCAGAAATATGTGGTGGCTGGCGGTGGCGGCCAGCGCGGACTGACGCCGTTCGGCATCGAAGCCGCGAAGGGTGAGGCCAAGGCCGATCTGAAGGAATTCTGGCATGTCGGGCGGTCGCTGCCGGCCGGCCATGCCTATGCCAAGATCATGCTTGCCAATCTGTGGCCCGCAGAGGTGCCCGAATTCGAAGCGGCCGTGGGCGCGCTCTATGCGGCTCTGGACGGTGCCGGCAACCGCATGCTGCGGGCGATTGCCGTGCATCTGGGCCTGGCGGCGGATTTCTTTGTCGATCCGGTGCGGGACGGCAATTCGGTGCTGCGCCTGCTGCACTATCCGCCGGTCACGCCAGAATCTCTTGGCGACGCGGCGGGTGCCATCCGCGCCGGCGCCCACGAGGATATCAATGTGATCACCTTGCTGCTGGGCGCCGAGGAGGCCGGGCTGCAATTGCTGGACAAGGATGGCCAGTGGCGCAGCATCGACGCGCCGCCGGGCAGCCTGGTGTGCAACGTGGGGGACATGCTGCAACGCCTGACCGGGCATCTCCTGCCCTCCACCACCCACCGCGTGGTCAACCCGGCACCGGATCGCATGGGGGTGGCGCGCTATTCAACGCCGTTCTTCCTGCATTTCCGGCCGGATTATCTGATCCGAACGCTGCCGGGCGGCCCGCACGTTGAACCGCCGATCACCGCCGATGATTATCTGCGGGAACGGCTGCGCGAAATCAAATTGCTGTAACAATCCGCGAGCAGGGTAGAGCCATGTCCATGATCCGCAACATCCTGCTGGCCACGACCCTGGCCGTTTCCGCCCCTGCATTGGCCGCTGGCCCGGTGCTCGACACGCCCGTGCAGGATGATTGGTGGCAAGGCGGCCGCGCCGCGCTTGATGCAAGGCTGAAGGTGGTCAACCGGCCGAAGCGGGCGAAAAACGTCATCCTGATGGTCGGCGACGGCATGGGCGTCACCACCATCACTGCGGCACGCATCTTCGATGGCCAGCACCCGATTGACGGTCGCAAGCCCGGCCCCGGCGAAGAGAACAGCCTGGCCTGGGATCGCATGGCCAATACCGCGCTGGTGAAGACCTATAACACCAATGCGCAGGTGGCGGACAGCGCCGGCACGGCGAGCGCTTTCAACACTGGCGTGAAGACCCGCATCGGCGTGATCAACATGGGCCAGAACCAGGGCGCCGAAGCCTGCAAGACGCCGGAAAAGCTGCCGCGCACCTTTGCTGAGATCGCGCGGGCCCAGGGGTTGGCGGTTGGCATTGTCTCTACGGCACGCATCACCCATGCCACCCCGGCTGCGGTGTTTGGCCATGTGCCCAAGCGCGATTGGGAAGGGGCCGATCGTGCCTATCCGATGGCTGACCGCGCTTCGGGCTGCGCCGATCTCGCCACGCAGTTGGTGAACTTCAAAGGCGGCGTGGAGGTGGTGCTGGGCGGCGGTGGCGCCCGCTTCCTGCCCGTGGGCAAGGGCGGCGTGCGCGACGATGGCCGCAATCTGGTGAGCGAATGGCAGCAGCGCTGGCCGACCGGGCAATATGTCGCCGACGCCAAGGGTCTGCGGGCTCTGTCAGCCGCCAGCACCGGTCCGGTGCTGGGCCTGTTCACGGCCGACCATCTGAGTTTTGAACATGATCGCAAGGATGACGCAGAGCCAGGCCTGCCCGAACTGGCACGCTTTGCTGTGGCCAAGCTGGCCGCTGGCACCAAGGCACGCGGCGGCAAGGGCTATTATCTGATGATCGAAGGGGGCCGCATCGATCATGCCCACCATGCCAGCAATCCCTATCGGGCACTGAAGGAGGCACAGACCTTCAGCGTTGCAGTTGCCGAGGTGCTGAAGATGGTGAATCTGGATGAGACGCTGGTGCTGGTGACCGCAGATCACAGCCATGTGTTGACCATGGCCGGCTACCCCGAGCGTGGCAACGACATCTTGGGCTACATCAAACCGGCGCGTGATGGCGAAGGTGGCGGTCCGATCAGCAAGGAAGGCTGGGCGCTGGATGATCGCGGCCAGCCGATGACCACCTTGTCCTATGCCAACGGCCCATTTCTGGCACCGCAGTTGTCTCGCCAACTGCCGCCAACCGATCCCAATTATCTGGCGAGCAAGACATTTGGTACCGGCAGCGAAAGCCATGGCGGCGAAGATGTGGCGCTGTTTGCCGAAGGCCCGCGCGCCGATCTGGTGCGCGGCGTGATGGAGCAGAATCTGATCTTCCACATCATGGCCGAAGCGCTCGGCTGGCGCTGATCCACGCGCTGGTGGCCGTGGCCGGCGCGGATCAGCCGATCAGCATCCAGCCGGCCGCGCCGCCCGCCACCACACCAATGGCCATCCCGACCAGCCAGCGTAGGCGGGGAGAATTTTGCGCCTGTTGCAACCAGTTCACCATGGGACCCGTATTTTCCATCCGGTCTTGTACACCCGATGACAAAGCAATTATCGTGCCAAGGGCTGGCCAATGGTCAAGCTGCTGATATTGCCCGCGTCATGCCGCAGGTAGACATTCATTCTGTAAAACCCACCGACAGGCCCGGATAGATTGCGCCCACGAACCACAAGCCATCGGGTGGGGCGTTGAGGCCGAGGGCGTCCCGGTTGCGGGCCGCCAGCGCCGCCGCCAGATCATCCGGCGACCATTGGCCTTCGCCGACCAGCTTGAGGCAGCCGACCATCGATCGCACCTGGTGGTGCAGGAAGGACCGGGCCGCTGCGAACACTTCGACCGTATCGCCGTTGCGGGTCACCTCCAGCCGATCGAGCGTGCGCAGCGGCGAACTGGCCTGGCAGTGCGATGATCGGAAGGTGGTGAAATCGTGGCGGCCGATCAGCAGCTGCGCCGCCGCCTGCATCGCATCGAGATCGAGCGGCACCGGCACCCGCCACGCCAGCCCGCTGAGTGCCGTTAGCGGCGCGCGCCGATTGATGATCGTGTAGCGATAGCGCCGGCCCAGGCAATCGAAGCGCGCGTGCCAATCCGGCGCTTCGGCGCAATCGACGATCGCCACCGGTTGCGGTCGCAGCCTGGCGTTGATCGCCTCCATCAGCTTGAATGGCGTGAACGGCTTTTCGATCTCGGCATGCGCCGGCATGGCGCTGGCGTGCACGCCAGCATCGGTGCGTCCGGCGGCGATGACTTCGACGGTTTCGCCGGTGATGGCGTGGATGGCGGCTTCGATGGCGGCCTGCACGGTGAGCCCATGCGCCTGGCGCTGCCAGCCCATGAATGGCCGGCCATCATATTCCACCGTGAAGCGATAGCGCGTCACGCCACAAGCGTTCCCGCCGGCACCCGCCAGCCGTTCAGCAGCGCCTTGACCGGCATCGCCGGCTTGCCGGCGCGCTGGACGATGCTGGGCCGCAAGCCGCCATCGGCGGTGCCGATCAGCAGGCGATCATCCAGCGTGACGCCCGGCGCCGGTGCGGCCGATTCCACCGTCGCCGCCAAGATCTTCACGCGCTCGCCGCCAATCTCCAGCCACGCGCCCGGCGCCGGGTTGAAGGCCCGCACCCGGCGCTCCAATTCGATCGCCGGCAGGGTGGGGTCGAGATGCGCCTCTGCCTTTTCGATGCGCGGCGCCAGGGTGACACCGTCCTCGGGCTGCAGCACGGCGCGGCGCGGGTTGGCCAGCACATCGATCAGCAATTCGGCACCCAGCACGGCCAGCTCGCCGAACAATTCGCCGCTGGTCTTCGTGCCCACCGCGGTTTGCGCTTCGGCCAACATGGGCCCGGTATCGAGGCCTAACTCCATCTGCATGATGGTCACCCCGGTCAGCACATCGCCGGCCAGGATCGCCCGCTGGATCGGTGCCGCCCCGCGCCAGCGCGGCAGCAGGGAGGCGTGGATGTTGAGGCAGCCCAATCGCGGCGCCGCCAGCACGGCCGGCGGCAGGATCAGGCCATAGGCGGCGACCACGGCCACATCACAATCGCGTGCCACGTCCAGAAACTCGGCCACTGCATCCGCGTCGCGGAACGTGCGCGGGCAGAACACCGGGATACCCAGCGCTGCGGCGCGCGCATTGACCGGGCTGGCCTGCAACTGCTTGCCGCGCCCGGCCGGCTTTGGCGCGCGCGTATAGACGGCCATGATCTCGTGCCCGGCGTGGCGCAAGGCATCCAGCGCCGGCACGGCGAAGTCTGGCGTGCCCATGTGAATGATCCGCATGGGCCGTGCTGTTATCGGCTTGGCGCGCCGCGGGGAAGCCCCCTCGGCGCGTGACACCTTCAGCGCGTTACGGTCGTCACGGCGCGGCGGTTCTGCGCAAAGGCGGCCTCGTCGGCGCCCTCTACCACCGGGCGTTCCTTGCCATAGGAAATCGTCGCCAGCCGCGCCACATCGACGCCTTCGTTGGCCAGGAAATTCTTCACCGAATTGGCGCGGCGTTCCCCCAGCGCCAGATTATATTCGCGGGTGCCGCGCTCATCGGCGTGGCCTTCCAGCGTCACGCGGACATTGTTGTTCTTCAGCCACGCGGCATGGCGCGCCAGGATGGCGCGGGCATCGCCATCCAGTTCATAGCTGTCGTAGGCGAACAGCACCGTGTCCTTGCCGGCCTGGGCGCGCAGATCGTCCTGGCTGCCGGGCACGATGCTGCTGGTGACAACCGGGGTCTGATCGCCGCTGCTGGGCGGTGCGACCGGCGTTGCAGGGGCTTCCGGTCGGGCGGCGGTGGGCGGCGCCTCGAGCTGGGGCTTTTCCTTCTTGGCGCAGGCCGTCACGGTCAGAGCGAGCGTGGCCATCAGGGCGAAACGGATTGAAGTGCGATTCATGGGGTTGGGGTTCCTTTCAACTTCAAGGTACAAATGACATCGGCCAAAGCCAGACTGTCAAGATTCAACATCTAGGGCAACAACGGTGACCAGGCGGGATCGGATGCATCCAGCGGCGTTGCCAGCCGACGCTCGTTCAAACCGGAAATGTCCACCGACCACAGCGCCGATCGCCCGTTGCGTTCGGAACGGGAAAACAGGATCACCCGGCCGTTGGGGGACCAGGAGGCACCTTCGTCCTGATAGCCGTTGGTGAGCAGCCGTTCGCCGCCGCCATCGGGCCGCATCACGCCGATGCCGAAGCGCCCGGCGCCGATGCGGGTGAAGGCGATATAATCGCCGCGCGGGCTCCACACCGGGCTGGCCGATCGGCCCTCACCAAATGAGATCCGGCTCTGGCCGCTGCCATCTTCGTTCATCAAATAGACCTGCTGGCTGCCGCCACGATCACTTTCAAAGACGATCTTGCTGCCGTCGGGGGAATAGCTCGGCGAGGTGTCGATGCCCGGCCCGGTGGTGAGCCGGGTGGTCTGCCTGGTCTGGATGTTGAAGCGGTAGATATCTGTGTTGCCGCCCACCGCCATCGACAAGATCAGATTCTGCCCATCCGGCGAGAAACGCGGCGCGAAGGTCATGGCGGCGAACTGGCCCACCGCCTCCTGCCGGCCACTGCCCAGGGTATAAAGCCACACCCGCGGCCGGTTGTTCTCGAAACTCATGTAGGTGATCGTCTGCTGCGCCGGCGCAAAGCGCGGTGTGAGCACCAGATTCTGCCCCGAGGTGAGGAAACGATGGCCGGCGCCATCCTGATCCATGATCGCCAGCCGCTTGATGCGTTTGGTGCGTGCGCCGGTTTCGGAGACATAGACGATGCGGCTGTCGAAATAGCCGCTTTCGCCGGTGAGGCGCGCATAGACGAGATCGGCACATTTGTGCGCCGCGCGCCGCCAGCCGGCCGCAGTCGTCACGAACCCCTGCCGTGCGATTTCCGCGCCGGCAAACACATCATAGGCATAGCAGGCCAGCGTGATGCCGCCATCGGGATTGGCGCTGACCGTGCCGGTCACCAGCGCCTGCGCCGCAATGGTGCGCCAGGCCGGATAATCCGGGTGCAACACATCATCGACGCCGACCGTGGTGGTGAAGGCCGCCGGATCGAGCGGCCGGAACAGGCCGGAGGATTTCAGATCATTGGCAATCACCTGCGCCGCGCGCTCGCCCAAAGCGGTGGTGGTGCCCGCCTCGGTGGCGCCGCCATTGCCCGGCGCAAAGGCTGGCACGGCGATCGGCATGGGTTGCATCAGCCCGGCGTTGATATCGACGCGCAGCGGGCCGGCGGCAGGCGGCGCTGCTGGCGCCTGGGCGAGGGCAGGGGCGGCGGCGAGGAGCAGGGCAAGGGGAATCAGGCGCATGACGGCAGTCTATCAGCACCGGCCGCTGAACGGGAGATAAACCGGCTGCAGACAGCCCGCAGCCTGACGCGGCGGCGCAGCGCAGGCCGGTTCCGATGGCTGCATCATGGGCGCTTCCTCCTGTTTTGGAGCGGAAATCGGGCGATTGTTATTTACAAGGTTACAAAGGTTCCGCTTTTTCCCTATTTTGGGATGAACAAGATATATCTTAGCGTCGGATGATGCGACGTGCATCCGAGCAGGACGATATCTAACGCAAAAGGCCTGTGTAGGACATGTTCTGGCTGGCCAGGATTGGCATGGGGCGGGGCAAACACCCCTCTCCCGCTTGCGGGAGAGGCGAGACGCGCGCCAGCGCGCCGGGTGAGGGTGTACCCGGCCGTCGTTGCCAAGGGACATATTCACCCGCACGCCGAAGTCGGCGAGCCGCCTCTCTCGACTGTGGGAGAGGAGCGCTTCAAACAACATGCAATACAGCCTGCACAATTGAGGGGGAAATTCCGGGGACACTATACCAAATGCCCCACCGTCAGCCTCTCTTTCGGCTTGGGACCGCGCTTGGTAGGGGCGAGTTTGCGGTTGATGGCACGCTCGGCGTTGGCGATCCAATCGGGTGAGGCGAGCGGGCGGCCGGTGCACAGGCGGGCTTCGATTTCGGCGATCGCGGCGGTTTCGTCATCCGCGTCCAATTCGATCTGCAACATCGCCCGCCAGTTTTTTCACATGGCGGCCTGGTGCGGCAACATCGGTAAAAGGATCGTCGGCAGTGCGCGCGCCATTGATGTGAGATCGCGCGCTCGGCCAGGGCCAGTCTTCCGCGCAGGCCACCATGCCGGCGGCAACCGGGTTGTTCTCCACATATCGCACCGCGGCCATCAGATGCCCTGCGTCCATCGGATCGCTGCCGAACCGGCCCTGGAACAATCAGCCGCGCCAGCTTTCGCGGAAATTGATTCGCCGCGAGTACCGCCGGTGCGCCTCGGCCAGTGCAGCCCGCAAGCCATCGGCCGACTGCGGCACCAGAACCAGATGCACGTAATTGTCCATCAGGCGCCAGGCCAGGCAGGTCGTTTCGTTTGCTGCCCATGCCCCGAACACCAACGCCAGATAGCCATGCCTGTCCTCATCATTGAAGAACACCGGCAGCCGCCGATTGCCGCGCTGCGTGACATGGTGCGGCACATCCGGGATCACGATGCGGGCGAAGCGAGCCATGGCGGATGTAAAATCTAAGAAATGCAGCCCGTCAATTTAGTATAGTGTACCCGGAATTTCCATAGTGGATTGATAACCCAATATAAGCGGCTCGTCAAGGTATTATAGTGTCCCGGGAAACTCCCGGAAGTTCTCTGGAATTTCTCGAGAATTTAGAATTTATTACAGTGTTTCCGGAATTTCCAATTTATTATAGTGTCCACGGAATTTACCGGATTTTCCGGGAGTTATATCATCCCCGGAATTTACAGAATTTTGAGAATTTGACTTGATAAGGCATATTCGCATGTCTATCTTTGGCTCCTCTTTGCGATTTGTCGGTAGAGGTTATCAAATGAAAGCCCTGATTTTTGGCTCCGCCGCTCTTCTGTCGCTTAGCGGATGCTCCAGTGAGGTTGATAAGTGCGTGGCCGAATGGGATAAAGCAAATCCCGGCCCGGACAATGGAGGCGACTACTGTGAACCGCTATACAGAGATTACGAGACCGGCAAATGCGAAAAATATAAGTCAAGAACTAAAGCGGATGTAAGAGCAGATGTCCGTCTGCAATGCCTCAGAGCTTCTAAATAGCAATAATTAGATATTTTTTCAGTATTTTGCTGTCTCAACGTTCACAAGATCCATTGCTTACGTCCTATTAGATACATTTTTTGGCCATGAAAACTACAAATTCAAATTCCGGGGATACAAAACTTAATTACTGAGTTCATGCGCCTGTTCCCTATCTCGAGCGATGGACGCCGGTGTTCGCCGAGGTGACGGCTGGAGGTGATGCGGGGAGAGGCGGTAAAGGCCCTCAGGTCATCTCCTCCGGATCGAAATTGATCTCCACGCTCGCCCACAGATCATAAAGATCGGCCGGCAGCTTCAACGGCTGGCAGCGCAGCACGGCGCGGCGGGCGGTTTCGGCGAAGGTGCGGGCGAAATCGGCGTTGGCTGGCGTGGCGCCGGTGGGGGTGCCGGCTTGCGGTTGGCCGATGACGCGGCCGTCGCGGCCATATTGCACCCGCACGATCACGGTCATCTTGCGCACGTCGCGGCCGCCGACGGGCGGATTCCAGCACGGCGCGACCTGGCCGCGGATGGCTTGCGACAGGGTGGCGGCGGCGCGGGGATCGATGGTGGCGCGCGCCGGGGCGGCGGTGCTGAGCTCCCTGGCAAGGCTGGAGGTGTCGAGCGGCTTGTTTCGCGCCTTGGGCAGGGCCTTGTCGATCACGCTGGCCAGGCTGGAGGTGTCGAGCTTGGCGGGCGGCGCCTTGGCGGGCGCGGCTTTTGGCTTGGCGGCCGGCTTGGGCTTGGTCAGTTCAGGGGGCGGCACCGCGTCGGGCTTCACCGGTTCCGGGGCGGGGGCGGCCTCCGGCACAGGTTCCGGCGCGGCGGCGGGTTCCTGCGGGGCGGCCGCCATCGATGGCTTGGGCGGTTCCGTCACGCGCGGGGCGTCGGCGATGGTCACCAGCTCCACCGGCACGGCATCGGTGGGGGCGGGCATGACGCGCTGGCTGTTGGCCCAGGCCAGGCTGAGCCCCAGCAGCAGCAGCAGATGCGCGACCGCTGCGCCGGCAATGTAGCTGCGTTCGGTGCGGTTCATTTGGCTTCGGGGGCTGCCACCGGCCGGCTGCCGTCCGTCACCAGCGCGACCTTCTTGAAGCCGGCGGCGTTCACATCCCCCACCACCTGCATGACCCGGCCATAATCCAGCCCGCGATCGGCCCGCACATAGACGCGCGCCTCATCGCTGCGTGCCTCGCGCAGCGCCGCCAGCTTGGGCAGCAGGGCGGCCGGCGTGACGACCAGACGATCGATGAACAATTGCCCTTGCGCATCCAGGCTGATCTGGATCGGCGTGTTGTCCTGCGGCAGCGATTGCGCGCGGGCATCGGGCAGGTCCACTGCCACGCCGGTGACCAGCAGCGGCGCGGTGACCATGAAGATGATCAGCAGCACCAGCATGACATCGACCATCGGGGTGACGTTGATATCGGCCATCGGTTGGCGACGGCTTCCGCGCCTGCCGCCGCGTCCACCTTGCAAGTGCATCGCCATCAGCGACCCTCCATGCCGTCGAGCTGGCGGGAGAGCAGGTTGAGATATTCCTCGGCAAAGGCCGACAGCCGCGCCTCCAGCCGGTTCACCCGGTGCAGCAGCCGGTTGTAGCCGATGACCGCCGGGATGGCGGCGAACAGGCCGATGGCGGTGGCGAACAAGGCCTCGGCAATGCCCGGCGCCACCACGGCGAGCGTGGTGTTCTGGCTGGCGGCGATGCTGGCAAAGCTGCGCATGATGCCCCACACCGTGCCGAACAGGCCGACGAACGGCGCCACCGACCCGATGGTGGCGAGCACCGACAGGCGATCGGACAGGGCATCGATATCACGGCCGATGGCGACGTTGATGGCGCTGGCCAGGCGTGCGCGCAGGCCTTCGCGGTCTACGGCAGAACGCCCATTTGCCCCCACTGCTTTGATGCTTTGCCGCCATTCGTTCATGCCGGCGATGAAGGCGCGCGCCGACGGGTGATCGGCGCGGGAGGCCGGTTCATACATCTTGTCGAGATCGCCGGCTTTCCAGAACCATTCTTCGAACTTGGCGGCTTCGCCGTTCATGCGGCCAAGGCGGCGCGAGCGTTCGATGATGATCGCCCAGCTCCAGATCGACGCGAGCAGCAGGCCGAGCATAACGGCCTTCACCACGATGTCCGCGGCCAGGAACAGCGCCAGCGGCGACAGTTCGGCGGTGGTTTTCAAGGCGATCTCAGGGGCCATCATGCATCCTGTTGAACGAGACTGTCATAACGCGCGATCCACTCGCGCGGTTGCCGGCGCGGGCGGCCGGCGGGATCGAGAAAGGCCGCGGTCAGGCTGGCGGTGAAGATCGGCGCACCGTCGCGCAGAATCGCCTGATCGATGCGGCAGGCGGCGGCGCGCACGGAAACCAGGCGGGTTTCCACCACCAGCACATCATCCAGCCGCGCCGGGCGCAGCCAGCGGCAGTCCATCTGCGTCACCGCGTAAGCGCCCAGGCCTTCGCGCACCGCCGCGCCATGATCGATGCCGGCCACGCGCAGGAATTCGGTGCGGCCACGTTCCAGGAAATGCAGATATTTGGCGTGATAGACGATCGCCGCCGTGTCGGTGTCTTCGAAATAGACACGCAACGTCAGGTGATGCACGCCGCCTGTGATCAGGCCGGATGGGGGGAGAGAGGCCATGGCAGACAGATAGGGTCCCGACCGGCGCCAACGCAACGAAAAAGGCGCCGGAAGCTTTGCCACCGGCGCCCTTTCGGCCGTGTGAACGCAGCCGTCCGATTATTCCGGACGCGCTGTCCGCTTTTCGACAATGCGGGCGCTCTTGCCGCTGCGGCCGCGCAGATAATAGAGCTTGGCGCGGCGGACGACGCCGCGACGGACGACTTCGATGGCTTCGATGCTCGGGCTGTACAGCGGGAACACGCGCTCCACGCCTTCGCCGAAGCTGATCTTGCGCACGGTGAACGAGCTGTTGATGCTGCGGTTCGAACGCGCGATGCACACGCCTTCGTAGTTCTGCACGCGGGTGCGCTCGCCTTCGACGACCTTCACGCCAACGCGCAGCGTATCGCCGGCGCGGAAATTCGGGATGGTGCGCTTTTCGGTCAGCTTGGCAATCTGTTCGGCTTCGATCTGCTGGATGAGATTCATCTCATTCCTCCTTCTTCTGTTGTCGCGCGCCAGAGGGCGAGTGGACCGGACCATCAACATGATGATCCACCAAGTCCGGCCGCCGTAGCCGTGTGTCCTGTTCGGACTGCGCGCGCCGCCAGCGGGCGATGCGTGCATGATCCCCCGATCGCAACGCTTCGGGGATCGCCAGGCCTTCCCATGCGGGGGGCCTAGTGTAGTGCGGATGTTCGAGGAGGCCGCGTTCGTGGCTTTCCTCATCCCCACTGCAAGCCGCGCCCATTACACCGGGCAACAGGCGCACGCAAGCATCCATCACCACCAGCGCCGCCACCTCGCCGCCGGACAGGACATAATCGCCGATCGAGACCTCCTCGATGGCGCGGCGCTGGAAGATGCGTTCGTCAAAGCCTTCGAAGCGGCCGCAGAGCAGGATGGCGCCGGGGCCATTTGCCAGGGCGCGGACACGGGCCTGCGTCAACGGCCGGCCGCGCGGGGTCATCGCCAGCAGCGGGCGGCCATCCGCGACGCTGTCGATCGCCGCGGCGACCACATCGGCGCGCAGCACCATGCCGGGGCCGCCGCCGGCCGGCGTGTCATCGACGGTGCGGTGGCGATCGGTGGCGAAATCGCGGATGTTGACGGCGTCGCAGGCCCAGGTGCCGGCGCCGATGGCGCGCCCCGCCAGGCTGTGGCCCAGGTGGCCGGGGAACATGTCGGGGTAGAGGGTGAGGATGGTGGCACGCCAGGTCATGGCTGCATCCAGTCTTCGACGGCGAGGCCGGGGATATCGGCAAAGTCGGCCAGATTGGCGGTGACGATGGTCAATCCACATGACAGGGCGTGGGCCGCGATCAGGCGATCGTAACTGGCACGGCGGAAGGGCAGGGTGGCGTACAGGCGGGCGGCCGCCTCGTCGAAGGGCTCGACCGAGATGATGGCGAGCAAGCGCTGCAGTCCGGCGACTTCAACGGGCCGCAAGCCTATCAGCATTTCACCCAGACAGATGCTGGAGGTGACGACGCTGCCCAGTGGGCAATTGTTCAGCCGCGCCAGCGCGTGCGGCGCGTTGCCTTGCAGCAGATAGATGGCGATGTTGCTGTCGAGCAACCAGCGGGCGGGCATCATTCGGTGCCGGACGCCGCCCGCTCCGCCGCTTCGCGCGCCAGGCGTTCGGATGGCCGTTCATCGAAGCTGCGATCGGTGATCGGCTTCAGGCCCGGCAGGCTGCCATAGATGCCGTCCAGATTGATCATCGGCACATCGGTTGGTGCCGGCTCGATGATCCAGCGGCCGGCTTCCTCGCGCACTTCGACGACCGTGCCGGGCAGCGGCGCGAAGCTGGCGGGCAGGCGGACGGCGGCACTGTTGCCGGATTTGAAGATCTTGGTGCGGGCCATGGCGGCGTTCCCGATGTGTATACGGGATGTATATACTAGGTCAGCCAAGCCCGGTCAACGATCAGGCGGTCGCGCTCTTCGCGCACCACATCGGCCACGAACGGCACCATCACCGTGCCGCCGGCGTCCAGCGTGATGTCCAATATGTCCGACGCGCCGAAATTCTCGATGGCGCGCACCTTGCCGACCACCGTGCCGGTTTCATCGACAACGGTCTTGCCGAGATAATCCGCGACATAATATTCGCCATCCGCCAGCGCCGGCAGCGCCGTGCGCGGCACCGAAAGCTGCACACCGCGCAAGGCTTCGGCCGCGTTGCGGTCAACGATATTCTCAAAGCGCGCGACCGCGGTGCCGGGCTTGTCGGGCCGGATATTCTGCAAAACCAACGCCCGCCCGCCCGCATCGAAGCGGGCGTGACGGGCGAGATTGTCGGCGGTGTCGGTGAACAGCTTCAGCCGCACCTCACCGCGGATGCCATGGGCGCCGGCAACGGCGGCCAGCACGATCTTGTCGGCCGCCATGCCAGGGCCGCCTTACTGGGCCGCTTCGCCCTCGGCAGGCGCTTCCGCAGCCGCCTCAGCAACGGCGGTGTCTTCAGCAGGCGCTTCTTCGGCAGGCGCGGCTGCAGCTTCAGCAGCGGCGGCAGCGGCGGCTTCGGCGGCTTCGGCGGCAGCCTGAGCGGCCGCTTCTTCGGCTTCGGCGATCTTCTGGGCGGCGAGTTCGGCACGCTCCTTCGCCTTGGCGCCGGGCTGCGCCTTGTTGGGGTTGCTGCGGACGGCGCGGGTGCGCAGGCCGGCGGCATCGAGGAAGCGGGCGACGCGATCGGTCGGCTGCGCGCCAACGCTCAGCCAATAGGCGGCGCGGTCGGTGTCCAGGGTCACGCGGGTGCCGCTATCCTTGGGCAGCAGCGGATTGTAGGTGCCGAGCTTTTCGAGGAACTTGCCATCACGCGGATTGCGGCTGTCGGTCACCACGATGCGATAGACGGGACGCTTCTTCATGCCACCGCGGGCCAGACGAATTGCCAGAGACATTCAATTTTTCCTTCCAGTAAACTTTGTTATCGAGGAACTTCTGTTCATTTCCGGCCGAACTTGTTGAAGCCGGGGGGCAGATTGCCGCCGCCCAGGCCGGGGCGGCCGAACATCCGGCCAACCGCTCCCAGATCGATCGCGCCACCGGGGCCATCCCCGGCCGGCGCGCCATCGGCGCCGGGCATGCCGCCGCCGCCCAGACCACCCAGGCCGCCGGCACCGGCCAGCATTTTCATCATGCCCTTCATGCCACCCATTTTCTTCAGGCGCTTCATGGCATTGGCCATTTCCTGGTGCATCTTCAGCACCTTGTTCACATCCTGCACCGTGGTGCCGGAACCATTGGCGATGCGGATCTTGCGCTTGGCGGTCAACAATTCGGGTTTGGCGCGTTCCTTGCGGGTCATCGACAGGATGATGGCTTCCATCCGGTCGAGCAGACGCGGGTTGATGCCACCGCTGTCCATCGCCTTCTTGGCAGCGCCCATGCCGGGCATCATCGCGGCCAGCCCCGACATGCCGCCCATCTTCTTCATCTGGGCAAGCTGCTGGCGCAGATCGTCCATGTCGAACTGGCCCTTGGCCATTTTCTCGGCCATTTTCTCGGCCTGTTCGGCTTCGAAATTGGCGGCGGCCTTTTCCACCAGGCCGACAATGTCGCCCATGCCCAGGATGCGCCCGGCCACGCGGCGCGCGTCGAACAATTCCAGCGCATCGATCTTTTCGCCGACGCCGGCAAAGCGGATCGGCGCACCGGTGACCTGCCGCATCGACAGGGCCGCACCGCCGCGGGCATCGCCGTCCATGCGGGTCAGGATCACGCCGGAAATTGCCACACGGGCCTTGAAGGCGGCCGCAACATTCACCGCGTCCTGGCCGGTCAGGCTGTCGACCACCAGCAAGATCTCGTCGGGCGTGGTCGCGCCGGCAATGGCGGCCATTTCCGACATCAGCGCTTCATCGACGCCAAGGCGGCCCGCGGTGTCGAGCACAACCACATCAAAGCCTTGCAGGCGCGCGGCCTGGCGGGCGCGCTCGGCGATCTGTACCGGGGTCTGGCCCGCGATGATCGGCAGGGTGGCAATGTTGTTCTGTTCGCCCAGCACCCGCAATTGTTCCTGCGCCGCCGGGCGGGCGACGTCGAGGCTGGCCAGCAAGACCTTCTTGCGTTCGCGCGTGCCCAGCCACACGGCCAGCTTGGCGCTGCTGGTGGTCTTCCCCGACCCTTGCAGGCCGACCATCATGACCACGGCCGGCGGTGTCACCGCGATCTTCAGCGGCGCGGGCTCCTCGCTGCCGCCGAGCAGATCGACCAGGCAATCATTGACGATCTTGACGACTTGCTGGCCGGGCGTCACCGATTTGATCACTTCGGCCCCGATGGCGCGCGCGGTGGCGTCGTCCACGAACTGCTTGACAACGGGCAGGGCGACGTCCGCCTCCAGCAAGGCCACGCGCACTTCACGCATGGCGGCGCGCACATCGATTTCGGTCAGCGCGCCGCGGCCACGCAACCGTTCGAATATGCCGCCAAGCCGGTCGGAAAGACTGTCAAACAAAGGCCGCGGCCTCCAATTTCAAATAGACCTGCCTCCAAATGGAAACGCGCCGGCGGGCGAAAACTCGCTGGCCGGCGTGCATCCTCGGACGCATGACTTCCTTTCGGAACTCGCTGGCCCCTTACGCGGCAGGCCAACCGGGGTCAAGTCCAGCGGCCTTCGCCGTCCAATCCGCTCCGGAGCGGCGATCAGCACGCCGCTGCGCCCGGCGTGACCAGGGTGGTTGCGCTGCAGGCTTGGTGCAATCGGCAATGCCGTGATAGGCTCGGTTCCGTGCCGAATTCTTTGCCTGGCAGTCAAAATGTCCGCGCACCCAACCGCGTTTGGCAGTATTGGCACAACCGCCTGTTCGGGCCTCCGCTGGCACCGGAGTTGATGGCCGAATTCACCCGGGCCATCGGCAGCTATTTCGGCCCGTTTCTGGTTGCCGGACCGGTTGCCGCGGCGTTGGCCATCGCGGTTGCGCTGTCCGTTGGCAGTGTATTGGCGATGGTATTTGCGGCATTCGCCCTGCTTGGTTTCCTGTTCATCCTGCTGGCCTGTTGGGCGGCCTTGGCGCCGTTGGAGGCTGCGGCGTTGGCCGCCGTCGAGGCGCGCTACGCGTTGGGCTGCATCATGGTGTCGATGGGCCTGGGCGGGATCGTGCTGGCGGTGCTGGCGGCGGATGCGCCGATGCTGGTGCAATCCGTGGTGGTGATGGTCGCGCTGGCAGCCTTGGGCGTTGCCAACGGCACCGGGGCGGGCCGCCCGCAGGTGGCCGCCGCCCAGGCGCTGTGCACCAGCCTGCCGATGGCGATCGCCATCATCGTGCAATGGGAATGGCCGTGGGGGCTGGCAGCCGGTGTCGGTGTGCTGGTCTATGGGATGATCTGCATCAGCGTCGCGCGGCGCAGCTCTGCCACCCAGACCGAATTGCTGAAGGCCCGTGAACACAGCCGCGCCGAACGCGTGCGCATGGATGTGGCGGTGGCGCATCTCAACCAGGCCGTGGCGATATTGGATGAATCGCTGCGTGTGTTCGTGATCAACCGCCGGGCGCTCGACCTGTTGGGCATCGATGAAATCGATCCGGCCAATCCGCCGATTTTTTCGGAACTGCTGACGAGCGCGCCCAATCTGGCGCGTGCGTCGGGCGATCGCGCGGAATTCCTGGCCCATGCCGCCCTGCTGGTGGCCGCACGCCAGCAGTTCAACGGCGTGCTGCGGTTGAATGACGATCGGGTCATCGATCTGGAATGCCTGCCGATTCCGGGCGCTGGTTGGGTGAGCGTGCTGCGCGACAGCACGGGTGAGCGCAACGCCATCGCCGAACTCAACCGGGAAATGCGCCGTTGCCCGCTGACCGGCCTGCCCAATCGCCGCGCCTTCATCGAGGAACTGGAGCGGCGTGTCGGTCGCGGCGAGCAATTTGCCCTGCTGGTGATCGATCTTGATCGTTTCAAGCAGGTCAATGATCGCCATGGCCATGCCGTGGGCGACCGCATGATCACCCGGATCGGTTTCCGGCTGCGCACGGCCGATCCGGGCCTGTTCACGGCCAGGCTGGCCAGTGATGAATTTGCGATACTCGCGGAGACGGCGGACATTGCTGTTGCCGAAGCATTGGGTTGGCGCCTGATCGAAACAGTGGATATGCCGGCGCGATTTGGCGAGGACGAGGTGCAGGTGGGCGCCGCCGTGGGCGTGGTCATGGTGCCCGCCGATGGCGTGCTGGCCGAGGTTGTGCTGCGGGCTGCCGATCTGGCCTTGCTGGCCGCGAAGGCCCGCCCCGGCAACAACTTGTGCCGTTTCACGCCGGAACTGCTGCAGCACTCGACCAGCGCAGCCCGCAATGAAGCCAGGGTGCGCAAGACCCTGCGGGCGGGCAGGATCGATGTCGCCTATCAGCCGATCGTCGATGTCGCGATGGGCCGTGTCGTGGCGGTGGAGGCGCTGGCCCGCTGGCCTGATGATGGCGGCGATGCGCTGGCACCGGCCTGTCTGGTGGCCATTGCCGAAGCGCAAGGCCTGGTGACGCGATTGCGCCAACTGGTGATGGATCAGGCCGTTGCCACGGTTGCCGCGCTGCCCGGTGAAATCGAATTGTGGGTGAATGCATCGGTGCTCGACCTGCGCAGCGAGGCGATGGCGGATGAAGTGATCGCCGCCCTGCAACAGGCGGGTCTGCCGCCATCCCGTCTTGCCATGGAGATCACCGAAACCGCGTTGATGACCGACGAGGAGGCTTGCAGAAACACGCTTGGGCGGTTGAGGACGCTTGGCGCTGGTGTGGCGATGGACGATTTTGGCGCTGGCTTCTCGTCGCTGGATCGGCTGCGGCGGTTGCCGATCTGTGCCCTGAAAATCTCCGGTTCCCTGCTGACCGGTGCCGCAGGCGATGCGGTTGGGGCGGGCGTCTTCAAGGCGGCGGCCAGCCTTGGCCGGTCGTTGGGCCTGACCGTCGTGGCCGAAGGCGTGGAAAGCGCCGCCGATCTGGCACTGGCGCGCAGCGCCGGGATACAACGCCTGCAAGGCTTTGCCCTGTCGCCGCCGGTATCGGCGGCGCAGTTGCCGATCGCCATCGTCAACGCCGAAGCGACGGCACGCGCGGCCGCGGGCCAGGCCGCCGCCTGATAACTCGCCCTATTCAGCCCCGGCCAGCGCCGCTGCGAAATCGGCCGCCGCGAACGGCCGCAGATCATCCATGGCTTCGCCAACGCCAATGGCGTGGATCGGCAAGCCGTAAGCCTCCGCCGCCGCCACCAGCATGCCGCCACGCGCCGAGCCGTCGAGTTTGGTCATCACCAGCCCGGTCACGCCGGCAACGTTCCGGAACACCTCGATCTGCGACAGGGCATTCTGGCCGGTGGTGGCATCGAGCACCAGGATGACATCATGGGGCGCATCCGGATCGATCTTGCTGATCACCCGCTTCAGCTTGGCGAGTTCGTCCATCAGCCCGGCCTTGTTCTGGAGGCGGCCGGCGGTGTCGATGATCAACACATCGATGCCTTCGGCCTGGGCGCGCTTCACCGCTTCAAAGGCCAGGCTGGCGGCATCGCCGCCCTGTTCGCCGGCCACGATCGGCACGCCGACCCGATCAGCCCAGATCTGCAACTGGGCGATGGCGGCGGCGCGAAACGTGTCCCCGGCGGCCAGCATCACCGCGTGGCCATCGGCCTTGAACAGCCGCGCCAGCTTGGCGATGGTCGTCGTCTTGCCGCTGCCATTGACGCCCACCACCAGCACGACATGCGGGCGGTGCGTGATGGCCAGCGGCCGCGCAACAGGCGCCAGCACCTGCTCCACCTCTTCGGCGACCACCTGCCTGATGCCGGCGTCGTCGATGCCCTTGGCGAATTTCTGATCACCCAGGCGCGTGCGGATGCGTGCCGCCACCGCGGGGCCCAGATCGGCGGCGATCAGTGCCTCCTCGATCTCGTCCAGGCGCGCATCGTCCAGCGGCAGCGTGCCGGTGGCCAGCCCGGTGATATTGTCGGTCAGGCGCTTGGTGGATTTCGCCAGCCCCTGCGTCAGGCGGCCCAACCAGCTCATGCGTAGCGCTCCAGATCGACCAGGCCGGTAAAGGCCACCACCGCCGGCCCGGACAACAGCAGATGGCCATCATCGCGCCGTTCCACCAGCAGATCGCCGCCGGGCAGGGTAACGCGCACCGTGGCATCGACCAGGCCCCGCCGCTGGGCTGCGGCCACGGCCGCCACCGCGCCGGTGCCGCACGCCAGTGTCGCGCCGGCGCCACGTTCCCACACGCGCAGGATCAGGTGCCCGCGCGAGACCAACTGCGCAATGCCGACATTCACCCGCTCCGGAAACACCGGGTCATGTTCGATCTGCGGGCCGATGGTTTCCAGCGCCACGGCTGCGGCATCGGCCACGAAAAATACCACATGCGGATTGCCGACCGACACCGCCACTGGATGCGCCAGATCTTCCCACGCCAGCGGCAGCGATGATGTGTCCATCGGATATGCCAGCGGCAGATCCGCCCAGCCGAACCGCGGGGCCCCCATGTCCACCGCAGCACCGCCGGCCACAGCATCGCTGGCCAGCAGGCCGCCCGCCGTTTCCATGCGTTGCTGCCCACCCAGCAGCGCCGCGGCGGCCCGGCTGCCGTTGCCGCACGCCGCGACTTCGCCGCCATCGCTGTTCCAGAACCGCAGCCGCACATCGGCGACGGTGCTGGGCTCGATCAGGATCAGTTGGTCAAAGCCGATGCCGGTGTGGCGGTTGGCCAGACCGCGCACCTGCCCGGCCGACAGGCTGACCGGAGCCGCGCGCGCATCGAGCACCAGGAAATCATTGCCCAGACCGTGCATCTTGAAGAAAGGGCGTTCTGCCATGCGGCGGGGTTAGCCGGTTAGTCCGGTCTCCGGCAAGTCATACTCGCCGCGAATGACGGTGCGGGCATGGCCGGTGAGGATGACATGGTCGCCCGCATGTTGACAGATCAGCCGGCCACCGCGCGCGCTGGCCTGTTCGGCTGTGAAGCGCCCGCGTCCGAACCGCGCTGACCACAATGGCGCGATCACGGCATGCGCCGATCCGGTCACCGGGTCCTCGTCGATGCCGCCGGAGGGCACGAACACCCGCGACAGTATATCGGTGGCCTCGCCGGGCGCCGTGGCGATCAGCATCAGATCATGGCCCGGTGACAACGCAATCACGCGGCGGAAATCCGGCCGCAACGCCCGCACCTCATCCGGCGAATCGAACATGGCCACCAGATAATCCGGCCCGCGCGCCCAGACTTCGCTCGGGCTCGCGCCCAGGGCGGCGGCCACGGCGTCGGCATCCGGGCCGATCAGGCGGCGCTCCACGGAGCGTGCCGGCAGCCGCACGTCATAGGCCGCGCCGGCCCGCGCCACCGCCAGCACGCCGGACAGGCGGGTCTGAAACTGCACCTCAGCGAGATCGGGCAGGGCATCGAGCACGACATGGCCGCTGGCCAACGTGGCGTGGCCGCACATGGCCACCTCCAGCACTGGCGTGAACCAGCGCAGATCAAACATCGCAGCGCCGCCATCGCTGGGCACCAGAAAGGCGGTTTCCGAAAGATTATTGTCGGCGGCAATGCCTTGCAGCACGGCATCGGGCAGCCAGTGCGGCAACATCATCACCGCCGCCGGATTGCCGGTGAACGGCCCATCGGCAAAGGCATCGACCTGAACGAACGGCAGCCGCATCAGGGATAGACCAGGCCGAAGCGCCAGCCGTCAGCTTCGCGCCAAAACACTTCGCGCTCGTGCCAGCGGCCGTCGCGCGCCTGCCAAAATTCGATGCGTTCGGGCGTCACAAGCCAGCCGCTCCAGCGCGGCGGACGCGGCACCTCACCCGGAAACCGCTGCGCCATTTCGGCAACGCGGGCTTCGAAGGTGGCGCGGTCGGGCAGGGGTTGGCTTTGCAGGCTGGCCCAGGCACCCAATTGCGACTCGCGCGGGCGGGTGGCGAAATAGGCGTCGGCCTCTGTATCGGACACCAGGGCGGCCTTGCCGCCGATGCGCACCTGACGCTGCAGGCTTTTCCAGTGGAAATTGAGATGGACCGCCGGATTGCCCGCAATCTCGCGGCCCTTCTGGCTGTCGAGATTGGTGTAGAACACGAAACCGCGCTCATCCCAGGCCTTGAGCAGCACCACGCGCAGGGATGGCGCGCCGTCCGGCGTGGCCGTGGCCAGTGCCATCGCATTGGGATCATTCGGCTCACTTGCCTGGGCCGCGGCGAACCAATCGGCAAAGCGGGTGAACGGGGCAGCGTGGGGAAGCAGCGTCATGCCCCGGCGTTACGCCGGCGCGTGGCCGCTGTCACCCGCCTTCACGCCGCACAGGCGATGCAGCGTGTGGCGGTGGGCAGGGCGGCGAGCCGGGCCGGGGCGATCTCGGCGCCGCACATGTCGCACACGCCATAATGGCCGGCCTCGATGCGCGCCAGTGCGGCAACGATCTGATCGGCCTCGTGGATCTGCTGCACTTCCCGGCCTTCGTTGGTGGCCAGTGCCTCCAGGTCGCCCGATTGATCGGCGAATTTCGGCGAAAGCGGCTGGGTCGTCGCTGTTTCCAGCCGGGCGATATCGGCCTGCACGTCGGCCAGGCGGCGGCGCAAGGCCGCGGCAACATCCTGATGTGTCATGCCTCTTCTCCCAGCACGTCGCCGTGCACCACTGCGGCGATCTGATCGAGCACCGCCAACCGGTCGCGCTTGAGGGCGTCGCTATGGGCATCGTCCATCGCCGGTGCCACCCCGGTTTCGCTGCGCCTGATCTCGTCGTCCAGCGCGGTGTAGCGATCGGCCAGGCTGCGGAAATGCCGGTCGCCTTCCTTCAATTCGCGGAGCCGATCGGTCGCATCGGGGAAGATGTCGTGCAGGTCTTGCGGCAGATGGCTCATGGCTTGGTTCCTGCTTTTGGTCGCCGGTGGCGGTGGGTGGGCCAATCTGCGGTCTTCTGTGTCTGGTGGCTATCGTGGCGATTGCGTAGGGCGCCATCCGCAAACAGCCATGCAAACATTGCCTGCTTGTAACAATCGAGATATGGTTCGGGTTCCCCCAGCCTGGAATTTCAACATGTACGACGCCCGGACCTGCCTTCTGCTGCCTGCCATCACCGCCTTCCTCGCCATACCCGCTGCCGCGCAGCAGGGCCCGGCCCCCGGTGTGCCCACCACCCTTCAGGGCGCTCAGGCCGCTCGCCCGCCCCAAAATCCTCTGGCGCCCAAGGCCTGGACGCTGGGCATCGGCATCGCGCCGGTGGTGTCGCCAGCCTGGCAGGGCAGCCGCGACATGGCGCTGTCGATCTTCCCCGATCTGCGGCTGAATTATCGCGACGACGTGTTTTTCTCCATCCCCGATGGTCTGGGCTGGAATGCCGTCAACAAAGATGGCTGGAAACTCGGGCCGCTGGTGAAATTGCGCTTTGGCCGGCAGGAAAGCACCGGCGGGTCGCCGTTCCTGATCACCGGTGGCAGCACGGCGCTGCGCGGCATGGGTGATGTCGGCCTTGCCGGCGAATTCGGCGGCTTTGCCCAGAAAAGCCTGGCCAAGGGCCGGCTGCGCCTGCGCGCCGAGCTGCGGCAGGGCACCGGCGGCCATGATGGCCTGGTCGCCGATACCAACATCAGCTGGAACGGCCGCACTCCCACCGCCAGCCTGCTCTACAGCGTCGGCCTGCGCGCCACCTGGGCCGACGGTGATTACAGCAATGTCTATTTCGGCGTGACGCCCGGCCAGGCCCGCGCCGCCGGCCTGCCGGCCTTCCGCACGGGCAGCGGGCTGATTTCGGCCGGCATCAACGCCAACCTCACCAAGCCGCTGGGCCGCTTCGGCAAGAACGGCGCGCTCACCCTGTTCACCAGCTATGACCGGCTGGGGGATGTGGTGGCGGATTCCTCGCTGATCCGCCTGCGCGGGGATCGCAACCAGGTGGCGGTGGGCCTGGCATACGGGGTGCGGTTCGGCTGGAATTGAAGCCTCGTCACCGCCCCCCCCGGGGGAGAGGTCGGACTCGGCGCAGCCGGCCGGGTGAGGGGTCTCGCGTGGCAGCACTTGGCGCGAGCAGCCTCAGCATGGTATTACCACCGTAATACAAGCGAGGTTCAGCATGGCTGCGGAATTCAGCCGCCTTACCGGCAAATATCAGGCAACGGTGCCCGCCAACGTGCGCCGTACGCTGGGCGTCGGTGCTGGGGATCGGCTCGCCTGGGTGGTGGAAGGTGACACCGTTGCCTTGCGCCGCGCCGGCCCCAAGGACGAGGATTTCGCTGCCGCCGTTTCCGCCACGCTGGGCGAATGGGCCACAGCCGAAGACGAGGCGGCCTGGCATGATCTTTGGTGCCGATGACGTCATCATCGTGCCGTTCCCCTTCACCGACCGCACAACCAGCAAGCGACGCCCGGCGCTGGTGTTGAGCAACGCCGCCTTCAATACGGCTACAGGCCACGTGATCGCGGCGATGATTACCAGTGCCAAACAGTCGAGCTGGGCCGGAGACGTGGCCCTTACCGACCTTGCTGCCGCTGGGCTGCCAGTGCCATGTGTTGTGCGGATGAAACTGTTCACGCTGGAAGCGGGGCTGGTGGTACGTAAGGCCGGGCAATTGGCATCAGGCGATGCGGCAAAGGTGCATGCGGCGATCAAAGGGATCGTTGTTGCGCGTTGAGCGCATTGCCACGGCAATTCGCAGCGTTACGGCGAAGGGCGCCTACAGGCCCACCGCCTTGCGCAGCATTTCGTTGGCGCGGGTTTGCCAGCCGGGGCCGGTGGCGCGCAGGGCGGAGAGGACGGCTTCGTCGAGGCGCAGGGAGACGGCGCGTTTGGTGCTTCCAGGCGGGCGGCCGCGGCGGATGATGTGGCTGCCAATCATCAGGTCAGCCGAATCGAACCAGGCGTCGGTGAGTTCGGGGGCGTCGTCAGGGTTGATCGAGCCGGTCGCGATATCGTTGTTGCTCACGGTCGTTGGCCTTTCGCATCGAGATAATGTGCCGGCTGGGGCCGCGCTGGGTCCAGACCACCACGATCATCCGTTCACCCAGCATGCCAATGGTGATCAGTCGGATTTCACCATAGTCCTGCCTGTCATCCACAAACTGGAATTTCACGCCGTCGAGGACGGTGCCGGCGTCGGCGAAATCCAGCCCGCGTTCTGCCAGGCATATGGCGCGCTTGGCTTCATCCCAGCTTAGCATCGTAGATTTATGTATCTACAAAAATTTGTTGATCAAGGGCGACTGCGGGGCAGGGGCTGCGTGAAAACTGATGGGTGCAGGGACGAGTCCCTGCCCGCCGGAGGCTTTCCTTGCTTTTGCGTGCCTACTTGTCTGCGCCGAGGCGCCGTCTCCCGCAGGGGGAGAGGGGAGAGGGGAGTCAGGCTTTGGCTTTGCGTTTGGGTTTGGCGGCGGGTGCGTCCCCACCCCCGACCCCTCCCGCAAGCGGGAGGGGAGCAGGAAGCAGCGGCGCCAGATATTTGCCGGTCCAGCTGCCCTCGCACGCCGCCACCTGTTCCGGGGTGCCGGTGACGTTGATCTGGCCGCCCTTGTCGCCGCCGTCGGGGCCGAGATCGATGATCCAGTCGGCGGTTTTGATGACATCCAGATTATGTTCGATGACGACGACGCTGTTGCCCTGTTCGACCAGCGTGTGGAGCACTTCGAGCAGTTTGCGCACGTCTTCGAAATGCAGGCCGGTGGTGGGTTCATCGAGGATGTAGAGCGTGTTGCCGGTGGCTCTGCGGCTCAGTTCCTTGGCGAGCTTGACGCGCTGGGCTTCGCCGCCGGACAGGGTCGTCGCCTGCTGGCCGATCTTGACATAGCCGAGGCCGACTTCGAGCAGCATGGCGAGGCGCTCGCGGATGGGGGGCACCGCCTTGAAATACTCGACACCATCCTCGATCGTCATGTCGAGCACGTCGGCGATGCTCTTGCCCTTGAACTTCACCTCCAGCGTTTCGCGGTTGTAGCGGGCGCCGTGGCAGACGTCGCAGGTGACATAGACGTCGGGCAGGAAGTGCATCTCGATCTTGATGACGCCGTCGCCCTGGCAGGCTTCACAACGCCCGCCCTTCACGTTGAAGCTGAAACGGCCGGGCTTGTAACCGCGCGCCAGGCTTTCGGGCAGGCCGGCGAACCAGTCGCGGATGTTGGTGAAGCAGCCGGTGTAGGTCGCCGGGTTGGATCGCGGCGTGCGGCCGATCGGCGATTGATCGATGTCGATCACCTTGTCGAGGTGATTGAGACCTTCGATGCCATCGTGCGGGGCGGCCAGCACGCGCGCGCCGTTCAGTTCGCGCGCCGCGGCATTGTACAGCGTGTCGATGGTGAAGGTGGATTTGCCGCTGCCCGAAACGCCGGTGATGCAGGTGAAGGTGGCAAGCGGGATGCTGGCCGTCACGCCCGCCAGATTGTTGCCGCGGGCGTTCTTCACGGTGAGCTTCTTGCCGCTGCCCTTGCGGCGCTTGGCCGGCACCGGGATGGCGCGGCGGCCGGAAAGATAATCGCCGGTAATGCTGCCGGGCGTGTTCAAGATATCGGCGAGGCTGCCGGCGGCGACCACGCTGCCGCCGTGCACGCCGGCGCCGGGGCCCATGTCGACGATATAGTCCGCCAGGCGAATGGCGTCTTCGTCATGTTCGACCACCAGCACGGTGTTGCCGAGATCGCGCAGGCGTTTCAGCGTGGTGAGCAGGCGATCATTGTCGCGCTGGTGCAGGCCGATCGAGGGTTCATCCAGCACATAGAGCACGCCGGACAGGCCGGAGCCGATCTGGCTGGCGAGGCGGATGCGCTGCGATTCGCCGCCCGACAAGGTGCCGGATTTGCGATCGAGATTGAGATAATCCAGGCCGACATTGTCGAGGAAGCCGAGCCGTTCGGTTATTTCCTTCAGGATGCGATCGCCGATGGCGCGTTGCTTGGGGGTGAGGTGATCGGCGACAGACAGCGCCCAGCGCAGCGCCTGGCCGACCGGGCGGCGCACGGCCTGGGCGATGGTTTCGCCGGCGATCTTCACCGACAGGGCTTCGGGGCGCAGGCGATCGCCATGGCAGACTTCGCAGGGGGAAGGGGACTGGTAGCGTTCCAGCTCCTCGCGCATCCAGGCGCTTTCGGTGTTCAGGCGCTTTTCGAGATTCTTGATGACGCCTTCGAAGGTCTTGACCACTTCATAGGCCTTGCGGCCGTCTTCGAAGCGCAGCGGAATGGCGCGGCTGCCGGTGCCGTGCAGGACAGCATGGCGGGCTTCGTCGGACAGGTCGCTCCACTTGTTTTTCAGGGTGAAGCCATAGGCGCGGCCAACGCTGGCCAGCACTTGCAGATAATAAGGCGAAGGCGGGTTGGATTTGGCCCAGGGGGCGACGGCGCCCTTTTCCAGGGTGAGCGCGTGATTGGGGACGATCAGATCGGGATCGAAATGCTGTTTCTCGCCGAGGCCGTCGCAGGCCGGGCAGGCGCCTTGCGGGGCGTTGAAGGAGAAGAGGCGCGGTTCGATTTCGGAAATGGTGAAGCCGGAGACGGGGCAGGCGAATTTTTCGGAAAAGAGGATGCGGCGTTCGGATTCGGGGGCTTCGGCAGCAGCGTCGGCGAGTTCGACGATCGCCAGCCCTTCGGCAAGCTTGAGTGCGGTTTCGAAGCTTTCGGCGAGGCGGGATTCGAGGCCTTCCTTCACCGCCAGCCGATCGACCACCACATCGATGTCGTGCTTGTATTTCTTGTCGAGCGCTGGCGCTTCCTCGATGGCATGGAACTCACCGTCGATCTTGACGCGGGTGAAGCCGTCCTTCTGCAGTTGCGCCAGCTCCTTGCGATATTCGCCCTTGCGGCTGCGCACGATGGGGGCGAGCAGATAGAGCCGGGTCGATTCGGGCAGCGCCATGACGCGATCGACCATCTGGCTGACGGTTTGCGCGGTGATCGGCAGGCCGGTCGTTGGCGAATAGGGTACGCCAACCCGCGCCCACAGCAGGCGCATATAATCATAGATTTCCGTCACGGTGGCGACGGTGGAGCGCGGGTTCTTGCTGGTGGTCTTCTGCTCGATGCTGATCGCCGGGGACAGGCCCTCGATATGATCGACATCGGGCTTCGACATCATCTCAAGGAACTGGCGGGCATAGGCCGACAGCGATTCGACATAGCGGCGCTGGCCTTCGGCATAGATGGTATCGAAGGCGAGGGAGGATTTGCCGGAACCGGACAGGCCAGTGATCACCGTCAGCGCGTTCTTGGGCAGATCGACGTCCACCCCTTTCAGATTATGCTCCCGCGCGCCGCGCACCTGGATCTGGTTCAGCATCCGCCATTTGTTCCATATTTGTTCAATTCGCGCAAGGCGCGCTGTCACAGGATCGGCGTTAGGCCGCAACACCCGCAACGGCAAGCGCAGGGGTGTCGCGGGCCGCTGCAACGAAACGGGCCGCCCGTGCAGTTGCACGGGCGGCCCAGGCCTTCGGTTGCTATCAACGACTGATAGAAAGCTTTCAATTCTGATATTTAAGCACTCAGGAAGCGTCGCTGGCGACCCTCCAGCCAGGTGCCGGCGAGCAGCGCGGCCACCACGGCGTAGGACCAGAAGATCAATCCGACGGCATAGGCCCAGGCGAAATCGCCGGTTTCCGTCATGCTGGCAACGTGCACCACGGTGCCCACCAGTTGGAACGCCGCGGCATACATGGGCCAGAAACGATCACTGGTGAGTGCCAGACCAAGCAGCCCGAGCAGGAGCCCGAAATCCACGGCCAGCACGTCGATCTGCGTTCCCTGATACTGGTTGTCGAGCAGCCAGGACAGCGTCGTTGCGATGAAGAACGCGCCGGCGGTAAGCCGTTCATCACGGCCGCCCCAATGTACGGCGACAAAAACTGCACTCACCAATGCAAGGAAGCTTCCATACTCAAGCATCGTCTTGCTCCTTCCTTCAAACAGGGAATGGCCGGCGCCGTTCAGCGCCAGCCATCACCGCTGCATCAAACCAACTTCGCCTGCCGATCAGGCGGCGATGGTGAGACGACGAACCGGAGCGACAGTTTCGGTCAGCGTGGCTTCTTCCGGCGGGCAACGGCCAAGGAAGTTGACGGCATCAAGGCCGACCTTGGTCTGGGCTTCGCGCAGGGCGGCATGGGTGGCGATGATCCGGCCACGGGCTTCGATCAGTTGCTGGCAGGTCTGCATGGCACCCATCAGGGCGTCCTGGCCGATGCAGGCGGCGAGATTGGCTTCCTGGCGGGCCATCGGCATGATTGCGGCGAGCTGGGCAACAGCGGAGACGGCGGCGTCGATGGCTGCTTCGGCTGCAAACAGCTGCTCGGCGATCTTGTTGGCGGCGAGGCGACGTTCTTTCAGCATGGCACAATCCTTCGGTTGCCGGCGCGCTGATGCGGCCGGGGGTGGGGTCGTCCTTCCGGACGACGACCGTCCGGAAGTGCTAGATCAGCGTCTTGAGAGCGGCGAGGGCGGCGAGAATGCCGCCGAACGTCATCGCAGACGCAAATGCGATGAACAGGATCCAGCCGAGCCGGTGTCCGATCGCCAAATCGTTTCGCGATCCCCAGGGACGTGAGCTCAGGAAGGGCCGGGCATCAATGCCAGGGTCGGGGGCTGCAATGCCCGGCCAATCCGTTGCAAGCGTCGACCCTAGGGTCACATTGCCTGTCAGTGCAGAGGGCTGGGCGAGGGTGCCGCCAACTGGACCAACATCCGGACTGGTCAGGGGCAAGTGAAGCGCCCCATCGAGGGATCCTGGTTCTAGCTGATTGGGGTCGCTGGAACGGCGGGACGCTGCACCTGCCCTGTTCGAGGCCGGTGAGCCAAATGTGACCGAGGCCGCATTTTCCTCAAGCTCCGGTGCCTGATATATCAATGATTGATAGTCAGTCCCCGTTGATTCTGTTGGAGAAACCTCTTCAGCGATCAGGGCACGTGCCGCATCAATGCGGCTGATCACATCCAGCTTGCGGATGGCCTGGCGCAGACGCATGTCGACAGCGTGGTGGGACACACCAAGCTGCCGGGCAATGTCTTTGGATGTCATGTGCTGGTAGACGAGTCGCAGGCATTCGCGCTCGCCCTCGGTCAACAGCTTCACGCGCGGATTGCGCGGGTTTTCCGGAAGGGACCGTGTTGTCACAATAGGACACGCGACGTTCGCTGCGCAAAAGTCAAGCGCAGGCGCGCCACCGGCACCTGATTTTTCCAGCAAAGACCCACTATACATAGCCGCGACCCCTGCGACCTCAACTGACCCAATCCGTTGTATCTCCTGTTTCGCGATCGCTTACAAGTCTTAACCATCATGTACAGCATGGGGCATTTGCCTTGGTGACCCGGCCGGCAGGCCGCATAGGCGGAAAATGCGGGCTCTGTGTCAAATTCAAAAGGAGACAGAAGGCCGCAAAGCCACGCTGCGCTGAAAAATTGTCGGGCTTTGCCGCAGGTCACAGGCCTGCCACATTGTCGCAGTTACAGGTAGTCGGCGCCAGCATGAAGCGCCGGTCGATAAGGGCGCATCCATGGGCTGGGAACAGGAAATTGCCGAACTTCGCCAGCGCCAGCGCGCTGCGCACGCCATGGGCGGCGCGGACAAGCTGGCGCGGCAGCGCGCCCATGGCAAGTTGAACGCGCGCGAGCGTCTGGCGGCGCTTGTGGATGACGGCAGCTTCCAGGAAATCGGCGAACTGTCTGGATTTGCGCAATATGATGCCGCCGGCACCATGGTATCGTTCCAGCCGGCGAATTTCCTGTTCGGGCTTGCCAGCATCGCCGGCCGCCCGGTGGTGGCGACCGCCGATGATTTCACCGTGCGCGGCGGCGCTGCCGACGCCAGCCTGCACCGCAAGCTGACCGATGCCGAGCGCCTGGCGCAGGAATATCGCCTGCCGCTGATCCGCATGATCGAAGGCACCGGCGGCGGCGGTAGCGTGCGTACCCTGGAAAAGGCCGGCTACACTTATATCCCCGAAATCCCCGGCTGGGAGGTGATGACGGCCAATTTGTCGCAGGTGCCGGTGGTGGCCATGGGGCTGGGGCCGGTGGCCGGGCTGGGTGCCGGGCGGATGGTAATGGCGCATTATTCGCTGCTGGTGGAGGGCACCGCCCAGATGTTCGTTGCTGGCCCGCCGGTGGTGTCTGCCGCTGGCGAGCATCGCACCAAGGAGGAATTGGGCGGCGCCGGCATTCACGCCGGCAATGGCGCGGTAGATGATCGGGTCGGCAGCGAGGCCGAGGCGTTCTTGCGCACCCGCTGGTTCCTGTCTTACCTGCCATCGTCGGTGGACGAACTGCCGGCGCGCACGCCGTGCCATGATCCGGTCACCCGCGCGGATGATTGGCTGATCGGCGCGGTGCCGCGCGATCCGCGCCGGCTCTATCCAGTGCGCCCGATCGTGGCATCGGTGGTCGACGCCGGCAGCTGGTTCGAAATCGGCCGCGAATGGGGCACCGGCGTCGTCACCGGCCTGGCGCGGCTGGATGGCTGGCCGGTGGCGATCATCGCATCGAACCCCGAATGCCTTGGCGGATTGTGGACCGCAGCGACCGCGCGCAAGGTGGAGCGGATGGTCGATCTGGCCGACACCTTCCATCTGCCGTTGATACAATTGGTGGACAATCCCGGTTTCCTGATCGGCCGCCGGGCGGAGGAAGAGGCGACAATCCGTTGGGGTTGCAGGGCCTTGGCGGCGATCTATCAAGCTTCGGTGCCCTGGTGCTGTGTGGTGATGCGCAAGGCCTATGGCATGGCGGGCAGTGGCCATGCCCCGGCGGACCGGTTTCGCTGGCGCATGGCGTGGCCCTCCGGCGACTGGGGGTCCTTGCCGATCGCTGGCGGGCTGGAGGCGGCCTATCGCGCCGAACTGGACGCCGCGGATGATCCGGCGGCGCGGCTGGCCGAGATCAAGGCCGGCCTGGAACAGGTGCGATCACCGTTCCGCACCGCCGAACATTTCGGCGTGGAGGCGATCATCGATCCGCGCGAGACGCGCGCCGAACTGTGCCGCTTTGCCGGGATGGCGCAGCGGGTGTTGAAGCCGGGGAAGAAGGCGCGGGGGCTGCGTCCGTAGCAGCGAAAACCCACCCCCAGCCCCTCCCGCAAGCGGGAGGGGAGTCGTTCTGCGCTTGCGAAATCTGCTCCCCTCCCGCTTGCGGGAGGGGCTGGGGGTGGGCGTGACCGTCCCGTTTACTGCGGTGGTGCCATCCCCATCGCGCGCATGCGCTTCATGCCCTCGGCCAGTTCCGGCCGGCTCACAAAGCCGTCCTTGTCGGCATCGATCAGATTGAAGCCCATTTCGCGGCGGCCGGCGGCCAGCCACTCCGCCTTGCTCCATTTGCCGTCCTTGTCGGCATCGGCGGCCATCAGGCGTTGACCGGCGGCCGATTGCGCCAGGGCGGGGGCCGGGGCCGCTGGCGGTTCCTGCGCCAGCACGGGTGTTGCAAGCAGGGCGGCAAGGGCAAGCAGGCGCATCTCGGTCTCCAGCAGCAAAATTTCAGCCTATCAACGCAGCAGGAACAGGCAATCCCCCGCCCGAATCATGCGCCTTCGCTCACTCCCGGCGCAGGCTGGCCACCCGGTCGCGCGTCACCGGATAATCCAGGCCTTCGGGAATGGTCAGCCATTGTTCGCCATCCACCGTCTCGAACGCCGGCTGCACATAAGGGGCGTGCAGGGCGGCGACGGCGGCGAACAGGGCGGGAATGCTTTGATATTGCGCCAGCCGATGCATGTTGCACCAGGTGGGGAACACCATGGCGGCGCGCCCGGCATCATAATCGGCCAACGCCTGCGCGGCCGTGGTCCAGCGCAGCGCCTTGGCTTCGAAGCCGTCGGGCGCGATCGCGGCACTGGCCGAGCGGCCGGCATCGGCCAGATAGAATCGCGTGTCGAAGCGGCGAACGATGGCCGCAGCCGATGGTGGCTCCCACCGCGCGAACGGAATGAAACGTGCGGCATCGACCTTGTGCCCCATGGCGCCGAGCATGCCGGCGAACGTGGTGGCCTCGTCGGCATCCGGCCCGCTGGCCAGCGCGGCGCGGGCGGTGGCCAGCGCCTGCGCATCCGGCAATGGGCCTTCGGTCAACAGCACGCCGGTTTCCTCCAGCGCTTCGCGGGCGCAGGTGACGCGGGCGGCGGCATCGAGATCATCAAGGCCTTCGAAGCCCGTCGCCAGATCTTCATTGCGGGCGATGCCGATATCCGCGGCGTCCACCCGCCCGCCCGGAAACACGAGCGCGCCGCCGGCAAAGGCGAGATTCTCGCCGCGCTGCACCAGCAGAAACTCCGGCACGCCCGCGGGCCCTGCGCGGGCGAGGATCACGGTGGCGGCCTGGATGGAAATGGGCTTCGGACTGTCAGACATATCAAGTGATGATAGGCCGCGTCTTGCATGGATGCACCCCTGTGCTATCGGGCAGGGCATCAAATTTTGCCGGGCAGGGCAGGCGAGATTCAAGGAGCCAAATGGCATGAGCGTGCGTCCGTGGCGCGACATCACTCGTCGCAAGAGCCGGCAGATCATGGTGGGCAAGGTGCCGGTGGGCGGCGATGCGCCGATCGCCGTGCAGACGATGACCAACACCCCCACCGAAGACGCCGCCGCGACGATCGACCAGATCCGCGCCTGTGAAGACGTGGGCGCCGACATCATCCGGGTGAGCTGCCCGACCAAGGAAGCCACCGCCGCCTTCGGCAAGATCACCCGCGCCGCCAAGGTGCCGATCGTTGCCGACATCCATTTCCATTACAAGCGCGCGCTGGAAGCCGCCGATGCCGGTGCGGCCTGCCTGCGCATTAACCCCGGCAACATCGGCAGCCGGCAGCGCATCCGCGAAGTGGTGAACGCCGCCAAGGCCAATGGCTGCGCCATCCGCATCGGCGTCAACGCCGGCAGCCTCGAAAAGCATTTGCTGGAAAAATATGGCGAGCCCTGCCCGGAAGCGCTGGTGGAAAGCGCGCTTGAGCATATGAAATATCTGCAGGACGAGGATTTCCACGAATTCAAGATCAGCGTGAAGGCCAGCGACGTGTTCCTCGCGGTCGCGGCCTATAATGGCCTGGCCGAAGTCTGCGATTATCCGCTGCATCTGGGCATCACCGAAGCGGGCGGCCTGATCGGCGGCACGGTGAAAAGCTCCATCGGGCTGGGCATGCTGCTCTGGGCTGGGGTGGGCGATACCATCCGCGTGTCGCTTTCCGCCGATCCGGTCGAGGAAGTGAAGGTCGGCTATCATATCCTCAAATCGCTCGGCATCCGCGCGCGCGGTGTGCGGGTGGTGTCGTGCCCGTCGTGCGCCCGCCAGGGGTTCGATGTGGTGCGCACGGTGGAGGCGCTGGAAACGCGGCTGGCGCACATCACCACGCCGCTGTCGCTTTCGGTGCTGGGCTGCGTGGTCAATGGCCCGGGCGAAGCGCGTGAAACCGATATCGGGCTGACCGGCGGCGGCAATGGCCGGCACGCGGTGTTCCTGAACGGCATTTCCGATCACGTGATCGAAAGCGAAGCCATGCTGGAACATATCGTCAAGCTGGTCGAGGCCAAGGCCGCCGAGATCGATGCGCACAATGCGGCCGCCGCGGCTGCGGCCGCGTAAACCGGCATGCACGGCGGCCCACCTCGCCCGCGCCGGGTGGAAGAACCGGTGCGCCAACAGGCGGTCGCCTATGGCTTTGCCGTGGCGACCTGGTGCTTCGGCATCGGCGCGGTCGTCGTGCTGATCGAGGCGATCAACCTGGGATTTGATGCCGATCGCTTGACCTGGATCGCGCTGCTGGCCGGGCCGGGTGCGCTGGCCTGGGTGCTGAAACGTCTGTGGCTGCCTGACCGGGTCGATCGGGGGCCGCGTTACTGGCTGTTCGGGGTGCCGTCGGTGGGCATGGCGTTTTTCAGCGTGATGTGGATGTTCCGCGCCATGGGGCGCCTGTTGTGACGCGCAATCTGGTCGCCATCACGTTGTGGGCGCTGGTTGGCGCGGCCAAGACGATGGCGCTGATCCTGCTGCTCACGGCGGCAGACACGCGCTGGCCGGATGCACTGGCCTGGCTGATGCTGGCATTCGGACTGGTGGCGGCGGCCTTGCAGTGGCGCGCCCGCACCTCCCGTCTTGGAGCAACCCCATGATCATCCGCAACGCCACACCGGCCGATGTGCCGCAAATCCTGCAATTTGCGAAAGACCTGGCCGTCTATGAGCGCGAACCCGATGCGGTGAGCGCCTCTGAGGCCGATCTCCATGCCGGTCTGTTCGGGCCCAACCCGCTGGTCGAAGCGTTGATTGCCGAGATCGACGGTGTCGCGGTGGGCAGCGCGATCTTTTACCGGACCTTTTCGACCTGGACCGGCAAGCCGGGGTTCTGGCTGGATGATCTTTATGTCCGGCCCGAAGCGCGCGGGGCTGGCGCCGGCAAGGCGCTGCTGGTCCGCATCGCCGCGCTGGCGGCGGAACGCGGCTATGCCCGGTTCGAATGGTGGGTGCTCGATTGGAACGAGCCGGCCATCGGCTTTTACAAGAAGCTGGGCGCAAAACCGATGGACGAGTGGACGGTGATGCGCGTCGAAGGCGACGCGATCGCGGCGCTGGCGGCCACCTGACCCCTCTCCCCTTTCGGGAGAGGGGAAAAATGCGTGCGGATCACTCCCGCGGTGCGCCAGGGTGCTGCTTGTGCTCCACCATCAGGCGGCCTTCCTTCTCGGCATTGTAGCGTTCGATCGATTCCAGGATCAGCCGTTCCGCAGTGGCCTTGCCTTCAAAACCCTGGCACTTCACCCATTTGCCGGGCTCCAGATCCTTGTAGTGGGTGAAGAAATGCTCGATCTGATCGAGCACGATCTGTTGCAGATCGGTATATTCCTGCACGTCGGCATAATAAGGATAGACCTTGTTCACCGACACGCAGATCAGCTTGGCATCGCCGCCGCCATCGTCTTCCATCATCAGCACGCCCACGGGGCGCACGCGGGCGATGGAGCCGGGCATGAACGGCGTACGCGCCACGATCAGCGCATCGATGGGATCGCCATCATCGGCCAGCGTGTGCGGAATGAAGCCATAATTGCACGGATAGCGCATCGGCGTGTGCAGGATGCGATCGACGAACAGCGCACCCGATGCCTTGTCCAGTTCATACTTCACCGGTTCACCGCCCAGCGGGCATTCGATCACCACGTTCACATCGTGCGGCGGGGCAACCCCGATCGGAATGGCATCGATACGCATGGGTGAACTTCTCCTGTTGAACTGGTGGCGGGTTAAGGGGCTGCGGCGGATTCGTCCATGCCCGAATTGCCACGATATCCGGTTCGGGGTGGCGTTATTTCCGCGCCGTCAACAACCGTTCCAGCCCGGTGGGATTGGCGGCGTCCGCGGGTGCGACACGCTCCAGCTTCGGATAGCGCAGGCCGCCGTTCCAGGCGAAGGCCATCGCCTGGACCCGATCAGACGTTTTCACCGTCAACCGGATCGGCTGCTGGCTGTTCTTGGCGGCCGTGATCGCCGCCTTCATCTCGTCGTCGCTGTACGGCTGTTCGTTCACTGCCAGCAGCACATCGCCCACCGCCAGCCCGGCATCGAAGGCCGGCGTCGCCCAGATCACCTGATCCACCCGGCCGGCCGTACCGATCACCAGACCGCCGGAAAACGCGAGGTTCAACGTGCGGCGGTTGGAATCGGTGAAGGCGGCGGTCGGCTTGTCGGTATAGACCAGTTTCCAGCCTGCCATCTCGAAACCCTTCAGCGGCGCGCCACTGGCCTTTTCGGTGAGGCGCTGCGCCAGATGCCCGGCCCAGTCGTAGGGCTGCACGGCCTTCAGCGCGGCGACCAGGCTGGCCATGTCATAGGGCTTCACCCCCCAATCGCCATCGCCGGTGCCAAAGAAGCCCCGCGCGAAATCATCCATGCTGCGCTTGCCGGCGCTTTCGCGGCGGATGATGGCATCGGCCTCCAGCCAGATCAGCATGCCTTCGGCATAATAATCCTCGCTGCGCTGCCAGCTTACCCAGCCCTTGGGCGCGCGCGGGGTGATCACCGGATCGTTGGTGGTATCGTCCAGGCTGCGCCAACCGCGCGCCGGGCGATTGTCCAGCGTGGCAGCGATGGTGGCGAGCTGATCGATCGTCTCGTCCTGGGTTACCAGGCCGGAGCGCGCCTGCAGCACATAGCCCCAGAATTGCGTCTGGCCTTCATAGACCCACAGCATCGAATTGCGCATCGGCGTGCGGAAATCCGGCGTCACCAGATCGGCGCCGCGGCGGTGCTTGCCGTTCCAGCTGTGGGTGAATTCGTGCGGCAACAGATTGCGCCGGCCGGGGCCTTTCGCCCAATCGGTGAAATAGCCGGTATCGACGCCGTTTTCGGAACTGCGGTGATGTTCCAGCCCGATGCCGCCCATGCGTTCGGTGAGCGACACCAGCAGATCATAATGATCGAACTGGCGGGTGCCGAACAATTTCACCGCCTGGCTGACGAGATTGCGGTGCTTGTCGATCTGGTCCGGCGTGGCTGCCAAGAAGCGGGCATCATCGGCCACCACATTCATGGTGACATTCTGGCCCAGATCCCATTTGGCGAAATGGCGGCCGGCGAAGAACGGGCTGTCCACCATCGCTTCATAATCGATGGTGGCATAGGTGATGCGGTTGCCGCTGCGGCTGGCTTCGCGCATCGCTGAGGCTGCCGTCCAGCCTGCCGGCCAGGTGACCGACAGGTTGACCGGGATCTGGCGGGTGAACCAGCCGGCCGGGTACAGCGACACGCTGTTCGGTTGCAGGTTCATCATGTCCTGCGTCACCACGATGCGGCCCTGCGGGCCATCGGTGGCCGACAGGAAATCGAATTTCACATCAAGCGCGCGCGTGCCGGCCGGCACGTTCACCCAGAAGGCATACATGTCGAGCGGGTCGCGCTTCCACGTCAGCAGCTTGCCGCCGGCGCTGATCTCGAGGCCCGCGACCTTCTCGATCTCACCGCGCGGACCATGTTTGCCGGGCAGCCATTTCGGGAACAGCAGCGCCATGCGCTTGCCGGCCAGATTGGCCGGCACCGGGATGGTCTCGCTCACCTTGAACACGCCGCGTACGGTATCGGTTGCATCGACATGCAGGGTGAGGGCCCCGGGAAAGGGCCTGTCGCGCGCGGCCGGCACTTCGTCCATGATCGGCAGCGGTTGCGGCATGGAGCGCTGCGCCAGGGCAGGGGCGGCGATGAGGGCGGTGAGGAGGAGCAGGGTGCGCATGCCTTGCCGTTAGCGCGGTCTGTACCGCTTTGCCAATCCCACCCCCAACCCCTCCCGCAAGCGGGAGGGGAGCCGTTCGTGTTTGTGGGGCATGCGTTCCCGAATGCACCGATCTGCTCCCCTCCCGCTCGCGGGAGGGGCTGGGGGTGGGTCGGTCCACGCGCACCCGTTGCGTCAATTCCCGCCCTCGCCTATTCCCCACCACCATGAGCAAGGCCCCCCAGAAACCACGCGGCACGCAAGACATGATCGGCGAGGCCGCAGCCCGCTTTGATCATGTGATCGCCACGTTCAACCACGTGCGCCAGCTTTACGGCTTTGGCCGGGTGGAAGTGCCGGTCTTCGAAAGCACCGCCGTGTTCGCGCGTTCGCTGGGTGAGACGACCGACGTGGTCTCCAAGGAAATGTATGAATTTCAGGATCGCGGCGGCGACAGCATGTGCCTGCGGCCAGAATTCACCGCCGGCATCGCGCGCGCCTATATCGAGAATGGTTGGCAGCAATTTGCCCCGTTGAAATTGGCGACGTGGGGGCCATTGTTCCGTTATGAACGCCCGCAGAAGGGTCGGTTCCGCCAGTTCCACCAGCTCGATGCCGAAATATTGGGCGCTGGCGAGCCGGCGTCGGATGTCGAGGTGATCGCGCTCGGCCAGCAGTTGCTCAGCGAACTGGGCATCGCCGACCAGATCGTGCTCACCCTGAACTCCATGGGCGATCCCGAAACGCGACAAGCGTGGAGTGCAGCGGTAGCGGCGCATTTCGCCGCGCATCGCGGCGATCTGAGCGAGGACAGCCAGCGCCGGCTCGACGCCAACCCGCTGCGCATTCTCGACAGCAAGAATGAAGGCGATCAGGCGCTGGTGGCCGGCGCGCCGCAGATCGATGATTTTTTCACGGTGGACGCCGGCGCCTTTTTCGAAAGCCTGCAAAAGGGTTTGCAGGCCAGCGGCATCGCCTGGACGCGCAACGCGCGGCTGGTGCGCGGGCTGGATTACTACCGGCACAGCGTGTTTGAATTCGTTACCGAAAATCTGGGTGCGCAGGGCACGGTGCTGGGCGGCGGGCGCTATGACGGCCTGATCGGCCACATGGGCGGGCCGGAAACGCCGGCGGTCGGCTGGGCGGCCGGGATCGAGCGGCTGGCGATGCTGGTGGCGGAGCCAGCACTGCCGAATGTCGCCGTCGCGGTGGTTGCGGTCGGGGCCGAGGCCGAGGCGCCGGCCTTGTCGCTGCTGGGTGCCCTGCGCCGCATCGGTGTGGCGGCGGAGCAGGGCTGGCGCGGAAATCTGAAGAAGAAGATGGAGCGGGCCGGCAAGTCGGGTGCCCGGCTTGCCGTGCTGATCGGCAGCGACGAAGTGGCCGCCGGCACCGTCACGGTGCGCGATCTTGGCAGCGGTGAGCAGGTCGTGCTCAGTCAGGCCGAAGCCGTCACCGCCATTCGTGCGCGGCTGGCTGGCGGCGGGCTGAAGGGATGATCACCGGGCCATGATCCTGCCCATCGAGCGCATCGCCCAGATCGAGCGCCGCCATGCCCAGGTGGCGAACGACATGGGCAATCCGGCGCTGCCGCCTGACCAGTTCGTGGCATTGTCCAAGGATTATGCCGAGCTGACGCCTTTGGTGGAGGCGGCCGCCGGCTGGCGAGCGTTGCTGGCCGAAGCCGAGAGCCTGCGCGCCATTCCGGCCGGCGATGAGATGCACGAGATCGCGCAGGAGGAACTGGCCGCGATCAGCGCGCGTCTGCCGGCGGCCGAGCGCGCGCTGGCGTTGCAACTGCTGCCGCGCGATGCCGCCGATGATCGTTCGGCCGTGCTGGAAATCCGCGCCGGCACCGGCGGCGACGAGGCGGCGCTGTTTGCCGGCGATCTTGCGCGCATGTATGAACGTTATGCAGCAAACCACGGTTGGCGTTGGGAAATCCTCTCTGCCAGTATCTCCGATCTGGGCGGTTTCAAGGAAATCATCGCCAGCGTGTCCGGCGCTGGCGTGTTCGCGCGGTTGAAGTTCGAAAGTGGTGTGCACCGCGTGCAGCGGGTGCCGGCCACCGAAGCCGGCGGGCGCATCCACACCAGCGCCGCCACCGTCGCCGTGCTGCCGGAAGCCGGCGATGTCGATATTGCCATCGACGAGAAGGATCTGCGCATCGATGTCTATCGCGCGTCCGGCTCCGGGGGGCAGCACGTCAACGTCACCGACAGTGCCGTGCGCATCACCCATATCCCCAGCGGCGTGGTGGTGGCGGTGCAGGATGAACGCAGCCAGCACAAAAACAAGGCCAAGGCGATGAAATTGCTGCGCACCCGCCTGTTCGACGCCGAACGCGAGCGGCTGGCCAGCACGCGCAGCGCCGATCGCAAGGCGATGGTGGGTTCGGGCGATCGATCGGAGCGCATCCGCACCTATAATTTCCCGCAAGGCCGCGTGACCGACCACCGCATCAACCTGACCCTGCACCGCCTGCCGGAAATATTGGAAGGCGCGCTCGATGATGTGGTCGGCGCTTTGATCGCCGAGGATGAAGCGGCGCGGTTGGCGAGCCTGGGGTGAACAGCGTCATCGACCTGCTCAAAGCCGCCGCCACGCGCATTGGCGGAGACACCGCACGGCTTGATGCCGAGGTGCTGCTCGCCCACGCCACCGGCATCCCGCGCGGCGAATTATTGCTCAACCAGCAACACAGCATTGAACCGCAACATTATGAAACCATGGTGAAACGCCGCGCCGCTGGTGAACCGGTTGCTCACATCACAGGCACTCGTGAGTTCTGGTCGCTCGATCTGATCGTCACGCCTGATGTGCTGATCCCGCGGCCGGACAGCGAGACGCTGATCGAGGTGGCGCTTCGCCTGCGCAAATCCCCGCCGCAGCATATCCTCGATCTCGGCACCGGCTCCGGCGCGCTGCTGCTGGCGGCGCTCACCGAATGGCCCGCCGCGACTGGCCTCGGCATCGATGCCAGCCGGGCGGCGCTGGCCGTGGCGCAGGCCAACGCGACGCGCACCGGCCTCGCGGCGCGCGCCAACTTCTGTCTGGGCAATTGGGGCGCCGGCCTTTTCGAGCGCTTCGATCTGATCCTGTGCAACCCGCCCTATATCGGCACTGGGGAAGCGCTGTCCGACGAAGTCCGCGCCCACGAACCAGCCAGCGCGCTCTTCGCGGGCCAAGATGGCCTCGATGATTATCGCCGCATCCTGCCGCAACTGCCTGGTCTGCTGGCCGAAGCTGGCCTTACCGTGCTGGAAATCGGCCATGAACAAGGCCCGGCGCTGATGGCGATGGCCGCCGCGACCGCCATGGCGGCCACGTTGCATCAGGATCTGGCCGGCCGCGACCGCTGTGTCGCGCTGCGGTCAGGTTGAGCCGCGCTCGGCGGCCTTCACCCGCTGCCAAAGCACTTCCTGTTCATCAAGGCTCAGGGCGGCGAACGCCGGACCGGCCCCAGAATTTGCAAGCGCTTCCATCGCCTTAAATCGCCGCTCGAATTTGGCGCTGCCCGCGCGCAGGGCGGCTTCCGGATCGATGCCGTGGCGGCGCGCCAGATTGGCCGCCACGAACAGCACGTCGCCAAATTCCTCGGCGCGGTGGGCGTCATCTATGGCGGTATCGAATTCGGCGAGCTCCTCGTCCAGCTTGGCGCGCACCCCGGCGATATCGGGCCATTCAAAGCCGACGCGCGCGGCGCGGGCCTGGAGCTTTTCGGCGCGCATCAGGGCGGGCAGGGCGGTCGCCACCCCATCGAGCGCGGAAACTTGCTTGTCCGGCTTGCCGGCGGCTGCTCGTTCGGCGGCCTTTATCCGTTCCCATTCATCTTTCTGCGCATCGGCATCGGCGGCGCGGGCGGCATCGCCGAAGATATGTGGGTGGCGCCGTTCCATCTTCTCGCACAGGCCGGTCACCACATCGGCCAGCGCGAAATGCCCGGCCTCCTCGGCGAGGCGGCTGTGGAAGACGACCTGGAACAGCAGATCGCCCAGTTCCTTCTTCAGTTCGGTCATGTCGCGCTGCGCAATGGCTTCGGCGACCTCATAGGCTTCCTCGATCGTATAGGGCGCGATCGTGTCGAAATCCTGCGCCAGATCCCAGGGGCAGCCGGAGACGGGATCACGCAAGCGGGCCATGATGGCGGCAAGGCGATCAAGGGAAAGGGCGCTCACAAGGCCTCCACAAAGGCAGAGAGCGCGGCGTTGGTGGCATCGGGTGCTTCCTGTTGCACCCAATGGCCGGCGCCTTCGATCAGGGTGGTGCCGCGGAAATCATCGCAGCCGGCACCGGCCATGGCGTACAGATCCATGCCCGGCGCGAAGAAGCGCACCGGATCGCGGCTGCCGGCGATGAAGGCGGCCGGCTGCGTGATATGCTGGCCACGCAGCGGCACGGCCTCTTCGAAATCAAGATCTTGCGCGCGATAGCGGTTGAGTGGACCGCGCCAGCCACCAGCGGCAAAGGCAGCGCGGTAGATGGCCAGATCAGCCTCTGGCAGCCAGGCGGGCGTGGGGTCGGGCAGGGCGACCCCATCCAGCAAGGTCGCTTCCGGCCCCTTGCGGCCAAAGCCCGGATAGGGCGCATCGCCGGACAGCGCGTGGTAGATTTTCAAGAGCGCATCGGGATCGGCCGCCAGTTCCGCCTCGGCCACGCCTTCGGCCTGGAAATAGAATTGATAGAAGAATTTGCCGGCGTGCATGACGCGCATGACATCAAGGAACCGGGTCTCGCCCCAAGGCGTGAACGGCACGCTGAGGCCGGCGACGGCCGCGACCCGGTCCGGATGACGCAGCGCGGTGTTCCAGACGATCGGTGCGCCCCAATCATGGCCGAACAAGATGGCGCGGCCACCCAGCGCCTCGATCACCGCAGCGACATCCGATGCCAGCGCCGACAATGTGTAATCGGAAATCGCGTGCGGTTTGGCGCTGGCGCCATAGCCGCGCACATCCATGGCGGCGATGCGGCGACCGCGCGCGGCGAAATGCGCGAGTTGGTGGCGCCAACTGTGGGACAGCTCCGGCCAGCCATGTACGCACAGGATGGGCATTTGGCCATCATCGTCCGGCCCGGCGACCACCACGCGCAGATTGATCTCGCCATTGTTGACCATCATGGACCGCATTGGAAACTCCCGCATGAACGCCGGCATTTGGTGAACCATCGCGGGGCAGGTTGGCAAGCTGCCACTGCGGCAAACTATATCGATAATATATATTATGTATAATTATATCGCCCGCGCCGACCCCCTCTTGGCGAAACCCGGATGCCAGCCTAACCAAGCACATATGGATGCCGGCCAATCACAACCATTGCCGCAAGCCGCCGATCTGTTCGGCGATATCGAACGGACAGCCTCGGCCGGCTGGCGCGACTATGTGCCGGGTCTGCTGGTGGCGCTGCTTGCCACGCTGGCGGCGGCAAGCCTGGCGGATCGTTATGGCGCGCCGCTCACCTTGCTGGCGCTGCTGGTCGGGCTCGCCATGAACTTCCTGTCGGCCGATGCGCGGCTGACGCCCGGCCTGGCGCTGGCCAGCCGGGAATTGCTGCGTTGGGCGATCGTGCTGGTCGGTATGCGCATCACCATCGCGCAGATTGCGACGCTGTGGCCGCTGTCATTGCTTGCGGTGATCGGAATCGTTGGCATCACCATCGGCGCTGCCGTGCTGGCGGCGCGCGCGCTGAAACTGGGCGCGGCGTTCGGTACATTATCGGGCGGCGCCGTTGCCATTTGCGGCGCCTCGGCGGCGATGGCGATTTCCGCCACCTTGTCGGAACGCCGCGTGCGCCAGGCGGAACTGACGCTGGTGCTGGTCGGCACGTCGGCGATGAGCAGTGCGGCGCTTCTGCTGTATCCGGCGATCTGCGAGCTGCTGGGCTTGAATGATCTGCAGGCGGGCTTCGTGCTCGGCGCGTCGATTCATGATGTCGCGCAAACACTTGGCGCCGGCTATGCCTTTTCGCCGGCGGCCGGGGAAACCGCCACCATCGTCAAGCTGGCGCGCGTGGCCCTGCTGGCGCCGGTGCTGGCGCTGGTGGCACTGGCGTTTCCGGCGCCGCTGAAGATCAGCGGCGGCAAACGGGTCGCGCCGCTGCTGCCCTGGTTCGTGGCCGGATTTTTCGTGGTCGCCGGCATCAATTCCACTGGCATCATCCCCGCGCGTGCGTCTGGTTTTGCCGCCGATCTGTCCACCTGGATGCTGGCCGTTTCGGTCGCCGCCACCGCCATACGATCACCGCTGGCCGAAATCTTGCGCACCGGGCCAAAGCCGTTGATCGTCGGCGGCGTGGCCAGCCTGACGAGCCTGGCCGCCGCGCTCGCCTTTGCCATGCTAGCCTTATAGCTCGATCACTTGCCCATCGAAGGCCGGCGCAATTCCGTCCGGCAGTTCGCTTGCCAGCGCCTCATAATCCATCGATTGATCCATGTGGGTGAGCAGCGCCCTGCCCGGCTGCCAGCGGCTGATCCAGGCCAACGTCTGTTCGAGATGGCTGTGCGTGGGGTGCGGTTCGCGGCGCAGGGCATCGACGATCCACAGATCAAGCCCGGTCAACCCCGCATCGGCCCGATCATCAAAGCCTTTCACATCAGTGGAATAGGCTAGGCTCTTGCCATTCCAGTCGAAGCGGATGCCGGTGGATTCAATGTCGCCATGCAGTTGCGGGAATGGCGTGATGGTCAGCTCGCCTAGCTGCAGCGGCGCGTCGAACTGATGGGCAGCGCACGTCGCCGGATAACCGGCAGCCCCTTCGAAGACATAATCGAACCGCCGGGTGAGCACGGCCAGCGTCGCGGCGCTGGCATGCACCGGTACGGGCGCGTGCATGGCGTGGAAGATCTGCCGCAGATCATCGATGCCATGGGCATGATCGGCATGATCATGGGTGATGATCACCGCATCCAGATGCGCCACCCGCGCGCTCAATAGTTGCTCACGGCAATCGGGGCCGCAATCGATCAGCACGCGTTTGCCCGCCGCCTCCACCAGTACCGAAACGCGGCGGCGGCGGTTTTTGGGGTTCTTGGGATCGCACAGGCCCCAGTTGCCGGCGCCATCCGGCCCGCCCAGGCGCGGCACGCCCGATGAGGTGCCGCAGCCGAGAATGGTGACCTTCATGCCGCTTTCGTGAACAGCGCGTGGAAATTGGCGGTGGTGGTGGCGGCCAGTTCCGCTTCGCTCACCCCGCGCAAGGCGCTGAGAAAGCGCGCGGTGTGGGCGACGAACGCCGGCTCGCAGGTTTTGCCGCGCATCGGCACCGGCGCCAGATAGGGCGAATCCGTTTCGATCAGCAGGCGGTCTGCCGGCAAGCCGCGCGCGGTTTCGGCGAGATCGCGGGCATTCTTGAAGGTGACGATGCCCGACAGCGAAATATAGAAGCCGAGCGCCAGCGCCGCATCGGCAAAGGCCTGGCTGGCCGTGAAACAGTGGATGACACCGGTGAGGGTCCCTTCTCCCGGCTCCTGCAACAGGGCCAGCGTGTCGGCTTCGGCATCGCGGGTGTGGACGATCAGCGGCAATCCGCAAGCGCGCGCCGCGATGATGTGGCTGCGGAAACTGGCTTTCTGCCGATCGCGGTCGGATTTGTCGTAATAATAATCGAGGCCGGTCTCGCCGATGCCGACCACGCGCGGGTGGGCAGCGGCGGCGATCAGCGTGGCGGCATCGGTGTCGGGATGCGTGTCGGCTTCGTGCGGGTGGATGCCGACCGTGGCCCAGACGCCGGGGTGGGTATCGGCCAACGCAATCACGCCATCCCACTCATTCTGCCGGCAGGAAATGGCCAGAAAGCCGCCGACGCCGGCTGCGCGGGCACGGGCCAGCACGCCGGGCACATCGTCGCCAAGGCTGGCGTAATTGAGGTGGCAATGGCTGTCGATCAGCATGGCTCAGGCGCCGTCAACGTCTGCCAGCGTCAGGCGCGGGAACACGCCGGCCGGCGCGGGAAGCTGCGTTCCAGCATCAACCGGCGTATTGAACGCCTTGAAATCACGCGCATCGGCTGCGACGCCGAGTTGATCGAGCAATTGCGCGCTGCTGCCCGGCATGAACGGTTGCGCCAGCAGGACAATGCGGCGCGTGGCGTCCAGCGTTGCCGCCAGCACTTCAGCCATGCGCACCGTATCGGTTTTGGCCAGCGCCCAGGGCGCATTCTCGGCGAAATAGCCATTGGCCGCCGCCACCATCCCCATCACCGCATCCAGCGCCTTGTGCAGCGCCAGCGCATTCATGTGGGCGAAATAGGCCTCGGCACCGACCATGAACGCCTCTTTCAGGCGCAATTCGGTCTCGCCGGCGGCGCCGCGCACCGGCATGACACCGCCCAGATTCTTGGCGACCATGGAAAGGCTGCGCTGCGCCAGATTGCCGATGCCGTTGGCGAGATCGGCATTGGTGCGCTCGACGATGGCCTCGTCGCTGTAGCTGCCGTCTTCACCGAAGGCGACTTCGCGGCACAGGAACCAGCGCAGCCGGTCAACGCCGAACCGCGTCGCCATGTCCAGCGGATCGACGACATTGCCGACGGATTTGGACATTTTCTCGCCGCGGTTGAGCAGGAAGCCATGGCCGAACACGGTTTTCGGCAAGGCCAGGCCGGCCGAGATCAGGAACGCCGGCCAATAAACGGTGTGAAAACGCACGACATCCTTGCCGACCACGTGCAGATCGGCCGGCCACCATTCGCCATCCAGGCCGCCCCGACCACCATCATCTGCCCCGGTGAGATAATTGGCCAGCGCATCCAGCCAGACATACATGACATGGCGTTCATCGCCCGGCACCGGGATGCCCCAGGTGAAACTGGTGCGGCTGACCGACAGATCCGAAAGTCCGCCGGCAACAAAGCTGCGCATCTCATTGAAACGGCTTGCGGGCTGGATGAATTCGGGCTGGCTGTCGTAGATCGCCAGCAGCCGATCCTGATAGGCGGAAAGCTTGAAGAACCAGCTTTCTTCCACCGTCCATTCAACCGGCGTCCCCTGTGGCGACAACTGCACCGTGGCGCCGGAGGCGTCGGTGGCTTCGACCAGTTCGCCCTGATCATAATAGGCTTCGTCCCGCACCGAGTACCAGCCTTCGTAGCGGCCGAGATACAGATCGCCCTTGGCGGCCATGCGCTGCCACAGCGCCTGCACCAATGCCTTGTGATCGGCGTCGGTGGTGCGGATGAAGCGATCGAAACTGATGCCCAGTGCGGCATCCATGGCGAGAAACGGCGCCACCATGTCATCGACATAGGCCTTGGGTGGCTTGCCGGCGGTGCGAGCGGCCTGATCGATCTTCAGGCCATGCTCATCCGTGCCGGTCAGGAAGCGCACATCATGGCCATCGAGCCGCTTGAAGCGCGCGATCACGTCGGTGGTGATCATCTCATAGGCATGGCCCATGTGCGGTCGACCATTGGGATAGGCAATGGCGGAGGTGATATAGAAGCGAGGCGTGGTCATGCTGGGCTGCAATGGGGCAAGACGCCCGCCAATTCAAGTTTGGGCTTCACGCCGGCAGTGAGGCCAGATGCATGCCCAGCGCATAGCCGACCTGGCCGGGATCGAGTTGCAGCGGCACCGCCTCGCGCGCCAGCCGGCTTGCCTGTTCCCAGGCGGCGATGGCATCGGCGCGTGCGCTGCCGCCAAGTCTTTGGGCCTGCGCAGCCATCACCGCCGGCGCACGATCGAGCAGCGCGGCATAGCGCCCCTCCCCGCCCTTGCCGCTGATGCTGCGCGCCAGGGCGAGGGCGGCCGGGCTGGCCCGCTCAACCGGCAATCCGATCAGGTCGGCCAGGTCGCGTTCCAATGTGGTGATGCCGGCAGCGGCAAGTCCGAGCGCGCGACCGGGGCAGCCCTGCGCCAGATGCACCAGCAAGTCGGCATCCTCGCCGCCCAGATCGGCGCCAGCAAGCACCCGGGCAACCTCGGCATCGGGCAGCCGCGAAAAGCGCAAGGTGCGGCAGCGCGACCGGATGGTGGGCAGCAGGCGACCCGGTGTGTGGCTGACCAACAGGAAGATCGTGTCTTGCGATGGTTCTTCAAGATTCTTCAGCAACGCATTGGCTGTGTTGCGGTTCATGTCGTCGGCGGCATCGACGATCACCACCCGGCGCTGGCCCAGCATCGGCGTGCCGGTGAGGAATTCGCGCAGCGGTTGCGGATCGCTGGCATCACGGCGCACGATCTGGCCGATGACGATTTCGGCGCGCAGCTTGCCGGTCTTGGCGGGCAAGCGCTCGAGCAGGCGGAAATCAAGGTGCGAGCCGGCCGCCATCAACCGGGCCGCCTCGCAATCGGCGGCCACGCTGAAATCCACCCCTGCCGGCGCACCGGCGAGCAGCCAGGTCGCGGCGGCGTGGGCGAATTGCGCTTTGCCCAGGCCCTGCTGGCCGGCGAGCAGCCAGGCGTGATGCGGGCGGCCGCCAGTGAAGGCGTCCATGAACGCCGTGACCTGCTGCTGGTGGCCGATCAGACGGGTCACAGGGCCGCCATGATGCGGGCGGCCACCATATCGATGCTGCCGCTGGCCGGGATCGCGCGGCAGCGTTGCGGGTCGCTGGTGGGCAGGCTGGCGAAGAAACCCTGCACGCGGGCGTGGAAATCGCTGCCAATGGCTTCGAAACGGGCTTCGGCGGTGCCGCGCGCGGCGGCGCGACCAAGGCCTTCGGCCTCATCCAGCAGCAGCACCAGCGTGAGATCCGGCCAGAGCCCGACCGACATTTCATGCAGGGCAATCAACGCCTCGTCGGGCAGGCCGCGCCCGGCCCCCTGATAGGCGCGGGTCGAATCGATGTAACGATCGCAGATCACGGTGGCGCCGCGGGCCAGCGCCGGCCGGATGACGCGCACGACATGATCGACGCGCGCCGCGGTCATCAACAACGCCTCACTCCATGCCGTCCAGCGCGCATCGTCGCCGGTCACCAGCAGTCCCCGGATGGCTTCGGCCCCCGGCGTGCCGCCCGGCTCACGGGTCAGCACCACGTCAAGCCCCTGCGCGCGCAGGGTTTCGGCCAGCAGGCGTGCCTGGGTGGACTTGCCGCTCCCCTCCCCGCCCTCCAGCGTGATGAAGCGGCCAGCCGTCATCAGCCGAACAGGCCCATCAGCCAGTTCCAGCCGTGGCGCACGAAATTGGCTTCCTCGATGGCCACCGGGGTGACCAGCGGCAGCTTCACCGATGCCTGCCCGGGCATGGTCACCACCAGATCGGCGACCTTGGCAGCGGCCTTCAACGGCGCCGTCAGGCCGGGCACCGCGACCACCACGGCCTTGCGCTCCATGCCAAAGCCGCGCGGCAGCGTGATGAACAGATCACGCGGCGCAGTGGCGGCCACCGTGGCTTCGGCGGCGCCGGCAATGGCGGCCTGGCCCATCACCTGGCCTTTCTTGCCAAGCGGCATATTCTGCCAGGCGGCAAAGCCCCAGTTCATGAAATCGACGCTGGAGGCCACCCGCGCGCCGAAACTGTCCAGCCCGGCCACCACCATCACCAGGCGGCGGCCATTCTGCACCGCCGAACCGGTGAAGCCATAGCCGGCTTCATCGGTATGGCCGGTTTTCAGGCCATCGGCACCGGCAACCTTGCCCAGCAAGGGATTGCGGTTGGTCTGGGTGATGTCCTGCCCCGCCCCCATGGTCTTGCCCCAGGTGAAATTCCCCATGCCATAGAAGCGCTTGTAGAGATCGGGAAAGTCGCGGATCGTCGCTTCAGCGATGGTCGCAAGATCGCGCGCCGATACATATTCCTGCGCGTCGGGCCAGCCGTTGGTGTTGGCGAAATTGCTGTTCTTCAGGCCCAGTCGCTTGGCCTCGCGGTTCATCAGCGCGACATAATTGGCTTCGGTGCCGCCCAGGCCTTCGGCCAGCACGATGCAGGCATCATTGCCCGACAAGGTCACGATGCCATGCAGCAGATTTTCGACGCTCACCTGCTCGTTCACCGAAAGGAACATCGTGCTGCCCTTGTTGTTCCACTTGGTCCAGGTTTCGGGCCGCACCAGCACGGTCTGGTTCAAGCTGGCTTCGCCGGCCTTCAGCAGCTTGAAGGCGACATAGACGCTCATCATCTTGCCCATCGATGCCGGTGGCATCTTCTGGTCGGCATTCTTGGCGAACAGCACACGGCCGGTTTGCAGATCTTTCAGATAGGCGATCGGGGCAGCGGGATCATAAGCGGTGTTCTGGGCCAGAACGGGCGCAGCAAGTGCGGTGGATAGAAAAATCGAGGAAACCAGAAAAATCAAACGCATCGCAACACTGATCCTTGTTCAACCTAACGTCCGCCCGCAGGCGGAATCAATCTGGCATCGCCATAGCCCGCAGCGCGCACCTGCGCCAGCGCCGCGCTGGCATCGGCCTGGCTGGCAAACGGGCCGAGCCGTATCCGGGTGAGGCCGCCAGGTGCCGCTTCGGTGCGCACCGGGCCAAAGCTGGCCAGATAGCCGGTCAGCCAGGACACCCGGCCACCATCGGCCAGTGCCGCGACCTGAACCAGCCAGCTCTTGCCCGGCGTGGCTGCATTCGTGGCGGTTGGCACAGCCACCGTGGCCACTGACGGCACCGGCACCGCTGCGATCACGGTGGGTGCATCCAGCGGCGGCTTGCCCTCCGGATAGATCCGTCGCAATCGCACCCGCGCGGTGCCGGCGCGATCGACGCCCAGCAACTGCGCCGATTTGCGCGACAGATCGATGATGCGTTGCCGGGCGAACGGGCCGCGATCGTTGATGCGCACGGTCAGCCGGCGGCCGTTGTCGAGATTCTCCACCTCCACCCAGCTCGGCATCGGCAGGGTGCGGTGCGCCGCGGTGATATCGTCCTGATCATAGGTTTCGCCATTGGCGGTGTTGCCGGCGTGGAAGCCGGGACCATACCAACTGGCGATGCCTTCTTCCGCATAGTCGCGATCATCGGCCGGATAATAGGTGACGCCGGCGACCTGATAGGGCTTGCCGATCTTCACGGGCCAATTGCCCAGCCGGGCCGCATCGCGGGCGACGGCGCTGGCGTCCTGCGAAGGCTCTGCAGAGCGCGGCGGCGCGGCGCGGCGCGGGGCCGGCCTGTTGCCGCCGGCACAGGCCGTGACCAGCAGCCCGGCCAGCAGCGCCGCCCAGATCCTGATCATGGGGCGCTGTTCCCCGCCACCACGGCCCCCTCGGGCGCAGCATTGGGGGGCGCCAGGCTGATGGCGTCGGCGAGCAGCCCGACCGACAGCGCATAGAGATTGGAGCAATTATAGCCCAGGATCGCCCGATAACTGCCGGTGACCAGATAGGCGCCCTGCCCGGCTCCGTCCGGCTCGATCAGGCTCATCGACACGTCATCCCCCGGCCAGCCAGCGTTGACCGGGGTAAAGCCCATGGCGCGCCATTCGCGCGCGGGCTTCAGCGCGCTGTGCCGGGCCAGCGGTGCCACGCAGCGGTTGGGCGGCTCGGCCGCAGCCACGCCGGCGCGATCAAAGCCTTCGGGCACCAGGGTGCGAAAGCCCCAGCCCTCGCCGGCCTGCCAGCCGGACATGCCGAGATAATGACCGATGGAGGCAAACACATCGGGCAGGCTGCCCCACAGATCGACATGGCCATCGCCATCGCCATCGCGACCGTGGCTGAGGTAGGATGACGGCAGGAACTGCGTCTGCCCGAAGGCGCCGGCCCAACTGCCCTTCATCGCGCCGCGCGCCACGCGGCCTTCCCCCACCATCTGCACCGCGGCATCGAGTTCGCGGGTGAACAGCGCGGCGCGGCGGCCTTCGAAGGCCAAGGTGGCCAGCGCCGACGGCAGATCGTGGCGGCCGAGCACCCGGCCATAGCTGGTTTCGATGCCCCAGATTGCCGCGATCACGGCCGCCGGCACACCGCTGCGCGCTTCGGCCTGGGCCAGCGCCTCACGGTTGGCGGCGAACTGGCGCTGGCCATGGGGAATGCGGTCGCCGCGGAATTTCGACGCGAGATAATCCGGAAAGCGCACCGGGCGTGCGGTACCGCCGGGCTGGCTGCGATCGGCGCCGATCACACGCGGCACCAGCGCCACATCGACCAGCGCGGCATCCAGCCATTCCGGCTTCAGGCCGCGTGCGGTGGCCTCTGCCCGGTAAATGTTGAGCCAGTCGGCAAAGGCCGCCAATTGCGCCGGTGTGGCGCGCGCATCATCGGCGCGCGCCGCAGCCGTCAGGCCAAGCGCCAGCAATGGGGTGAGCACGAGATAACGAAACAGATTTGGCATCGCTCGCTTCTGCCATCGGCGACGGGCCTGGGAAAGACCCTATCTATTGCGGCTGGTTTGCCGGCAACGCTGGCGGCACGGCGGCTGTGGGCACGCGGAACGGCGGTCAGGCCAGTTCCATCGCCGCAAACCGCGCCCGGTCCTTGTCCGACAGGCGCACCTCGATGGTGACGCCATCATCGTCATAGGCTTCGCTGACCACGTCGCCGTGGCTGTGCAACCAGGCGAGGCGCTTGCCATCGGCGGCGGGCAGCACGAAGCGGTGAACACGCGCACCGACCCGCAGCGCAATGTCCATGGCCGCACGCAGTTCGTCCAGGCCCTCGCCGGTCAATGCCGATACCGGAATGGCATCGCCGCCGGTGCGCGCCTGCAACGCTTCACGCTGTTCGGCGTCCATCGCGTCGATCTTGTTGAACACGGTGAGCATCGGCGTTTCGCGCCCTTCCGGGGCCAGGCCAAGTTCGGTCAGCACCTTCATCACATCCTGTGCCTGCGCGTCGCTGTCCGGGTGGCTGATGTCGCGGACATGCACGATCAGATCGGCCTCCAGCACCTCCTCTAACGTGGCGCGGAACGCCGCCACCAGTTGTGTCGGCAGATCGGAGACAAAGCCGACCGTGTCGGACAGCACCAATTTGTCATGCCCCGGCAGCTTGATGGCGCGCATGGTGGGATCGAGCGTGGCGAACAGCAGATCCTCGGCGCGCACCTCGGCGCCGGTCAGCCGGTTGAACAAGGTCGATTTGCCGGCGTTGGTATAGCCGACCAGCGCCACCACCGGCCACGGCGCCTTTTGCCGGTTGGTGCGGTGCAGGCCGCGGGTGCGGCGCACATCTTCCAGTTCCTTGCGCAACCGGGCGATGCGGTCCCGGATCAGGCGGCGATCGGTTTCGATCTGCGATTCGCCGGGGCCGCCGAGAAAGCCGAAACCGCCGCGCTGGCGTTCGAGGTGGGTCCAACTGCGCACCAGCCGGCTGGCCTGATAGTGAAGATGCGCCAGTTCGACCTGCAACGTGCCTTCGGATGTGCTCGCGCGCTCGCCGAAAATCTCCAGGATCAGCCCGGTGCGGTCGATCACCTTGGCCTTCAGTTCCTTTTCCAGATTGCGCTGTTGCACCGGGGTGACCGGGCCATCGATGATCACAACCTCCACGCAAAGCGCCGCAACCACCCCGGCCAGCCGCGCGATCTGCCCGGTGCCGAGCAGGCGCGACACGTTGGGCGCGCGCAACTTGACGATTTCGGCATGCACGACATCGAGCGCGATGGCATTGGTCAGGCCGACCGCTTCGGCCAGCTTGGCATCGGGTGAGCGCAGCGCGCTGGCACTGCCACTGGCGAGAACCGGCAGCACAACGAGCGCGCGCGATCCGGTGCGGATGCCGCGCGCTTCGTCGAACGCGCCGATGGTGATGTCGGGAACGCCGGCCTCGGTGGGTCCGGTTGGGATCTGATTCAAACGCGATACTCTGTTGTCAAATGGGCGAATTCAACGCCCTCCCCCTTGAGGGGAGGGCGACTCTCGCCCCTTGGCGAGAGCGGGGTGGGGGTTGCTCGCGTGGCCACATGAAAAACCCCCACCCCGCTCGGCTGGCGCCGAGTTGCCCTCCCCTCAGGGGGAGGGCGCTGGTTTGGTTCCCTTCGCGGTCGGTGCGCTCAAATACTCAATCTTCTTCGGTTTCGGCCTCGAACAGTTGCAGCGGGGTGGCTGGCATCACCGTCGAGATGGCGTGCTTGTACACCAATTGGCTGTGGCCGTCACGGCGCAGCAGCACCGAGAAATTGTCGAACCAGGTGATGACGCCCTGCAGCTTCACGCCGTTGACCAGGAACATCGTGACCGGCGTGCGCGTCTTGCGCACCGTGTTGAGGAACATGTCCTGCAAACTATTGGGTTTGTCTGCCATCGGGCCATCCTCTTGTTTTTGGGCAACCGAGGCTGCCACTTCCAGTCCGTAGCGGCTGCCCGACGGACCAACAATGACATCATTCGCCACAGTCAGGGCGCAATGGCAGTGGTCATTCATCCCCCGCCCCCATCTGCGTCTTCTTCGCCAGCCGGTTCGTCGGCGAGGCCAAGCGCCTTCAGCTTGCGATGCAGGGCGCTGCGTTCCATGCCGATGAAGGTGGCGGTCCGGCTGATGTTGCCGGAAAAGCGCCGGATCTGGGCGCGCAGATATTCACGTTCAAAAGCTTCGCGGGCTTCGCGCAGCGGTGTTCCCATGATCGAACGTACCGCCTGGCCGGGCACCAGCCGCGCCGGTTCGGCCGTCACTTCGGGGGGCAGCATGTCGATATCGATCTGCGCCATGCTCACCGGCGCCAGGATCAGCGTGCGTTCGATGACGTTGCGCAACTGGCGGACGTTGCCGGGCCAATCATAGGTTTGCAGCGCTGCGAGTGCATCTTCGGAAATGCCGGGTGTTGGCAGGCCGCGTTCGGCGGCAAAGCGCGCCAGGAAATACAGGGCAAGTTCGGCGACATCCTCGCGCCGTTCCGACAAGGGTGGCAGTCTGACCGGCACGACATTCAGCCGGTAATAAAGATCCTCGCGGAAGCGCCCCGCCGCGATTTCGGCCGACAGATCGCGGCTGGTGGCGGAAATCACCCGCACATCCACCCGCACCATGCGCGCCCCGCCAACGCGGCTGAACACCTGTTCGGTCAGCACGCGCAGGATCTTGGCCTGGGTGGTGGCTGGCATGTCCGCCACATCATCCAGAAACAGCGTGCCGCCATGCGCCTGTTCGAGCAGGCCGGCGCGGATGCGGTCGCCAGCGGTCTCGATTCCGAACAGCGCCTCCTCGACGGTATCCGGCGTCATGCGTGCGGCCGAGACGACAACGAACGGCGCTGCGACGCGTGGGCTCCACTGGTGCAGCAGGCGCGCGGCGACTTCCTTGCCGCTGCCGGCCGGGCCGGTGATCAGCACACGGCTGCCGGTGGCGGCCACGCGGCGCAATGTGGCGCGCACCTGGTTGATCTGTGGCGACGTGCCGGTCAATTCGGCATCATAACCAACCCGCTCCTTCAACGCCTCATATTCGCGGCGCAGCCGTTCGGTTTCGGTGGCGCGGCGCACCACCAGCAGCAATTGTTCGGCCTGAAACGGTTTTTCGATATAATCATAGGCGCCGCGCTTGATGGCGGCGACCGCGGTATCGAGCGTGCCGTGGCCGGAAATCACCACCACCGGCAAGCCGGGATCGCGGGTCTTGATCACATCGAGCAGCTCGATGCCATCCATCGTCGAGCCCTGCAGCCAGACATCCAGGATGACCAGGCTGGGCCGGCGTTCGGCGATCGCCGCCAGCGCGCCATCGCTATTGGCAGCGACGCGGGTTTCAAAGCCCTCATCGCCAAGCACACCGGCCACGAGATCCCGGATATCGGCTTCATCATCGACGATCAGGATATCAAGGGCCATGGGCAGTCCTGTTCATGCGGAAATGGTGGTGGGGGCGGTGGTGGCAGTGGCGGGGGGCGCTGCGCTGTTCTGGGGCGTCGCGAGCAGCGCGCGGCTGATGCGCGCCACCACCAGCGCGCCGGGGGGCACGGCGGACCCTGCGGGCACCGGATTGTCCGAGAGTTCAAGCGTGCCGCCATGTTCTTCGATGATCTTGGCAGCGATGGCGAGGCCAAGGCCGGTGCCGCGCGCCCGGGTGGTGACATAGGGTTCGAGCAGGCGGGCCCGGTCTTCCGCCGGGAAGCCGAGGCCATTGTCGGCAATGGCGATGCCGGCCTGATCATCGTCGGTCGTGACCCGGATCGCGATTTCGCCGGGGCGTTCGGGCAAGCCGGCCTGCGCATCGCGTTCGGTGCGGGCGGTCACGCTTTCGGCGGCGTTCTTGATCAGGTTGGTCAGCGCCCGTGCCAGTTGCTGGCGGTCACAGACGAGCGTGGCACAGGCCAGCGTTGTATCGGCGGCGACATCAAGGCTGAAGCGGATGGCGGGAAAGGCCACCTCCTGCAACACCAGCGCCTGACGCAGGATGCGATCGAGCGGTTCGGGCGCGAACACCGGTTTGGGCAGGCGGGCGAATTCCGAAAATTCATCGACCATGCGCCGCAGATCGCCAACCTGGCGGACGATGGTGCCGGTCAACGTGGTGAAGATTTCGGCATCCTCGCTGATCTGGCGGCCGAATTTGCGCTGCAAGCGCTCGGCGGCCAGGCTGATCGGGGTGAGCGGATTCTTGATCTCGTGCGCGATGCGCCGGGCGACATCGGCCCAGGCGGCGCGGCGCTGATCGGCAAGCTGCGCGGTGATATCGTCGAAGGTGAGCACATAACCATCATCGGCGCCGATCCGGCTGCCCTCTGCAGCCGCGCCGATGCGCACCGCCAGCGTCTGGGTTTCGGTCCCGCGCTGGATACGCACCTGGCCGGCGGCATCGCCTGTCTGCCGCGCGGCATCGAGCAATTCGGCCAGTTCCGGCGCGACATCCTGCAGATATTGCCCGCGCATGGCCCGGTGCGGCACCGCCAGCAAGGCGGCGGCCGAGGCGTTGGCGACGCGGATGATGCCTTCGGGGGCAATCGACATCACCCCGGCCGACACGCCGGCAAGCACGGTTTCGGTAAACCGGCGACGCGTGTCGAGTTCATCATTGGCCGACAACAGCGCGGTTTGCTGGGTTTTCAACTGTCCGGTCATGCGGTTGAAGGCGCGCTCCAGCGCGCCGATCTCGTCGGCCGCCCCGCCTACCGGCACGCGCGCATCCAGATCGCCTGCCCCCACCCGCTCGGCGGCGAATACCAGTCGGGCGATGGGCTCCACCAGCCGGTTTGCCAGCCACAGTGCGAACCAGATGGCGACAATGAGGGTGAGCAATGACACCGCCATCAGCACCAGATTGAAACGCAACTGCATGGTGCGGCCGCGTTCCATCAGCAGATTATAATCACCCAGCGCGCTGGCCGCCTGCCGGGCGCGGGCCAGCACGGCAGGATCGACCTTGCGGCTGACATACAGGAAGGTGCCGGGGTTGGCGGGCACGGCAACAGCGGCCTCCACCCGGTCGGCCCCGGTACCGATCAGCGTGACCGGCGCGTTGACGGCGCGGTCGAGGCGCATGTTGGCGATATGGCGCAGCGCTTCAGCCGGGGTCGCCTTGCTGACCGCGATCAGCGCCAGGCCACCGGCATCGCGATGCACCACCGCGGCTTCGGTGAGGGTGCGGCCGGCGACCTGGAAATCGAGGCCACGGCGATACAGCGCGCTGCCCTCGCCGAAATCGCGGCCATAGGATGCGACGTCGGCGGCCATGACCACGATATCATCGGCGATGCGCCTGCGGTTTTCCTCCACATAGGCCTGCGCGACCTGATTGGAGCCATCGAGGATGGTTTTCACCCGATCGGAGAACCAGAACTGCACGCCGAACTGGAACAACAGCGAGGCAAACGCCACCACCAGCAGTGTCGGCACCGCCGCAATCGCCGAGAACAGCGCCACCAGCCGCAAGTGCAGCCGCGCGCCGGCCAGGCCACGGCGCCGGTTGGTGATCAGGATGGCGACACGGCGACCGATCAGCACGATCAGCAGCATCGCCGGCACCAGGCTGGCGACCAGCAGCAGGCCCACCAGCGATTGCGACGCGCCATTGGCCGGCAGGCCGCGCCCGGTCAGATAGGCATAGCTCGACCAGCCGAGCACGATGGTGGCGATGGCCGCAGCCAGTTCGAGCCGCGGGTAGATGCTGCGCGAGCGGGACAAGCGCCGCCACTGCCTGCGCAGGCGCATGGCCATGGCACGGCGACGGGGCCGTGCGGTGCGGTGGGATGGAGTCGAATCAGCCGTCACTGTGACGATGTATAAGGCCAAACTGTTGCGCCGGGAACACACCCAGTCGCCGCAGCGTTGCGCCTGTGCGACAGGTGCCTGAACAAGCGCCCTCCCCCTTTGCGGGGCGGGCGTGGAACGGCATCAGGCTGCGGCGCGCAGCTCCGGCAGTTGCGCCTGCGCCGCATAGAAGCGGTCGATCATGCCAAGCGCAACCTGCGCATCGGTGATCTGGTTGACCGCGTTGCGGAACTGCGCGCTGTCGTGCAGGCCCTTGGTGTACCAGCCCAGATGCTTGCGGGCGAGATTGACGCCATTCAACGGCCCATAAAGATCGAGCATCAGGCCATAATGTTCGCGCACCAGCGCGTGCTGCTGTTCCAGCGTCGGATCGGCGGGCACGTCGCGACCGGTCAGCGCCGCCATCACCTGGCCGATCAGCCACGGCCGGCCATAGGCGCCGCGGCCGATCATCACGCCATCGGCACCGCTTTGCGCCAGCGCGGTGCGCGCATCATCGATCGAACAGATATCGCCATTGACGATCACCGGCAGGCGCACGGCATTTTTCACCTGCGCCACATAAGCCCAATCGGCATGGCCACTGTAAAGCTGGTTGCGGGTGCGGCCGTGGACGGTGATCAGTTGCACGCCTTCCCCTTCGGCGATGCGTGCCAGTTCGGGGGCATTGAGGCTGTTGTGATCCCAGCCCATGCGCATCTTCAGGGTCACCGGCAATTCGACGGCGCGCACCGTGGCGCGGATCAGCCGCGTGGCCAGCGGCAGATCGCGCATCAACGATGATCCGGCGTGGCCGTTGACCACCTTCTTCACCGGGCAGCCCATGTTGATGTCGATGATCGCTGCGCCCTTCTGCTCGTTCAGCTTGGCGGCATCGGCCATGCGATCGGGCTCGCAGCCGGCAAGCTGCATTGAAACCGGCTCTTCCGATGCGTGCCAGGCGGCCTTTTGCAGGCTCTGCCGCGTTTCGCGGATCATCGCTTCGGATGCGATCATCTCGGTGACGGTCAACCCCGCCCCGAAGCGCTTCACCAGTGTGCGGAACGGCATGTCGGTCACACCGGTCATCGGCGCCAGGATGACGGGCGCGTCGATGCGGTTGGGGCCGATGTGGATGGGGGCGATCAGGCTCATGCTGGCGCGCCCATAGCCCACAAAGGGCCTTTTCGACAAGGCGATGCCGGCCTAAGCACGCGGCCATGCGCATTCACGCTATCATCGTCGCGGCAGGCTCCGGGATCAGGGCCGGCGGCGGCGTGCCCAAGCAGTATCGCAACGTGAACGGGCAACCGCTGCTGCGCCATGCCGTGCAGGGGTTGCTGGGGCATGCGGGTGTAACGGTGGTGATCAATCCGGACGGCCGCGCGCTCTATGATGCGGCGGTGGCGGGCCTCGCCCTGCCCGAGCCTGTCGCCGGCGGCGCGACGCGGCAGGCGAGCGTGCTGGCCGGGCTGGAGGCGCTTGAGGGCGATCCGCCCGATGTGGTGCTGGTGCATGATGCAGCGCGCGCCTTCGTGCCCGGCAGCGTGATCGCTGCGCTGGTCGCGGCATTTGATGATCCAGCGGTGGACGGCGCCTGCCCGGCCCTGCCCCAGGTCGACAGTTTGCGCCGCGGCGCGGACGGGCGCTTTTCAGGCAGCGTCGATCGTGACGGGTTGTGGCGGGTGCAGACCCCGCAGGCGTTTCGTTATGGGCCGTTGCTGGCGGCGCATCGGGCGGCAGCGCCGGGTGCAACGGATGAGGTGGCGATTGCGCTCAGCGCTGGCCTGACGGTGGCGATCACTTGCGGAGATGAACGCGCTTTCAAGGTGACGGAGCCGGATGATTTTGCCAAAGCGGCGGCGATGACGATCCATAGCTCCCGCGCCGCCTCCGGTTTCGATGTGCACCGCTTTGGGCCGGGCGATCATGTCTGGCTGTGCGGGGTTCGGGTAGCCCATGATGCCGGGCTGATCGGCCACAGCGATGCCGATGCTGGCTTGCACGCGCTCACCGATGCGCTGCTCGGCACCATCGCGGCCGGCGACATCGGCGATCATTTCCCGCCCAGCGACGAACGCTGGCGCGGCGCCGCGTCGGACCAGTTCCTGGCCCATGCCGCCACCCTGGTGCGGGCACGCGGCGGCATCATCGATCATGTCGATATCACACTGATCTGTGAACGGCCCAAGATCGGCCCGCACCGCGAAGCGATGCGGGCGCGGATTGCCGAAATCCTGGGGCTGGCAGTGGATCGTGTGAGCGTCAAAGCCACCACCACCGAGAAATTGGGCTTCACCGGCCGGCAGGAAGGCGTGGCCGCGCAGGCGATGGCCAGCGTGCGGTTGCCCGAACAATGAACCCCGAACTCACAGCGCTCGCCGAAACAGTGCTCGCCGAAAACCGCGCTGCCGGGCGCACGGTGGCCACGGCCGAAAGCTGTACTGGCGGGCTGGTGGCGGCAGCGCTGACCGAGATTGCGGGCTCGTCCGACGTGTTCGATCGCGGTTTCATCACCTATTCCAACGCGGCCAAGATGGACATGCTCGGCGTGTCGGAGGATGTGCTGGGCACGTTCGGCGCGGTGTCGGTGGCGACAGCCTGGGCGATGGCGCGCGGCGCGCTGGAGCGTAGCGGCGCCGATATCGCCGTGTCGATCACCGGGATCGCCGGGCCAGGCGGCGCCACGCCCGGCAAGCCGGTGGGCCTGGTGGTGTTCGCCCGTGCCGTGCGCGGCGAGGACCCGGAAGCCGTGGTGGCCGACACCCGCCAGTTCGGCGATCTGGGCCGAGCCGAAGTGCGCCGGCAGGCGGCGCTGGTCGCGCTGGAATTGCTGCGGCCTTGAGGACGCGCCACCCAGAACAGCACACGTCATCCTGAAACAAGTTCAGGATGACTGGTTTCTCTTGAGAACGGCCGCGCCCTACCCCCGCGGTCCGTACAGCGCGCCAGCCCGCGTCACGAACGCCGCCACCATCCGCTCGAACGCCTGGGTGAAGAACAGGCCAGCCAACCGCTCGAACGCCTTGTTGCGGAATTCGAAATCCACCTTGAAATCAATTTCGCAGCCGCCACCCGGCACTTCGCTGAACCGCCAGTCGTTGAACAGATGCTTCATCGGGCCATCGAGATAATCGACATGGATGTGAGCCGGCCGGTTCAGCGTCACCCGGCTGGTGAAGCGTTCGCGGATGAAGCGGAAGCCCACCACCATATCGGCCTGCACAACCCCGTCCCGCGCCGGCCCGACCCGCATGCCCTGCACCCACGGCAGAAACTCCGGATAACGGCCGATATCGGCGACCAGATCGAACATCTCGGCGGCCGACCACGGCAGCCGGCGGATTTCATGGTGCTTCGGCATCAGCGCCCGGAATCTTGCCTGATCTTGGCAACCTGCGCCCGGCGGCGCGCCTGCATCTCGGCAAAGTCGCGCCCGGCGTGATAGCTGGAGCGGGTGAGCGGCGAGGCAGCGACCAGCAGGAAGCCCTTCGACCGTGCCACGGCGGACAAGGCCTGAAAGGCGGCGGGCGGCACATATTCCATCACCTTGGCATGGCGCGGCGTTGGTTGCAGATATTGGCCAACCGTGAGGAAATCGACCCCGGCCGACCGCATGTCGTCAAACACCTGATGCAGTTCCGGCGCGGTTTCCCCCAGGCCCACCATCAGCCCGGATTTGGTGAAGACCGTGGGTGAAAGGCCCTTCACCTTGTCCAGCAGGCGCAGCGAATGATAATAGCGCGCGCCGGGCCGGATGGTCGGATACAGGCGCGGCACGGTTTCCAGATTGTGGTTGTACACATCCGGCCCGGCTTCCACGATCATCTCGACGGCGCGGTCCATCTTGTTGCGGAAATCCGGGGTGAGGATCTCGATGGTGGTGCCGGGCGACATGCGGCGCAGTTCCTGGATCACCTTGACGAACTGGCTGGCGCCGCCATCGGGCAGATCATCGCGGTCCACCGAAGTGATGACGATATGTTCGAGGCCCAGCGCCGCGGCGGCTTCGGCGACATGGCCGGGTTCGGCCGCATCGACCATCGCCGGCATGCCGGTCTTGACGTTGCAGAAGGCGCAGGCGCGCGTGCAGGTGTCGCCCAGGATCATCACCGTGGCGTGTTTCTGGCTCCAGCATTCGCCGATGTTGGGGCAGGCTGCTTCCTCGCAAACGGTGTTCAGTTTCAACCGGCGCATCAACGCGCGGGTTTCGGCGTGCGCCTTCCCGGTAGGCGCGCGGACGCGGATCCAATCGGGCTTGCGTTGCAGCGGCAGACTCAACACGGGATCATTCATGCGACAGGCCTAGCGCGCAGCAATACGAATGCCAAGTTTCCCCCGTGACGCAGCAGCCATGCCGGATTAGCATGGCGTTTCTGCAACAATGCGAACGAGGATGAACATGCCCGCTTTCAAGGCCCTGATCGAAGGCTATGCCCGGTTCCGCACCGGCGCTTATCAGGAACAGCGCCGCCGTTATGACGCCCTTGCCGACAAGGGCCAGGCGCCGGGTGTGCTGGTGATTTCCTGTTGCGACAGCCGGGTTGATCCCACCCGCATCTTCGACACCGAACCCGGCCAGATGTTCGTCGTGCGCAATGTCGCCAATCTGGTGCCGCCCTGTGATCGGGACAATGCCCAACACAGCACATCGGCAGCCATCGAATATGCGGTCACGCAATTGAAGGTGCATCACATCGTGGTGCTGGGCCACGCACGTTGCGGTGGCATCAAGGCCAGCCTGGAAGGCACATTCGATGATGCCCCCATGGGCGAAGGCGGTTTCATCGACCGCTGGATGAGCCTGATCGCCCCAGCGCGCGACACCATCCGCGCTGCCGCGCAACTGTCGCCGGACATCGATGCCTGTGCGGCACTGGAATTGGCGGCCATCCGCCTGTCCATCGACAATCTGCGCACCTTCCCGTTCGTCAACGAAGCCGAAGCCGCCGGCACCCTGCATCTGCAGGGCGCCTTGTTCGACATTGCCGAAGGGGTGTTGAAGGTGCTGAACCACGACACCGGCAAGTTCGAAGCCGTGCATGTCGAATGGGATGACGCCAGCGCGCCCCGCCTTGCGGCGGTGTGACGACGGGGTCCGATGCCGTGGCCGCACGTCGCGGCCTCATCGCGGCCTTCGGATGGAAACGGACGCACCGGGTGCCCACTGGGTAGGTACCCGATACGCCCGCAGCGGCCAGGCTGGCGGCAAGGGCAGTTGCCGCTTCGCTCGGCCGTTGAGCAAGATATAGGAATATATCGATTTGGTATTCAAGCGCCATCATTGCTTTTTTGTCATGTGACAGTGCGGCAGTCTGACGCACCCTATTGCGGCACGCGTTCATACACACGGCCGCGCGGATCACGGCTGCCGGCGGCCTGGTTCACATTGTCCTTGAAGCGCTGATAACTGCAGCCGAACGGGCCGGAGGGGCCGATGCCGGAACAGGTGCCGACGGTGCCGGCGTCCGGCCCCAGCAGCCGGTTGCGTTCCGCCGAAACGCTGGCGGTGCCGCGCTCGCCAATCTCGCGCGGGATGGCGATCGGCGCGCGATACGGCGACGGCGGCGGATCGCGATTGGTGCAAACGACAATTTCATCAGGGCGCGTTTTGGGCGGGCACAGCGCGCTCCACCCCCGCGGCAGCAGCGCCGCCGAGCCGCCTGTGGATTGCCCCGCCAACAGCAAGACGGCGGCCAGCAGCATCAGAAATGGATGGCGCGGCCGTAGGCGTCCAGCACACTTTCGTGCATCATTTCACTGAGCGTCGGATGCGGGAAGATGGTGTGCATCAATTCCGCTTCGGTGGTTTCCAGGCCCATGGCGATGGCATAGCCCTGGATCAGCTCCGTGACTTCGGCGCCAACCATGTGTGCGCCCAGCAATTGCCCGGTGGTGGCATCGAACACGGTCTTCACGAAGCCTTCCGCTTCGCCGAGCGCGATGGCCTTGCCGTTGCCGATGAACGGGAATTTGCCGACGCGCACCGTGTGCCCGGCAGCCTTGGCCTTGGCTTCGGTCAGGCCGATGCTGGCGACTTGCGGGCGGGCATAGGTGCAGCCGGGGATCAGGCCCACGTCCATGGCGTGCGGATGGCCGCCAGCGATATGTTCGACCGCGATGATGCCTTCGTGGCTGGCCTTGTGCGCCAGCCAGGGTGGGCCGGTGACGTCGCCGATGGCATAGAGGCCCGGCACATTGGTCTGGCACATCGGATCGGTGGTGATATGGCCGCGGTTGGTGGCGATATTCAGCGCCTCCAGGCCGATATCTTGCGTGTTGGGCAGGATGCCGATGGCGACGATGACATGGCTGTAGTGCTCGGTCGCGGCCTTGCCGTCGGCGGTGGTGATGGTGGCCGTAACGCCATCGGGGCCGGGGCTGACGTCGCTGACCTTCGCGCCGGTGATGATGGCCATGCCCTGTTTGGTCAGCGCCTTCTGCACATGGGCTGAAACGTCCGCATCCTCCACCGGCAGGATGCGGTCGAGCATTTCGACCACGGTCACCTTGGCGCCCATGTCGCTGTAGAAGCTGGCGAATTCCACCCCGATCGCGCCGGAACCGATCACCAGCAACCTCGTCGGCATGGCGGGCGGCACCATGGCGTGGCGATAGGTCCAGATGCGGTTGCCGTCCGCTTCGACACCCGGCAGATCGCGGGCGCGGGCGCCGGTGGCGATGATGATGTTCTTTGCCGAGAGGTCGCGGGTGCCGCTGGCGGTGGTGACGGCGATGCTGGTGGCGCTGGTCAGCCGCCCCTGCCCTTCAATGACCTCGATCTTGTGCTTCTTCATCAGCGATTTGACACCGCTGTTGAGTTGCGCCGCCACCTTGCGGCTGCGGTCGGTGACCTTCTTCAGGTCGAAGCTCGGCTTCTCCACGCTCAGGCCATAGGCGTCAGCGTGGGTGATATAGTGATAGATCTCGCTGGTCCGCAGCAGCGCCTTGGTCGGGATGCAGCCCCAGTTCAGGCAGATGCCGCCCAAGCGTTCGCGCTCGATGATGGCGACCTTGAGGCCGAGTTGGCTCGCGCGGATGGCGGCAACATAGCCGCCGGGGCCTGAGCCGAGGATGAGGAGATCGTGGGTCATGAGGCTTTCCTTCCCCTCTCCCCTCGCGGGAGAGGGCGACTCGCCGCAGGCGAGCGGGGTGAGGGGTTTGTCACGCCACCAGCCCCAACGGGCTTTCGATCAAGCCCTTCACCGCGCCCATCAGCGCCGCCCCATCCGCGCCGTCGATGGCGCGATGGTCGAAGCTGCCGGTGATCGTCATTACCGTCGCGATCGCCAACGCGTCGCCCTTCACCACAGCGCGTTTTTCGCCGGCGCCGACCGCCAGGATCATCGCCTGCGGCGGGTTGATCACCGCGTCGAACTGCTTGATGCCGAACATGCCCAGGTTGGACAGTGACGCCGTGCCGCCCTGATATTCATGCGGCTGCAATTTGCCGGCGCGGGCCTTTTCGGCGAGCGCCTTCATCTCGCTGGAGATGACGCTGACGGATTTCGTGTCGGCCCCGTTGATGATCGGCGTGATCAGGCCGGAGGGCGCGGCGACGGCGACCGAGATATCGGCGCGATCATAGACGAGCAGATTGTCACCGGCGAAGCTGACATTGCATTTCGGCACCTGCCTGAGCGCCAGCGCCAGCGCCTTGATGACGAGATCGTTGACGCTGAGTTTCACCCCGCGCGGTTCCAGCGCCTTGTTGAGATCGGCGCGCAGTTTCAGGAGCGCGTCGAGTTCGACGTCGAGGGTGAGATAGATGTGTGGCACCGTCTGCTTGGCTTCGGTGAGGCGGCGGGCGATGACCTTGCGGACTGGCCCAAGCTTTTCGAGTGTGTGCGGGATATCGGTGGTGGGCGGCGGCGCGGCGGGTTTCGGCGCTGGCGGCGCGGTTGGTGCCGGGGTTGGCACGGGCGCCCCCTCTCCCGGGCCGCGCTCCGCGCGTCTTTCGTCCTCTCCCGCTCCAGAAACCTTTGGTGGAGAGGTGATTGCGGCGTCCACATCGGCACGGATGATGCGGTTGTTGGGTCCGGTGCCTTTGATGGCTGAAAGGTCGATGCCCTGTTGTTCGGCAACCCGGCGCGCGAGCGGTGTGGCGATGGTGCGCGATCCCGAAGGCCCACCCCCAGCCCCTCCCGCAGGCGGGAGGGGAGTAGGTTGTGCGGGTGGAGCGGGCGCCGCCGCCGGGGTCGAACTGCTCCCCTCCCGCTCGCGGGAGGGGCTGGGGGTGGGGTTTGGCGCAGGTGCCGCCTTCGGAGACGCCTCCCCTTCCCCGTCCAGACGCATGATCACCGCCCCCACCGGCACATTCTCCGTGCCTTCGGCCACCAGCAGTTCGGCCACTGTGCCTTCATCGACCGCCTCCACTTCCATGGTCGCCTTGTCCGTTTCGATCTCCGCGATGATGTCGCCGGATTTCAGCAGATCACCCGGCTTCACATGCCATTTCGCCAGCGTGCCGACCTCCATGGTTGGCGACAGGGCGGGCATGGTGACATCGATGGTCATGATCAATTGTCCACAAACAGCTGGTCAACCAGATCGAGCTGTTCGTCACCGCGCGGGTTGTCGATCAGGTCGGCCATGTCGAGGAAATAGGCGGCGGTGCCGGCCAGGCTGGCGGAATAGCGCACTTCGGTGCCGGTTTCGGATTTCATGCCCCAGGCCACCACCAGCGCGCGCTTGCCGATGGCGTTGATCTTCTTCACCAACGGCACGAAATCGCCATCGCCGGCCACCAGCGCCACCACGTCGCAGCGGTCGCTCACCGCCAGATCGAACGCTTCCAGCGCCAGCCAGACATCGATGCCCTGTTCCTTGGGCGGATCGGCGATGGTGTCGATGCGGGTGTAATGCGATGTGATGTTGCTGGCCGCCAATATCTGATCAAATACCCGGTCGTTGCGCAGCGATTCCTCGACGAAATTGGGGCTGCGCGCCCGGTCTTCCAGATCGCGCAATGTGTAACGGCCGCGGAAATAATGCGCCGCCACCACACGGGCGCGGGCGCGCGGCACATCTTCCATGTCGGCAGTGGCGGCGCGGATCAAATCCAGCAGACCGGTCATGGACACGCGCCGGCCGGTATGGTGTTCGAACTTGTAATAATTCGACACGCGGTTGAAATAACTGCCGTCGATCATCACGGCGATGCGGGTTTGTTCGGCCATGACTTACCTGTAGCAAACGGTGCGGGCGGCGGCGACGACATCCTCGGCCTTCAACAGCGCCGCCTTCTCCAGATTGGCGGCATAGGGCAACGGCACATCGACATTGGTGACGCGCAGCACCGGCGCATCGAGATCATCGAAGCCGTCCTCCATGCAGATCGCCATGATCTCCGACGCGATGCCGCAGGTTGGCCAGCCTTCTTCCACCACCACCATGCGGTTGGTTTTCTTCAAGGACGCCAGCACCGCCGCCCGGTCGAGCGGACGCAGGGTTCTGAGGTCGATCACTTCGGCCTCGATGCCATCGGCGGCCAGCGTTTCGGCAGCCTGCAACGCCACGCCCACGCCGATCGAGTAGCTGACCAGCGTCACATCCTTGCCGGCCCGCATCGTGCGCGCCTTGCCGATCGGCACGACATGATCACCTTCGGGCACATCGAAGCTCTGGCCATAGAGCAGCTCGTTTTCCAGGAACACCACCGGATCCGGGCTGCGGATGGCGGCCTTGAGCAGGCCCTTGGCATCATCGGCACTATAGGGCGCAATCACGATCAGGCCGGGGACGCTGGCATACCAGGGGCCATAATTCTGGCTGTGCTGCGCGCCCACCCGCGCCGCGGCGCCGTTGGGGCCGCGGAACACGATGGGGCAACGCATCTGCCCGCCCGACATGTAGAGCGTTTTCGCCGCGCTGTTGATGATGTGATCGATGGCCTGCATGGCGAAGTTGAAGGTCATGAACTCGACAATCGGCTTCAACCCGCCCATGGCCGCGCCGGCGCCCAGGCCGGCAAAGCCATATTCGGTGATCGGCGTGTCGATGACCCGCTTGTCGCCGAATTCGGCGAGCAACCCTTGCGTCACCTTGTAGGCGCCTTGATATTCGGCGACCTCCTCGCCCATCACGAAGACGCGCTCATCGGTGCGCATTTCCTCGGCCATGGCGTCGCGCAAGGCTTCGCGCACGGTCTGGCGTTTGGTTGGGCCGGCGGGGGATTCCAGCACAACCGGCTCCCCTCCCGCCTGCGGGAGGGGTTGGGGGTGGGGATTGGGCGTTGGAACCTGCTCCACAGTTGGTGCGCCGGCCGCCGGCCCACTCCCGGCCCCTCCCGCAAGCGGGAGGGGAGCAGGAAGATCATCCTCCCCGGCAATATCAATGATCGGCGTACCGACCTTGACGCCCTCACTGCCCGCCGCCACCAGCAGCGCGGTCACCGTGCCGCCATCGTCGGCTTCCAGTTCCATGGTCGCCTTGTCGGTCTCGATCTCGGCGATCACGTCGCCGGGTTTCACCACATCGCCCACGGCGACCAGCCATTTGGCGAGTGTGCCCTCCTCCATGGTCGGCGACATGGCGGGAAGATTGATCTTTGGCATCAGTAGCGTCCCAGCAGCACGTCGGTGTGGAGTTCGGCCAGATCCGGTTCCGGCGCATCGAGCGCGAAATCGGCAGCATCGGCCACCTCGTCGCGCACTTCGCGGTCGATGGCTTTCAAGGCTGCCTCATCGGCGTGGCCAGCTTCGAGCAATTCCTTCTTCAGCCGCTCGATCGGATCGCTGTTCTCGCGCATCGCCTGCACTTCTTCACGGCTGCGATATTTGGCTGGGTCGCTCATCGAATGGCCGCGATAACGATAGGTCTTCATTTCCAGCAGCAACGGCCCCTTGCCATCGCGCACCCATTCCGCTGCCGCCTTCGCGGCGCCGCGCACGGCCAGCACGTCCATGCCGTCCACCTGCAGGCCGGGCACGCGGAAACTTTCACCGCGGCGGTACAACTGGTCTTCGGAACTGGCGCGGTTCACCGATGTGCCCATCGCGTACTGGTTGTTTTCGATGATGAAGATCACCGGCAGCGACCACAGCTCCGCCATGTTGAAGCTTTCATACACCTGGCCCTGGTTGGACGCGCCGTCGCCAAAATAGGTCACGGCGATATGGCCGTCGCCCTTGTATTTGTGGGCAAACGCCAGCCCGGTGCCCAGCGGCACCTGCGCCGCGACGATCCCGTGCCCGCCATAAAAGCCATGCTCCACGCTGAACATGTGCATGGAACCGCCCTTGCCGCCGCTGATGCCGGCGGCGCGCCCGGTCAATTCCGCCATCACCGCGCGCGCCGGGATGCCGCACGCCAGCATATGGCCGTGATCGCGATAGCCGGTGATGATGGAGTCGCCCTTCTGCAGCTCGGCCTGCATGCCGACCACCACGGCCTCCTGGCCGATGTAGAGGTGACAGAAGCCGCCGATCTGGCCCATGCCGTACAACTGCCCGGCGCGTTCCTCGAAACGGCGGATCAGCACCATCTCCCGGTACATGGCAAGATATTGTTCGGCACTGGCCACGAACCGTTCGGGTTCTTCCGGGCGTGGCCAGTTTGCTGCTGGGGGGGCGGAATCTGCCTTGCGGCCGGCGCTGCGTGCCAAATCGGTCACCCTTCATCAAATGGGCAGCAACGACCGCCCCACAATTCAGGTGAGCATGAATGTCGCACCCTGGGGAGACAAGCAGCGATTTTGGACCGCGAACCGAATTGGTTAGCGGGCTGCCGGTGCGCCCGCTGTCGGCGCGGTGCCGGGTTCGATCGGCAGCGGTACCACCACTTCATCGGGGCGGATCATGTCCAGGTTGCGGCGCACCAGTTCGTCGGCCAGATCGGGGTTGACGGCGCGCGGGTTGAGCAAGGCCAACTGGCGCTGCAGGGCGACCTTCTGTTCCTTGCTGTTGTCCACCGCCGTGTCGAGCTTCGCGCGCTGCACCTTGTATTCGCGCCACGCGCTGTATCCAGTCGGGCCATTGACGGCGTGGAACGCGAAATAGCCGCCCACCAGCAGGCACGACGCCGGCAACGCTGCGCGCATCAACATCTGTCGAAAGGAGAGCAGGATTACCACAACTGTAACTTTACGAAATTCCGCACCTATCCACAATACCAGAATGCTTGGGCTGCAAAACCACTGAAGCGCATGCTAACAGCAATCAGCAAACAACGATCCGGGGAGAATTGTCATGGCCGCCATCAACAACGTCGTCGATCTGGGCACACAAGGCGAGATCGCCATCGTCACGGTCAATTCGCCGCCGGTCAACGCGCTCTCGGCCGATGTGCGTGATGGCCTGGCTGGCGCGTTCGCAGCGCTGGCGGATCACGCAGATGTGAAGGCCGTGGTGCTGGTCTGCGCCGGGCGCACCTTCATCGCCGGCGCCGATATCAGCGAGTTCGGCAAGCCGCCGCGCGGCGCATCCTTGCCTGCCGTGCAGGATGCGATGGAAAATTCGCCGGTGCCGGTGATTGCCGCCATTCACGGCACCGCGCTGGGCGGCGGGCTGGAAGTGGCGCTGTGCGCGCATTACCGGGTGAGCGATGCCAAGGCCAAGTTCGGCCTGCCGGAGGTCAAGTTGGGCCTGTTGCCCGGCGCCGGCGGCACGCAGCGGCTGCCGCGCATCGTCGGCGCGAAGAAGGCCACCGAGATGGTGACCAGCGGCGCGCAGATGAATGCCAGGGATGCGCTCGCCGCCGGGCTGGTGGATCAGGTGGTCGATGGTGACCTGACCGCAGGCGCCGTGGCCTTTGCCCAGCAAGTGGTGGCCGAAGGTCGCCCGCTGAAGAAGGTGCGCGATGATGCCAGCAAGCTGGGCGGCAGCGCGGCCGAGCTGGCACCCTTCTTCGCCGAGTTCCGCGCGAGGAATGCCAAGGCCTTCGGCGGCTTCGAAGCGCCGGAAGCCAATATCAAGTGCATCGAGGCCGCCGTGGCGCTGCCGTTCGATGAAGGCCTGAAGGTCGAGCGCAGCGAATTCATGAAGCTGATGACCGGCCTGCAATCCGCCGCGCAGCGCCACGTGTTCTTCGCGGAGCGCGCCGCCGCCAAGATCGATGGCCTGGCCGCCGATGTGCAGCCGTTGCCGGTGAAAAAGGTCGGCGTAATCGGCGCCGGCACCATGGGCGGCGGCATTTCGATGAATTTCCTGAGCGTCGGCATTCCGGTGACCATCGTGGAAACCGCGCAGGCGGCGCTGGATCGCGGCGTCGGCGTGATCCGCCGCAATTACGAGAACAGCGCCAAGAAGGGCCGCTTCTCCATGGAGGAGGTCGAGGCCCGCATGGGCCGGCTGACGCCCAGCCTCGACATGAATGATCTCGCCGACTGTGATCTGATCATCGAGGCGGTGTTCGAGAACATGGCGATCAAGAAGGAGATTTTCGGGCGTCTCGACCAGATCGCCAAGCCGGGGGCAATCCTGGCCAGCAACACCTCCTATCTGGATGTCGACGAAATTGCGGCCGCAACGTCGCGCCCGGAATCGGTGGTGGGGATGCATTATTTCTCGCCCGCCAACGTGATGCGCCTGCTGGAAGTGGTGCGCGGCGAAAAGACCGATCCCCAGGTGCTGGCCACCGCGATGGCAATGGGCAAGGCCACCGGCAAGATCGCCGTGGTTGCCGGCGTCTGCCACGGCTTCATTGGCAACCGCATGCTCAGCCGCCGCCAGCAACAGGCGAATCTGCTGATGCTGGAAGGCGCAGCGCCGGCGGATATCGATCGCGTGCTCACCGATTTCGGCTTCCCGATGGGGCCGTTCCAGATGAGCGATCTCGCCGGGCTCGATATCGGCTGGAATGCCGAAACCTCGAAGAGCGAAACCGTGCGCGACCGTCTGTGCGAAGCCGGCTTGCGCGGCCAGAAGAACGGCAAGGGTTTCTATGTCTACGATGAAAACCGCAACCGCACGCCCAATCCAGACGCGCTGGCGATCATCGATGCCTATGCCGCCGAAAAGGGCATCAACCGCCGCACCATCGACGATCAGGAGATCCTGGAGCGCTGCCTTTTCCCGATGGTGAACGAAGGCGCCCGCATCCTGGCCGAAGGCAAGGCCCAGCGCGCCAGCGACATCGATATTGTCTGGATCAACGGCTATGGCTGGCCGGTGTTTCGCGGCGGGCCGATGTTCTGGGCACAGAATGATGCCGGCCGCGCGCGGATTGTCGACGTGCTGGAGAAGATGGGCGAGGATGTGTCGCCGCTGCTCAAGGATGGATGGAAGTAGGGGGTCATTTGCCCCGCAGAGCGTCACCCCTCCGTCAGCCTTCGGCTGCCATCTCCCCTTGGAGGGGAGGATCAAACAAGCTCCTCCCCTTCCAGGGGAGGTGGCGAGCGCAGCGAGACGGAGGGGTGGCGCCCAGCGCCCCCCTTTCCAGAGCGCCAGAATCAAAGCAGGATCACGCTCATGAAACATCTGCTTCTCCCCCTTCTCGCCCTGCTCGCAGCGCCAGCCCTGGCCCAGACCCCGGCGGCCCCTGCCCCCGATTATCGCGATCCCGCGGCCTGGCTCTGCCGGCCGGGCGCCAATGATCCGTGCAGCGGCGATGCCAGCGCCAGCATCGTGGCGGCCGATGCGGTGGTGAAGCTGGACATGCAGCCGGCCGCAAAAGACCCGCCGATCGATTGCTTCTATGTCTATCCCACCGTTTCCACCGATCCGACGCCCAACAGCGACATGATCGCCGACCCGGCCGAGAAGAATGTCGCGCTGTTCCAGGCCGCGCCGTTCCGCCAGGCCTGCCGGGTGTACGCGCCCCTGTATCGTCAGGTCACGCTGGCAAGCTTGCGCGACCGCATGCTCGGCAAGCCGGTGACCGCCGACATCACCATGGGCTATCGCGACGTCGCCGCCGCCTTTGCCGATTACATGCAACACGACAACAAGGGTCGCGGCGTCATCCTGATCGGCCACAGCCAGGGCAGCGGCGTGTTGAAGGCGCTGCTCCAGTTGAATATCGAAGGCAAACCAGTGGCCAGCCAGGTCATCGCCGCCTATCTGGCCGGGCATAATCTTCTGGTGCCGGCGGGCAAGGATGTCGGCGGCGATCTGAAGATGATGCCGCTGTGCCGTTCGGCGACGCAGACCGGCTGCGTGCTCAGTTGGGTCAGCTTCCGCGACACCATGGCGGTACCGGCGGCGAGCCTGTTCGGGCGGCCACCCGCGGCGGCGCCGGCCGGCATGGCGGCAGCCTGCACCAATCCGGCTGCGCTGGCTGGCGGTCGCGTGGCGGTCAACGCCCTGATGGTCAATCGGGTCGGTATCGTCGACAATGGCGCGCCGCCGCCGAAATGGGCGAAGGGCCGCAACATCTACACGCCGTTTGTCGGGCTGCCCGGCCTGCTCACTGCCGAGTGCATGAACCGCGACAATGCCAATATCCTGTCGGTCGGCATCAACGCCGATCCCGCCGATCCGCGCACCGACACGATCAACGGCGATGTCGTGGTCAGCGGCCAGGTGCAGGAGGTTTGGGGCCTGCACCTGATCGACATGAATGTGGTGATGGGCGATCTGGTGACGCTGGCCAAATCGCAGGGTGCGGCTTGGTTGCGACAAGCTGCCAAGTAACCATTCAGGCGCGCCGGGCGTATAAAGGGGCATGACTGATCGACGCGCATTCATGGGGCTGATCGCTGCCCTGCCCCTTGCCGCTGCTGCCGCGCCCGCTTGGGCTGCGGCCGGCCGTTTCACCGTCAGCTTCACGCCGGCCGAATGGCAGCGGCGGCTGGGCAAGGATGCCTACGCCGTGCTGCGGGAAGAAGCCACCGAGCGCCCGTTCACCTCGCCGCTGAACAACGAGAAGCACGCTGGCATCTTTGCCTGCCGCGGCTGCGCGCTGCCGCTGTTCAGCTCGGCGCACAAGTTTGACAGCGGCACCGGCTGGCCGAGTTTCTGGCAGCCGATCAGCAAGACGGCGATCGGCACCACCACGGATCGCAGCTTCATGATGGAGCGCACCGAAGTGCATTGCAGCCGCTGCGGCGGCCACCAGGGCCATGTGTTTGACGATGGACCCAAGCCGACCGGCCTGCGCTATTGCATCAACGGCCTGTCGTTGCAGTTCATTCCGGGGAAAACCGCATGAAGCGTTCCTTGATCGCTCTGGCGTTGGCGTTGGCCACCCCGGCCTGCGCCGCCGAGCGCATGGTATTGGCCCCTGCCCCCGCCGCCGATGCACCGTTAGTTGGCGGCGCGCTGCAGAAGGCGGTGTTTGCCGGGGGCTGCTTCTGGGGCATCGAAGGCGTGTTCGAACGGGTGAAGGGCGTGAAGTCCGTCGTGTCGGGCTATGCTGGCGGCGCCAAATCCACGGCGGTCTATGAGATCATCGGCACCGGCATGACCGGCCATGCCGAAGCGGTGGAAGTGACCTGGGATCCAGCGATTGTGTCCTATGGCACCTTGCTGCGCGTGTTCTTTTCGGTGGCGCATGATCCGACTCAACTGAATTTTCAGGGGCCGGACAGCGGCACGCAGTATCGCACGGCGATCTTTGCCCGATCGGCGGAGCAGGACCGCATCGCCAAGGCCTATGTGGGGCAACTGGCCAAGGCCGGCACCTGGAAACCGAAGATCGTCACGACGTTCGAAGGTGCCAAGCCCTTCTATCCGGCCGAGGATTACCACCAGAATTACCTGCGGGCGCATCCGACCCAGCCCTATATCGCGATCAACGATATTCCCAAGGTGGAAGCGTTGAAGAAGCTGTTTCCGGCGTTGTGGAGTGAGAAGCCGGCGGGTTAGCGGCAGAACCCACCCCCAGCCCCTGCCGCAAGCGGGAGGGGAGCCGCTTGGGCATATCTTACTGCTCCCCTCCCGCTTGCGGGAGGGGTTGGGGGTGGGGAGAGGGCCAAACGCAAGCTGGGTTGTTTCACGCCCGCACGGCCGGCAGCCAAGCTGCCGAGTCCGTTTGGTCGTTCAAGCAAGAAGCAGAAAGAGCGTGGCGGAGCCACGCCGTCGAACGAGTCAAAAAGGGCGGCCTGTCGGGGCCGCCCTTTTCGCTCGCCGGCCGATCTTGCCGGAGTCGGCAAATAGCTCCGCTATTTGCGCGCCCGGCTGCGATCAGTGCCCCAGCGCCTTCACGATATTCTCGACCATCTTCTTCGCATCGGCCAACAACATCATCGTGTTGTCGTTGTAGAACACCGGGTTGTCCACGCCGGCATAACCCACGCCGCCCATCGAGCGCTTGATGAACAACACGGTCTTGGCCTTTTCCACATCCAGGATCGGCATGCCGTAAATCGGCGACGTCTTGTCGGTCTTGGCCAGCGGGTTGGTGACGTCGTTGGCGCCGATGACGAAGGCGACGTCGCACTGGCCGAATTCGCTGTTGATGTCTTCGAGTTCGAAGACCTCATCATAGGGCACATTGGCTTCGGCCAGCAGCACGTTCATGTGACCGGGCATGCGGCCGGCGACCGGGTGGATGGCGTATTTGACGCTGACGCCTTCCTTCTTCAGCAGCTCGCCCATTTCCCTGAGCGCGTGCTGCGCCTGGGACACGGCCATGCCGTACCCCGGCACGATGATGACGCTTTCGGCGTTCTTCATGATGAAGGCGGCATCGTCGGCCGAACCGGCCTTGAACGACTTCTGGATCGCCGAGCCGGCCGCAGCGGGCCCGCCGGCATCGGCACCGAAACCACCGGCGATGACGCTGATGAAGCTGCGGTTCATCGCCTTGCACATGATGTAGGACAGGATGGCACCCGACGATCCGACCAGCGCGCCGGTGATGATCATCGCGGTGTTCTGCAGCGTGAAGCCCATCGCAGCCGCCGCCCAGCCCGAATAGCTGTTGAGCATGGAGATGACGACCGGCATGTCGGCGCCACCGATCGGGATGATCAGCGTCACACCGATGACGAAGCTGAGGCCGAGGATGATCCACAGCAGCGGCCCCTGCCCCATGCCGGCCGCGGCATCGATGGCAAACAGGCCGGTCAGCACCAGGATACCGACCAGCACGCCGAGGTTCAGCACATGGCGGCCCGGCAGCAGGATCGGCGAGCCGGACATGCGGCCCGACAATTTCAGGAAGGCGATGATCGACCCCGAAAAGGTGATCGCCCCGATGGCGACACCCAGGCCGAGTTCGACCCGCGACACGGTGAGCATGGCACCCGCGCTGTCGACGATGCCGAACGCCGCCGGATTGAGATAGGCCGAGCAGCCGACCAGCACGGCGGCCATGCCGACAAGGCTGTGGAAGCCCGCAACCAGTTCCGGCATCGCCGTCATCTGGATGCGCTGGGCCACGACCCAACCGATGCCGCCGCCGATGGCGATGGCGGCGATGATCAGCGGCAAGCCGGTGGGATGGAGGATGAGCGAGGTGCCCACGGCCAGCGCCATGCCGATCATGCCATTGCGGTTGCCCGCCTGGCTGGTTTCCGGCGACGACAGGCCGCGCAAGCTGAGGATGAACAGCACCCCGGCGGCAAGATAAGCGAGCACGGCCCAGGCGGGCGTGGCAGCGACTGCATGTTCCATTGTTTTCGCCCCTGCCTTACTTCGAAGCCGCCGGCTTCTTGTCTTTTTTCTTGTACATCGCGAGCATGCGCCGCGTGACGGCGAAGCCGCCGAAGATGTTGATGCTGGCCAGCACCACACCCGCCAGGCCCAGCCACTGCGACGGGCCGCCGCCTTCCGTGATCGCGCCGGCCGCCGCCGCGATCAACGCGCCGACGATGATCACCGACGAAATCGCGTTGGTAACCGCCATCAGCGGGGTGTGCAGCGCCGGCGTGACCGACCACACGACATAATAGCCAACGAACACCGCCAGCACGAAAATCGACAGGATCGACAGGAAATCCATGGCTAGTGCCCCCTTTTAACCGAGCAGCCGTTCGTGGACGATCTTGCCGCCCTCGGTCAGCTTGATGCCCTTCACGATATCGTCGTCGGCGGGCCACACGGCGGCTTTTGCCTCCTTGTCCCAGAAGGCGTTGATCATGTTGAACAGGTTGCGGCTGTACAGCGCGCTGGCATCGGGTGCCATGCGGCTGGCCGGGTTGCTGTGGCCGATGATCTTCACGCCGTGACGCTCGACGATCTGGCCGGCAACAGCGCCTTCGACGTTGCCGCCGCTGTCCACCGCGAGATCGACGACGACGCTGCCGGGCCGCATCGAGGCGAGCTGCGCGTCGGTGATCAGACGCGGTGCCGGGCGGCCGGGGATCAGCGCGGTGGTGATCACCAGATCCTGCTTGGCGATATGGCTGGACACCAGCTCGGCCTGGGCGGCCTTGTATTCATCGCTCATTTCGGTGGCATAGCCGCCGGCGCCTTCGCCTTCGATGCCGGCGACCTTTTCCACGAAGATCGCCTTGGCACCCAGCGATTCAATCTGTTCGCGGGTGGCGGAGCGCACGTCGGTGGCTGACACCAGCGCGCCGAGGCGGCGGCCGGTGGCAATGGCTTGCAGGCCGGCGACGCCGACGCCCATCACGAACAGGCGCGCGGCGCTGATCGTGCCGGCGGCGGTCATCATCATCGGGAAGGCGCGGCCATAAGCCTCTGCCCCGTCGATCACCGCCTTGTAACCGGCGAGGTTGGACTGGCTGGACAAAACATCCATCGATTGCGCGCGGGTGGTGCGCGGCATGAATTCCATGGCGTAACCGATCAGGCCGGCCCCGGCATAGGACTCGATCTTGGCGCGATCGTTGAACGGCGCCAGGATGGCGGCAACGATCGTGCCGGCGGTGATGCCGGGCAGATCGGCGACGGCCGGGCCCTGCACGCCCAGCACCATCTGCGCGCCGCCGATCACGTCGCTGCGGCTGGCAATCGTCGCACCGGCGGCAACATAATCATTGTCGCTGATGCGTGCGCCGGCGCCGGCCCCACTTTCGATGGCGACGCTGGCGCCCAGGCCAAGCAATTTCTTCACCGTTTCCGGTGTCGCGGCCACGCGCTGTTCATTGGCCGCCGTTTCCTTCAGCACCGCGATCTTCATGATTCAGGCCCCCAGGCTATTGCGGTGCAGATCAGACCAGAAACACATAGAGCGCCAGCAGGACCATGATCACGAAAATCGTGCCCCACTTGGTGAAGCCGGTGAAGCTGGAATAGGTCGAGCGATGTGCGTCGTTCTGCTGTTCGTTGCTGGCCATGACAGGCAAAACCCTCGTTGAATGCGTAGCCGGTTGCAAACCCGCAACCCGTGCAGGCTGCGTGTTAGCAGCTTGCGCGCGGCTGTGAAGGGGCAAATGGCTTGTGGCCACGCTGACCAAGCTGTCAGGTCAACGCCGGATGGCAGGCCCGCCACAGGCGGATCGCCTGAACCGTCTCTGCCACATCATGCACGCGCAGCATCTGCACGCCGGCCTGCGCCCCGGCCAGCGCGATGGCCAGGCTGCCCGGCAGGCGCTGCGCCACCGGGACATCGCCCGCCACATTGGAAATCAATGATTTGCGGCTGGCGCCCAACAGAATCGGCACGCCCAGCCCGTGGAACAGCGCAAGCCCGCGCAGCAACGCCAGATTGTGGGTGAGTCCCTTGCCAAAGCCGATGCCGGGATCAGCGATGATGTTGTCGCGGCTGATGCCCGCGGCGACCGCTGCGGCAATCCGTCTCTCCAGCCAATCAAACACATCGAGCAGCGCATCATCATAATGGGGCGCGGCCTGCATGGTGGCCGGCGTGCCCTGATGGTGCATCAGCACCACAGGCGCGGCGCGCGCCGCAACCAATGCTGCCGCCGCCGGGTCATGGGTCAGCGCGCTGACATCGTTGACGAGGCATGCCCCGGCATCGATCGCGGTGGCCATCACGGCTGCATTGCGCGTATCGATGGAGACCGGCAGACCGGCCAGCCCGGCCCACAGTGGGGCGAGCCGCGCCAGCTCGTCCGCAACCGGCAACGCCGCCGCACCGGGGCGGGTGGATTCGGCGCCAAGATCGATCAGGCCGGCCCCGGCTGCGTGCATGGCCTGCGCGGCAGCGATGGCGATGGCTGGGGCGGCGTTCCGGCCGCCATCGGAGAAGCTGTCCGGCGTGATGTTGAGCACACCCATGATCAGCGGCAACGACGCAACCTGGCCCAGCCGCGCCGGCAGCGGTCGCGGCCGGGTCAGATGGTCGCGCCAGTCGTCGGGGAGGTCAGCCGCAGCGATGAACCCTTCATGCCCTGCCCGTGTCAGCACCTCGGCGCGGGCAAAGGCGAAGGGGCCGCCGGCCAGCGGCAGCCCCTCCCCCTCACTCAGGATCGGCCTGTAATATCGCCTCACCAGACGTTCAGGCGGTCAGCCGGCGCCAGATAATATTTCTCGCCCGGCTTCACCCCGAAGCTGTTGTACCAGATGTCGAGATTGCGCACGACATAGGCACGATAATGGCCTGGCGAGTGCGGATCGACGGTGAGCAACTGGTTGAGAATGGCATCGCGATATTTCTGACGCCACACCTGCGAAAAGCCGAGCAGGAAGCGCTGATCGCCGGTCCAGCCGCCGATCATTGGCGCCGGCTTGCCGCCCAGGCTGCGCTTCCACGCATCATAGGCAATGTTGACGCCGGCCAGATCGGCCATGTTTTCACCCAGCGTCAATTCGCCGTTGATCTTGCGGCCCGGCAGCGGTTCATAGGCGCCATATTGCGCCACCACCTTGTCGGTCAGCGCCTTGAAACGGGTTTCATCTTCCTTCGTCCACCAATCCGACAATTTGCCGTCCTTGTCGAACTTGCGGCCCTGATCGTCGAAATGGTGGGTGATCTCGTGGCCGATCACCGCGCCGATGCCGCCATAATTCACCGCATCATCGGCATTGGGATCGAAGAACGGTGCCTGCAGGATGGCGGCCGGGAAGACGATCTCGTTCCACAGCGGGTTGGCATAGGCGTTCACCGTCATCGGGGTCATGCCCCACTCGCTCTTGTCGATCGGCTTGCCGATCTTGGCCAGTTCGCGTTCGTAATCAAAGCGCGCCGCACGCCGGATGTTGCCCAGCGCATCGCCACGGATGATCTGCAGGGCCGAATAATCGCGCCACTTGTCGGGATAACCGATCTTCGGGGTGAAGCTGGCCAGCTTGTCGCGCGCTGCCGCCTTGGTCTTCGGATCCATCCAGGCCAGATTGGCGAGGCGCACGTCCAGCGCCGCGATGATGTTCTTCACCATCGTGTCGGCCTTGGCCTTGGCGACCGGCGGGAAATATTGCTGCACATAAAGCGCACCGACAGCTTCACCGAGCACGGCCGAGCTGTAATCCACCGCCCGCTTCCAGCGCGGTTGCAATTCGGGCGTGCCCGACAGGGCCTTGGTCATGGCGAAATTGGCATCGACGAAGGCCTTGGGCAGGAAATTGGCCGCACCGCGCAACGCGTGAAAGCGCAGATAATCCTGCCAAACGGCGAGCGGCTCTGATGCGAACAGCGCGGCCGCGCCCTTCACGGCGGATGGATTCGCCACGATCAACTGGTTCTGGCCGCCCAGGCCGGCCGCGGTGACGAACTGCGTCCAATCAAAGCCCGGATAGGCGGCGGCGATTTCGGCGCGGGCCACCGGATTGTAGATCTTGTCGACCTGGCGCTGTTCGACCTGCGTCCAGTGCAACTTCGCGATCTTGACCTCCAGATCATAGATGGCGGCGGCGCGTGCCGGCACATTGTCATATCCGGCCAGTGTGAGCAGCTCGGCGATGAATGATCTGTATTTCTCCCGCGCGGCAACGAAGCGCGGGTTGCTGTCGTCGAGATAATAGTCGCGATCCGGCAGGCCCAGCCCGCCCTGGCCGACATAGGCCGAGATGATCGTCGGATCCTTCAGATCCTGGATCACGCTGATGCCGATCGGGCTGGTGACGCCTTCGCGGCTGGCATCACCGATCAGCCGGGCGAGTTCCGCCTTGTCCTTCACGGCGGCGATGGCATCCAGTTCGGCTTTCATCGGCGCCAGGCCCTTGGCCTCGATGCCGGCCTCGTCCATGAAGCTGGCATAGAAATCGCCAACCTTCTGGGCATTGCTGCCCGGCGCGGCGGTCGTCTTGGCGGCACCTTCGATGATGGAGCGGGTGCGTTCCTGGCTGAGGTCGCGCAATTTGCTGAACATGCCATAGTTCGAACGGTCGGCCGGAATCGTCAGGGTCTTCAGATAGCTGCCGCTGGTGTAGGCGACGAAATCGTCACCGGGCTTGATGCTCTTGTCCATGCCGGCTTCATCGAAGCCGAAGCTGCCCAGTTCCGGCTTGTCGGCCGCCATCACCGGCGATGCCACCAGCGCGATCAGGCTGGAGGCGATCAGAAAGTTGCGCATGCGTTCATCCCATCATCTGCGGCCCGTGCGGGCGGTGATGGCAGGTGTATTACGCAGTCGATACGCGCCGGGCAAGAGGCCGGAACGGGTCCGCGTCAGCCCGCCACCGCCGTCGTGGCGCGATAGCTTTGCCGCGCGGCGTCGATCGGCACCAATTGGCCATCGTCGGCTTCGGTGTGCCAGAAGGTCCAGCCGTTGCAGCTGGGCAGGCCCTGCGCCGCGGCGCCCATCTGGTGGATGGAACCGGTGCGGCCGGCCATGTCGAGGCTGCCATCGGCGCGGACCTGCGCACCAAAGCGCCGGCCGGGGCCCCACAGCCGCGTGCCCGGGCGGACCATGCCGCTTTCGACCAGGCTGCCAAAGGCGATGCGCGGTTCGGCGCGGCGGCCGGCGCTGATGCGGGTCTCGCCGCCGTCGAGCGCCAGCAGATTGTCGATGCGTTGCTGGGCCAGGCGGGCATAGTTGGCATCACGATCGATGCCGATCCATTGCCGGCCGAGCAGTTTGGCGACCGCCCCGGTGGTGCCGGTGCCGAAAAACGGGTCGAGCACGATATCGCCGGGCCGCGTGCAGGCCACGATGATGCGATACAGCAGGGCTTCGGGTTTCTGGGTGGGGTGCGCTTTGGTGCCGGCGTCCTTCAACCGTTCATTGCCGTTGCAGATCGGGATCAGCCAGTCCGACCGCATCTGCAGATCATCGTTCATCGCCTTCATGGCGTGATAGTTGAAGCAATAGCGGCTGTTTTCGGATTTCGACGCCCAGATCAGGGTTTCATGGGCATTGGTGAAGCGGGTGCCCTTGAAATTCGGCATCGGATTGGCCTTGCGCCAGACGATGTCGTTCAAGATCCAATAGCCTTCGTCCTGAAGCGCGGCGCCGACGCGGAAGATATTGTGGTAGGAACCGATCGTCCAGATTGCGCCATCGGGCTTGAGCAGGCGGCGCGCCGCCTTCAGCCAGGCGCGGGTGAAATCATCGTAAGTCTGGAAACTGGCGAACTTGTCCCAATCATCGTCACAGGCGTCCACCTGGCTGCCATCCGGCCGGTGCAGATCGCCGCCCAGTTGCAGATTATAGGGCGGATCGGCGAAGATCAGATCGACACTGCCGGCCGGCAACGCGTTCATTGCTGCGATGCAATCGCCGATGATGATGCGGTTGGTGTCGATCTTCGGCGCGGTCTTGCGGCCCGACGCGCCGGTTTCGGCCGGCAGGCGCTCGGCATCGCGCAAATCCGTGTCTCTGAAACCCGCCATCGTCCGCTCCACCGTCGCTTGTGGACAAGGGATGAGTCAGTGCGGAGTCGCGGTCAAGAATCATTTGAAATCAGTGAGATTCCCTGATTCGCTGCATTGGTGAATCAAATCGGGAACGCCACCATATCTTGAGTCCCGACTGCACCAGTGGACTCAACCCCTAGTGGTGTGACTCAAAAGACTCACTCCGCCGATATTCACAGCAGGGCGCGAATGGGGGCAAAGCTGCGGCGGTGATGCAGGCAAGGCCCGTGGATCTTCAGCGCCGCTGCATGCACCGCAGTGCCATAACCCTGGTTGCTGGCCCAGCCATAATGCGGGTGCTGGCCATGCAGATCGGTCATGATGGCATCGCGCGTCACCTTGGCGATGATCGAGGCGGCCGCGATGGCCGGTACGCTGGCATCGCCGCCGATGATCGCCCGCGCCGGCCAACGCCATTTCGGCAGGCGATTGCCATCGACAAGAATTTCGAAAGGGTCAGTGCCCAACGCTTCGACCGCACGGGTCATGGCGAGATAGGTCGCCTGCAGGATGTTGAGCGCGTCGATCTCCGCCACGCTGGCTTGCCCGACGCCGATGATAGCATCGCTGGCGTGCAGGGCGGCGAACAATTGTTCGCGGCGTTTGGCGGAGAGTTTCTTGCTGTCGTTGAGACCGGGCGGAATGCTTCCGCGCAGGACTACGGCGGCTGCGACCACCGGCCCCGCCCATGGACCGCGCCCGGCCTCGTCAACGCCGGCGATCATCCATCACCATGCGCGCCAATCACACAAGCCACGGTGGAAAGCGGCGGTTCTCGCCCGCCGCATAAAGGCAGACTTGGTTGCCGGCCGGATCGCGCAAGCGCGCCTCCCGCCACAGCCAGGGTTCATCACGCGGCATCTGATCGAACAGCGCCCCGGCCGCCTGCAGTTCGGCCACCCAGGCATCCAGACGCAGCGATTCCAGATAGATCACGCCGCCACCCGGGGCCCCATGGCCGACGTGGATCGACAAGGTCGTGCCATTGCCAGCCTCGAACCGCGCATAGCCATCCGCCGGGCTGTCCACGATCAGCCGCAGGCCGAGCTGGCGGTAGAATGCCACCGACGCGGCATGATCCGTCGCTGGCAGCGTCACCTGATTCAGCACCGGTGCCGGGGCCGTGATGTCGTTGACCACCGCGCCATGCCCCAACGGACCATGGCCGGCGCCAAGGCCGGGCGCCGACAACAGGCCAAGCCGTACAAAGGCCCGCGCCCGCGCCGCCGCGTCCGCCAAGGCCAGCCCCTGCCCCAGGCCGCAGGCCAACGCGCTGGCCAGGGTGCAGCCGGTGCCATGGCTGTGGCGCGTTTCGATGCGGGCGTCGCTGAAGGCCTGGTGGCCCTGGCGCGTCACCAGCCAGTCGGTTACCACCTCACCATCCAGATGCCCGCCCTTGGCCAGCACGGCCCGTGGGCCGGCATTCAGCAGTTCCTGCGCCGCCAACAGCATGTCGGCGCTGTCCTCGATCTCGGTTTCGGTCAGCGCGATCAGTTCCGGGATATTGGGCGTGATCACCCGCGCCAGCGGCAGCAGGCGCTGCATCAAGGCCCATACCGCCTCCTCATCGATCAGCGCCGCGCCGCCCTTGGCCACCATCACCGGATCGAGCACGATCGGCACGGTAACGCCCGCCAAGGCGTCCGCCACCGCATTGATGGTGGCTTCGTTGCCGAGCATGCCGATCTTGATGGCATCCACACCGATGTCGTCGATGCAGGCGCGGATCTGCGCCGCGACGATTTCGGGCGGCACCGGGTGGATGGCGCTCACGCCCAGCGTGTTCTGCACGGTGATCGCCGTGACCGCGGTCATGGCATAACCGCCCAGCGCGGTGATCGTCTTGATATCGGCCTGGATGCCGGCACCGCCGCCACTGTCCGACCCGGCGATGGCGAGGATCCTAGCGACCATGCTTGCGCTCCGTGGAGGCCGGATATCTGGCCAGCGCAGCGCCCACCCGCAAAGGCCGCGCTTGCAGATCGCCGCCACAATTGGGGCAGATCCCTGCCAGCGACCCGGCCGCGCAGGCGGTGCAGAACGTGCACTCGAACGAACAGATATGCGCCCCGCTTGCATCTGCCGGCAAGTCAGCGCCGCAGCGTTCGCAATCGGGCCGCAGTTCCAGCATCACACCACAGCCATCACGGCGGCACAGATGTCGTCCACCACGGCCGTCACCAGCGCCTTGTCCTCGCCTTCGGCCATCACGCGGATCAGCGGTTCGGTGCCGCTCTTGCGAATGAGCAGCCGGCCACTGCCCGCCAGCCGCGCTTCGCCGGCTGCAATTGCCGCCTTCACCGTGTCCGTCTCCAGCGGCGCCCCGCCCTTGAAGCGGACATTCTTCAGCAGTTGCGGCAGCGGATCGAACAGATGCAGCAATTCGCTCGCACTGCGGCCGGTTGCCACCAGCGCGGCCAGCACCTGCAGCGCCGCCACCAGGCCATCGCCGGTGGTGGCATGATCGGCCATGATGATATGGCCGGATTGTTCGCCGCCCAGATTGCAGCCATGTTCACGCATCAATTCCAGCACATGGCGATCACCCACCGCGGCGCGCAGCATGCCGATCCCCTGCCCGGCCAGAAACCGCTCCAGCCCCAGATTCGACATCACCGTCGCCACCAGGGCACCGCCGCGCAGCGTGCCGGCCGCGGCTGCGCGCGACGCGATCAAGGCCATCAACTGATCGCCATCGACGATCTGGCCCTTTTCATCGACCACGATCAGCCGATCGGCATCACCATCCAGCGCGATGCCGATGTGGGCGCCGGTTTCCAGCACCTTCATCTGCAAGGCCTTTGGATAGGTGGAGCCGACATCGGCATTCACATTGAAGCCATCCGGCGCCACACCGATGGCGATCACCTCCGCCCCCAATTCCCACAGCGCCGCCGGCGCGACGCGATAGGCCGCGCCATGCGCGCAATCGATGACGATCTTCAGGCCATCCAGTCGCAGCCGTTCCGGGAAGGTCGCCTTGGCGAAGTGGATATAACGGCCCTGCGCATCGTCAATGCGCCGCGCCCGTCCGATGGCACGCGGCTCGGCAAGCGGGATCTCCTCTTCCAGCAGCGCCTCGATCGCCGCCTCGTCTTCGTCGGACAATTTATAGCCATCGGGGCCGAACAACTTGATGCCATTGTCGTCATAAGGATTGTGGCTGGCCGAGATCATGACGCCGATATCGGCGCGCATCGACCGCGTGAGCATCGCCACCGCCGGTGTGGGCATCGGCCCGAGCAATGTCACATCCATGCCGACGCTGGTAAAGCCGGCGGTGAGCGCCGATTCCATCATGTAGCCGGACAGGCGCGTATCCTTGCCGATCACCACCCGGTGCAGATGCTGCCCACGCAGGAAATGCCGGCCGGCGGCCTGGCCAACCTTCATGGCAATGGCGGCGGTCATCGGCGGCGTGTTGGTGCGCCCGCGGATGCCATCGGTGCCGAAATAGCGGCGCTGCTGCTTTGCTGTCATGGGCAACCTATTAGCGCGCCACCGCGCATTTGCCAAAGCCCGAACCGCACTGTCGCGGCTGGCGGAAAACGGCCATGGCGTTTGCCCGCCCACTGGCCTGGCGCGTACCGCGGGCATATGATTTGCCCGTCATGCACGCGCCCGTATCCCCGCTGGTTCAGCCCCAAATGCTGGCCTTGCCGTTCGACACCATGGACCAGGCCCGGCTGGCGCGTGACCCGGCCTATGACGGCATCTTCTTCATCGCGGTGCGCACCACCGGCATCTATTGCCGGCCCGTGTGCCGGGTGCGCCAACCGCTCACTCGCAACATCACCTTCTTTCCCAGCGCCGCCGCGTGTGAGAAGGCGGGATATCGCCCCTGCCTGAAATGCCGGCCGGAATCAGCACCGTTCTGCCCGGCCTGGAACGGCACGCGCACCACCGTGGAGCGCGCCTGCAAACTGATCGATGGCGGCGCGCTGGATGGTGATGGCACCGTGACCATGCTGGCGCTGCGCTGCGGCGTCGGCGCCCGCCATCTCACCCGGCTGTTCCACCAGCATCTCGGCGCCTCGCCCGTCGAAGTGGCGCAAACCCGCCGCGTGCAGCGCGCCATGCAGATGATCGCACACAGCGACCTGTCGATGACCGAGATCGCACTGGCTTCGGGTTTCGGCTCGCTCCGGCGCTTCAACGAAGTCATCGCCGCCCGCTACGCCCGCACCCCCACCGCCCTGCGCCGCGTGCGCCCGCATGATGTGACCACCAAAGCGGTCGACACCTGACCGGCCCACCCCTTGACCTGCCCCGCCCCCACGCATTAGGCCCGCGACTGGACAGATGGCCGAGTGGTTTAAGGCAACGGTCTTGAAAACCGTCGTAGGTGAAAGCTTACCGTGGGTTCGAATCCCACTCTGTCCGCCATGAAGCGGCGGATGATCATTCGGCCGGTATGTCTGGCGCCATATTGTCCATGTCACGCCATAGCTTCCAGCCTCCATCGCGCCCAGAACCCTGCCATTTGTAGATCAGCATCGATCGCCCTGCCACGCGAACCGGGGCAGCATCGCCGGGCAACTGAGACGTCATCCAGTATCGAGCAACAACAACCCCGAATCGCCGGCTTGCCATCACGTCTTCCGGTTCAAACCGGAACTGCACCACCGCGCCGCGACCACTGAATCGCCTCAGGTAGGCGATGATGGCATCAGCGCCCTTCGCAACCGGCGCCTTGTTGGTCATCAGCCAGGCATCGTCGGCATAAAGCGCCCTCAGCGCGGTCCAGTCACCGGCGCTGTAAGCCGCATTCCAGCGATCTCCTTCTTGCTTCAGCGCGTCCTCGGCCCGTCCGGCCATGGCCGGCGCGGCGAGAAGCAGTGCCAGAACGGGCATGAGGGCAAGCTGCGCAAGGCGCATGGTGGTATCCTTCACGGAATGAGCAGGCTGGAACCGGTGGTCGCCCGGCCTTCGAGTGCGGTGTGCGCTGCGGCGGCCGCTTGCATTGGCCAGCGCTGGCCAATGCTGATCTGCACCTGGCCCGATGCGATCATCTCCCAAACACGCAGCGCGCCAGCGGCGCGCTCGCCGGCCTCGTGATAATAGTCGAACAAGGCGGGGCGTGTATTCACCAGGCTCCCCTTCTGCGCCAGAACAGCCAGATCGACAGGGCCCACCGCGGCATCTGCATTGCCATAGTTCACAATCAGACCGCGCCGCCCGGTCGCATCCAGGGATGTCGCCCAGGTTGAACGCCCCACACCATCATAAGTGACGCGCACGCCCGCACCGCCCGTAAGAGCCCGTATCGCTGGCATCACGTCTGCTTCGGTATAGTTCAGGACGTGATCGCAGCCTGCCGCGCGCGCGGCTTCCGCCTTGGATGCGCTTGACACCGTACCAATCACCATGGCGCCAACGGCCTTGAGCCATTGCACCAGGATCAGCCCGACACCGCCAGCGGCGGCATGCACCAGCACCGGCCACCCGGGCTGCACTTGTCCGCAGCGTTCCACCAGGAACTCGGCTGTGGCCGCCTTCAAGAAACCGGCGGCGGCGATATCGTCATCAATCCCGTCCGGCAGTGCAAAAAGCTGGGCAGCGGCGATCGTGCGCGCAGTGGCATAGGCGCCGCGATCCGGCCCGAAGCTCACCACACGGTCACCTTCGCGAAATTCGCGTACGCCAGGCCCAACCGCCACCACGCGGCCTGCCGCCTCGAGCCCCAATCCGCCGGGCAACGGCATCGGGTAGACGCCGCGCCGGTAATAAGTATCGATGAAGTTGATGCCGATGCTGCTGTGCGCCACCGTAACCTCGCCAGGGCCTGGCGGCATCAGGGTCTGTTCAACCCATTCGATCACGTCGGGGCCACCGACCCGGCGAACGATCGCGGCTAGCGCCTTCATTGCAAACGGCCTTCCTGGTTCAAGCGCATGTCGCCAGCCTGCAACCAGTGCAGGCGTGGAGATCATGGTCGGCACTATTGCCGATTTGTCCGGACAAATCCATAGTGTGGGTGAACGGGAGAACAGGATGAGCTCAGTCATTCCCGCCCTGGTGCCGGCGACTGCAGGCCTTGGACCATGGGCCGCCGACGACAGGCCGCAGGTCGTCATCCAACGCGTGTTGCCGGTGGCCCGCGGCGCCACGAAGGTCGGTTTCGACGCGGCCAGACACCGCATCCGTGACCGGGGCTGTACCAAGCCGCGGGGCCGGCACGACCGCTCCGATGAGGATTTCGTCAAGGACCAGAGATTGTCATGGCGACCGGCGCGCCAGATCACGCATTTTCCCAGCGGCGCCCGCCAGAACAGGGTGCGCCGGTCATGCTTTACCTTGGCAGGTGATATCCAGGACGCACGGTTCGCGCCGCCCGCCAACTTCACCAGTGTGCAGGAGCCGCAGCCATGACCGCCTGGCTTGTAATCACCGCCCGGATCCATGATCGCGAGGCCTTCATCAATGGCTATGGCCCCGCAGCGGCCAAGCTGATGGACCAGTTTGGCGGCCGTTATGTCATCCGCGCTCCCGGTGCCGCAGTGCTTGAGGGTGACGGGGTGGACGGCGCCTCGGTGGTTGTGTCGGAATGGCCCTCGCGCACCAGTGCGATGGCTTTCTGGACCTCGCCCGAATATGCCGAGGTGAAGAAACTGCGCGAAGGCCTGGCCGATGTGCAGGTGATCTTGGTGGGCGAATGATGTTGCGTCAGCCTGTCTCGACCAGTTCCAGCAGTTCGCCTGCCGGGCCGATGCACGTGCCGGCCAGCCGGCCGTCATACAATGGCCCGAAACGGCGCACGGGCGGGCTGATCCAGTCCACGGTGCAACTGTCCAGATCGCGCACTGCCAGGGTTACCAGCGCATTGCCGGGCGGCAACATGCCGATGTGGCGCGGGCGACGACGGGCCTGGATCGGATAATCATCCACTTCCACAATTGGCATGCGCCCGGCCTGCACCATTGTGAGCGCGCTGATGTGACTGTTGGGCAGGCCAAAGGCGCTGTTGATCATCTCGTAGGGCAGTTCGAATGTCTCCCCCAGATCAAGGCCCAAGGCACGGGCATACCAGGCACATGTGGCAGCGCGATCAGGTGCAGCGAGGATCACGATGAAGATGTGGTCGCTGATCGATTGCGCCATGGGCAGATCGATGGCAGCCATGTTGCCGAACACCTGGTTGAGGTAGATCATCTCCTGTCCCGGCCCGAGCGCTTGCATCGGCACGAAGGCATCCATGCCGGGCAATTGCTTGGGTTCGCCAACGATCGTGAAAGCGCTGCCGGCAAGCCGGTCGGGCCAACCGAAAACGTCTTTCACTGTAAGCTCGAAGGCACCCCAACCAAAGCTGGTGGTGGGTCTGAAGCCGGCGACTGGCGGCTGTTCGACCAACCGGAACCAGCAGGGTGCACCGCTTTTCGGGCGCAGCACGGCGTGGCGCGCGTTGGCGCTGGCCGGACAGTCCCAACTGGTGGCCAAATCGGTCGGCAACGGGCCTTCATGCACCAGTTCAAGCTGCAGTGTGCCCTGGTAGGCGGCAATGGCGGCGGCCAGATCAGGTACCACTGACAAGCCGCCCATTATGGTTCCGTGTGGAATCATGCCCTGAACTCCGGTTTGCGCTTGCTTACAAACGCGCTGGTGCCCTCGGCAAAATCCGGGCCGGCAAAGGCGGCAGCGAAGATTGCCAGCGTCTCCTCATCATCCGCGACCTGCCCGTCCAGGACACGGCGCACGAAGCCCTTGATCGCCTTCGTCGAAGAGCGTGAGGCGGCTGCAATTGCCGCCTCGATGCAGGATGGGCCGTCAGCCAGCAACTCCACCAAGCCGATCCGCTGCGCCTCATTTGCATCCAGAAGTTCTCCCGAAAACAGCATCCGCCTGGCCTGGCCAGGGCCCACCAGATCGACCAGCAACTTCACGTCGTGCAGCGGATAGACGAGGCCAAGCTTTGCCGGCGTGATGCCGAACCGCGCCGCCTTCGTGGCGATGCGCAGATCGCAGGCCATCGCCAACCCGCAACCACCGCCAACCGCATCGCCTTCGACAAAAGCGATTGTGGGGAGCGGAAACCGCGCGACTTCAGACTGCGCCCGGTTGATCGCGGCCTGATTGGCGGCACGCCAATCGGCATCCTGCATGTTCGCCAGAAGCTCAGCGATGTCCGCTCCGGCACAAAAGGCGCTGCTGGGTCGGGCTGCTTGCACCACCAGCAGGCGCAGATCGGAATGACTGGCGGCCTCGGCAAGCAGGCGGGGCAGTTGCGTCCACATCGCATGGGTGAACGCGTTGCGCTTCTCGGCCCTGTCGATGAACAGCCGGGCAATCCGGTCCTCATATTCAAGGCGCAGGCTCACGCTGGTTGCACTCCCCTGAAATGCTGCGCGATTTCGTGGCGAGTAGCCAACCAGACGCCATCATGCGCGCGCACATGGCGGAAAAACGCCTCCAGCGCCCAGATGCGCCCCGGCCGACCGATGATGCGCAAGTGCAAACCGAGGCTCATCATCTTGGGATTGCCTTCCACACCCTCCCGATAGACTTGGTCGAAATTGCGTTTGGCATAGGCCAGCCACTGCTCCGGACCCATCGCCGGGTCTGTCCACATCTTCATGTCGTTGTTGTCGAGCTGGTAAGGCACGATCACGATCGGCCGTTCCGGCACCGTTGCCTTGTCCCAGAAAGGCACGTCGCTCGAATAATCGTCCATGTGATAGTCAAAGCCGGCTTCAATCAGCAGGCGCCGGGTGTTGTCGGTGTGGAAATAGCGCGACAGCCAGCCATAAGGCCGCACACCGCAGGTCTGTCGGATCGATTCGACGGCCTTGGCGATGAACGCGCGCTCGGCCTCCTCGTTCAGCTTGAACTGGTGGATCCACCGCCAGCCGTGGCTGACCGGTTCATGACCGAGCTCGATGATGGCCTCGGCCAACTGCGGGTGGTTTTCCAGGCTCAGCGCCGCCACTGTCCAGCTCGCCTTGATGCCAAAGGCCTTCAACAGTTTGACGACGCGCGGCGCACCAGCCTTGATTCCATAGAGATAGTTGGATTCATTGCCATAATTGCGGATCGGAGCCTTGATGAAGATGCCGAGTTCGTCCACCGGCTCCATGCCCTTGTCGCCGCGAGCAATCGTCTGTTCCGAGCCCTCCTCGACATTGATCACCACCGAAAGCGCCATCTTTGCTGCGCCCGGCCAATCGATGCGTTCTTCGCGCATTAGTGCATCTCCTCCCCGCCCGACACGTTCAGCGCCTCGCCGGTGATGTAGAAGGCATCGTCGCTGGCCAGGAACGCACAGGCCCCCGCCGTATCGCCGGGCAGGCCAGGGCGACCCATCGGGTTCTTGGCGGCCATGTTGGCAAGATAGGCCTCCACCGTCGGGAAGCCGAGCAGTTTCGAGAAATACGCGTTCTGCACGGCACCGAGGCCGGTGGTGACATGATTGGGGCAGACGGCGTTTACGGTGATGCCGTAAGCGCCCAATTCCACTGCCGCAGCCCGGGTCAGACCCACCATGCCATGCTTGGAACTGACATAGGCCGGCAGGTGCGGAAATCCGGTCTTGGCGGCCTGGCTTGCGATGTTGATGATGCGACCACCCTTGCCGGCCGCAATCATCGCCTTGGCCGCGGCCTGCGTGCAGTAAAAGGCACCCGAAAGATTGACCGCAATTACCTTGGCCCAATCGCTCGGATCAACCTCGAGCATGGGCTTCATCATGAAGCCGATGCCGGCATTGTTCACGAAGATATCGACACTGCCCATCGCGGCCAGGGACCTGTCCAGCAGCGCTTGGCATTGACCGGCGTCCGACACGTCGCAGGCAATCGTGGCCACCTTCCCGCCCCGCTTGGCAAGATCGGCGGCCACGCGTTCAGCTTCCGCGTCGATCCGCACATCGGAAACGACACAGTTGGCACCCTCATCGGCAAAGCGCCGCAGGATGCCCTGTCCCAGGCCGTGTTCTTTGCCCGAGCCGGTTACGATGATCGTCTTGCCCGCAAAGCGACCCATCACAGGTCGTCCGTCAGGATGAAGGTCGGATTGTCGGTGAACTGACCAAATCCGGCGGCGACCTTCTGGAACTCGGGGTTCGAAACGTCGGCAACAAATTCATCCATGCCTCTGATATCTATAACTTCGATATAGTCATAGGGTGGTGCTGCATCGGATCCGAACAGGCCAGTGGCGCGGTGTACCGTAAAGGCCTTCACGCTGCCCAGCGCGTTGACACCCGGAATATCGGTGCCACGCGCCCAGGCTTCATAGCCTTCGCGCGATGCGCCGGGTTTCAGATTGAACAGACAGATAATGCGCATGGGTCATTCTCCCTTCGGCGGCCGATACTGATTCAAAGCCGCATCGATGCGGCAGGCAAGCCCGATGAGCCGGCGTTCCGATCCGGCGGGCCCGACAAGCTGGACAGAGACGGGCAGGCCATCGTCGCTCCACCCTGATGGCAGCGCGATTGCCGGCAAGCCGGCGATATTGGCCAGCCCCGTGAAATCGGCCTGGTTTGACGGTGGGCGACCACCATGGGCAAAAGCGGTCTGCGGCGCGGTCGGCAGCAGCACCACGCCGTCATCGCCAAGCGCCTCCAGCAACACCGCCTTCACTGCGGCGCACAGCGCCGCATTGGAGGGTGCGTGCTCCAGCGCATCGAGGATGAAGCGCAGTTCGGCCGACGCGTCGGCGCGATGCACACCCAAAGCACCGATCAAGTAGCGCACCGAACCCGTCAGCGCGGCGAGGCGGATGGCGGTCGGAGGTTCTGGCAGGCGGATCACGGTAACTGGCAAATCCAGCGCGGCGCGGGCAGCCTTGTAGCCGGTCAGCACGGCGGGTTCACATGCCACACCGGCCAGATCGTCGAGCAGCACCAGGCGGGAGAAATCCGCCTCTCCGCCACCATTGCCGATAACATCCCACGCCTGCTTGATCAGATCGAGATCACGCGCCAGTGGGCCGATGCAATCCAGCGCCGGATCAAGATAGAGAAGTCCGTCCTCATTGACCGCGCCATGGGTGGGCTTCAGGCCATAGACACCACAATAAGCCGCCGGCAGCCGGACACTGCCCAGCGTGTCGGTGCCCAGCGCCAGATCGACCAGCCCCGCCGCCACTGCTGCGCCACTGCCTCCTGACGAGCCTCCGGGCGTATGGCCCATGCGGTGCGGATTATGGGTGCGGCCATAGAATGCGTTGTCGGTTGTCGCGCCCAGAGCGGCTTCGTGCATGTTCAGGGAGGCCGTGATGCTTGCCCCGGCGCTGCGCAACTGTGCAACCACATGGGCGTCACGCGGCGCGATCTTGCCGCGAAGATGCGCCATCCCGCCCGTGTGCGGCATGCCAGCCACTGCGATATTGGATTTGACACCAATGCGCACGCCAGCGAGCGGGCCACGGCCACCACCGGGATCGGCGGCAACGTCTACAATCGCGTTCCAGCGGTCGTGGCTCACAAGCCCCTCTTGTCGATCAACCGGATCGGCTTCTGGCGCATGTCGATCTGTGTCGCCTCCGATGTGCCGCCGGGCGGACAGAGCGTGACATCAACCTCCACCCCAAGCCCGCGCCGCAGCAACTCGGAAAGCGCTGCAACATCGCTGCCACCACGGCTTTCGATCGCCACCAACATCGAATCGCGTCCGGCGGCATTTCGGCTAAGCGTGCAGACATATTCGCCGGTCAGGTCACTGCGGTTCTCGATCAACGCAGCAATTGCGTGCGGGAATATGTTGATGCCGCGCAGTTTCACCATGTTGTCGCTGCGGCCCTTGAAGCCGGCGATGCGGCGGAAGGCAATCTCACCCTGGCCGGCAAGTTCGTGGGTGATGTCATGTGTGTTGAAGCGAATGCAGGGCGCGATATCATCCTTGAAAAGGCAAGTCACCACCATGTCACCAGTTTCGCCAAACTGGACCGGTTGTCCGTTCTCGACGTCGAGCAATTCCAGGTATTGCGCATCTTCCCAGACATAGAGACCGTTGCGATCGGGTCCCTCCCCCGCAATTGTCCCGGTATCACCGACACCGTACCAGTCAAAGGCCTTGGCGCCGTGCCAGGCGGCCTCGGTTGCAGCGCGATCTTCGGTACCAAGGTGGCCGATGATCATGCGCAGCTTGATGCGATCAAACAAGCCCTCGGCTTCGGCCATTTCGGCCAGCTTGCGGATATAATCAACGAAGCCAACCATCACGGTTACGCCGAAATCGGCCATCAGATTGACCTGATTGACCGAACGCGTCTCGATACCGGTCCCTGCGGACAGAAAGAGCGCGCTGGTGAAGTGCGTGACCGCCTCGCGGATATAGTGGCCGCCGTTGATCATGCCATGGCCATAGACACTATGGACGACATCGTCGGGTTCCAGACCCATCCAGCGATACATGCGGCCGACGAGCAGGTTGGTTACCTCGCGGCCCTTGGGGCCGAACATCAGCGGCTGCGGCCGGCCGGTGGTGCCGCTCGTGGTGTGGAAAATCACCGGATCGCTGCCACGCCCATCGAAATCACCATATGGCGGTGTTGCGTTGACCGATTCCATCAAATCGCTCTTGTCATAGACAGGCAGCTTGGTGATGTCGTCCAGGGAACGGATATCGCCCGGCTCAATGCCGCGGGCGCCCCAAAGCCGCCGATAGAACGGGATCTGCCATCCGCGGACCATCAGCCGTGTGAATTGCGCGTCCTGAAGACCGCGCAGCTCATCGTGGCTGATGCTGCGATACCTGCGGGTAAAGTCCTGGCCTACCGGATAATCGGTCAACAATTGCTTGATATCCAAGCACTCGAAATAGCTGCGCTGGCTCATGTCGGATCCGTGAAATAGGCAAGAGGATCAGTGAAGATGCGCGGGTCGCAGGCAGAGCTTGCAAGCTCGCGGGCGAGGGCAAGCTTGGCTGCCATTTGCGCCGGGTTGAGTGGCGCGTCCGGGCTGCCCAGCGTTGCCGGGATGGCAATGGGTTGCGTGCTGCCATCTGCAAAGGTCAGGCGGATCGCCTGCGGGAACAGCGCATTGGGGTCGGGATTGCCATCTTCCACCAGCGTTACCCTGCCGGCAAAGGCCAGCAGCGCCGGATCGGCAAACTGTTCGGGTGTGAAACAGCGTGGGTCGATGCGGCCATCGCGCAGCATGACCCCGGCCAGGAACGGCATGCACAGCCGCGCCCAGGCCGGGGTCATGTCGGGCTGCATTGCACGGCCAACCAGGCGACGGATCAGCGGCGGGCAGGCCAGTTCTATCGCCGCCACGTCCTGGCCGACAAAGCCGGCCAGGACGCCGAGCGCGGCATGGCTGGCGCGCCCGGAAGGGTAGGGTTTCACCGACAGTTCGGCGATGCGCCAGCGCGCACCCAGCGCGGTGACCAGCGCCCCGCTGTCGCCATCATCAATCAGTTGGAAATAGCCGAATGGCCCGTCCAGCACATTGGCCGGGGCCGGAAAGCCGGCGCGGGCAAGATCGCTGGCCAGCACCGCCGCTCGTGCGGCATTCGCGATCTGGAACGGAAGCGCCAGCGACCCTTCGACATGCGCCTGCATGGTGCCAGCGACGCTGGAGTAAGCAAGGCCCAACGCGGGGAGCAAGGGCGCGCCGTCGATGCGGGCGACCGCAAGCGCCGCACCAATCAGGCCAGCCGTGGCCGGACGAAAGAAGCGAAGCGGCGAGGTTGCGGCATCCCCCAATCCTGCCGCGACCTCGACGCCGACTGCCAGCGCGACCAGTGCCTCATCAGCCGCAATGCCTCCACGTCGGTCAATCGCCACGCCAAGCGCTGCGGTGACCACGCTCATCGCGTGGACCACGGCAGGTTCATGCACCGCGTCCCATTCCAGGCAATGGATGCGATAGCCGTTGACGAAGGCCGCAGCGCTGGCTGGCAAGCGCTCTGCATCACCGAGCAGACGAGCTTCTGTTGCTTGCCCTTGTCCCCGCGCCACCCTCAATATGGCCTCTGCGCCTGGCGCGTCATGCCCCGCCGCACCCACCGCCAGAGTGTCGGCAAGAAAATGCCGCGCGATGGCAGACACGTCCGCCGGCAGGCGGTGCGGCGCGCCGACGAAATCAATCAGTGTGGCAACCGCGCTCATGCCGTCCAATCCGAAAGCAGCGCAATGATATCGCCGACATCGGCGCCATGCAGAACCAGCGCCACCGCCCGCTCCGCCTCCGTTGCTGGCAGCCCGCCCCAGTCCACCAGCATTGCCAACTTGGCTATCAGTCCACCGCGGTCCAGCGGACGTTCCGGGTCACCGCGCGTGTCGATCAATTCCAGTCCATTCAACCGCGCGCCGAAATGCCGTGGGTAGCGCAACGAGAAGTCGGCACCCTCACGCACGGTCACCTCGGCGCGCAGCGCGGCCAGCGACGCAATGGCCTGCGGTGTGAAATCCGCCGGCGTGGCCTCACGGCCATCGGCAATCACAGCCACCGCATGCTGCAGGCTGAACTTGGCATCGACTTCCGTCACCGGGTTGGGCCGGTCGCAAAAGCGCAACGCATCCGCATAGGTCTCGATCGCGAACGGCGGATTGAGTGCCCCCCTCGCCCGCAATTCCAGCGCGCAATCGATCACCGGATGGGCATGGCGGCAAGCCGCCCACGGCTTGAAGCTGACATCGCATATCCGCCAATCGGCGGGTTCCAGCAGAGGCCCCGGCGTTTGCGTCATCGCTGCAAACAGCCCCTGCGGCCCTTCCAACACAGCGGCCGGCCCGGTAAAGCCCGCGCGCGCTGCCCGCGCACACCACAAGCCTTCCAACGCCGAGCGGGTCACGTGCAGTTGCTTGGTCATCACGTCATCATGGCGCATGTGCCACAGACCGCCCGCCATCGAGGCGGCATGACCCAGCGCGCTGACGGTCTGGCGTTCATCCAACCCGAAGATGCTGGCCGCCGCCGCCGCCGCGCCGGGCCCTCCGGCGGTGCTGGTTGGGTGCCACAGGCTGTAATGATGCGCGTCCAGCATGGTGCCGATCGCGATCATCGCCTCATAGCCGCGCACTGCGCCGGCCAGCATCATGGCCATGCCGCCACCGGTCTCGCGCGCGGCGCTCAAGGCCGCCGGCCAGATCACCGGGCCCGGGTGCAGCAGCGCGCGGCGGTGGACGTCATCCATCTCCAACACATTGCCAAGATAGGCCACTCGCTCCAGAACATCGGGGCCGGCGCGGTGCGCTGCCGCAGCCACCGCCGTTTGTCTTGCACCTGCGACACAGGCCAGCCAATCCAGCAGATGCAACCGGGCGCGCTGCCCCTCGCTTTCCGAAACCGGGCGCGCTAACGTCCGGACAAGTCGGGTGAGTAGCGGTGCGGTCATCGCCAGCGCCAACCAAGGAGCAACCGTTGAACCAGCTCGCCACCATGGGCCGCGATCCGGCGCCGCGTTATCTGCGACTGGCAGCAAGTCTTCGTGCCGATATCCTGGCCGGACGCTTTGGCAGTGAAACACCCTTCCCCACCGAATCCGATCTTTGCGCCGCCCATGGTGTGTCGCGTTTTACCGTGCGCGAGGCACTGCGCCGTCTTCAGAACGAAGGATTGATTGCCCGCCGCCGCGGATCGGGCACTGTGGTGCAGCCGGCCAGAGCCCGCGGCGGAGCGCTGCACCAGCCGCTTTCGAACGTGGGCGAAATCCTGCAATATGCCCGCGATACGCGTGTCACCTACCAGCCCGCCGGCCACGGCCCGCTGCCGGCCTGGCTGGGCGCCAGCATCGGCATTCCAGCCAGCGGCCAGTGGGCGTTGGTGCATGGTGTGCGCACCACGGTCGACGGCGACCAGCCGATTGCGACGACCACCGCCTATTTCCACGAGATGCTTGGCGATGCTGCGGCCCGGCTGGATCTGGCTGCCGGCACGCTGTTCAGCCAGATTGAAGCACTGTCCGGCGTTTCTGTGGGCCAAGTTACCCAAGACATCCAGGCGGTGATTGCCGGCGCCGACATTGCCCGCGAGCTCGGCATCAAGCGCGGTGCTGCCGTGTTGCGCATCATCCGTTGCTACCGCGACGCCAAGGGCCAGGTGTTCGAAATCTCGGTGAGCCACCATCCTGGCGACCGCTTCGCCTATTCGATGCATATCGACGTCGAATAGAGCCATCAAGCTTCGCCCAGCGCGGGCACCGGCCCCGGAAACCATGCTTCACCCGGGAAGCGTATCGCCGGGGCGACATAATGGCGGCCATCGGCCTCCACGATCAGACCGCGCTCGGCGATGTGCGGCTGGGCAAAGGCTTCGGCGAAATCCAGCACCGGGGCATAGGCGACATCGATGGTGTGCAGGAATGCGTCCCACGCGTCACGGCTCCTGGTACGAAAGGTTTCGCGCAAGAAATCGACAAGAGGGATCTGCGCCGGCCCGGCGTCGGCCTCGGCCAGTGCAATCAGATCAGGCCGGTCCAGTGCCGTAAGCAGCGCGGTTGCAAACTTGAGCTCACGCCCACCAAGCACGATGTGGCGACCATCGGCACACTCATAGACATTGTAGAATGCTGCCCCGCCCAATGATCGCTGCGCTGCCGAGAACGGCGCGCCGCCACCCGCCAGTGCGCCGCCGGCGATGTGCGCGCTCCAAGGCAGCAGGCTGTCGAGCATCGCGATGTCGAGATAATCGCCCTGCCCGCTTTTCTCCCGCCCAATCAGGGCCATCAGGACCGCAGCCAGCCCGGTCAGCCCCGCTGCCACGTCGGCCGCCGGCACGCCGGGCACCACTGGGCGCGATCCGTCGCCGGCATCGTTGACGCTGATGAAGCCGGCGATCGCCTGCACCGCGATGTCGTGCGCGGGGTGGTGGGCTAGGCGACCCGACTGTCCAAAGGCGGAAATGGAGCAATAGACAAGGCGCGGATTGAGCGCGCGCGCCACGTCCCAACCAAAGCCCAGCCGCGCCATCACCCCGGGGCGGAAGCCTTCCAGGAACACATCGGCAGTTCGGATGAGATCAGACAGGGCGTCCTTGCCCGCTTCGCCTTTCAGATCGAGCACAACACTGGTCTTGCCGCGATTGAGGTTGGAGAACCACACGCTCTGGCCATTCTCAAACGGCGCCTGGATACGGGCCGGATCGCCGGCAGCAGGCTCCACCTTGATCACACTGGCGCCCTGATCGGCCATCATCAGGCTCAGCATCGGACCGGGCAAGAATTGCGTGAGGTCAACGACCTTGATGCCGGACAACTTGCCCATCGCCTCAGACAATCCCGGCCAGTTTCAGTTCGGCCAACTCGTCGGCACCTATACCGAGATCGGTGAGGATGACGTCTGTATCCGCCCCGAGCAGCGGCGCCGGCCGGTTGGGCAGGCGCTGGCCATTTATCCGGATCGGGTTGGCAAGCACCTGCATGCCCGGGCGGTCGGGATGATCAACGCTGTCGCGCATTCCGGTACGGCGCAGCCATGGACTGTCGAGCGCCTGATCGAGGCCATAGACCGGCGCCACTGGCACATGACCGGCCAGCAGTTCCTGCCAATGCGCCATTGGCTGGGTTTCGAACAGTGCATCAAGCGTTGCGGTGAGAGCGGCGCGATTGGCGAGCCGGTCCTTGTTCGCCGCAAAGCGCGGATCCGCGCTCAGTTCCCGATGGCCAATCTTCTCGACCATGATCGTCCAGAATTTCGGCAGTTGGCACATCACAAATATCCAGCCATCGGCTGCCTTGAACATCTGGCTGGGCGTGGCCGTGGGGTGTGCGCTTCGCGGCGTCCGCTGGGTAACGTCGCCTTCATTCATGTACCATAGGGCCGGGTAACTGGTCTGGTGAATGGCGGCCGACAGCAGATCGGTATCGACATCGCGGCCGAGACCGCTGCGTTGGGCATCAACGAGCGCTGCCAGCAGGCCGATGGCGTGAATGGTCCCGGTTATGAAATCCACCATCGAAAGGCCCATGCGCTGCGGCTCTCCACCGGGATCGCCGGTGAGCAAGCAATAGCCGGCTTCGGCTTGCATGAGATAATCATAGCCCGGCCAGCGCGCCCGTTCATTGTCGCGGCCATACGCCGACAGGTGTGCGCAGACGATGGCGGGGTTCATGTCCTTCAGCGTCTCATAGGTCAGGCCCAGCTTGGCCGGCAGGTCACCGCGCATGTTGTTTGCAACCGCGTGGGAAGTTGCCACCAGTTTGCGAAATATGGCTTGCCCTTCCGGCGCGTTCAGATCGAGCGTCAGGCTACGCTTGTTGAGGTTGAAGGCCTGGAAATACAGACTTTCGCCGTCGCGCAGATAGTGCGGCCCGACAGCCCGCGCCGTGTCTCCCCCCATCCCTTGCGAGCCGGGCGGTTCGATCTTGATGACATCGGCACCCAACTGGGCAAGGAACATGCTGCCATAGGGTCCGGCACCATATTGCTCGGCACTGATGATGCGAAAACCAGAGAGCGGGAGATGGGACATCAGGCGGGATTGGCCTTGAGCCATTGCTTGGCAATGATCATGCGCTGCATCTCGTTCGTGCCCTCGCCGATGCACATCAGCATGGAATCACGATAGTAACGCTCAATGTCATACTCCTTGGAATAGGAGTAGCCGCCGTAAATGCGCATCGCTTCCTGGCTGTTCTCCACCGCAGATTCGCTGGCAAAGAACTTGGCCATGCCGGCTTCCATGTCGCAGCGTTCGCCCCGGTCATAGGCGGCTGAGGCATCCATCGTCAGCAGACGGGCGGCCCGCGCCCGCGTCACCATCTCGCCCAGCTTCAGTTGGATCGCCTGATGCTCGGCAATCGGTTTCCCCATTGTCTGGCGTTCCTGGGCATATTGCGTCGCGAGCCGGAGCGAGCCTTCCGCCAGCCCGACGCCCCGCGCGGCCACGTTGATCCGGCCCAGTTCGAGCCCGCCTGTTGCTTGGAAAAAGCCTTGACCTTCCACGCCGCCAATCAACTGGTCGGCCGGAATGCGATAATCCTGGAAGACCAGTTCGGCGCTATCAATGGACCTATAGCCCAATTTGTCGAACTTCTTCCCCGTGGTGAAGCCGGCCCGTTTGTCGGCGATGAACAGGCTCATGCCCTTGTAGCGCGGGTTCGCGTCCGGATCGGTCTTGACCAGCAGTGCAAAGCAACTGCCGTTCAGGGCATTGGAAATCCATGTTTTGGTGCCATTGATCACATAATCGTCGCCGTCACGGCGCGCGACCGTGCGGATCGCCTGCAGGTCGGTGCCCGCATTCGGCTCGGTCAATGCCAGACCGCCGCGGATTTCCCCAGTGGCAAAGCGCGGCAGCCATTTCGCTTTCTGATCTGGCGTGCCAAAGCGTTCGACAGCCGCCGCCATGATCAGGTGCGAATTGAAGATGCCGGTGATTGCCATCCAGTAACTGGAAATGCGCATCACGATCTTGGCATATGTTGTCGCTGGCAGGCCAAGACCGCCATATTGCTGGCCAATGGTGGCACCAAACAGACCCATATCGGCCATTTCGGCGACCAGTTCGGCGGGCCAGATGTCGTTGTGATCGTGGTGCATGACCACCGGGATCACCCGGCGCTCCAGCCAACGGTCAATGGCATCCAGAAATGCGGCCTCCTGGTCTGCATCGATGCTGCGACCCTGATCAGCCATCAGGTCCAACTTTGGGGCGGGGGACATGGCGTCAATCCTCAATAGTCATATTCAATCGTCGACTGGGCCAAAGCCACGCTTCCACACCAGCATGGTGCGGTTGAACGTGCAAACCACATCGCCGTGCTGGTTCCTGCCAATGGTCTTGACGGTCACGATCCCCTGTTCCGGCCGGCTGCTCGATTCGCGCTTCTCCAACACCTCGCTCTCGGCATAAAGCGTGTCGCCGCAAAACAACGGGTGGGTCAGCCGGATATTGTCCCAACCCAGATTGGCCACTGCCTTCTGGCTGATGTCGGAAACGCTCATCCCCACCATGAGCGCCACGGTCAGCGGCGAGGCCACCAGCGGCTTGCCGAATTCGGTCTTCTTGGCGAATTCATAGTCGAAATGCGCCGGGTGGGTGTTCATGGTCAGCAGCGTGAACCACACGTTGTCGGCATCGGTGATCGTGCGGCCGGGGCGATGCTCATAGATATGACCCACCACAAAATCCTCGAACGCGCGGCCAAACACCTCGCGGAAGCGGCCCGGGGCAACTTCTCTCACTCCATCACGCATGTGGCTTCCTGTTCCTGGCTTCTAGCACCGCCTGATAGCGGCGGACGAAGGGCGCTTCGAGCATCCGCCCCTTGAAACGAATGGCCTGTCCGCCGCCGGCCGCATAGGCGGCCATGGCCTCCTGTGCCTCCGCCACTTCGGCGTCGGTCGGCTGGAACGCCCGATGGATGGCCGGCAACTGGGCCGGATGAATTGCAGCCTTGGCGGCAAAACCCAGTTGGCGGGCGCGGCGCGCCTCATCGGCCAAACCGTCCTGATCATCCAGCATGATGAACGGCACGTCGATGGCCGGCACCCTGGCTTCAGCTGCTGCCATCACCAACTGGCTGCGCGCGGCGAGCAGCGGTTCCCACGCCAGCGCCACGCCCAGTTCGGCCGAAAAATCGCCGCCGCCGAACATCAGCGCGACCACGCCTGGCGCCTGGCCAATCCGGTGCGCGGCGCGCAGTCCGGCCGGTGTTTCGATGAGCGGCACCAGGCCCGGGCAGCGCGCGCCCAGTGCATTGGCAACAATCTTCAGCTCCAGCGGGCTTTCCACCATCGGGACCAGCAGCACCGGTGGCAGCACAGCGGCTTCACCCAGCACGGCAAGATCGGCAATGCCTGCAGCCGTCGTCACGGCATTGATCCGCAGGCCCCAGGCGGGCAGTGCCGCCCCAGATACGGCAAACTGGGCCAGCGCCGCCGCCCGCGCCGCCGGCTTGTCTGCGGCCGGCACGGCATCCTCCAGATCGATCACTGTCAGACCAGCCCCGGCTGCAGCAGCCTTGCCAAAGCGGTCCGGCCGGTGGCCCGGCACGAACAACAGGCTTTGCGCGGTCAACATGATGACGGAATCGGTCCCTTTGTGCCGTAAGCGCCCCGCCTGAATCGCGCAGGCGGCCAGCGAATACGGCTTCACAATTTGTCCGGACAACTCTATTGTCAAGTGATAAGCCCGCACGGTCGCAAATTGGGCTTTGCTGGGGAGATGGAACATGACGTCACGTGCCCGGACTGCGGCGATTTGCGCCACGGCCATCACTGCGCTCTTCGCCGGCCAGGCCCTGGCCCAGGGCAAAACCAAGACCCGTCTGCTTGATCCGGCGGTGGCCGAAGACGCGCTGGAAGTCAGCAAGCGGGTCCAGTGTGGCGAAGCTGATGGCAAGCCTGCGGTCTATCATTGGACCGGCAAGATCTACAGCCGGGTCGCCGGCGAGCCTGATCGGCTGTTGTTCAAGGCCGAAGGCATGAACATTCGCACCTGCACCGCCGTCGAAGATCCCGCGCGTGGCAAAGGCTGGCGCCTCGTTTCACGCGAAATCCTGCTCTATCTCGATCCAAAAACCGGTGAAGTGGTCCGCACGTGGACCAACCCCTGGACCAATGACAGCGTTGATGTGTTGCACATCGCCAATGACCCGGTGAACCAGCAGCCGCAGTTCGCCAAGTCGGCCAGCGGCATGCCCTATTCCATCCCCACCCTGCGCCGTGAAGGCCGCTGGTTCTTCATGCCCTTCGAGGCACCCTTGTTTTACAACAACCCGCTGCAGGGCGAGTATCAGGATTGGGTGGGCGGCAAGTATCACGCCATGGAGATCTTTGATTTTGCCTTTGATGCCAACGAGATGCTGGACACGAAGAATGCCACCGCCTATCCCACGGTGAGTTGGGTGCGGATTTCGGATTTTCTGCCATGGATGAAGATGCGCGGCCGCCAGGGGCAATTGGTGTTCAACGCCATGGGGAGCAAGCTGAAAAGCTATGACGATCTGCCCGCTGTGTTGAAAACCGAGATTGCCGCCAGTTATCCCGCTTATGTCGCGCCCCCGGCCATCGACGACAATCGGCCGAACGAGACCAGTTGGACCGTGTTCAGGAAGTGGCTGGACGCGAAGAAGCCCGCCAAGGCACCTGCCCCACAACATTGATCAACGGCTGATCACGCCAAGGGGCGCCGGCAGCCATGCCGGCGCCCCTTATTCGTGTTCGCAACCGTCGATTCCTGCAAAGACCGCTTTTGTCTGCGCCGGAACGCGTATTGCACCTCAGAAGCGCATGACGGTTTCCAGACCGAAGGTGCGGCCACGGCGCAGCGCCGTGAAGAACGCGCGCGGACCACCGGTTTCGATCGCCGTCGGCTGGCCGTTGAAGGTAACGCTGGCGGCCGGCGGCAAGTTGCGGCCAGTGGCGCCATAGCGGAAATCGAACCAGCGCGTGGCCAGCGGCGGCGCGTCTTCGTCGGTCAGGTTGCGCACGAAACCAGCAATCTGGATGCCCTTGAAGCGCACGCCGATACGGGCGTTGACGATGAAGGCTTCCGGCACATAGGCGAAATTGTCGGTTTGAATGAACTTCTTGTCTTCATAGCTGAAATTGACGTTCGTCGTCAGCCGTACCGTTTCGGACAATGCCGGTTCCCAGTTCAGCGAGCCGTTGACCTGCACGCTTGAACCCAATGGCAGACGCTTGCCGGTGATGTCGCACAGCGGCAGCGCGGCGGCAGGCGGGTTGCGGGTATCGAAATTGACCCGCAGACCTCCCGAATTCAGCTGGAAGAAATCCGCATCGCAGCCATTGGTGAAGCGGGCATCGACATAGGACGCGTTGACCGACGCCGTGATGTCGGGATGCGGCGCCGCCACCAGTTCCAGTTCGAAGCCCTTGGTGCGGGCATCGCCGGTGTTGACGACGATCGAATTGATGGCGCCGGTGGACGGGATGGCGTTGGTCAGCTGCACGGCCGACAATTCGTTGAGATAGGCCGCCGCCGTCACCCGCAGCTTGCGATCAGGGGACGTCCATTTCACGCCGACTTCGCCGCCCTTGACCAGTTCTTCTTGGTAGGTCGGGTTGCCGACCAGCAAACCGCCGGTGCCGTTGAAGCCGCCCGGTTTGCGGCCCTGGCCATAGACGGCATAAAGCAGTGTGCCGCCCGGCGTGGTGTAATTCACCGTGATGCGCGGATCAGTGCCCGTCCACTTGCCTTGCGCCACGCAGGTGCCGGCAAAGCCGAACTGGGCGGCGCTCCCCTGTTCACCGGCGCAGAAGATGCTGGCGGCGCTGGCGCGATCGATCAGCGTCTTTGTTTCTTCCTGATAGCGCACTTCGGCCTGCACGGTCAGACGTTCGGTGATGTCCCACGCCGCCAGGCCGAAGATCGCCCGGTTTTCGATGGTGGCATAGCTGCTGAGATTGGTGCCGAGCGGTTCACCGTCCTGGCCGGACGTGAAGGTGATGTCGCGCGAATTGAACGTCTGCTTGTAGTAATAGCCGCCGACCATCACGCGCACCGCCTTGTCCTGCGGAGAGGAAATGCGGACTTCCTGGCTGTAATCCTTGAAATTCTTGCGATTGGTGTTGGCAAAGGCCGGCTCAACGGTGGCAGCCGGGACCGGGCCGGGTGCCAGGAAGAAGAAGGCATCGCTGTGATCGCTGTCGGTGCCGAAGCGGTTGAGCAGATCACGGTATCCGGTCATCGACGAGACCACCCAGCCCGACCCCGCCACATCCCAATCAATCACCGCCTGCGCGTTGAACTGCTTGTTCTGGACCCCGTCAAAGGCGGTGCCGTCGCGCACGCCGAACGGCGTCTGCACCGGATCGGTGTGCAGTCGCACATTGTTCGGCTGCGCCTGAATGGGCCCGCAGAAATACTGGTTCTGATTCTGCGCGCCGGGCGTGGCGCCCAGCGTGGCAGGGATATTCCCGAAGAACGGCACCCCGGCTTGACGGTTGAAGTTGGAACGGAACCCCGGCGAACAATTGTTGTCGGCCGAACCCTGCAGGAACAGCGCCAACGGGCCATCATTCTGTTCGGAATACTCACCGCGCAAGCGGATGCGCAGATCATCGTTGGGCTTGGCGAGGATCATTGCGTAACCCACGCGCGTGCTTTCATCGCCAACCTTGCGACCAGTCAACTGGTTGGTAAACTGCCCGCCATACTCCTGAACGCGGCCGCCCACGCGGAACGTCAGCCTGTCCCCGATGATCGGGCCGGAAAGCGAGCCGGATGCGATATACTCGCCATATTCCGCCGCCGACGCGCGGATGTTGCCCGACCATTCGCTGGTTGGATCCTTGGTGACGAAGTTGATCGCACCTGCATAGGTGTTGCGGCCATAGAGCGCGGATTGTGGCCCCTTGACGATTTCCACCCGCGCCAACTGCTCAGGATCGAAACTCTGCAGGTCACCCTGCCAGTAAACGCCGTCCACAAAATAGGCCGCACCGGTTTCGACGCCGAATTGCACGTTGGCCAGCACGTTGGACTGGCCACGAATGACCGGCCGGTCCGATGAACGGCCGAATGCCTGGCTGAAACTGATGCCCGAAGCCTGCTGGGCGAAATCGTTGATGCTGTTGAGGCCGAGATTGGCGATGCTCTTGTCTGAAATCGCGCTCACGGAAATTGGCGCCGAGGACAGTTTCTCCTCGATCTTGCGCGCGGTCACGGTAATTTCTTCCACCCCGTCCGCAGCATCGGGAGCAGAAGTTTGCGCCAGTACCGCCGCAGGAGTCATCAAGGTGGCAGCGAGCAACAGGCCCCGGATTGCATGCATCATCATCGTCTCTCCCCTGCAGCCCCCTCGCAGCCGCTCACACGGCCGAAACAATCATGGCCCGAGACAATTTGTCCATACAAATTCTGCCATTTGAAAATCTGTCCGGACAAATCATGGCGCGCCTGTGGCCGCTGCGCAACGCCGGCCGGTGGCGGAACTCAGGTTCAGGCAAAGGGCTTCACGACCCCCAGCCAGCTGGTGGCCACCAGCAGGGCATAAGTGAGCGTTACCCATCGGCGCGTTTTGTCCATTGTGGCGCGCAACGGGATTTCGGTGGCATCGCTGGAGCCTTCGCTGATCAGCTTCAGCAACTGCGGCCCCACCGGCTTGAAACTGAAATCAATCATGATGGCCGCAACAAAGATCAGCCCGAACAGCAACGCCTTCCACGCCAGCCACAAGGGCGCGATGGGGTGGCCGGTCAACAGCGATTCGACACCCAACACGATGTAGAATGCGGCCAGAACCCAGCGTATCCAGCCTTCGATGCGTCGGTTTCGCGCCGCGCGCGTGGTTTGATCATGCCAATGGGCGTCCCATACCAGCCACAACCATATCCCGCCTATCAGCCAGCCAAGGGCGACGATCGCCATCGGGACATCCCACCAGCCGCCGGCAAAGGACACGGTGAGGGACAGCGGCACCATCAACGCCCAGGCGGTGCGCGGGGTCATGTCCACAAGCACAAGCAGCTTCAGAAGGGCAAGCCTCTGATCGAGCGAGTAATCCCGGCGCAGGCGGAAATGCTGGCCAAGCAGGAAGACACCGACATCGGCTCCAAGCCACATCACGAACAGCAGAAGATGCACATAGACCAGGCTGGGATAGATCAGGTCGCTCATTCTGCGCCCCCTCGAAAATGCGTTCGCGGCAGCGCCGCCACAGTCACCGGAGATTCGTCATGCCGGCCGCGCAGCCGCGCGTCAATTGTCCGGACAAATCGCTGTACGCAGCTTGACAAGCCCAGATATGTCCGGACAACTCTTGCGCAGGCTGTAGGACATGCAGCCGGCCATGCTGTTGGGAGAGTTGCAGGGCCGCACCAGGATCAATGACCCGCCCGCCAGGCGGACGGCTTTTTGGAGGTTAGGGGAACATGAAGCTACGGACGATCGCCATCAGCCAGCTCGCGCTTGCGACCGCGCTGCTCACCTTGGATGCCGTTCCGGCGTTGGCCCAGGCAACCACGGCAGCCGCTGTGGTGGAAAATACCGGCATCATCGAGGATATCGTGGTCACGGCTCAGCGTCGCCGCGAGCGCGCGCAGGACGTGCCGATCGCAATCACCGCCTTTTCCGCAGAAGCGCTGCAGGCCCGTGGCGTGGTCAACGCGCTTGATCTCACCCAATTCGTCCCCAATCTGGTTGGCCTCAACAACACCGGCCTTGGCACCGCAAATGCCTATTATCTGCGGGGCCTGGGCAACACCGAATCGGTTGCCACCTTCGACCCGCCCGTGGGGACCTATATCGACGACATCTATATCAGCCGGCAGAATGCCAACAATTTCAATCTTTTCGACGTGGAACGCGTAGAAGTGCTGCGCGGCCCGCAGGGCACGCTGTTTGGCCGCAATACCACCGGCGGTGCCATCTCGGTGGTCATGCGTGAACCGGGCGACACGACCGGCGGCTATGTCGAGGCCGGCTTTGGCGCTTATGACCAAAAGCTGGTCCGAGCCGGAGTCGATCTGCCGGTGAGCGGGAATTTCGGCTTGAAATTGTCGGGCTATTGGCAGGAAGATGATGGCTGGGTGCGCAACACCGTGACCAATGAGCGGCTGAACAACAACAATGGCTGGGGTCTGCGCCTTGGCGCCCGTGCCAAGCTATCCGACAGCATCACCTGGAACGGCAGCATCACCCACACCTTTGCCGACGCAACCAACGTGTTGAACTTCGATTGCAATCCGGCCAATCCGGCCCAGTGTGATGGTCGTTTTGCCACCACGGGCCTGCGCCGCAGCAATGATTTCGGCGGCCGCTTCGTTGGCCCCAAGGATGATTTCGGCAACTACAACAAGGCGCGAATGACGCTGCTGACCTCCAATTTCGGTGTGGCGCTTTCGGAGAAAATCAACCTCAACGTCATTACCGGTTGGCTTGATCTCAGCCAGAAATTCGCGCTCGATTTCGCCGATGGCACGTCGCTGCCGTCGCTTTCCAGTCCCACGCCGCCAGTGCGCAGCTTCACGCCGGGCGGCTTCGTGATTGCCAATGATGGCAGCCATCGCCAGTTCACCCAGGAAGTGAAATTGTCGGGATCGCTGGCCGACGGCCTGATCGATCTCGTCACAGGCCTCTATTACTTCAAGGAAACCAACAACACCGATTTTGCTGATCTGTTCAACATTGGCAGTGCAGGCCCGGTGGGCTTCCCACTGGTCCTGGCCGATCGTACCTTGCGCAACACCACCGAAGCCTGGGCCGGCTATGGCCAGGTCGATGTACACCCGATCGAATCCGTCACCCTGACCGCAGGCATCCGCTACACCGACGAGGAAAAGACCTTCGGCGTGCGAGACAATCGTGCCAGCTGCAACGACGGCACAATCGAAGCGGGCTGCATCGACAGCATCAACCTGAGCGCACCAAACGGCGTGGCAATCCCGCGCGCGCAAAAGGTGCAGCTGTGGACCCCGCGCTTTGCCATGTCGTGGAAGGCGTCGAATGACATCCTGCTGTTCGCCAGCGCGACCAACGGGTTCAAGTCCGGCGGCTGGAACGCGCGCGGCACTGCCGCATCAGAACTGTTGCCCTTCGGCCCCGAAAAGGCCTGGAGCTATGAAACCGGCTTCAAGGCCGATCTGTTCGGCAAGCGGTTGCGCTTCAACATGACCGCCTTCATCATCGATGTCGCAGGCCTGCAAACGCCATCGGCCTTCGTCCGACCCAATGGCTCGGTCGCGTTCCTTACCCGCAACTTCGCCGATTATCTGAACAAGGGCATCGAAGCCGAGTTCAGCGCCCGGCCAACCGAGGCGCTCACCCTGTTCGGCTCGCTGGGTTATCAGGATGATCGTTATGCGCTGCCGGCGAACGCACCGACCCTGGATGAATATAATTTCCAGTCGGTCGCCGCGCAGCAGATCAGCTGTCGCCAGCAATTGGCGGCCGGTCGTGTCGCACTGGGCGCCACGGCCGAAGTCGCCGGCGCCTGTGGCGTCGGCATCGTCGCGCCGGATGGGAGCATCGCCACCCCGGTGCGCACACCAGCCTGGACGATGAGCATGGGCGCCACTTATGAAGTGAAGGCCAGCGACAAGGTGTCGATCATCCCGTCGGCCAACGTCAACTGGCGTTCGTCCAGCGAAGTTGGCACCAGCGCGGTAAGCCTGTTCAACCAGCCTTTCACCAGCGCCGGCGGCACGCGCTATCCCGCCAACGCGGCCTACAACGGTGATTTCATCCGTGGCTCGTTCAGCCAGGCACGTTGGATCGCCAACGCCTCGCTCATGCTGAAACATGCCGATGGCTGGCAGGTGCTGGTGGAATGCCGCAACTGCTTCGATGAGGAAGCCGTGGAATCCAGCCTGGCCAACCACAGCTACCTGAACCCGCCGCGTACCTGGACCATTCGCGCCCGCCATAACTTCTGATGGCAAATATCGGCACGATTGCTGCCCTGATCACCGCCGCATCGGCCAGCTCCGCGCTGGCTGGTGCGGCGGCCGATCATGGCGTTGCCCCGTGGCAAGAAGCCGTGATCAGCGTCACCGATCCGATTCCGTTCACCCGCCTGCTGAAGAGCGCCGGCGGGTGGCGCGAAGTGGCGGCCGGCAGGCTCTTGCCGGCGGAAATTGCCTATTGGCAATTGCCGGCCACCGCATCGGGTCGGTTCACCTTGTGGTGCGCGCCCGGTGTTTCGACCGGCTGTCTGCGTTTCATCACGTTCAAGGGGGTTGCACAGCGCCCGATCCGGCTGGCGGCCCGGGCCTGGGATCCGGGTGGCATCTATTCGATCATGGTCCGCTCCGACGATATTGATGGCCTGTTCGATGCTGCCATCAAGCTCGGCTGGTGGGCGGAAAGCCCCCCCATCCGCTTCGATTTCCTTGGCTCGAAACTGGCCAATGTCGTTCTCACTGGCCCGCATGGCATCAATATCGCCGTTTACCAGCGCTTTTCGCCTCCGTTCAAATCCTTCCAGTTGGGCCGCATAAGCCAGGCCTTCAATTCCATGCGCATGGTGAATGACCGCGCCGCCGCCCGTGATTTCTACAATCGCAAACTCGGCTTTGACATCGTCTTCGATGGCGATGGTACCAACGCCATCGGCGCCGTGCCGGAACCCTCCAACTTCGGCATCCCGCTGAATTACACGCTCAAGGCACTGCGCGCTGCGGCAGCGCTCAGTCCAACTCCGGGCGAAACCGGCCGGGTTGAAATGATGCAGATCACGCAGTTCAGTGGCATTCCCCAGGGCCAATACGCCCGCGCGCCCAATCTCGGCATTCTCTCCGTTCGCTACACGGTGCGCGATCTTGCCGGCTATCAGGCGGCCATTTCCGCAGCCGGGGTGACGCCGGTGCAGCAAGCCAGCGCCGTACCGATCAAGGGCCTGGGCACAGTGGACCTGTTTGCCGTGGCAGATCCCGACGGTAATCTCACGGAATTTGTCCATGCCCGCTGAATTTCGACCCCTGCCCCGTCGAACGGGGCGCATCGCTTATCGCAGCGCCACCAGCCTCGCGCTTTGGGGCACGGAAGATTTCACCCTCACGCGGGATGGCGACGGCGGCCGCACTTTGATGGTCCAGTGCGAGATGCGTCACGGCAATGAGGATGTGACGCGCTTCACGACATTATCCGTCGATGCCGCGTTCCAGCCAACGGAAGCGCATGTCCGGATCCTCAATGGTGGTCGTCCGACGGGCAGCGGCTGGTTCCGCTTCACCGACGGTGAGGCGGAAGCGGAAACCGCCACCCTGGCCGAAGGTCGCCTGTCGCAACGCAAGCCTATCAGCCGGCCGATGCGTGGTTTCGGCATTCATGCCCTGGTTGGAGATGGCTGGCTGGCGGCAAGCTTTCCATTTGAAAAGGGACCGGGCCACAGCCATTTCTGGGGCCCCAGTCTGCTGCACAGCCTGCACCATTTCGGCGCTACCGGCCCGATGCTGGTCACGTCCACCTCCGGCCTTGCCTATGAAGCGCGCGAATTCGTGGAGGTGCCTGCGGGCCGCTTCGATTGCCATCGGCTCAGTTTTGTCGGCATGACCAACAATCACCCGCCCTACACGATGTGGATCAGTGCCGATGGCGATTATCTCTATGTGAAGGGTCGCGTCGAAGGCTACATGGACGGGCTGTTCCAGCTTGAAGAGATCACCGGGGGAGCGCTGGCATGAGTGTGAACCGCAACGAGTTCAAGTCCGGCTGGAAAGTACTGGTGGCTGGACTGTTGGGCGTGATGTGTGGGGCCTCACCGCTGCCATTCAATACCATCGGGTTCGTGCTGGGACCGCTGCACGAGGAATTCGGTTGGAGTTTTGCCATCATTTCGGGTGGCGTCACCGCGTTTGGAATCACCGCCGGCCTGCTTGCCCCGGTTATTGGCGCGGCGGCAGACCGCTTCGGCGTGCGCACCATCGCACTGGCCTCCACCCTCGCCTTTGCGCTGGTGTTTGCTGCCATCGGGCTCATCCCCGGCTCGCTCTATGCGTGGTTCGGCATGTGGTTCCTGATCGGCCTCGTCGGCATGGGTTCCACGCCCGTCACCTGGAGCCGGGCGATCAACATGTGGTTCTATCGCAGCCGCGGCCTTGCACTGGGCATATTGCTGGTCGGCACCAGCCTTGCTGCATTGATCGTGCCCAAAGTGGCGGTGTGGGCCATCGGCACCTACGGCTGGCGCGGCCTGTATCCGGTCATTGCGCTGTTCCCACTGCTTATATCCTTGCCCATTGGACTGGCCTGGTTCCGTGAACCGCGTACCAGCGAAATCCCGCCCGAAATCACAGCCGGCGGCGGCCTGGTGGGGGTGACTTTTGCCGAGGCCGCCAAGGATCGCCGCTTCTGGACGATATGGATTTCCATCGCGCTCGTCGCCCTCGCCTATGGCGGCGCGCACATCCACATGCCGGAAATCATCAAGCAACACGGCCTGACGGCGGCCGATGGCGCCGGGGTCATGGGCATGATCGGTATTGCGCTTCTGGCGGGCCGCCTCGTTACCGGTTGGCTGCTCGATCGAATCTGGGCACCCTTCGTTTGTCTGCCCATCCTCACCATTCCGGCGCTGGCCTGTTACTGGCTGATGGGCAACAGCACGTCTGAAGCCATGGTGTGGGCATCGGCCTTCCTGCTCGGCTTTGCCGCCGGCGCGGAATCCGATCTGATCGCCTATCTCGCCAGCCGCTATTTCGGCATGGCTCATTATGGCAAGATTTACGGCATGCTCTACATGCCGTTCGGCATCTTCTCGGCGATCTCGCCCGTCGCCTATGGCCGCATCCGCGATGTCAGCGGCAGCTATGATCAGATGCTGATGGCGGCGATCTTCCTGTTCGTGTCGGGCGCGCTGTTGCTGCTGACGTTGGGCCGCTACCCGGTCTTCACCGCGCAGGACGTGACGCCATGAGCACCACCACCATGGGCAGCGTGCTCGATGGCGCGGTGCCAACAGCAACACTGCTGACCGATGCCGACAGCCTGTCGCTCTACAGTCATGATGTGTATGCCGCCGGGCCGCAACCCCTGGCCGTGTTCCGCCCCGAAAGCGTCGAGCAGTTGAGCGCCGGTATCGCTGCTGCCACCGCGAAAGGCATCGCCATCGTGCCGCGTGGCGGCGGCATGAGCTATACTGGCGGTTATCTTTCCCCCACCCCACACTTCATTCTGGTCGATACCGGCGCGCTGTGCCGGATCATCGCGCTCAATGAAACGGACATGACGGTGACGGTGGAAGCCGGTGTCACCTGGGATCAACTGCGGCGTTACCTGAGCCCAAAGGGTTACCGCGTCCGCTGCTGGGGCACATTGAGCGGGATCAATGCCACCGTGGGCGGCGGCATGAGCCAGAACGGCGTATTCTGGGGCGCCAACGCCGGCACGGTTGTGGATTCGGCGCTCAGCTTCGATGTCGTACTTGCCGATGGTCGTATTGTTTCCACCGGAAGCGCCTTCTTCCGTCCCTACGGTCCTGATATCACGGGGCTCTTTGCCGCCGATTGCGGGGCGTTCGGGGTTAAGGCACGCGTCACACTGCGGCTGGTGCGCGAAGGCCGCTTTGCCTATGGCAGCTTCGCTTTCGACAATGCGCAGCAGATACTCACCGCCATGGCCGGCATCGCCCGCGATGGTCTGGCGGCCGAGAACTTCGGTTTCGATCCCTTTCTGCAAAGCCAGCGCCTGAAGCGCGAGAGCCTTGCCAGCGATGCGAAAAGCCTGCTTTCCATGATGAAGACCCAAGGGTCCCTGCTCAAGGGCCTCAAGGAAGGCGCCAAGGTCGCTCTGGCAGGGCGCTCGTTCCTCGACGATGTGCCCTTCTCGCTGCACTGCATCTCCGAACGGCGCAGCGAAAGGGAAGCCGAGGGCGACATGACCGAAATCGCCCGGATCGTCGAGGCGGCCGGCGGAAAGACGGTGGAGAACAGCATCCCGAAGATCCTGCGTGCCAATCCGTTTCCGCCAGTCAATTCGATGATTGGGCCCAATGGCGAGCGCTGGGTGCCAGTCCACGGTTTCCTGCCGCATTCGAAGCTGGTCGAAGGCTGGAATATGGTCCAGGCGATCTATGCGGCCCGCGCCGAGGACATGGCGCGGCTGGGCGTCGAAGCCGGTGCCATGCTGGCTGCGGTTTCCCCGCAGGCCTGTCTGATCGAGCCGGTGTTCTTCTGGCCGGAAGCGCTGAACCCGCTGCACCGCCACGCCGTGGAAGCCGGGCATCTCGCCCGGATGAAGGGCTTTCCACCAAATGCAGACGCCAGTGCGCTGGTGCACGAACTGCGCGGCGCAATTGTCGCCGCCTTCCAATCACTGGGCGCCATCCATCTCCAGATCGCCCGCGCTTATCCCCTCGCAGCCAGCCACGATCCGGCGGCCTGGGCGCTCTTGCGCGCGATCAAAACGCAACTTGACCCGAACAATCTCATGAACCCCGGAGTTCTCGGTCTGTGATGCCCTATACCGCCGTCGCCATGCAATTGACGGCGCAAAGCGTCGAGGCCTCTGCCAATCCGCGCGACCAGATCATGGCACAGATCACCGCGCTGGAAGGCAAGATCCGCTCTGCGCGCATCTTCATCGAACAATATGGCGGCTCGCCGGTGAAACTGGCGGTGTTGCCGGAATATCTCTTCACCTCCTATCCCGGCCGCGTCACCATAGCTGATTTCGCGGCACGCGCCGGGTTCGTGGCCAATGGCCCTGAATACACGGCGCTGGGCGGCATCGCGCATCGGCTGGCAATGTTCATCGCTGGCAACGCCTACGAGACGGACGCGGCTTTCCCCGATTTCTATTTCCAGACAAGCTTCATCGTTGCGCCGTCGGGCAATGTTGTGCTGCGCTACCGCCGGCTGATCTCGATGTTTGCGCCCTCCCCTCACGATGTGTTCGATCGCTATATCGATGCCTATGGTGCCGATGCGCTGTTTCCCGTTGCCGACACCGAAATTGGCCGATTGGCAGCCATTGCGTCTGAAGAGATCCTCTATCCCGAAATCGCCCGCTGCCTCGCCTTCAAGGGTGCCGAGGTCTTCGTGCACTCCAGTTCCGAAATCGGCTCGCCGCTGGCCACCGCCAAGGATATCGCCAAGCGCGCCCGGGCATTTGAAAACGCGGCCTACGTGGTATCTGCCAACACTGCGGGCATCGCCGGATCGGCGCTGCCCCTGATGAGCGCGGATGGAAACAGCCAGATCGTGGCGCCCAGCGGGAAACTGCTCGCCCAGTCCGGCAACGGCGAGACCTTCACCGCATTTGCCGAAATCGACATCGCCCACAACCGCGAACAGCGCCGCCAGCCAGCCATGATCAACAGTCTCGCCCGGCAGCGCCCCGGTCTGTTCGCCCCGGCCTATGCGGCTGCGGCGGACAATTTTCAGGCCGGCAACCTGATGCTGGCTGCAGACGGCAAGCCACATGTGCCCGACCGTGACCTGTTTCTGAAGATGCAACGCGATGTCATCGAAAAACTCGCAAAGGCCGACTTGATATGAAACACCGCACGGTCGCCGGCACCATCCGCTATACTAGCATGAAGCCGGGCAAGGAGGGCCAGGAACGCGGGCGGGAGAGTTTCCGTTTCACGCACCATGAAGATGGCAGCGTGATCTTGCGTGCCAGTTGCGAGATCGAGGAACCTGATCCCACCGTTCTGCGCGATGTGATCTATCACCTTGGTCCGGGCATGATGCCACTCAACCTGCATGTGCACCTCACCATCGGCGATGCCTATCTGGGCAGTGGCTGGATGCGCCATGATCCGGCGACCGGCCGCGTCGAATGCGAAAGCGAAAGCCCGTCACTGGGCCGCATCTCGCAGAGCCGCCCGACGGAAGGCCCCTTCGACGCGTTCGGCACACACCCGGTCGTCGGCGACGGCTATCTCACCCGTGCCATGGACGTGAGCAGAGGCCCGCACCGCCGCCTCATGCGCGTCTTCCTGCCTTCCCCCGATCATCGCGGCGCCACGCCACCGTTGATCGCCGAGGTGAAGATCAACCTGGAGTATGTCGGCGAGGCGGAAAAGACTGTCGCCGCCGGAACCTTCAAATGCCGGCATTTCCGCTTCGTGGATGACAGCACGGATGGCATGGGCGGCAAGACTCACCCTGATTACGACATCTGGGTTACCGCCGATGATGATTGCATATTGGTGTATGGCAGCATCGACGGTTACATGATGAACCGCTACGAGCTGCTTGAACTCTCAAGATGATCCTGATCATTGGCGCGGGTCTGGGTGGTCTTGTCACCGCCATATCGCTGGCCCGCGCCGGGCTGCCCGTTGCCGTTTACGAGGCGGCCAGTGCTTTGACGGAAACCGGTGCCGGTCTCACGCTGGGTCGCGGCGCGCAGCATGTGTTCCGCGATCTTGGCCTGCAAGCGGACGTGGCCGCCTTCGCCTGCCCCGCCGGCAGCCTGCCGTTCCTTCACTACAAGACTGCGCGTCTGCTGATGGGCACCCCCGACGCCGGCGACGGCACCCCCGATGATGGCGCAACCGACATCGTGCGTCACATCTATCGCGGCGATCTGCAGGCGGTCATGCTGGCACACGCCGCACGCCTTTCCATACAGGTTCATACCGGCAAACGCCTGACCGGTCTTGAACAGGACCACGTCAGTGTCACCGCCCATTTTGCGGATGGCAGCAGCGCCACTGGCAGGTTGCTCGTCGGCGCTGATGGCATTCGATCGGCGGTGCGCGCCCTGCTGCACCCTGGCGATGCGCCGCGGTTCACGGGCCATGTCGCCTTTCGCTTTCTCGTGCCCGCCGCCTTGGCCGCACCCTTCATGGGCCAGGGGCGCAGCGCGATCTTCATCGGACCAAAGCGCACGTTCAACCGCTACACAATGCAGGGTGGCAAGGTGGTGAACTGCGCCGGCCTTGCCGAAACCGGTGAGGAAGTGCCGGAAGGCTGGTCACTGCCATCAAGCATTGCCGAAGTTGGCGCCGCGTTCCCCGCTTGGCACCCTGACGCAACAGGCCTGATCTCGCAGGCGCACGCTGTCATCAAGTGGGGCCTCTATGACCGCACGCCACTGCCGCGCTGGAGCGAAGGCCGCGTCACCCTTCTTGGAGACGCTGCGCATGCCATGCTGCCGTTCCTCGGCATGGGTGCCGCCATGGCGATCGAGGATGGCTGGGCGCTGGCCCGCAGCCTGGCGCTTGAACCCGATATCGCAACAGCGCTGGCCCGTTATGAAGCTGCCCGCCACGGAAGGTGCGAAACCATGCAGACGATGTCACGCCGCCAGGGCGAGATGACGCAAGCCATGGACCCCGACACGCTGGTGCCTGCCGCGGTGCCGATGGCCAATCAAGATCTGATGGGCTTCAACCCGGTGAGAGCCGGCGTCTAGGCCCCGCGGATCGGCGCGAACAATCGGTCGATGAAGGCTTTCAGCTTGGCCTCCCGGTCCACCGGCGCCGAGCCTTCTGCTTCTTCCAGTGCCAACAGGCGCTCTTCCTGCACCCACATTTCCTGGGCCATGTTCATGACCACCGCAACAAAGCGGTCCATTGCCGGTTCGGCAAAGAAGCGCGCATTGCCGGTCTCGTCGTACAGGCCGGGCGGCGTATCGTCTGGTCGCGGCGTCTCGCTCATTTCTTCCACGCCCCGAAACCGAACCACATCACCCCTTCGGCCAGCCGGCCTGTCGTCGCCTGGCCAACCGCCTCCGCGGCCTCGCTGGCGATCAGATCGGCAATGGCCTGTTCGCCATAAATGCCGATGCTGGGCACCACGAACTGAAAATAATCGGTCGGCGCAAACCCTGCCGCTGCGCATAGTTCAGGCGGCTTCTCATCACGGAAGCCCTTGTAATATGGCTCTTCGTTATACCAACTGTCCCAGTCGAGATAGAAGCCGTCGAATGCGCTCATCTCGGCGTTGGGCGGCAATTCCATGTGCAGCATCAGCCCGCCGGGCTTGAGCACGCGATAGGCCTCAGCCAAGGCGGCTGCGCGCTGCTTCTTCGACAATTCGTGCAGGAACATCGAAGACCACACCAGATCAAAGCTGGCATCGGGATAATCCAGCTTGTCCGCACACATCTGCACGAACTGCACATCCTGCCCCTGCATGGCTGCCCGCGCCGCGCCATAAACCAGCACGCCCGGCGCCGCATCGATGGCGATCACTTCGGCATCCGGATAGGTCAGCTTCCATGGCAGCGTGTTGTGGCCGATCGTGGTACCGGTATCCAATATGCTCTGCGGCGCGAAATCCGGATATTTCAACCGGATATAGCAGCTCATCGACAGGCCGATATCATCGAGGTTGGTGCCCATGAGCCCCATGGAGAACACTGCCAGGCCGCGATCATAGACGGCACCAGCCTCCAGACTGTCACCGCCGCGCGTATAGCTGCCGGGCATCAAGTGCACTTCGATGGCGCCGACATTCTTCGGCACGTCCAGCGTCGGATTGAGCGCCACCCTGCCGCCCGCTGCCCGTGCCGCCGCGCCCAGCCGATCGGCCTCGCGCTCCACGCTTTCGGCCACGCTGGCCCATACCATCTTCTGCGCCTGCACCCGCATGGCCGAATAGATATTGAAGGCAGGATCGCCGCGCAGCGCCTTGTGCGCCTCGGCGCTGGACTGCGGTGGGGCGCCGTGGCTGCGTTGCCAAGCCGGAACGGCGCGACGGTCATAAGCCACCTTCAGGTCGGCCGCCAGATCATTCAGGATCAGGCTCCGCATGCCCGAAACAAAGCGTCCGCGCGCGGCCTCGTCGGCCGTCTTGTGCGGATTCATAGGATGTTGCAGTTCCACGCTCATGGTTTCACCCCTTCCATCTGTTGGATGCCATCCGCCCCGAACGGCACCTGATACGCATTGTCGCCCACCTTGCCCACCATGTCAGCCCGCAAGGGCGCTTCGGGATAGACGGTGACGATATAATCCCCCGCAGACGGGTTCAGCCGTAACGGCTTGATTTTTTGTTGATATTCCTTTGAAAACCAGAAGGCTCTTGCATTGGCCATGCAAGGAAAGCGTACCACCAGGTTGACATAGCCTTGCGGAGCCCGACCTTCGAAAATCGCCTGCGGAAAAGCCAGATTGACATAGTAACCGCCGAGCTTCTGATATAGGCCACTGTCGGCAATCACCTTGCCATAGGCCAGCATGCGCGCCCGGTCGTGCGTCGGCCCGGAAACGATCATGATCACCGGGGCGTTGCAGGCCTCGGCCGGCGCCGTTGCCGCCATCAGCGCAAGGAACCCCAGCATCATGGACGTTCCTCGTTGCACAGGGTCCATTTCCATGGCCGCCCATCCTGGAACCATTGCCAGGTGCGGGCCCGGGTCAAGCGGTCAGCGGCCAGCGCGATCATTTCAACATAATAGGCATCGGCCACGTCGCGTCGATCAAGCCGCAGCATCAGAACATCCTCTGATGTTTGCCAGCCATGGCCGGAAAACCGATCCGTTTCCCAATGCAGACGATCTCCCACCAACGTGCCACCGAATTCATAGGTGGCATTACGGCCATCGTCCCACGCCAGCCAATTGTGCTGAACATAATGGAACGGGCCATCATCGGGCATTTCGCACCAGGTTTTCACCCTGTGAGCATCGAGCAACGCCCCATCAGCGGAGAAATGGCGGTACCAGCCCTGCCAATGACCCTCATGAAGCAGCATTGCCGGCATCGCGGCAGCCAGTTCAGCGCGATTGCCCATCAGCCCCGCTCCCCATAGGCCGCCAAAGGCAGCGGTTGCCCCGTCTGGATGATCAGCGCCTGTTTTCGGAAGAAGCGCAACAGCCCTTCATCACCCATCCGGCTCGGGCCCAGGCCAGAGAATTTCTGTGAACTGTTGGTCGCGTCCCAAACCATCGAGGTGAGTGCGCCATCATTTATCGAAATCGCACCCGCCTCCAGCCGTGCCGCCACGGCTTCGGCCTCCTGGCGCGGCCCTACCACGGCAGCAGACAGGCCATAGACACTGTCGTTGGCCTGAGCCACCGCTTCGTCGACGCTGTCATAGATTGTCACTGGCACAACCGGCCCGAAGGTTTCGTCCGACAGCACGGCCATGTCCGCCGTCACGTCAACCAGCACAGTTGGCTGCATGTACCAACCACCGCCCAGACGTTCGGGTTTGCCACCGGCCAGCACCCGTGCTCCTCGGGCAACCGCATTGTCGATCTGCGCCGCCACCTTTCCGGCCTGTTCGGCAAGAATGAACGGGCCCAGCTCGCCCACATCGATATCCGGCCAATTGGGGCGCACTTCGGACGCCCGCGTCACCAGTTCGGTCAAGAAGGGTTCGGCGATCCCGCGCGGGACATAAACACGCTCGATGGACTGGCAGGCCTGCCCCGTTGCAACCACGCTTGCCCGCAAGGCCAGCCTGGCAGCGGCCACCGGGTCGGCACCGGGCAATATGATCATCGGGTCCTTGCCGCCCAATTCGAGATTGGCCGGGATCAGCGCCCGCGCTGCAGCTTCCGCTACCTTGCGCCCCGTTGCGGTCGATCCGGTGAAACAGACATAATCCACGGCACCAATCAACGCTTGCCCCGTCTCTGCCCCGCCCAGCACATAGGCGAAGACGGCGGCAAGTTGCGGCACCTCGGCCAACGCTGCCTGCATTGGCGCCAAAAATCGCGGTGTCACCTCCGATGGTTTCACCAGCGCTGCACAGCCGGCCATCAACGCCGGGATGGCATCGATATGGCTCAGCACCACCGGAAAGTTCCAGGGCGAAATCGCCCCAAACAACGGATAGGCAATGTGGCGGCCTTTCAGCACGATGCCAGGCACCGCGCTGGGGGTTTCGCCTTCGTCCAGTCCTGTCATCAACGCTTGGCCACGGGCAGCCCATCGCCGGATCGTGCGCGGCAGGCCTTCGATCTCGATGCGGGACACGGCATGACGGCCGGTATCGATGGTCAGCGCGGCGGTGATGGCCGGGGAATGCCGTTCCACGGCCTGCGCAAAACATTCAAGCACCTCGGCACGGCCAACCGGCCCCAATGCGGCCCAGGCCGGTTGATTGGCGCGCAGACGAGCCGCAACGGCCTGCACCTCTTCCGTGCTGGCGGGTGCGATCTCGCAATCCTCCTCGCCGGTTCGGGGGTTGCGAACCTTCATTTGATTTCCTGCCCGACGAAGGCATCAACAATCCGGCCCGCGCACGCAAACCAGCATTCAGGCCTTGCCGCCAAACGGGCCAACAGCCGTTCAAACGCCGCAATCCGGTATGGCAGGCCCATGATGTAAGGCGTGACATGGATGGGCAGCATCCGCGCGCCCCCACTGGCTGCGGCTTCTGCGGCCAGCCAGTCGAAGGCGTCTTCTTGGCTCTGCGCCCAACCGTCGGCCGATTGCTGCTGCACGGCGATGATCTGCCGATCCGACAATTCATGGTTCAGCGGCATGTTGATGAGGCCGTTGCGGAAGCGATAGGGCAGTTCATCATTCACCCAGTCGCATGCATATCGGTAGCCGGCCTCGACCAGCAGATCGGGCGTGTTGAAGCTCTGGCTGCGCGCGATGGAGAGCCAGCCGTCGGGCTGCACGCCACACGCCGCGAGTCGGTCACGCGCTTCCGTTATCAGCGTGCGTTCGGCCTCCACCGAAAGGCTGGAATCAATCGTGCCGTTCATGTCGGTCGAATGGGCAATCACCTCGTGGCCACCGGCCTGCACGGCGCCAAGCAGTTCGGGATAGCGCTCCGCCACGGCGGCATTGGTGGCAAAACTCGCTGGTGCGCCGGCCGCGCCCAGCGCGTCCAGCATCCGCCCCACGCCGACCCGGTTGCCATAGTCGCGCGCCGTATAATGGCGAAAATCCGGATAGGCGGTCTGCATATGGCCCGGTGCGCGAAACGGCGTGTCGCTGGGAATTATCGGGAACCACTCCAGGCTGACGCACACCCACACAGCCACGCTTCCATGCGGCCATTTCAGCGGCGGTCGCTGGTGCAGCGCCGACCAGGCATAAAGATCATGGTCATAGCCTTGGCGGCGCCTGGGATATTCGAGATAGGCAGGATCAAGGCTCATGGCAGCGTCCTCCCGGCCTTCCACGCATCCACGATCTCTCCTGCCGTGGCGATCCACGCTCGGCCATCGGCAGCGATGTGCTTCAGGGCCTGTTCGAACGGCCCGATGCGGTGTGGCTGGCCGATCAGATAGGCATGGAGGGGTATGCACATCACGCTGCCGGGTTCGGCGGCCAGCCGCTCGTACTGACGGATCAGTGTTTCGGCATAGTCCCTGCCCGACATGTTGTAGACAAAAAAGCCGTAATGATCGTTCACCTCCAGGCTATAGGGAATGGAAACGAGATCACCGGTCTTCGTCTTCACCGGTACCAATTTGTCATCGTGATAGAGATCACAGGTATAGTCGAGACCATATTCGGCGATCAGATCAAGTGTGCGTGGCGTGTGGGTAAGCGCCGGCGCCAGCCAGCCCCTTATCGACTGCCCGGTGGAAGCGCGTACAGTTCGGATCGAATCCTCTATGATGGCGCGCTCCTGTTCCTCTGCCATGTCATAGGCATAGCGGGTATTGTAGATGCCGTGGCTGAAGAACTCCCAACCGCGCGCCGCTGCATCCTGCACCACCTCCGGATGATGCTGGCACAGCGCGACGGAAAGGGAGACAGACCCCGGGAAGCCATGCTTGGTCATCACATCGGCCATCCGCCAGTGCGAGACACGGTTGCTGTGATCGCGGTGAGAAAAGCCGACCACATCCGGGTGCGGCCGCCCCCAGGCCTTGCGGCGCGGGTGAGCCGGAGGGTCGATCTCATAATATTCGAGGTTCGGCGCCACCCACACCGCCACGCTCTTCCCGCCCGGCCAAGTCAACTGCGCGTGCTGGGAGGGCCAGTCATAGAGCCCGGGATCGCCGGCGCCTTCGATCACGCCAATCTCCTCACGGCCTTGCCTCCAGCCAGTCGATGACCACCTGCACCGGCTCCACATCGGCATATTTCAGCTGCAGGTCGGTCAGATTGGCAAAATGATAGCTCTCATGCTTGTCGGCGCAGGTCTCGATCGGCACGATGGTTCGATAACCGTGGGACAGGGCGTCCACCGCAGTGGCCCGTACGCATCCCGATGTGGAGCCGCCGGTGATCACAACCGTATCCACCTTGTGCCAGACAAGATAACTGGCCAACTGCGTCTCAAAAAAGGCACTGGGCATGCGCTTGGTGTACTGCAGATCGTCCGGGCCAATGATCACGCGCGGATCGTACGCATGGCGTTCGCTCTCATATTTGATGTTCTGCAAGCTGTCGGGCGTGTTGGTGCGCGTTCCCCATATGCCGGCATCCCCGGCATCCGCCTTGTATGCAACGCGCGTCCATACGACCGGCATGTCTTTGGCGCGGGCCAATGCGCTGATTTTATTGACATGGTCGATCTGGCGCGGGTCGGTCTCGTAGGCGGTCGCAAAAGCTTCGACGTCGGTGTAGGCGCGCTGGAAATCAACATTGATGACAGCGATCTTGCTGCCGAAACCGAACTTCCGACGCGCTGGGTTGGCCATCACTTCGTCGAAGATCTGGCGCGCGGTGCGTCCATCGCTCACCATGTATGTGCCCTTGAGCACCATCCCGTTCCTCCCGAATCCCCAAGCTTGCAGCTTGGCCAAGAAGAAAAAGCTTGTCGAGGGTAATTTGTCCGGACAAATTACCCTTCATGATTTCCCGTCACTTCATCGACGTGCCCAATCCGGACGGCAGCTTGCGCCGCGTCCATTACCGTCGCTGCGGCGCGGGTCAGCCTTTGCTGATGGTCCACCAGTCGCCGCGCTCATCGGCCGAATATGACGCCCTGATGCGGTTATGGGGCCAGCATTTCACCTGCATCGCGCCCGACACACCGGGTTTCGGTCAGTCGGAACCCCTGCCTGGCAACCCGGATATCGCCGATTTCGCTGCTGGCCTGATTGCGCTGATGGACGCACTGGGCCTCGATCGCTGCCCGGCATACGGGTTCCATAGCGGTGGCATCATCCTGATGACCGCCATGAAGCATTATCCCCAGCGCTTCACCGGCATGGCGGTGGGCGGCTATGCGATCTGGACGGAACAGGAAATGGCGATCTTCAGCGCCTCCTATCTGCCAGCATTCCAGCCAAGCGCTTATGGCGAACATCTCACCTGGCTTTGGAATCGCATGCTGGAGCAGAGCTGGTTCTTCCCCTGGTTCGACCTGCGCCCCGAAGCCCGTCTGCCGAATGCCCATGCCGACGTCTCCCGGATCGATCAGGCCGTTCGGGAAATGCTTGAATCGGGCGATCACTATCGCGCCGGCTATGGCGCCGTGCTACGCGCCCCGCGCGATATTCCGCTGGCCGATGCCAACGTGCCGCCTGTCCTCATCTCCGCCTATGCCGGCGATCCGCTGCAGGCCCATATCGATCGGCTTGGGGCCATGCCTGCCGGTTGGAAGGCCGAAAAGGTCGCGACCCAAGCCGATCACCACCGGATCAGTCTTGATTGGCTGCTGGCGCTTCCATCGGTGCCGGACGCTGTCTTGCGGGAAACAGATGACCAAGGTTTTGCAAGAGTATGCACCGAATATTTCACAGGTCTCGTCCATTGGCGGGGGCGTGCCGGTGACACCTGCATCATCCCTGCGCCGGGACGCGCCATAAGTCTGACCATGGGCGCCGGCATCGATCCCCCGGGCCATGGCCTTTCCGACGATTGGCAGGCCGGCAGCGACCGCGCGACATGGGATGCCGTGTTCGCAGAGGTGCAACGTCAGCGCGGTTTTGCCGATCTGGTCTTTGAACCCCCTCCGCCGGGCAATCCCGCCCTGCTCTACCCCGATCTCACGCCTGATCGCTTCGGCAGCCATCTTGCCCGTGCCTGGAGTGTCGTCCGCGCCGGTCGCTTGTTTGCGCCCTGGTACAGTGTCAACGCCATCCCCTTCGACCCCGCGGCCATCGCGCCGGCCGGGCTCGCCGCCGCTCACCTTGCCCTGCTGCAAGCCCGCAGCGCTTACGCCTTTCACACCGCTTATGGAGACAGAGATGGGAATCCGTGAAGACATGCCGCTGCTTGCCCGCCACGAAGGCGTTTGGGATGGCAGCTACATCTATTACAACGCGGCTGGCGCGAAGGTTGACGAGCACAGGAGCCGACTGTTCTGCCGCTTTCTCGCCGACGATGTGGAAATGCCATACCACCAGACCAACCATTACAGCTGGGCCGATGGCCGGACCGAGATCCGCGAGTTTCCCGGCCGCTATCACGACAAGCGGGTGTGGTGGGACAATGAGTTGATCAAGGGCAGCGCCTGGGAAGTGGGGCAGGATGATCATCGTCGATCGGTCATGCTGTTCTGGGAACGCACCGGCGATCCATCTCTCTATCTTTATGAAATGATACAGCTTTCCGACTGCGGCACCAAACGTTGCCGCACCTGGCACTGGATCAGGAACGGCCAGCTTGAAACCCGCACCGCCATCCAGGAAGAACTGGTGACGAAGGACTGGAAGAGCCTGGAACTCTGATGGCGACACTGGTGGAGAAGATCTGGAATGCGCACCGGGCGGCCACCACATCAAGCGGTGCCGACCTGATCGCCATTGATCGGATCTTCCTGCACGAGCGCACCGGCGCTGCCGCATTGAAATCGATGGCCGCCGCCAAGCGTCGGGTGCGCGATCCGGCGCGCGTGTTCGTCGGCGTGGATCACATCGTTGACACGCGCCCCGGCCGCTCCGATGCGACGCTGATGCCCGGCGGCCAGGGCTTCATCACCGAAACCCGAGAAGCCGCCCGCGCCGCCGGCCTGACCATCTTCGACGTGACAGACCGAGATCAAGGCATTGTCCATGTCATCTCTCCCGAACTCGGCATCGTGCTGCCAGGCTGCACGCTGGTCGCGCCCGACAGTCACACCTGCACGCAGGGTGCATTCGGCTCGTTGGCGTGGGGCATCGGCAGCAGCGAGGCCGAACATGCGATGGTGACCGGCATGTTGCGCCTTTCGCGCCCCAAGACCATGCGCATCCGTCTCGATGGTCGTCTGTCAGCGGGCGTCACTGCCAAGGATCTCGCGCTCGCCCTGCTGGCTCGATTCGGCGCCGGCGGCGGCGGCGGCCACGCGGTGGAATATGCTGGCAGCGCGGTCGCCGCGCTGGACTTGGAAGCACGGATGACCCTGTGCAATATGGCCACGGAGTTCGCGGCGTTCACCGGGATCATCGCGCCTGACGAGGCCGCTTTCGCCGCGCTTGCCGGCCGCCGCTATGCTCCACAGGCCTTTGATTCTCCTTATTGGCAATCGCTGTGCAGCGACCCCGATGCCATTTTCGACGTCGAGCTGTCGCACGATGCCAGCAGCGCCGCCCCGATGGTGAGTTGGGGCACCAGCCCCGAACACAGCATCGCCGTCACGGCCAATGTGCCCCAAGGCCCTGCGCGCGCGCATGAGTATATCGGCCTCGCCCCCGGAACACCCATTGCCGGCACGCCGATCGATGTTGCCTTCATCGGCAGTTGCACCAACAGCCGGCTTTCCGATCTGCGCCGCGCCGCCACCCTGTTGCAGGGCCGTCATATCGCGCCCGGAATCAAGCGAGCGCTGGTCGTTCCGGGCAGCAGCGCCGTAAAGCGCGCGGCCGAGGCCGAAGGCCTGCACCACATCTTTGCCGCCGCCGGCTTTGAATGGCGCGAAAGTGGCTGTTCGCTTTGCTTCTATGCCGGCGGCGAGGGCTTTTCACCTGGCAGTCGCACCATCAGCAGCACCAACCGAAATTTCGAAGGCCGCCAGGGCCCCGGTATTCGCACCCACATCGCCAGCCCGGAAACCGTCGCCGCCAGTGCAATTGCCGGTGTCATCGCCGATCCCAGAAATATTGCGGGCGCATTGACATGACGCCCTTCACGACGCTCACGTCGATCGCCATCCCGCTGCTCCGGGACAATGTCGACACGGATACGATCATCCCCAGCCGGGAAATGCGCTCGACGGGGCGCACAGGGCTGGCTGCTGGTCTGTTCGCGCCATGGCGCTACCTTGACGTGGATTCCAGGCTGCCCGATCCCGACTTCCCGATCAACGATCCCCGCGCTGCCGGGGCACAGATCCTGCTCGGCGGCGACAATTTCGGCTGTGGATCAAGCCGCGAACATGCGGTTTGGGCGCTGGCCGAATGGGGCATCAGCGCCGTGATCGCTGCCAGCTTTGCTCCGATCTTCAAGGCCAATTGCCTGCGCAACGGGCTGCTGCCCATCGAATTTCCACCTGCCGCCTTCGCCTGGCACGAACTGAGCATTGATCTTGCCGCGCAAACCGTCAACGGCCACCACTTCGCCATCGACCCCGAAGCCAAGACCATGTTGTTGGAAGGGCTGGACGTGATTGCGCTCACCCTGCAATCGCATGCCGTGATCGACGCCTGGGAGGCGGCTGACCGCAAGGCGCGGCCGTGGATCTATCTGGAACCGCACGCATGATACTCGTATCCGAAGTCGGACCGCGCGACGGGCTGCAATCAATCCCCCGGATCATGCCGCTCGAAGCCAAGAAGGCCTGGATCGCCGCCGAGGCCGCTGCCGGTGTGAAGGAGATCGAGGTCGGCAGCTTCGTGCCCCCCGCCCTGCTCCCCCAGATGGCCGACACGGAAGAACTGGTCGACTTCGCGCGCACAATTCCCGGCCTCAACGTGGTTGCGCTGGTGCCAAACGCCAAGGGCGCGGCACGGGCGGTGGCAGCCGGTGTACACGGCATGTCCATCCCCTTCTCGATGAGCGAGACGCACAGCTTGAAAAATGTCCGCAAGTCCCACGCGCAAATGCTTGTGGAGATTGCCGAAGTTGCGAAGCTGGCAAAGACGGCAGCCGTGCATTTCTCCGTCGGCCTCTCCACCGCTTTTGGCTGCACGATGGAGGGCGCGGTGCCGGAACGCACGGTCGTGCGCCTGGCCGTTGCCGCCGCCGAAGCCGGTGCCATGGAATTGAGTCTGTCGGACACGACCGGCTATGCAGATCCTGCCCAGGTTAAGCGTATGATCCGCGCTGTCCGCGCAGCCGTCGGCGATAGGCTCACCACGCTGCACCTTCACAACACGCGCGGGCTCGGCCTCGCCAATGCGCTGGCCGGGCTCGACGCTGGCATCACCACCCTCGATGCCTCGCTTGGCGGCCTGGGCGGTTGCCCGTTTGCGCCGGGGGCGTCAGGCAATCTTGTGACCGAGGATCTGGTGCTGATGCTCAACAGCATGGGGCTGGAAACCGGCATAGACCTCGAGAAACTGCTCGCCGTGCGCGCCATCCTCGCCGCGGCACTGCCCGGTGAGCTGCTATATGGCTTCACACCGGATGCCGGCCCTATGCTGGATTATCGGGAGCGCCTTGCCAGATGACCGCGCCCACACCTCTTCTTGGTCTGAAGATCATCGAATTCACCCATATGGTGATGGGTCCTGCCGTCGGGCATATCCTGGCAGGCCTGGGCGCGGAGGTGGTACGGGTGGAGCCGGTGGGCGGGGACCAGACGCGGCGGCTGCTGGGTTCGGGTGCCGGCTATTATCCAATGTACAATCGCGGAAAACGCTCCATTTGCCTTGATCTGAAATCCGAAGCCGGGCTGGCGGTGGCGAAAGACCTGATCGGGCAAGCAGATGTCCTGGTGGAGAACTTCCGCCCCGGTGCACTTGATCGGCTGGGCCTGGGCTATACGGCGATGGCGGCAAGCAATCCGGGTCTGATCTATTGCAGTGAGAAGGGCTTTCTGCCCGGCCCCTATGAGCAGCGTACCGCCCTGGACGAGGTCGCGCAGATGATGGGCGGGCTGGCCTACATGACCGGGCCGCCGGGCAAGCCTCTACGCGCCGGCGCCAGCGTGATCGATGTGACTGGCGGCATGTTCGGGGTGATCGGCATCCTTTCGGCCCTGCACGAGCGTGGCCAGACCGGGCGTGGCCAGAAGATCGTCGCCAGTCTGTTTGAAACGACCGCATATCTGGTGGGCCAGCATATGGCGCAGTTTGCCGTGACCGGGAAACCAGCCGCCCCGATGCCCGCGCGCGTCTCGGCCTGGGCGATATACGATGTGTTCGAAACGAAAGACGAGCCTTTGTTCATCGGGGTGGTGACCGACGCACTTTGGGAGAAATTCTGTCATCTGTTCGGAATGGACGCGCTTTGGGCGGATAAGGCGCTCCGAACGAACAACCAGCGGGTGTTGGCGCGGGACCATATCCTGCCGCCCATCCGCGCGCTGATTGCCGGCATGACCCGGGCCGAGGTGGTGGCGAAACTGGACGGCACGGGCATGCCTTTCGCCCCCATCGGCAAGCCTGAAGAATTGTTTGATGATCCCCATCTCAATCAGGGCGGTCTGGAACCGGTCACGCTCGACGACGGCCGCAAGACGATGCTGCCGACCATCCCGCTCGAGATGGCCGGCGGCCGGCCAGGCGCGCCGCAGCACTTGCCCAAACCCGGCGAACATAGCCGCGATGTGCTGACCGCGCTGGGCTATGGCGCAGAAAGGATCGCCGCATTGCTCGCCAGCGGCGCAGTGGAGGAACCTCGATGAAGCCGCTGATCATTGCGCTTGGCCTGCTGGCCAGCGCCGCCGCCGCGCAGACCGCGCCAGGCGTGGACAAGCCGAAAGAGCGCCTGCCCACCGATGTGCGCCGTGCCACCATCATCGTGCGCGACATGGAAGCCAGCCTGAAACTGTATCGCGACGTCGTGGGGATGCAGGTGAATTACGACACGGTGGTGGAAACCAGCGGGGTTGCCCTACCCGCGGGCCCGCCGGGTGCCAAGGCGCGGTTGGTGCTGCTGAACTCGAATGACCCGTGGGTGGGCTGGATTGGCCTGATGCAGTGGGTGAAGCCGGCGATAAAGGCCAAGCCCTACCCAAAGCGGATGGGGCCGGGCGGCGTCGTGCTGGTCATGAACACCGATGATGTGGCCGGGCGGTGCAAGGCCGCCAAATCGGTGCCCGGCGTTCATTTCACCTCCGAACCGCGTCTGCAGATATATCCAGGCCGCAACGGCGGGCCGGAAATCCGCGTGATGGGTTGCAATTTCTTCGATCCGGATGGCGTGCTGGTGGAGATAAACCAGATCTTGAAGTGATCAGGACGATTTCACCCCTCCCGAAAGGCAGATGCCTGAGACGGTGATCCAATGGAAACCGGCGATCATCCTTGCCGATCCGATCGCGCGGGCAAGCGCAGCGTCCGCGGCCGGCTTCGGCCCGTGGGCGAGGCAGCGGCCGCATCATGATGTCCATGCGATCTCCCCGGGGAGACGCACGATCCTGCGGCTATTCCTTCGACAATTTCTCAACCCAATCCATGATCGGCGGATCAGGATTGGCCATGGCCTCCACCTCTTGCTGGAAGCCACGCATCACCCGGGTGATAAAAGCGCGTGTCGCTTCGCCCCGCTCCTCGCCGGCGGCGGCATCAGGCACGTAGCTCTCGATATCGTTGCGGTTGAAGCCACCCTTGGCTTCCAGCAAGCGCTCCACCGTGTCGAGCCGCTCACGCAGCACACTCACTTCGGCAGCAAGCGCCATGGCGAGGCTGAGCAGCCGGTCAATCGCCGGGTCCTCGAAATAATCCGGGCGGCGGCCCTTGGCTTTGGTGCCGGCGCGAGCGATCCAGTCAACGCTTTCAGCGTCCCTGGCAGTCACGCTGCCATCTCCTGCGCCGCAGTCTTCCACGCGCCATAGGCGTTCCACACTGCGGCTCGGCCATAATCTTCCTGCGCTTCGGTCTCTGCGGCCGGAAAGATCGAACGATCCACGACCGCGCGCACGCCCACCACAAACTGGCTATCCTTGGCGAAACCAGCGCGGGCCATCACGTCCTTCAGGTCCTGGCCGTGCATGGCGCTCCAGAACGGCTCGTTGTTGTTGAAGGCATCCCAGTCCCGCATGAATTGCTCGAACAGCGGCATGGCAGCGCTATACTGGGGCTGTTCGATGTGGAGGATCAGCCCGCCGGGCTTCAGCACGCGATGGCATTCGGCCAGCAACCTCGGCATCGCTTGCGCCGACAATTCGTGCAGGAACATCGTCGTCTGCACCCAATCGAAGTGATTGTCCGGATAGCGCGACAGATCCTCGCCGTTGGCTTGGACGAACTTGATGTTCCTCGCCCCCATTCCAGCCGCCCGCGCCGCCCCATAGCGCAGTGAAGCACCCGCCGTATCAATGGCAATCACATCGGCATCCGGGTAAGCCAGCGCAATTGGCACGGCGTTGTGCCCGACGGTGCATCCGATATCGAGGATGCGTTTGGGATGCCAATCCGGCCGCGCCTTCCTTGCCCAGGACACCACAGCCTGTCCGCCGCCATCGTTCAGGCCACCCAATGCGCCGCCAGTGGTCGCGAAAATGCCGACATCATAATTGGCCCCGGCCGATACATCGCCTGGCCGCTCCTCGCCATGATAGCCGCCGGGCTGGCAGTGGATGTCCACGGCGGTCTGATAATCCGGCTGCCGGATGGCGGGATCAAGCTCCAGCATTCCGGAATGTTCGTTGAACTGGCGCGCCAACGCATCAAGCTCGTCAATCTGGCGCAGCACGGTCTGCCGGCCATTGTGCTGGCGCATCTCCATCGAATTGCGTTTCAATGCACTCCACATGCGGTGAAACTGGTCCTCGTTCATGGCATCGCGAATTTCGTAGCGATGCTCGGGATCGCGTCCATGCCTGGCCTGGAAATCAGGCAGAACCCGCGTGTCATAGGCCAGCCTGTTGCCTGGCCCCAGCACGCCCGACAAATAGCGGTTGAAGTGGGTGAGAAAGTTGAACCGCGCCGCTTCGTCATGCTTCGTGCGCGCCAGCATCGGATGGCGGGTGAGCGCAGTATAGGGCGGCGGCAGATCACTCATCGCAGGGCAGCTCCGGATTGGTTGTCCGGACAAATGGGCCTTAAGGACGTCCCCAAGTCAAGCCTCAGGAAAGCGCGGTGTCGGCTTGAAGCGGTTTGCGCCGGTCACCTGTCTCGCTTGGCCAGCCTTGGGTTCGATGGCGAACGGACTGATGCCGCAGAGTGACCTGACCGCCTGATTGGCCGCGTTCAGAAAGAAGGGCCTTTGCTTTGACACGCTGTCCGCCAGCGACCCACCGCTTTGACCGCTTCGGCGCGGCGCGGGCCAGTGCCGCGGCGGCGGATCATTCGGCGGCGCGGATCTGTGGCTGCATGATCTGGATGAAGGCCAGCGCCGTGAGATAGGCGCAGGCGGCAATGGCAAACATCGGCCAATATCCGATGCCATTGCCCAGGCACCAGCCGGTCAGCTCGATGATGCCGGTGCCGGTCAGATTGCCGGCGATGCCGCCCATGGCCATCACGCTGCCCAGGCGTGCCACCGGCACCGTATCAGCCGCCAGCCCGAAGATGCTGGTGGAAAAGCCCTGGTGGGCAAACAGTGCCAGCCCGATCAGCAGGGCCGCAGCCGTTGCGGTGGGGGCTTGCAGCGCCAGCGGGATGGGCAGCACCATCAACGCGTAAAACAGCATCGAGATCTTGCGCGCCGCGTTCAACGACAGTCCGCGCTTGAGCAAGGCGGTGAACAGGAAGCCACAGCTGAAGGCGCCCAGCGCGGCCAGGGTGAAGATGATGGCATTGGGCCGGCCAACCTCACCCTGGGTCAGGCCATAGCTCTTGACCAGAAAGTCGGTGCTCCAGAACAGCACGAACCACCACACGCAATCGGTGAGGGCCTTGGCGCCGACAATCGTCCAGGTGCGTCGATCCTTGAACAGTTCGCGCCACGACACGTTCGCGACCGCGGCTTTTGCCGGCGCGGCCGGCGTCAGCCCGCGTGTGCCCCACCACCACAAGGCCAGCCAGACAAAGCCCAGCCCGCCGGTGAGCACGAAGGCCGCCTGCCAGCCAAAGGCCAGCGCCAACGGCGGGATCAGCAGCGGCGTGAGGATGGCACCGATGTTGGGCGCGGTGTTGACCAGGCCCAGGCCCAGGCTGCGCTGGCGCAGCGGCAGATAGGTGGCGGCGGCCTTGACCGCAGCCGGTGTGTTGACGCTTTCGGCCACGGCCAGCACGCTGCGCGCCACCACGAACTGGCTGACCGTGGCGGCGGCGGCATGGGCGATGCCCGCCAGGCTCCAGACCGAGACGGCCAGGCCATAGGCGAAGCGCACGCCAAAGCGATCGACGAACCAGCCCACCGCCAGCAGGGACACGGCGGCCGAAAGCTGGAACACGCTGCCCATGTGGGCGAAATCCTGATCGCTCCAGCCAAACTCGGCTTCCAGCGTCGGCTTGAGCAGGCTGAGCACCTGCCGATCGACATAGTTGAGCGCCGTGCCTGCAAACAGCAGGGCAATCAGCAGCCAGCGCACGCGGGCCTGCGCGGGATCGTCAACCTGATTACCGGCCGCCGCGTCCGTCATCACTGCTCCTGCAAGTTCAACGGTTCAGGCTGGCCCTGTGGCCAGCACAGGGCGCGCGGCCGCTTGCACGAAAGCAGCGCCGGGCTGGTGACTCTCACCAGCCCGGCGCTGGCCTTCAGAAGTTCACGCGGGCCTGCACACCGAAATAGCGATCGGCTTCACGCGGGATGATGTAGCGCACGCCGATCAGCTGGTTGCCGCCCAGCCCCGAGTTGGTGATCTGCGCCGGGAAGCTCTGATCGAACAGATTCTTGACCAGGAACGTCACGCGGAACTTGTCGTCCTTTTCGACAATGCCGAATTGCAGATCAACCAGGCTGTACGGCCGGATGAAGCTGAGATTGCGCAGTGCCGCGTTGGCGTCGAACAGGCTGAGCTGGCTCGACTGGGTCGACACGTTGCCGGCCAGGGTGAAATCGACCGGCAATTCGGTGCGATAGCGATAATCCAACCCGAAGCTGCCCTTCCAGCGCGGCGCAAAGCCCAGCGGCGTGCCCGACGGGATGATCGGTTGGCCCGGAATTTCCTTGAACTTGTCCACCTGCGCATCGGTGAAGGCGAGCCCGCCGACGATGTTCAGATCCTTGGCCGGGCGGAACAGGAAGTCCATTTCGATACCACGGGTCGACACGTCACCGGCGTTGGTGAAACGCGTCACCGGCACGCCGGACACGAGATCCGGGATATTGGCCTGGAAGTTCTTGTACTTGGCATAGAAGGCCGCAAGGTTGAGCACCAACCGGCCGCCGAACAGGCTGTTCTTCAAGCCAAGTTCGAAGGAGTCGGCGATTTCAGCGGCGATGGCATTGGTGCCGGTCGCGTTCAGATTGAAGAAGGTGTTGAACGCCGGGCCCTTGTAGCCGCGGGTGTAGGAACCATAGCCCATGACATCATCGCTGACGTCATATTGCAGGCCGATCTTGCCCGACAAGTTGGTGGCATCGGTGCTGGCCTGGAATGGCACGCGGTTGGTTGCGCCGGCATCACCGTTGATGGCGCCATTGTTCGACGTGGCAAACACACCAGAATCGAAATTGCGCTGGATGCCCGGCAGGCCCGCGATGTTCGGCGTTGCCACCCGGCTGTGGAAGATCGACAGATCATCCTTGGTGAAGCGCAGGCCGACAATGGCGCGCAGCGTTTCGTTGAAGGCGTAGGTGCCCTGGCCGAACAGCGCATAGTTGTCGAACGTCGAACCGAAGGTGGCGGTGCCGCTCACATTCTCGGCCGTTGCGCCGGGGCTGCCGCATGTCAGCAGCGTCGCCACCGGGGTTGGGGCATTGCCGCAACGGGTGACATTGCGGGTGAAGGTGCGCTCGGTTTCGGCGTGGCTGAAGAAGCCGCCGATCACATAGGTGAAGGCCTGATCGGCCGGCGAGGTCAGCCGCAGTTCCTGGCTGAAGGTCGTGCCGGTCTGCGGGCCGAAATCATGCAGCTGGGCTTGGCCGGCCAGCGGCGCATTGATCCAGTCGCCATCACGGATTTCCGTGTTGTTGTACTTGCGCCAGGCGGTGATGCTGGTCAGCGTGTGGCTACCCAGTTCCGCGTCGATCTGTGCCGAAAGGCCATAGCTTTCTTCCTCGGTGCGCGTGACGAGATTCTGCCGGATGGTGCGGGTGTTGTCGCCCTGGAAGTTGATGCCGTTCAACGCCAGCGCGGCCACACCGGCCGGCTGATCGCCGATCACTTCGGCGCAGCAATCGTCATTGGCGCGGCGCCAATCGCCGATCACGGTCAGCTTCACGGTGTCGGACACATCGGCTTCGATGATGCCGCGCAGGCCATAGCGGTCGTAACCATTGACCCGGCGGTTCACGCCCGGCGCATCGTTGAAGATATTGCCGTCATAATTGCCATAAAAGGCCGTCCAGCGGCTGCGGATGCCTTCGCCAAGCGGCAGATCGATGCTGCCACGCACACGATATTCCGTGCCGTTGCCAAAGAAGAAGCCGCCTTCGGCATAGCCGCCCAGCTTGTCGCCGGGACGCTTGGTGACGATGTTGACCACACCAGCGGACGCGTTCTTGCCGAACAGCGTGCCCTGCGGGCCGCGCAGCACTTCGATGCGCTCGATATCGACGAGGTCGGAGAAGGCTTCACCGGCGCGTGCCAGCACGACGCCATCGAGCACGGTGGAGATGGAAGGTTCGCCGGCCAGGCTGAACGTGGCGGTGCCAACGCCGCGGATATACAGCGACTGGTTGATGGTGGTGCCCGATTTGCGGAAGTTGAGGCTGGGCACGAGATACTGGGCGTTCTCCAGGTTCAGCACGGCCTGACGGCTGAGTTGATCGGCGCTCACCACCGAAACGGCGACGGGGATATCCTGCAACTTCTCACTGCGCTTTTGCGCGGTGACGACGATTTCGACCAGTTCGTCGGCGGCGGCGGCGGCCTGGGCGAAGGCCGGGGCGGCAGCAATGGCCATGATGGCAGCGGATGTCAGCAGGATGTAGCGGTTCATGTCACGTCCCCAATCTGTCCGGCCCATTTGCCGGAATAGGCCACCAATTATGTTCGGCAGGCGTTGGAATGCCAAAGGCAGGCTTTCTTTTGTTGCGTCAATGCAGGCTTGGGCCAGGCTTGCGCAGTTGCGGCCACACTGTGTCCGGGCGGTCACACTTCTGCAATTCTGTTACAGGCCCAGTTCGGCCATGGTGACGACGCGGCGCTCGCGCGCCGATATTTCGGCGGCCAGCCCCATGGCAACGGCGCGATAGCCATCGTTGGCCGTGACGATCACCGGCCCCTCCCCGCGCACGGCGGCAGCAAAATGGCGATGCTGGAAAAAGGTCGAGCCATGATGCTGTCCGGCGGCCAGCGCGTCCGGCGGGGTTTCCACATGCCAGCGTGACACCTGCTTGGGCTGCAGGAAGCCGACCCGCGGGCTGAACACCAGATCACCAGCGGGGATCAACACGTCCAGCCGCGCCTTGTCGCCCGTGGCCAGAATCTCTTCCTGCTGCTCGGCGCCGTCGGCAAACATGCACAGATCGAGCATGGCGCGCACGCCATTGGCGAAATCCACCACGGTATAGCTGTTGTCGATGATGTCGGGCGTGCGGCCGTCATAGCGCTCGTCGCGGTGATTCACATCCATGGCGCCCGAGCAATAGACGCGCACCGGTTCAGCCTGCACGACATGGCGCATCAGATCGAAAAAGTGGCAGCATTTTTCCACCATGGTGCCACCGGTGTTGACGGCAAAGCGGTTCCAGTCGCCCACCTTGACCAGAAACGGAAAGCGATGTTCGCGGATGGACAGCATCTGCAACTGGCCGACCTTGCCGGCGTGGATCTGCGCGACGAATTCGCTGACCGGCGGCATGAAGCGATATTCCATCGCCGTCCAGAAGGTCCGGTCATACCCCTTCACCGCCGTCGCCACGGCCCTGGCATCGTCCAGCGTGGTGGCCAAAGGCTTCTCGCACAGGATATGCAGGCCGGCGTCCATCAAGGGGCCGAGCACGTCCCGGTGGGTGAAGTTGGGGGAGACCACGACCACCGCATCGACCAGGCCGGACGCCGCCAGCGCCGCCGAGTCGGCAAAGCGCGCCACATCGTGCCCGATGGCCCGCTGCGCGCGATCGAGGCAGGCCGGCACCGGATCGGCAATCGCGGTGATGGTGCCGCCGCCCAACAATTTGATGTTGGCGATATGCTCCAGCGCCATCATGCCGGTACCCACCAGGCCCCAGCGGATCGTATCGGTGCTTCCCATCGGCCTTGTCCTCACGCTATCACACCAAGATGTCACACATCGCCCTTAACCCAAACCTCCGCCCGCTCGGCAAGTCCGAATATCTGGTCAGCCCACTGGCCTGGGGCATGTGGCGTTTTGCTGGCGACGATGTCGGCGCCGCACAGGCCCGCTGCGAGGCGGCCTTGGCCACCGGTATCAATTTCTTCGACACCGCCGATATCTACGGCCCCGACAATGACGAACCGTTCGGCGCATCCGAGGCCTTGCTGGGCCGCGTGTTCAAGGCCGCGCCGGCCTTGCGGAGCCAGATCGTGCTCGCCTCCAAGGGCGGCATCCGCATGGGCGTGCCCTATGACAGTTCGCCCGAATATCTGGTGGAGGCCGTTGATGCCAGCCTTGCCCGGCTTGGCGTCGAACGCATCGATCTGTGGCAGATCCACCGGCCCGACATGTTGACCCACTGGGCCGATGTTGCCGCCACGCTGGATGGACTGATCAAGGCCGGCAAGATCGGCGCTGTTGGCGTTTCGAATTTCACCGTGGCGCAGTCGAGCGCGCTGAAGAAACATCTGCAGGCGCCGCTGGTGAGCACCCAGCCGGAATTTTCGCCGCTGGCACTGGCGCCATTGCAGGATGGCACGCTGGATTGGGCGATGAAGCATGGTCTGGCCGTGCTGGGCTGGTCGCCGCTGGGCCAGGGCCGGTTGGGCGACGGTGATCCACGCCCGGGGCGCAAGCAGGCCGAAGATGATCGCATCGCCCGCGTCAAGGCCGCGCTGGCCGCGCATGGTGCCCGGTTTGGCGTCGGCATTGCCGCCACGGCCTATGCCTGGGTGCTGGCCCATCCGGCCGGCATCACGCCGATCGTCGGCAGCCAGAATCCGGCGCGCATTGCCGAGGCGGCGGACGCCTTCAAGGTCAGTTTCACGCGGGCACAATGGTATGACATTCTGGTCGCCTCCCTGGGGGAAAATCTGCCATGACTGCTGCCAATGGGCCTGAGATTTCCTGGTTTTCCGCCCTGTGCGACGATGATTATGAATTTCTGGGCGTGCCCGATCCGGCGCTGAAATCCAGTTGGGAACATTGCCGCAATATCGTGCTGACCGCCGAAAAGGGCGGCTTTGACAATATCCTGCTGCCTTCCGGCTATCAGCTTGGCATCGACACGCAGATGTTTGCCGGCGCCATCGCCGCGCTCACTCACCGCATCCGCCTGTTGATGGCGATCCGAGTGGGCGAAACCTGGCCGCCACAACTGGCCCGCCAGATCGCCACGCTGGATCAGATCCTGGCCACCGAATCCGTTGACGGATCCGGCCACAAACGCTCGCGCCTGACGGTGAACATCATTTCCTCCGACATGCCCGGCGAAGTGCTGGCCTCCAAGCCACGCTATGCGCGCACCGTCGAGGTGATGAACATCCTCAAATCCCTGCTCAATGGCGAGGCGCTCGACCATCAGGGCGAGTTCTACCAATTGAAACTGCAACCGCCGGCGGTGAAGACCGTGTCCGGCAAATGCCCGCCACTGTATTTCGGCGGCCTGTCCGAAGATGCCCGCGAGGCCGCAGCCGAAGCGGCCGATGTCTATCTGATGTGGCCCGATACGATGGACAAGGTGAAGGACATCGTCGCCGACATGACCGCCCGCGCCGCCAAGCGCGGCCGCACCTTGCGCTTTGGCTATCGCGTGCATGTCGTCGTGCGCGAAACCGAAGCCGAAGCCCGCGCCGCTGCGGATCGGCTGCTGGTCAAGCTGGATGCCGCCACCGGCGATGCCATCCGGGCCAAATCGCTGGACAGCCAATCCGCCGGCGTGGCGCGCCAGGCAGAACTGCGCGAACAGGCCAGCGATGGTTATGTCGAGGACAATTTGTGGACGGGCATCGGCCGCGCCCGTTCCGGCTGCGGCGCCGCGCTGGTTGGCGATCCCGATCAGATCGTCGCCAAACTGGAGGCCTACCGCCAGGTCGGCATGGATGCGTTCATCCTGTCAGGCTATCCCCACGCCGCCGAGGCCGATCTGTTCAGCCGCCATGTCTTGCCACGGATCAAGCACGGGCCGCTGGTGATCTGATCACCAGCCCACCACCGCGCCGTCCTTGCGGTGATCGGAACCGCCACGATACAGCCCGCTGGCCGGATCGATCAGGATCGCCTGATATCCGCCCATGCGCCGACCGTTGCCGCGTTCCACATCATGGCCGCGCGCCTTCAGATCGGCGCCGATGGCATCGAACAACTCGCCTTCCAGCGCCAATTTGTTGGTGCGCTGGTTATGGTTGAAGCGCGCAGCGTCGGTGGCGGCCTGCGGGTTGGCGCCGAAAGTCAGCATGTTGACCAGCACCTGGGCATGGCCCTGCGCCTGCTGGTCGCCGCTCATCAGGCCGAACGCCATCACCGGCTTGCCGGCCTTGGTCACGAAGCCGGGAATGATGGTGTAGAACGGCCGCTTGCCAGGTTGAATCGCATTCGGGCTCTTGGGGTCCATGCTGAATTCGGCGGCGCGGTTGTTCAGCACAAAGCCGTGGCCGGGCACGGTGATTCCCGATCCGAATTCGCCATAGATGGAATAGATGAACGACACGACATTGCCGAACTTGTCAGCGGTGGCGATATAGACGGTGCCGCCGACCGGTTCCGGCGCAGACGCCGGATTGCCGGCCTTTTTCAGGTCGATGCGGCTGCACAGCGATCTGGCATGGTCCTTCGATGCCAGCCGTGCGGCGGGCACCGGGCCAAATTCGGGGTCACCGTTGAAACGCTGCAAGTCAGCATAGGCCAGCTTCTTGGCCTCCACCATCAGATGCCAGTAATCGGCGGATTTCGGCCCGGCCTTGGCGACATCGACGCCCAGCCCGGCCGCACATTGTTCGACGATTTTCAGGATTTCCAGCACGGCAAAGCCTTGCGTGGAGGGCGGCATTTCGTGGATGTCATGGCCGGCATAGCTGGTCGCCAGCGGCTCGACCCATTTGGCGTGCACGCTGTCAAGATCGGCCTGCACAAAGCTGCCGCCCAGTTCCGCCGAGCGCTTGAGCAGCGCCGCGCCGATCGGGCCACGATAAAAGGCATCGCGGCCGCCGCTTTGCAGCAGGCGGAAGCTCTTTGCCAGATCGGGGTTCCGGAAGCGCGAATAGAGCGGCGGTGCCACACCGCCCGGCTTGTGGACGCGCAGCGTTTCGGGATCGACGCCGAGAATGCGATCATCGCCGGCCCAATCATTGCCGATGCGCTCGGTGATGCCGAAACCATCCTCTGCCAGTTTCGCTGCCGGTTCCAGCACCGCCTTGAAATCGCGGCTGCCGTATGTCTTCAGCAGCACATCCCAGGCATCGACCGCGCCGGGCGCCACCACGGCTTCGATGCCGGTGTACGGCACGGCTTTCAGGCCCTTGCCGCTCAGCCGGGCGATGCTGGCGCCGGATGCGGCGCGGCCCGAACCATCCAGCGCCACCAGTTTCCTGTCCTTGGCGCTCCACGCCAGCACGAAGACATCGCCGCCGATGCCGGCCGATCCCGGCTCGACCAGGTTGAGCACGGCGGCCACCGCAACGGCAGCATCAAAGGCGTTGCCGCCGGCCTTCAATATGTCGAGCCCGGCATCGGCGGCAAGCGGGTGGCTGGTCGCGACCATGCCATGTTCGGCCACCACTTCCGATCGCGTCTGCCCGGCCCAGCCGTTGGCGCGCTCACCGCGATAAGCTTCGAATCTTGCCGGCTGCGCCACCGCGGCCGCTGCCGAGAATGCCAACACGCCGGCCACTGCCGTCACAAACTTCGCCATGCCAACCCCCGCTATCCCGCCGTTGCCTGTTCGGAACCTAAGGGCGCGTGTCCGGATTGGCCAGTGGCAAGATTCCCGGCGTGCTGGCCTGTTTCAGCCGCTTACTGCGGCTTCATTTCGATCACGGCCCGCCCGGTGCCCAGCGGCAGGGCCTCTGTGTAGAGCGCGGCATAGAGCTTGCCGGCGCGCAGGTCGGCCCGGGCCAGGGCATCCAGCACCAGATCGGCGCTGACGCGTTTCTGCCCGCGCAGCAGGATGGGCACCAGGATCGGCCCGGGCCCGCCTTCATGGCTGCGATGGATCGCAACGGCAAGCGGTGCTTGCCTGCCGCTGCCGCTGACCGTCACATCAGCGTGCAGCCGCGCCGTGGTCGGCTCATAAGTGAAACGGATCGTGGCCCGGCCCGTGCCGCCACCAGCCAGGTTCGCGACCGCCTGTTGCGGCGCCGGTGCCTTGCCGCCCACCAGCGCCGGCGTGCTGAACGGTGGCTGGCGCGGCTTGGCGAGTTGCTCCCAGGCGTTCGCCAGCGCCAGCAGGCGCGGTTCGGCAAAGGCCGGCCCCAGCAGTTCCAGCCCCACCGGCAGGCCGCGCGGCGTGAAGCCGGCTGGCATGGCCAGCGCCGGCAAGCCGGTGACCACACTCAGCCGGCAATTGCTGGCGATGTTCTCGGCGCCGATCACCGGCGGCCGCCCCAGCGCGGTGGGATAAAGCAAGGCGTCGAGCTTTTCCTTCGCCAACAGCGCATCGGTGGCCGCCCGTGCCACCACACGCTTGGCCAGCAGCAACTGATAGCCGGGCGAATTGCGATCGGGATCGGTCAGTGGATCGCGCAGCCGCTTGTCGAGCTGGTCATGGTGCAGGCCGGCGCTGACGATGTCCGCCAGCGAATTGACCGGCGCACCCGGATGCGCCGCCAGATAGCGGCGCAGATCCTCGGCAAATTCGAACTTGCTGGCGCTGGCATCGGTCAACAGTTCGTCCAGGCCGGGGATCGCCACCTCGACCAGCTCAGCCCCGGCGCCGCGCATGGCAGCAATCGCAGCGTCATACACCAGCTTGCCATCCAGATCGTCAGGCCAGATGGCAAACAGGCTGCGCAGCACGCCGATGCGCGCGCCCTTCAGCGATCCCGGTTGCAAGGCATCGGCATAGGATTTGGGCACATGCGCGCCGGCCCCCGCCGTGATGGCGTCGCGCGGATCGTTGCCCACTGTCGCATCCAGCATGATCGCCAGATCGGCCACGCTGCGCGCCAGCGGCCCGGCCACATCCTGCGTGTCAGACAGCGGGATCACGCCCGTCCGGCTCGCCAGCCCGCGCGTGGTGCGCAGGCCGAACAGATTTTGATAGGCGGCGGGAATGCGGATCGAACCGCAGGTGTCGCTGCCCATGCCGGCGGCGGCAAAGCTGGCCGCAACCGCTGCGCCGGTGCCGCCGCTGGAGCCACCCGGTGAGCGCTGCGGATCATAGGGATTGCGCGACTGGCCGGTGAGCGAGGAGATGGTGGTGGTGCCCGCCGCCAGCTCGTGCATGGCCGTCTTGCCCAGAATGATGGCGCCGGCCGCGCGCAGCCTGGCCACCTGATAGGCGTCTTGCGCCGGACGCAACGTCGCCAGCGCCAGTGCGCCGCCGCTGGTCGGCATGTCGCTGGTGTCGAAATTGTCCTTCACCAGCACGGGAATGCCGTGCAGCGGGCCGCGTGGGCCTTTTGTGGCGCGTTCCTTGTCCAGCGCATCGGCCTGCGCCAGCGCCGCCGGATTCAAGGTGACGATGCTGTTGAGCGCTGGCCCCGTCTGGTCAAAGGCGGCGATGCGCGCCAGATAGGCCGCCACCAATTGCCGCGACGTGACCTTGCCGCTGGCCAAGGCCGCCTGCAATTCGGGGATCGAGGCTTCTGTTACCTCGCTGCTGCGGGACGGCTGCGCGGCTGCCGGCACCGCAGGCGTCATCGCCGCCATCGCCAACGCCACGCCATGACTGCGCTTCATCATCATTTCCCTGTTGCCCCTACAGCACGCAGCAAAGGCCTGCCCCGCCGCGTCGTCAATGGCCAATCAGCGCAGCATCAGCCCGCCATCAATGGCCAGGCTCTGCCCGGTGATATAGCTGGCGGCCGGGCTGGCAAGGAACAGGATCGCGTTGGCCACTTCGGCGGGATCGCCCCAGCGCAGCATCGGGATGGCGCGCATCAGTTTCTTCTCGCGTTCCGGGTTGGTGCGGGCGCCTTCGGTCATGCGCGTCGCGATGAAGCCGGGCGCGACCAGATTGACGCGCACGCCATCGGGCGCCCATTTGTCGCCCAGCGCCCGCGTCAGGCCGAGCAGGCCGGCTTTCGATGCCGTGTAGGCCGGGGTTTCCTTCAGCGCGAGGAAACTGGCGAGGCTGCCGACATTGACGATGCTGCCGCGCGTCGCCTTCAGATAAGGGTGCAGCCGCACCGACAGGTCCATGACGGCATTCAGGTTGGTATCGATGACATGTTCGAACTCCTCCTGCTCATATTCGCGGGGAGAGCCGCGGCCAGCGTTGTTGATCAGCACGTCGAGATGATCGAAATGCGCCGCCACATCGGCACGCGCCTCCGGCCATGTCAGGTCCGCCTGGATGTAGGCGACACCGGCCGGCGGGTCTTCATAGCAGCCAAGGTGGATGCGCGTGCCGGTGATGGTCACCGTCGCACCCTGCGCCAGGAATTGTTCGGCGACCGCCTTGCCGATGCCCTGGGTGCCGCCGGTGACCAGCACGGATTTGCCAGCCGCCCAGTCCATGTTCCCAGCCGTCATGCGCTCAAACCCCCATCGATCACCAGCGAGGTGCCGGTGACATAGCGCGCCGCATCCGACGCCAGAAACAGGATCGGCCCGGCAATGTCGTCCGGTTCACCGATACGCCCCAGCGGCACGCTGCGCTCCGTGGCCGCCAACCGGTCCGGGTGTTCCCAGGTGATGGCGGTCATCTTGGATCGCACCAGCCCCGGCGCGATCAGATTGACCCTGATCCCCTCCCCGCCCAGCGCCTGCGCCAGCGTGCGGGTCAGCGTGAGCAGCCCACCTTTCGACGCCGAATAGGCCGGCTGGCCGATGGTGCCGCGGAAACTCGCGACCGATCCGATGAAGATGATATTGCCTTTTGCCAAAGCCAGTTGCGCGCGGAACTTCATCGCCAGTTGCATCGGCCCGGTCAGGTTGGTGGCCAGCACATCGGCGAAGGTTTCGGGTACGAACTCGGCGCGGCGATAGGCGACCTTGGCGCCGGCGATGACCAGCACATCCAGGCGGTCGATGCCGGGATCGAAGGCCGCCACCGCCGCCATGTCACCCTGATCGAGCCGGTGATAGGCGATGCCATCCAGATTGCCATCGCTGCCGGCATAATCCGCCGCCGCGGCGCGCGTGCCGGTGACGATCACCCGCGCACCGGCCGCCCGGAACAGGCGTGCAGCGGCGTTGCCGATCCCGGTCGATCCCCCTGTCACAAGCACGGTCTTGCCGGCAAATTCGCCCACGCGCACCCTCTCCACGCAATAAGAGGGGGATTTCAGCCATGGCACTGTTGGTCGGCAAGGTCGCGATTGTGACAGGCGGTGGTCGCGGGCTGGGCCGCTGCCATGCGCTGGCGCTCGCCGCCAATGGTGCTGCGGTGGTGGTGAACGATCTGGGCGGCGCAGTGACCGGCGGTGGCCCTGATGAAAATGGCGGGGGCGCGGCGGATGCCGTGGTCGCCGAAATCCTCGCAGCCGGCGGGCAGGCCGTGGCCAACCGCGCCAGCGTGGCCGATTGGGCCCGCGCGGAATCGATCATCGCCGATGCCGTGGCGGCGTTTGGCCGGCTCGATATCGTGGTCAACAATGCCGGCATCAACCGCCCGGCCAGCCTGATCGACTTGACCGAGGCGGATTATGATCTGGAAACCGGAGTCCACCTGAAGGGCACGACCGCCGTTTGCCACCACGCGGCGCGGCTGTGGGCCAGAGAGGGCCGACAGGAAGGTCGGGCCATCATCAACACCACATCGCCCGTGGGCGTGCACCCGATGCGCGAGGGCGGCCCCTATTGCGCCGCCAAGGCCGGCATTGCGGCACTGACCGTGGTGGCCGCGCAGGAATTGGCGCATCTGGGTGTGCGCGCCAACGCCATTGCGCCGGCCGCGCGCACCCGCATGGTGATGGCCAGCCCGGCGGTGGACCAGTTGATGCCGCGCAGTGATGGCTTCGATCGCCACTTGCCCGATCACGTCTCGCCGCTGGTCGTCTATCTCGCCTCGCACCTCAACCGCTTCACCGGGCGGGTGTTCGGTGTCGAAGGCCCGGATGTGGCGCTGTATCAGCCCTGGAGCGCGGATTGGCTGGTGACCGGTGATGGACACTGGCCGGTGGACGCCTTGGCCGAGGCGCTTGCCACCCTGCCCCAGCAGGCGCCGATCCGCGCCTTCTATCCGGGTGGGCGCATCGACACGCGCATCCCGCCAAATCGCAGCTTGAAGGCGTTGCAGGGATGATCCCCACCATCGGCGTGTTCGCCCGTTCGCCCGATCGCGGGCGCGGGCTGGCGCGGGACATGGCGGTGCGCTGGGCGCTGGCGGAATGCGGACAGGATTACCGGATCGATCCCCTGGCCTTTGCCGATCTGAACGCGCCTGAGCACAAGGCGCGTCAGCCGTTCGGGCAGATTCCCACTTATGAAGATGATGGCCTGGTGCTGTTTGAATCGGGTGCCATCGTGCTGCATGTCGCGCAAGCCCACCCCGGCCTGTTGCCAACCGATGCGGCGGCGCGCGCCCGTGCCGTCGCCTGGATGTTCGCAGCGGTCAGCACGCTGGAACCGGTGATCGTCGAGCGCGAGACCGCGCTGCTGCTGGAAGGCGATTGCAACTGGACGGCGGCGCGGCTGCCGCTGCTGGACGCACGCATCATGCGCCGGCTGGACGATCTGGCGGCGTGGCTGGGGCCACGCGACTGGCTGGAATGCGACTTCACCGCGGGCGACCTGATGATGATCTGCGTGCTGCGGCGGTTGGCAAGTTCGGGCCTGGTAGCGGCGGTGCCGGTGCTGGCGGATTATGTGGCGCGCGGCGAAGCCCGGCCGGGCTTCGTCACCGCCTTTGCCGCGCAGCGGGCGCTGTTCGCGGGTTAGGCATTGCCCTGTCAACAAAACGCACTGGCAGCGCCGCACGGGCATGATATCCTGCGGGCATGTTCCTGACCTTCCTCGAAGAGCTGCGCGCAGCGAAAATCAAGGCCTCCATGAAGGAGCATCTGGTGCTGCTGGAGGCGTTGAAAAGCGACGCCATCGATTTTTCGATCACCGATTTCTATTATCTGGCCCGCGCGACCTATGTGAAGGACGAAGGCGTGCTCGACCGGTTCGACATGGTATTTGCCAAGGTGTTCAAGGGGATCGAGCCCACGCTTGAGACCGGCGAGACCGAGATTCCGGAAGACTGGCTGCGTGCGCTGGCGGAAATGAACCTGACCGAGGAAGAGCGCGCCGAGCTGGAGAAGATGGGCTGGGACAAGCTGATGGAGACCCTCCAGAAGCGGCTGGAAGAGCAGAAGAAGCGCCACGAAGGCGGCAACAAGTGGATCGGCACTGCCGGCAAATCACCGTTCGGCGCCAATGGCGACAATCCCGAAGGTGTGCGCATCGGCCAGAAGGACGGGCGCAAGCAGAGCGCCGTGAAGGTGTGGGACAAGCGCGAGTTCAAGAATCTCGACTCCACCGTCGAATTGGGCACGCGCAACATCAAGGTGGCGCTGCGCCGGCTGCGCCGGTTCGCGCGCGAAGGTGCCGCCGATGAGCTTGATCTGGGCGCCACCATCAGCGGCACCGCCAAGCAGGGCTGGCTCGATATCGTCATGCGCCCGGAACGCCACAATGCGGTGAAATTGCTGCTGATGCTTGATATCGGGGGCTCGATGGACCCGCATATCAAGCTGTGCGAGGAATTGTTTTCGGCGGCGAAATCCGAATTCAAGCATCTGGAATTCTTCTATTTCCACAATTGTCCGTACGAAGCGGTGTGGAAGGACAACAAGCGGCGTTGGTCCGAACGCACGCCGATGATGGAGATTCTCCACAAATTTCCGCATGATTACAAGCTGGTGTTCGTGGGCGATGCCTCAATGAGCCCCTACGAGATCACCTATGCCGGCGGCAGCACCGAACATTGGAACGAGGAACCCGGCGAGGCCTGGCTGCGGCGGATGACCGATGTGTATCAATCATCGGTATGGCTGAACCCGATCCCGGAGAAACATTGGGAAAACGGTCAGTCGATCCGCATGATCAAGGACATCATGCACGACCGCATGTTCCCGCTGACACTGGACGGCCTCGATCGCGGCATGCGGGAGTTGAGCCGGAAGAAGTGAGGGGCTGCAGATCCTCCCCTTCCAGGGGAGGTGCCGAGCGAAGCGAGGCGGAGGGGTGTCGGGGCAGCGCACAATAGCGCCGGGCGCACCCCTCCGTCGCCCTGTGGGCGCCACCTCCCCTTGCAGGGGAGGAGCATTGATGTCCCTATTTCCCAGCCGTCGTTGCCTCCCGCGCGGCCAGTTTCTTCGCCTGCTCACCCACATAGGCGCGCACCGCTTCCAGTTGCGCCGGTGTGTACCAGCGGCTGAAGGCGACCATGCCATTGGCCTTCAGCGCACCATCATGCACCACGGCCTTCCACGTCGCGGCATCGGTCAGCACCGCCGAGCGCCGCAGATCGGGCAGGATGCCCGACGAATAGGCATCGGGGCCGTGGCAGAAGGCACAGGTGCCGGCGTAAATGGTGCCACCTTCGGTCACCTGCGCCGGGGTGAACATGTCCTTGGGCGGATTGGCCGCGGCAAACACCGGCTGCGTCGCGCGCGGCAACTGGCGCTTGCCGCCCAGCTTGAACACCAGCACGCGGCCGTTGCGCACTTCGCGCGGGTCTTCAAAACCGCTGGTCAGCGGATAGGCACCGCCATAGCCGGCCATCACCGCCACATATTGTTCGCCCTTCACGGCATAGCTGACCGCGCCGGCGATGATCCCGGTCTGTGCGTCGAAGTTCCACAATTTGGCGCCGGTGCTGGCGTTGAAAGCCTGGAAGCCGCCGCCACCATTGCCCTGGAACACCAGATTGCCTGCCGTTGCCAGCGTGCCGCCGTTCCACGGGCCATCATAGCCGACTTCCCACGCCGGCTTCTGCGCGACGGGATCCCAGGCGATCAGCCGGCCCTTCAGCGCCGACTTGATCGCCTTGAACTGCGCACGATCGTCGGGAACCCCGCCGGCGGCCAGGCTGATGCCGAGATTCCAGCCGCCTTCCTGCCGCTCGAAACCGGTCTTGGCTTCGTAGAATTGCGGGATTTCCTGCGCCGGCAGATAGACGAGGCCGGTGCGCGGCGAAAAGCTCATCGGCTGCCAGTTGTGCGCGCCGAGCGGCGACGGCATTACCAGCGCGCCGGCGGCGCGATAGCGCGCTTCGGGCACTTCGATCGGGCGGCCAGTCTTCAGGTCAACGCCCGTGGCCCAGGTCTGCGTGGCAAAGCTCTTGGCCGAGATCAGCTTGCCGCCCTGGCGGTCGATCACATAGAAAAAGCCGTTCTTCGGCGCCTGCATCAGCACCTTGCGCGGTTTGCCGTCGATGACCAGCGAGGACAGGATGATCGGCTGGGTGGCGGTATAGTCCCAGGTCTCGCCCGGCGTGCCCTGATAATGCCAGAGATATTCGCCCGTATCCGGCTTCAGCGCCAGCACCGACGACAGGAAGAGATTGTCGCCCTTGCCTTCGGACCGGATCTGGTGGTTCCACGGCGAGCCGTTGCCGACACCGATATAAAGCTGATCGAGTTCGGCATCATAGACGATGGCATCCCACGCCGTGCCGCCCGCGCCGCCCTTCCAGTAATCGCCATACCAGGTCGGCGCCGCCTTGCCGGCCAGCACGCTGTCCGACACTTCGCCATCGGGGCCCTTGGCCGGATCACCCGGCACGGTGAAGAACCGCCACTTCTTCTTGCCGGTGGCGGCGTCATAGGCGGTCACATAACCGCGCACGCCCAGTTCGGCGCCGCCATTGCCGATGATCACCAGCCCCTTCACCACGCGCGGCGCGCCGGTCATGGTATAGGGCTTGGTGGTATCGATGAAGGTCTGGCTGGACCATTTCACCTTGCCGGTATCGGCATCCAGCGCGATCAGCCGGCCATCCAGCGCCGCGACATAGACCATGCCGTTCCACACCGCGACGCCGCGATTGACCACGTCGCAGCAGGCGCTGTGGCCGCGCGCCTTGTCCACCTGCGGATCGAAACGCCATTTCACCCGGCCGGTGGCGGCATCGAGCGCCATCACCTTGGACCAGGCGGTCGTGGTGAACATGGTGCCATCAACCACGATCGGCGTGGCTTCCTGGCCACGCGAGGTGTCGAGATCGACCGACCAGGCCAGGCCCAATTGGCTGACATTGCCGGCATTGATCTGGCCGAGATCGGCAAAGCGCTGCTCGGCATAGCTGCCGCCGTGGGTCAGCCAGTTGCCCGGCTCGCTGCGCGCGTTGACGATCCGCTGTGCATTGACCGTTCCGGCCCCGGTGCGCGGCCCTGCCCCCGTCAGCATCGATCCCGCCAGCAGCAGCGCTGCCACCTTGTACGCCCGTCCCATGATCTCTCCCCGTTTAGTTTGGGATCAGACTATTGCAGACGGGGGATGATGCAAGCTGGATAAGGTCGCAGGGCCGGATGCCGGCCAGTGCACTCAGCGGCTGGGCTTATCCTGGCCATTGACCTTGGGTTCGGCCGGCGCATTCTGTGGCGTGGCGGAAACCGTGGGCGCCGCGGCCACTTCCGGCGGCCGGGCAGCCGCCTCGGCTTGCTGCTGGGCCTGTTTGGCCTTGTGCTGCTGCAGATACACAAGATCGGCATGGCGCTGCGCCACGGCCGGGCCGGCGACGAGGGTGGCGGCCAGCGCCGCTTTGAATATCCAGGTCATCCTACGCTCCCAAAGCGTAATTGACTTTCCGCAATGTAACACAGGGGGCAGAGTTATCAAGCATTCCGGCGCAAGAAATGCACAATTGTACCGACGCAGACAGGAAATTGGTCAAAAAATGCCGAATCGCACCGGATTCAGCCCGGAATCAGCAGACTGTTGATCCAGGCGTTGAACGCCACCACGGCACCGGCGACCATCATCAGGATCGCCTTCATGCGGTTGGCGCCGGGCTGGGTGAGCAGCCAGAACCCCCCGGCCACCAGCGCCAGCGCGGCCACCATTGCAAGGCCGACCAGCGGCGTGATTGGGCCCATCAGCCGAGCACCCGCCGCACTGCTGCATGCCAGGCCGCGCGGCGTTCATCGCGGGCAGCGGCATCGATCGCGGGGTGGAAGCGGCGATCGGCAGCGGCCATGGCCGCCGCAGCGGCCGGCAGATCGGCGAACAGCCCGGCGCCGACGCCGGCCAGCATGGCCGCGCCCATCGCCGTGGTTTCGATCACCCGCGGGCGTTCGACCACCACGCCCAGGCTGTCGGCCAGATCCTGGCACAGCCAGTTGTTGGCCACCATGCCGCCATCGACGCGCAGTACGGCCGCCGCCACGCCATCGGCAGCCAGCGCATTGACCAGATCGGCGGTCTGCTGGCCTTGCGCCTCCAGCGCGGCCCGCACGATATGGGCACGCGTCGTGCCGCCTGAAAGACCGCAGATCAGCCCGCGCGCATCCGGTGCCCAATAGGGCGCACCCAGCCCGGCCAGCGCCGGCACGAAGCTGACGCCGCCATTGTCGGGCACGGATTGCGCCAATCTTTCCGATTCCGCGCTGCTGGCGATCAGGCCCAGCCCATCGCGCAGCCACTGTATGGCTGATCCTGCCACGAAGATCGCGCCTTCCAGCGCATAGGCGCAAGTGCCGTTCAGTTGCCAGGCCACGGTGGAGAGCAGGCGATTGTTCGACACCGGCGGCTGGGCACCGGCATGGGCGAGCAGGAAGCAGCCGGTGCCATAGGTGGCCTTCAGCATGCCCGGCGTCAGGCAACCCTGCCCGATGGCCGCCGCCTGCTGATCGCCGGCCGCGCCGGTGATCGGGATGCTGCGTCCGGCGATGGTCGTGCGGGCCAGATCGCCGGCGCAATCAACGATCGTCGGCAGCGCGCCGGCGGGCACACCGAACAGCGCCAGCAATTCGGGATCCCACGCCGCCGTGGCGAGGTTCATCAACATGGTGCGGCTGGCGTTGGTGGCGTCGGTCACATGCGCCGCGCCACCCGACAAATGCCAGATCAGCCAGGATTCGACCGTGCCGACCGCCAGCCTGCCGTCGCGTGCCGCATCGCCGACCATCGGCCAGTTATCCAGCGCCCAGCGGATCTTCGTCGCCGAGAAATAGGGATCGAGCAGCAGGCCGGTGCGCGCCTGCACCATGGGTTCATGGGCTTTCAGGGCAGCACAAATGTCGGCCGTGCGGCGATCCTGCCAGACGATGGCGCGCGCCAGCGGATCGCCGGTGCTGCGATCCCAGAACACCACGGTTTCGCGCTGGTTGGTGATGCCGATGGCGGCGATGCGATCCACGCCCACGGCTGTGGCCACCTCCTCCAGACAATCACGCGAACAGGCCAATATCTCGCCGGCATCATGTTCCACCCAGCCACTGGCCGGATAATGCTGGGTGATTGGCCGCGCGGCGCTGGCGACAATGTCGCCGGCCGCCGAAAAGGCGATGGCGCGGGTGGAGGTGGTGCCCGCATCGAGCACAAGCAGGAGTTGGTCGTTCATGTCGCCTTTTCTATGACGGCAAAGCCCGATAGGGAAGCGCTGATGACCACCGACACGCTGTTCGACCTTGCCATCATCGGCGCCGGCATCAACGGCGCCGGCATCGCGCGTGATGCCAGTGGCCGCGGGCTGAGCGTGGTGATCCTTGATGCCGGCGATATCGGCGGCGCCACCTCGTCGGCGTCCACCAAGCTGATCCATGGCGGCCTGCGCTATCTGGAGCATTATGCCTTCGGCCTGGTGCGCAAGGCGCTGGCCGAGCGCGAGGTGCTGCTGGATATCGCGCCGCACATCACCTGGCCGCAGGCATTCGTGCTGCCGCACGCGCCCGGCATGCGCCCGGAATGGCTGCTGCGGCTGGGCACGCTGATCTATGACAATCTCGCCCGGCGCGAGGTGGTGCCCGGATCGCAGCGCATCGATCTGCGCGGCGAGCGCGCCGGCCGCGCGCTCAGTTCCGACTATCGCACGGCCTTGCGCTACTGGGATGGCTGGGTCGATGATGCCCGGCTGGTGGTCGAAAATCTGAAGGATGCCGCGGCGCGCGGCGCCACCGTGCTGCCGCGGTGCCCGGTGCAGCGTGCGGCGCGGGTCGATGGTCTTTGGCAGCTCAGCCTGGCGGATGGCCGCACGATCACGGCCCGCCGGCTGATCAATGCGGCCGGGCCATGGGCAGAAGATGTCGCGCGCCGGGTGATGGGCGTGAATGATGCGCCACCACTGCGGCTGGTGCAGGGCAGCCATATCATCACCCGCCGCGTGCATCTGGGCCGCGATGCCTTCATGCTGCAACAGCCCGACGGCCGCATCATTTTCGTCATCCCCTATGAACGCGATTATTCGCTGATCGGCACCACCGAAGCCGATGTCGCCAACCCTGAGGACGCCGCCGTGTCGGATGGCGAGGTGGCCTATCTGCTCGCCGCCGCCAATCGCTATCTGGCGCGGCCATTGACGCCCGATGATGTCGTGCACAAATTCGTCGGCGTGCGCCCGCTGGTGCTGGAAAGCGGCAAGGCCACCAAGGAAACCACGCGCGATTACCGGTTGGTCGAACATCATGGGCTTGATGCGATGACCATCGTCGGCGGCAAGATCACCACCTATCGCGTGCTGGCCGAAGCCGTGATGGCCCGCATCGCGCCGCGCACCAGGCGCTGGACGGCCGATGCCCCCCTGCCCGGCGGGGCGGTCGAACGGCGGCGCGGCGAGCATGGCCAGGCGGCCTTCGCGCGCTGGCTGTCGCAGTTGCAGGCCAGCCAGCCGGATTATGATCCGAAACTGATCCGCCGCCTGGCAATGACCATCGGCGCGCCGACCGCCGAACTTCTGGCACAGGGCCTGGGCCGCAATCTGGGTGGCGTGTTCGAAGCCGAGCTCGACTATTTCCGACGCGCCGAATGGGCGACCACCGCCGCCGACGTGTTGTGGCGCCGCACCAAGCTGGGCCTGCACCTCGATGCCGCGGCGCGCGGCGAAGTCGCCCGCTGGTTCGGAGAGCAACCCGACGATGGCGCGGATATCCCCGCCGGGCATCGCTTCGCGCGGCCGGCGGCTTAGCGGAACATTCCGTCACAGCCGCAGCAGATGCGGAACATTCCGTCACAGCCGCAGTAGATGCGGCGGGGCCGCGGCACGCGGCCGAAAGGTGGCGACATGACCGATCCGATTGCGAAAGCCGAAGCCAATGATCTGCCGCCGTCACCGCAGCCCGTGCGCGACGAGACCATGTCGCCATGGGGCGATGACGGCGGCACCGTGCCGCTGCCGGAGCATGCGGGCAAGGTTGCATCGCCCGATGCAGCCGGCGACCATGGCCCGGATGCGGCGCCCGATCTGACAAATGCCGAAGGCGTGCAATTGCAGGTGCGGGTGATCGCGCTGGAAGCCATGTTGGTCGCACTGCTTGCTGATGTCAGTGTCGGACAACGGGCCAAGTTGCGCAAAATGGCAGTGCATATCGCGCCGCAGGATGGGCGGACATTGCACCCGCTCACCACCGGTGCGGCTTCACGGATATTGTCGCTGCTGGACCGCGCCGAACACTGGGACAGCGACGCGGGCCGTTAGGCCAGCCCTGGCCGGCGCAGGCTGCAGCGGCAGACCGGCATCGCCGGAACGCGAGACGGGTAAGTAAATTCGGCAGCGTAAACGCGCCCATTCGGGTAGTTCCCGAACGCGCATTTCTCCACAGGCTGCGGTATGCAGACAGGGTCAGCAAAGGCCAAACACCGGAATGCCGCAAATGTTGCACCCGGTGCCGGAATTCTCGCTTCACCAACGTTTTCGTTTGCCTGGGATGTCTGCTTGTGACCGAACAGTCCGTCAGTTTCCCGACCTTGCCCACGCCGATCGTGCGCAATGCCTGGCATTCACCTGCCTTGCAGGCGGCCGCCAACCCTGACTGCTGCTGCGGTGCCGACCATGGCGATCTTGGCGATCTTGGCGTTCATGTCGACTGCGCCCTGCCCCCAGACAATGGGCTGCACAGCGGATTGGTGATGGCTGAACCGGGCTTCGGCACGGCGGCCATCGGCATCGGCGCGCCGCCTTCGACCCGCCGAGGTGGCACCAATCCTCAACGCCGCGCCCTGGCCGAGGATCTGGTGAATGCGCAACCGCATCTGATCTGGACGACGGGTGCCGATGGCGAGACCGAATTCCGCAACGATCGCTGGCAGGATTTTGCCGGCGGATCCGGCGATGCGGCCCACTGGACCGCAATTCTGCACCCGGCCGAACAGGCGGGCGCCTGGGCGCGGTGGCAGCAGCAACTTGCCAGCGGCGAGCCCTATGAAGCCGAGCATCGGCTGCGCCGGCATGATGGCGCCTATTGCTGGGCTCTGGCGCGTGCGGTCGCGGTGCGCGACCGCAGTGGCACGATCTTGCGCTGGTGCGGCACCTTCACCGATATCCAGACCCTCAAGGCCAACGAAACCCAGCTCGATTTTCTGGCCTGCGAATTGACGCACCGGATCGGCAACATCTTTGCCGTGGTGGAAAGCATGTTGATGCTGTCGGCACGCGGCCAGCCCGAGGCCCAGGAATTCGCCGCCAGTGCATGCGCGCGCATCCAGGCGCTGGCGCAGGCCAATGCCTATATCCGGCCCCAGCATGGCGCCGCCGAAGACGACAGTGGCCGGGCCAGCCTTCATGGTCTGTTGGCCACCCTGCTGGCACCCTATGCGCCCGGCACCCTTGCCCAGAGGCCGCCGACCATCGTCATGTCGGGGCCGGATGTCGGCATCGGCACGTCGGCTGCCACGCTGCTGGCGCTGGTGATCCACGAACTGGCCACCAACGCCGCCAAATATGGCGCGCTGGCCTGCGCCGGCGGTCAGTTGAGCATCGTTACCGAAGTGAACAATGGCATCTTGCAGTTGGCATGGACCGAAACCGGCGGGCCGGCGCTGGCGGGGCCACCAACGCGGCACGGGTTCGGATCGATCCTCACCGATCGCGCCCTGCGCCTGCCCCTGGCGGCCAAGGTGGAACGGATCTGGGCCGCAACGGGCCTGACGGTCACGATCAGCGTGCCCTGCGCCAATCTCGCCCACTGATCTGCCAACAAGGTGCCGGCGCGATCGCCGGCGGGATTCACGGGCCGACCGCCTTGAACCTGCGGGACAGCAGCGCCTGACCGATGGTGGCCACCACGGTTTCCACCTTGAACGGCTTGGTTACCAGATAGGTCGGCTCCGGGCGCTCGCCGGTCAGCAGGCGTTCCGGATAGGCGGTGATGAACACCACCGGCACGTCGAAACTTTGCAGGATGTCCTGCGCGGCCTCCAGGCCGGACGAGCCATCGGCCAACTGGATATCGGCCAGCACCAGTTCGGGATCGACCTCGTGGGCGCGGATCAGGGCGTCGGCATGGGTCATCGCCATACCGGACACTTCGTGGCCCATGTCTTCGACAATCTGTTCCAGATGCATGGCGATCATCGGTTCATCCTCGATGATCAGCACACGGGATCGGATCGTATCGAAGATCGCCACCTTGGCCCCTTCGACCATGGCGGCAATATCGTCCACCGGCAGGCCCAGGATCTGTGCGGCTTCGTCGGGGGTGAATTCCTCCACCTCGGTCAGAAGCAACGCCTGCATGCCGCCCTTGGGCATATGTTCAGGCCCGACCACGAGGATATCGGGGGCCACGCTGTCGAACAGATGGAACAGCGCCACGCGCGGCGGCAGGCCGTCGGCATAGGGATCGGCCTCCGGGGCGGTCAGCAGGGTTTCCAGCGCCATCCTGACATAGGCGTCGCCGCTGCGCTGCGATCCGGTCAGGGCGCGGGCATAGCGCCGCAGATGCGGCAGATGGGGTGCGAAATTCGCCCTGACCGATGAACCGTCCGCCACATGTCGCTCCGTTTTCGATAGTCCTGCGGCAAGACAACGGCGTAATCGGGAAATGGTTCCATGCCGGGAACCATCGCGCGGCGCGAATGTTGCAACCCTTATCATGCCAGTGGACACCCAGCCAATGCCGCGAAAAGCGCCCCGTTCCGGACCCGCTCCCTCGCCGCAGCAGGATCGGGATCTGGCCGCGCCACCCGCGCGCCGCGACCGGCGCCACGCCAATGATCCGGTTTCGCTGGGCCTGCGCAAATTGTGGGAACAGGTCGAAAGGGAGCCGGTTCCGGACGCCTTTCTGGCTCTGCTGGATGCCATCGACATCGCCCGCAGCGGCGGCCCTGCGCATGGCACGGCCAGCGAGACCCCGCCAGGCGGTGATCCCGGCAAGGGCGGCCCTTCATGAACAGGGATGCGAAATCCGGCCCAAGCCGTCCCGACAGCGAAAAGCCGGTCCCGCGCGCCATGTCTGCTGCTGACGAGCGCCAGTTCCGGGCCGATCTTCTGGCGGTGATCCCGTCGCTCAGGGCCTATGCGCGCAGCCTGTGCTACAACCGCGACCTTGCCGATGATCTGACACAGGAAGCGCTGACCAAGGGCTGGGCGGCACGCGCATCCTATCTGCCGGGCAGCAATTTTCGCGGCTGGATGTTTCGCATCCTGCGCAACCATTATTTCTCCATCACCAAGGTGTCGCGGCGCTTCGTCATGCTCGATACCGAAGTGATCGAACGCCTGCTGGTCACGCCGCCCACCCAGGAAGCCGGGCTCAACCTGGAAGATCTGCAACGCGGCCTGGCCACCTTGCCGGCCGAACAGCGTGAAGCCCTGCTGCTGATGGAATCCGGCCTGCGCTGCGAAGACATTGCCGAGATCATGGTCACCCCGGTCGGCACGGTGAAAAGCCGCATCAGCCGCGGCCGTGCGGCCCTGCGCCTGTACATGGACGGCAATCCGCGCGCCCTGCCCGCGCCGGGCAAACCGCAAGCCAAGGTCCGCGTGCTGCCGAACAGCACAGAAAAAGCGTCGATCTCGCCGGCATCGGGCCGCGTCGCAACCGCCGGGTGATGGTAATTGCGGTTTGCGAGGCATATGCCGGCCCAGATGCTGGTGATGTCCCAACCGAGCAGCCACTCGGGCGGCAAACCGGGCGGCCGATGCCGCTCCTCGATGGGCTGACCCGGCGCAGTTCGATCCGCGGCATCCTGCTGGTCATCCTGCTGGTATCGCTGCTGCCGATGATGGCCTTGTCGACCTGGCAGGGTTTTGCGCGGCTGCAGCGCGACCGGCAGGCCGAGCAGCGCCAGTTGCGCGAGACGGCCATGCTGATCAGCGCGTCGCAGCGCCAGGTCATCACCGGCGCGCAGGGCCTGTTGTCGGTGCTGGCGGCCGCGCCGGCCGTGCGGTCACGCGATCAGCTACGCTGCGGCCCGGTGTTGAAGGCGGCCGCACGCAGCCAGCCGGCGTTCCGCAGTTTCACCGTTTCCGATCCCGCCGGCCGCATCGCCTGCGCCAGCGATCCCGCCGCCATCGGCGTGCAGACCACCACCGATCCGCAGTTGTGGCAGCAATTGCACCGCCCGGGATTTCTGGTGACGGCGCCGGTGTGGGGTACCGTATCGAAACGGATGGTGCTGCGCGCCATGCTGCCGCTGAACCTGGATGGCCGGTTCGATGGCGTCATCACGGCCTCCATCGATCTCGATTGGCTGCGCCGCATGTTGATCGAACATCATCCCGCGGCCAACATCATTGTTGCGCTGGTCGATCGCAATGGCGAGGCGGTGACGGCCAGCCGGCCGCTGCCGGCGAAGCGTCTGATCCTGGTCCCGGCGAACGGCGTCTCTGTATTCCACGTCCGCGGCCAGGATGGCACCGATTGGTCCTATGCTGCGGCGCCGCTGCGGCTGGAAACCAGCGGCGGCGAAGCCTTTCACATCGTTTATGCCGTGGCGCAGCCGCCGCGCTTTGGCCGGGAATGGTGGTTCGTCGCCGGCTATTTCCTGTTGCCATTGCTGGCGTTGATCCTGGCGTCCTTGGCGATCTGGGTGGGTGCCAATCGCGCCATTCTCGGCTGGGTGTCGCAACTGGGTATGCTGGCCCGGCAGATCGGCAGCAACCAACGGCTCGATGTGCCGCCGGGGCTGGGGTTTTCCGACGCGCCGGCAGAGGTGCGCGATCTGGCCGCCGATCTGCTGCGCATGCGCGGCACGATTGCCGATCGCGAACAGCGCCTGCGTGGTGCCGCTGCCGCCCAGACCGAGGTGGCAAAGGAACTGCACCACCGTGTGCGCAACAATCTGCAGGTGATCGCCAGCTTCCTCAGCCTGCAAGCCGACGGCATCGTGGTGAGCGAAGCGCGCGGCGCGCTGGAGGAAGCCCGGCTGCGCGTCGCCGCCATGGCGATGGTCAACGGGCTGCTTTATGCCGATGCCGAAGTCACCACGGTGGCGATGGCCAGGCTGCTCGAACCGATCGTCGACATGCTGGCCCGCCACACCGGTATCGATGCCGTTGTGCGCGTGGATGGCAAGGTGACGCCGCGTGACGTCGACATTGATCGCGCCATCCCGCTGGCGCTGTGGCTGATCGAAGCCACCTTGTGCCTGTGCGAACGCGCCGATGTGACGTCGCGCCCCAGCCATTTCACCATCGCGATGGAAAACGAAGGCGGCTCGGTGTGCATCATTGTCACCATGCACGGCCTGCTGCCGGATTCGGCCCGCGCCAGCATGCACCGCCGGCTGGTGACGGCGATTGCGCTGCAACAAGGTGCCACTGCGCGCATCGATGATGTCGGCCCGACCTGGGGCAAGATCGTGCTGTGCCTGCGGACCGATGCTGCGGCCGGCGCGGTCACGCCTGAGATGGATATGCACCCATTCGCCTGAACAGGGCCGCCATGATTGCGGTGCCGCAATTTGTGGCGCGCCCCGGAACCATCGGGCTTCATTCGGATTATCTAGGCATCAGGCCGCTTGTTCCCAGGTCTTCAGCACCGGGCAAGGCTTGATGACAAAGCGGTCACTCGCGGGCCTCGCCTGCCCCGCCGCCCGGTGTGGCAGGCCGCGACGGTGACCTTCCCCTTGTGTCCACCCGCCACGAAAATTTGCTGCGTATGAAGCTTCTCCGCTTTGCGGGCGGTTCCCGGTTGCAGCAGCCGCTGAGCGTGGACAGCCTGGCGGCTCCCCGCGGCACAGCGCCCTGCCCTTGCGATCATTGCAACTCTGCCCTGCCCGTCAGCATGTGGAATGTGCGCAGGCTGGGGCCGCCATCAACTTCCCGCAGGATCAGGCCGCCCGGGCCCGCGGCGTCTGCATTGTCGACATCTGCCTGTACCCGATCCTCAGCCACCTTGGCTGGTTTGATGATCGGCGCTGCCATAACAGGCTGTTCGACGGTCACAGCCCGGAAACGGCCCGCAACCCCTATCAGCAACTTGCCGATCACCGTCCCGCGCAGACGTTGCAGCGACGCGCCTTGTTCAGAGTTTGAGCACATCGATCCGGTAATTGGCTGTGTGAACCTGCAACATGATCGGCGCCACAGGCCGCAGCGCGGCAATGAAGATTTCGGCAGCCTCCTGCCCCGACACCGGATAATCCGGCGTCGGCCCCAGCCAGTGCACCAACTGCACATGCGCGCCACTGGCGGCGAGCAGGCGTGTCACCCGTGCGGCGCGCACCAGCGCCTGGGCATCGAGATAATAGAGAATTTCCGACAAGAGAATGAGATCGAAACCATCGGCGACCTGCGCATCCTGCATGTCCCCCGGAAACGCCCGGCAGGCAAAGCGCACATGCGGCGCCTGCGCAAGCCGTGCCCGCGCCCTGGCCAATGCCGCTTCGGCCACGTCGATCGCCAGCACCCGATCACAACGTGGCGCCAACTGTTCGGTCAGCACACCGATCGAACAACCGACTTCCAGGGCATTGCGATAGCGCGTGCCTGGCAAGGCGGCCAGCGTGGCGGCATGCTTGCGCCGGTCATAGGCGCTGGTTTCGATCAGCCAGGGATCGGGATCGGCATCATAAAGCGCATCGAAATAGGCGGCGGGCAGGCTGCTCATGCGGGTCTCCCGATCGTGATGCCCGATGCCACGCTGCAATCGGTTGGCCATGCGGGGAGAACACGACCGGACCCGTATTGTTCCCGCCCTTGCTATCGGACGTTGCGCGGGATCGCCCGGTCGCTGCCCGCGGGTTCAGAACGCGCCGGCCTCGGTCAGGCAATCGACCAGCACCGCCGCATCGATGTTGCCGCCCGAAAGGGTGGCGATCACCGTCTTGCCGCGCACATCCACCCGCCCGGCCAGCAGCGCCGCCAGCGTGACCGCACCGCCGGGTTCCACCACCAGCTTCAGTTCGCGAAAGGCAAAGGCGACGGCGCGCGCCACTTCGGCCTCGCTCACCGCGACACCGGTGGCGCCGTGGTGGACGAGCGTGGCAAAGGTGATCTCTGCCATGCACAGCGTCTGCAATGCATCGCAGCGCGTGGGTCCGGGATTGTGGACCGGAATGATGTGGCCGGCGGCGAGCGATTGGCAGACATCGTCATAACCTTGCGGTTCGACCACCACCAACGGCAACTGGCTGCCGGCCGCAAAGCCACCCGACAGGCCGCCGCCGCCGCAGCAGGTGAGCGCCAGATCGGCGGTTTCGCCCTTGGCGGCGAGATCCTGCACCGCCTCCAGCCCGGCGGTGCCCTGGCCGGCAATGATCAGCGGGTCGGCAAATGGCGGCACGATCAACGCGCCGCGGGCTTCGGCGTGGCCGGCGGCGATGGTCTCGCGCGCTTCGGTCAGCCGATCATAGAACACGACCTCGGCACCATCGGCGCGGGTGCGCTCCACTTTCAGCCTGGGCGCATCGGACGGCATGACGATCAGCGCCGGCATGCCGAGCAGCTTCGCCGCGCGCGCCACGCCTTGCGCATGATTGCCCGACGAATAGGCGACGACACCGCCGCGCCGGCCTTCGGGCGGAATCGCCAGCAGGCGATTCATCGCACCGCGGAACTTGAAGCTGCCGGTCAACTGCAGATTCTCCGGCTTCAGCCACACCCGGCCGCCGCAAACCGCATCCAATGCCGGGGAATTCAGCAGCGGCGTGCGCACCGGCCAAGTGCCGAGCCGATCGGCCGCAGCCAGCACATCGGCATGAACAACCGCCTGGATATCGTGCGAAGTCATTGAAATTCGGCCCTTTCACAAAAATGTCACAAGCTTGGCAAGCCCTTGAAAGGCCACGTCAAAACCCGCTTTTTCACTGTAACAAAAATCTTCTTTACACGTGGGGGTGCGTCCCATAACTAGCGGCTCGCTGCCCCATGGGACTTCCACCGCAAGGCAGCTTTGGTGTCAATGCCGGCGACCGGCCGAGAGGGTTCCGCAAGGGATCATCCCGACAAGCGCGCAGCATTGTCATACTTTGCCCACCCGGAGGTCCCTTGAGTTGCTCAAGCATCATACTGCGCTCGTCGTAGCGCGCACCCTGCGTCCCGCGCAGCCGGTTACCCTCGTCCGCCCGCATGCGGCGCGTCGTGCCGCCCGTTTCTTCCTCGAGAAGTTTCCGGGCACATCGATGTATGCGGTCAAGGCGAACCCGTCTCCCGATCTGATCCGCACCCTGTGGGATGCGGGGCTGACGCATTATGACGTCGCCTCCATCGCCGAAGTGCGTCTGGTCCGCGAAGTCGCGCCCAATGCCACGCTGGGCTTCATGCACCCGATCAAGGCGCCGGAAGCCATCGCAGAGGCCTATCATCGCCATGGCGTGAAGGTGTTCAGCCTGGATTCGCTCGACGAACTCGACAAGATCGTCGCCGCCACGTCCACCGATGGCGTTGCTGCGACCGACCTGACGCTGTGCGTCCGGCTGCGCGTCTCGTCCTCGCATGCCAAGCTCAGCCTGGCGTCCAAGTTCGGCGTGCATGCCGATGAGGCCGCGCCGGTGCTGATGGCCGCCCGTCAGGTCGCTGATGCGCTGGGCATCTGCTTCCATGTCGGCAGCCAGGCGATGAGCCCGCAGGCCTATGGCGATGCCATGGCGCAGGTGCGCGCGGCAATCGTCGCGGCTGGCGTCACCGTTGACATCGTCGATGTCGGTGGCGGCTTCCCGTCGATCTATCCCGGCATGGCGCCGGCCCGGCTGGAAGCCTATTTCGAGGTGATCCACCGCGCCTTTGAATCGCTGCCGATTTCCTATTCGGCCGAGCTGTGGTGCGAACCCGGCCGGGCGCTGAGCGCCGAATATGCCTCGGTGCTGGTGCGGGTGGAAGCACGCAAGGACGATGTGCTCTACATCAACGACGGTGCCTATGGTGCGTTGTTCGATGCCGCGCATGTCGATTGGCGCTTCCCGGTGCAACTGGTGCGCGATACGCCCAGCCGCGCCCGCGACATCGATTTCAGCTTCTGGGGCCCGACCTGCGACGACATGGATTATATGCGCGGTCCCTTCGCGCTGCCGGCCGACATCAAGGCGGGTGACTATATCGAAGTCGGCATGCTCGGCGCCTATGGCTCGGCGATGCGCACCGGTTTCAATGGCTTCACCGCCGGCGAAACGGTGATCATGTCGGACGAACCCATGGACACGCTCTATGCTGTCACGGAAGAGTCGCCGGACAAGGTTATCCAGCTGCGATCGATCTGATTTCTCATGCCCCCACCCCGCGTGGTGGGGGCATGGTTCCCCCGCTCGGCGCCGGACTCCCCCGGCCGCGGGCGGCGTTTCCGTTTGAAACGCCGGGCCATCATCAAATCCGGGAGACTCTCCATGACCACCCAAGACCTCAACGCCCCATTGAATGCTGTCGTCACCGAACTCAGCCCCGCCGAGCGCCAGCGCAAGGCCGAGCTGCTGTCCACGCTGGTCGAGCATATCGACATCAAGAGCTTCGACGCCCGCCCGATCATCGACGGCATGGCCAAGATGAGCTTCACCAGCCGCGATCTGGCCCGCGCCACTGCCATCTACAACCAGATGCTCGCCGATCCCGATTGCACCATCTTTCTGGTGATCGCCGGTTCGACCAGCGCCGGCGGCTGCATGGATCTTTATGCCGAGCTGCTGAAGAACAACATGATCGACGGCATTGTCGCCACTGGCGCCTCGATCGTGGACATGGATTTCTTCGAAGGCCTTGGCCACAAACATTATCAGGCGCTGGAAGTGCCGGATGACGATACGCTGCGCTCGCTGCTGATCGATCGCATCTATGATACCTATATCGACGAAGAAGCACTGCAGGATTGCGATCACACCATATACGAGATCGCCAACAGCCTCGAACCCCGCGGCTATTCCAGCCGGGCCTTCATCCGCGAGATGGGCAAATATCTGGTCGAGCATGGCAAGAAGGACAACAGCCTCGTCAAGCTCGCCTATGAGCATGACGTGCCGATCTTCTGCCCGGCGTTTGTCGATTCCTCGGCCGGCTTTGGCCTCGTCAAGCATCAGGTGGAGCGCGCCAAGGCCGGCCAGCCCTACATGATGCTCGATGCCATCGCCGATTTCCGCGAACTGACCGACATCAAGATCAAGGCCGGCACCACCGGGCTTCTCATGATCGGCGGCGGCGTGCCGAAGAACTTCATCCAGGACACGGTGGTCTGCGCCGAAATACTCGGTCACCACGATGTCGAAGTGCACAAATATGCCGTGCAGATCACCGTCGCCGACGTGCGCGACGGCGCCTGCTCATCCTCGACGCTGCAGGAAGCGGCAAGCTGGGGCAAGGTCAACACCGGCATCGAGCAGATGGTGTTCGCCGAAGCCGGCTCGGTGATGCCGCTGCTCGCCAGCGACGCCTACCATCGCGGCCACTGGCAAACCCGCGCCAAGCGCGCGTGGGGCAAGCTGTTCGCCTGAGGGCGAACGGGAGGCAAATTGTTCGCCTGAGGGTGAACGGGGGGCAAATTGTTCGCGTGACCCTCTTCCCTCTTCCCTTGCGGGAGAGGGCGACCCGCCGAAGGCGAGCGGGGTGAGGGGTAAGTCCTTCCCATTTGACAAACCCCCGCCAAACGAAAATACCCTCCCCGCCACAAACGGGGAGGGTTTTTTCATGTCGCAATCCATCTTGCTGCCGATGCTGGCGCTGGCCGCCTGGACGATGATCGTCTGGATCTGGATGTACGCCACCCGCCTGCCCGCCATGAGCCGGGCGAAGATCGACGGCACCAAATTGGTCGGTTCCACCGGCAAGAGCCTGCGCGATGATCTCGTCGCCGCCGGCGAAGTGCGCGCCAGTTGGGTGGCCGACAATTACAACCATCTGATGGAACAGCCGACCATCTTCTATGCCGTCACACTGGCATTGGCCGTGCTGGGCGAAGCGGGCAGCCTCGCCGTCAATCTGGCCTGGGCCTATGCCGGCCTGCGTGTCGCCCACAGTCTGGTGCAGATCCTGTCCAACCGCGTCCTCATCCGCTTCGCGCTGTTCGCCACTGCCAGCCTTTGCCTGTTCGGCCTGGTGCTGCTGGCGCTGTCGGTGGCGGTCGCTCAGGGCTGACGTTCGAACCTTGCAACCAGTTCGACATGGCTGGACCAGCGGAACTGCGCCACCGGCCACAAGGCGGTGAGCGTGTAGCCGCCTTCCACCAGGATCTTCGCATCACGTCCGAAGCTGTTGGGATTGCACGATACTGCAACCACGACGGGCACCGCTGAGGCCGCCAGCGCGCGCGCCTGCGCCTCTGCGCCGGCACGCGGCGGATCGAACACGACCACGTCGAGACCGGCGAGTTCCTTGCCTGCCAATGGCCGGCGGAACAGATCGCGGTGCTGCACCTCCACCTTGCGGCCGGCGCGGCGGGCAGCCACGCCCAGCGCCATCACCGCCGGCCCCGCCGCATCCATGGCCAGCACGGCGGCACGCTGCGATAGGGGCAGCGCGAACGTGCCCAACCCGCAGAACAGGTCCGCCACCCGGCCGGCATCCCCCACCGCCGCCAGCACTGCTGCGACCAGCGCCGCCTCGCCCTCGCGCGTGGCCTGCAGGAACGGCGCCACGGGCAGTGGCACGACGACTCCGCCCATGCGCAGCGTTGGCTGGCGACGCTCGACCAGCGTGTCGATGCCGCCCGGCCCTTCAACGCTGAGCCGCGCCAGATCATGGCTTGCGGCAAAATCACTGAGCGCCTCGATCGCCGCCAGCCCTTCGGCCGAGACATTGGCGAGCAGCAGATCGATGCCATCATCGCTCAGCGTCATCGCGATGCCGGCCCCCTGCCCGTCTTTCAGCCGCGCCTTCAGCAGCAGGCGCAGCGGCGGCAGCAAGGCCATCAGTTCGGGGGCCAGCAGCGGGCAATCGGCGATATCCACCAGCGCATGAGTGCCTTCGCTGTGAAAGCCCAGGCTGAGCCGGCCGCTGCGTTTCAGCGCCTTCAGGCTGGCGCGGCGGCGGCTGCGCGGCGGCGACAGCGCCACGGGATGCGTCTGCGCCGGCAGCCCGGCCGGCAGCACGCGCAGCAACCGATCCAGGACGAAATCCACATAGGCCACGTCATCCAGATGCTGCAATTGGCAGCCACCGCAGGCCGGATAATGCGCGCAGGCCGCCGGCGCATGGTGCGGGCCGGGGATGATGCGCGGCGGATCGACCGCGAAATCGACACTGTCGCCAATCGCCGCCAATGGCACAAACCGGCCATCGCCGGTGATGCCATCACCGCGCGCCGCCAATCGCACGATGGCCTGCAAATCGCTCACAGACTGGACAGCACCGCCGGCAGGCTGGCGACAAGATCATCGGCGATGCCGCCCGGGCCGAGCCGCCGACCGGCTTCGCCGTGCAGCCAGGCCGCCGCGCACGCCGATTCGAACAAGGGATGGCCCTGCGCCAGCAACGCAGCGATCATGCCGGCCAACACGTCACCGGACCCGGCGGTGGCCAGCCATGGCGCCGCATGGGCGTTGATGGCGGCGCGGCCATCGGGCGCCGCAATGATGGTGGCGCGGCCCTTCAACAGCACCACCGTGCCGGTCTTCGCCGCTGCGGCCTGCACCGCCGCCAGACGGTCACTGCCCACCGGGCCGAACAATTGCGCGAATTCCCCTTCATGCGGGGTCAATACCGCCGGAATCCCGAGGGTGGACGCATTGAGCAAGCGCAGCGCCCCGGCATCGATCACCGTCGGCCGGGCTGCCCATTGCAACCGGCGCAGCCAGCCGCGCGCGCGGGCGTCGGCCTCCATGCCCGGCCCGATCACCACGGCGCCCATGCGCGGATCAGCCAGCAGCGCGGCGGCCTCCTCGTCACTGCGCCGCATCAGCGCCAGTGCCGGCATCGGGCCAGCATCGTCGCTGGCCAGCGTCACCAACCCGGCGCCGCAGCGCAACGCCGCCAGGCCGGTGAGGCCGGACGCACCGCCATGGCCGTTGGTGCCCTCCACCATCATCACCCAACCGCGGGCATATTTGTGGGTATCCGGCGCCGGCCCCACCAGGCGCGGCGGCGCGGTCAGCCGCAGCGTGCTGGCCAGCGGCACGCCGATATCGATCACCGCCAACCGCCCCGTCACCGAGGCACCGTCGCCCAGCACATGGCCAGGCTTGGCGGCACCGAAGGCCACGGTGAGCTCCGCCGCAAACGGTTCACCCAGGCATTGGCCGGTATCGGCATGCAGGCCGGACACGATGTCGATGGCCACCACCCGGCCCACCCCACGCAACCGATCGATCACCGCCTGCACATCTTCGGGCACGGGCCGCGACAGGCCGATGCCGAACAGCGCATCGATGATCAGCGGCGCCGGCGGCGCATCGGCCAACGCCACCACGGCGCCGCCATGATCCCGCCAGCGCTGTGCCATGGTCGCGGCTGGCTCGGACATGGGCGGCGCATCGGCTGCCACGGTCACCGTCACGCCGGCTGCACTGAGCAACAGGGCAATGCCATAGCCATCGCCGCCATTGTTGCCCGGCCCGCACAAGATCGTCGCCCGCCGCGCCGGGGCATAGGCCAGGATCGCCCGCGCCGCGCCCGCCGCCGCCCGCTCCATCAGGATGAGCGCGCTGGTGCCGGCCGCAATGGCTGCGGCTTCGGCCGCCCGCATAGCCGCGACAGTCAACAACGGCTGCCCAGAATCGAAATTGAACATCCGGGCCTTGTCACAAACCACAGGCCGGCAAACAAGGGTGCATCGTTCGATTGTTGCAATGCGTGCAGGCGCCGTTCTTTATGCCATACCGGCCACTTGCCGGTCTTGCCGATCGCCGGCCTTGTTTCAGCCGGCTTTATGGCTGACCATCCGCCTGTTGGGGCTGACGCCGGCAACAATGCAAAATTGATCATGGATTGAACGATGAACCCGAAAATCCGCGCCGTCCTGCCGGAAGACGCCGCCGAACTGGCCGAATTGCTGAACGCCATCATCGCGCGCGGCGGCACCACGGCGTTTGAAACCGCGTTCACACCGGCGCGGCTGGCAGAGGCCTATCTGATCGGCCCGAGCGTGCATTGCTGTTTCGTCGCCGAACGGAATGGCCAGTTGCTCGGTTTTCAGACGCTGGGCACGCAGACGTTCCTGCCCGCCGGCATTGGCGATATCGCGACCTTCACCCGGCTGGGCGGTACCCAGCGCGGTGTGGGCTCGGCGCTGTTCGCCACCACCTGCACCCGCGCGCGCGAACTGGGCCTGCGTGCCATCAACGCCACCATCCGCGGTGACAATGTCGGCGGACTCGCCTTCTACAGCCGCATGGGCTTTCTGGATCATGAAGTGGTGCCGGCGGTGCCGCTGAAGGACGGCACGCCGGTGGACCGCATCAGGAAGCGGTTCGTCCTGGTCGACCAATCCACCTGACGTGATGATCGGAGCGGGCGGCGAACAAACGCTTGCGTGATCTGCATGACCACGCAAGCCAAAGCCCCAGAAAAAGGTCGAAAATGGCCAGAAGGGCGAAAAGGAACCAGAACCCGGCATCGCGGATACAAGGTCCATGGACCAGCAGCGCCACCGCATGACAGGCGGCGATGCCGAACAAAAACAACCGAATGAACCGCAATGCATTGCTGCATGACGGGCCCTGACCGGGTCTGCTGCCGCCAACACCTCAACGGACGGCGGTTACCCCTCAGATATCCGCAAACACGTGCGTTTCGGCCTTCGCCCCCGGATGCGTCACCGCCCCCAACCGCGCCGATCCGACCGTCTGGGCGAATTTCCAGATCGCGCCCGATTGATAATCGGTGGCACGCGGCACCCACGCCACCCGCCGTTCGGCCAGCACGGCTTCGTCCACCTCCAGATCGATCGTGCCTGCATTGGCATCGATGGTGATGATGTCGCCATCCTGCACCAGCGCGATCGGGCCGCCTTCGGCGGCTTCCGGGCCGACATGGCCGATGCAGAAACCGCGCGTCGCGCCGGAGAAGCGGCCATCGGTGATCAGCGCCACATCCTCGCCCAGGCCCAGGCCATAAAGCGCGGCCGTGGTGGAGAGCATCTCGCGCATGCCGGGCCCGCCCTTGGGCCCTTCATAGCGGATGACGATCACGCAGCCCTTGGCGATATCACGCGCTTCGACCGCCGCGAACGCCGCTTCCTCGCCTTCGAACACCCGCGCCGGGCCACTGAAACGCAGGGTCTTCATCCCCGCCACCTTCACGATCGCGCCATCGGGCGCCAGGCTGCCCTTCAGTCCGACGACCCCGCCGGTCGGGGACAATGGCGTCGCCACCGGATAGATGACCTTCTGATCCGGGTTCCACGTCACCTCGTCGATGTTTTCCGCCAGCGTCTTGCCGGTCACCGTCATGCAGTCGCCATGCAGGAAACCGGCATCGAACAGCGCCTTCAGCGCCATGTAGACGCCGCCCGCATCATACATGTCCTTGGCGACATAGCGCCCGCCCGGTTTCAGATCGGCGATATAGGGCGTCGTCTTGAAGATTTCGGCCATGTCGAACAGATCGAAATCCACGCCGCATTCGTTGGCCATGGCCGGCAGATGCAGCGCCGCATTGGTGGAGCCGCCAGTGGCTGCCACAATCCGGGCTGCATTTTCAAAGGCCTGGCGCGTACAGATGTCACGCGGCCGCAAGTTGCGCTCGATCAGGGTCATGATCTGCTTGCCGGCCGCGATCGCGATGTCGCCGCGCGTCTGATACGGCGCCGGCGTCATGTTGCTGTTGGGCAGCGAGAGGCCAATCGCCTCGCCCACGCAGGCCATGGTGTTGGCGGTGAACTGCCCGCCGCACGCACCGTGGCCGGGGCACGCGACCTTTTCCAGCGCAGTCAGCCGCGCCAGCGGACAACTGCCTGCCGCAAAGCCGCCCACGGCCTCGAACACGTCGACAACGGTCACATCCTGGTTTTCAAAGCGACCCGGCAGGATCGATCCGCCGTAAACGAAGATGCTCGGCACATTCAGCCGCAGCATCGCCATCATCATGCCGGGCAGGCTCTTGTCGCAGCCGGCAAAGCCGATCAGCGCGTCATAACAATGGCCCCGCATCGAAAGCTCAACCGAATCGGCAATGATGTCGCGGCTGACCAGGCTGGCCTTCATGCCCTGATGGCCCATGGCGATGCCGTCGGTGACGGTGATGGTGTTGAAGCGCCGCGGCATCCCGCCCGCCTCGTTCACGCCGATCCGCGCCGCATCGGCCTGCGCATCCAGGGTGGTGTTGCATGGCGCCGAATCATTGCCGGCGGATGCAATGCCGACGAATGGCCGTGCAATCTCTTCCTCGGTCAAGCCCATGGCGTAATAGTAACTGCGATGCGGCGCCCGCTCCGGACCGACCGAAACATGGCGTGATGGCAGTTTGGACTTGTCGAATCTTGTCATAAACAGGCCTCATTCGATAACAAAATTTCCGTGCCTCAGCCGCACGGGCGCGTCAAGCCAGACTGCGCCGCACGCTGGCGATACAATCGGCCAGGATGTGCGTCCAGCGCGCCACGCCTTCCTGGTCGCGCAAGCCGTCGTTGCGCACTTCAATGCCCACATAGGGGATACCGGCGGCTTCGGCATGGGTGTCGAGCGTGTAGTTGAGTGTGGCACCCGAATAGGGCTGATTGTCCCCCACGTGCAGGCCGCGCGTCGCCAGCGCCAGGATCGCGGCGCGCGCACCGCGATCATCGTGATTGTAAAGGATGCCGACCGGCCACGGTCGTTCCTCGTCCGGCCGTGTGGCGAGTTGCGGCGTGAAACTGTGCACCGCGATGATCAGCGCCGGGCGCTGGCTGGCGATCTGCGCGGCCAGACTGTCATGATAGGGCCGGTGGATGGCGGCGATGCGCAGATCACGCTCGGCGGCGGGCAGATCCCAATTGCCGGAAATGATATGGCCATCGCTACTGGCCGGCACGGCGCCCGGATCATCCGGGTCGCGGTTGAGATCCACCACCAGCCGCGACACCGTGGCAATGATCGCCGGCGCCGCCAGGGTGCGCGCGAGCCGCCGGGTGAGCGCATCGGTGCCGATATCCACCGCGACGTGATCGCCCATCAATGCCGGCGGCACGCCCAGGTTGATGCCGGGCGGCACATCCGCCGCCGCATGATCGGCGACCAGCAGGATGTCGGCGGTGCCAGGCAGGAGTTCGGGCCGGTGCATGACATCTGCATAGCCGGGGTGCGGCATGGGCGAAAGCGGGCAAAAAAACGCCCGGCGGGGGGCCGCCGGGCGTTCGAGTTCATCCTGGGTCAGGATGGAGGGAAAGCAGTCGGGGCCGATACCCCGGCTGAATCAGTTGCCGGTGGTGCTGGTCGACAGCGCGGCCAGACCGGTGCCGAGCAGCTTGGCGGCGGCGGCAAACTTCTTGCCGGCTTCGAACTTGGCGTCTTCAGCACATAGTTTTTCGCCCGTGGCGACCAGCTTCAGCGCCTTGGCGGCATCTTCACCGCCCTTGGCATCGGCCAGGGTACGGATCTGGGCCGGGGTGGCCGTGCAGCTGACCTGCGTGCCGGCAGCGGCCGGAACGGCGGCAATGGCGAGAACGGCGAGCGGCAGGGCGATCAAACGGGTGAACATGGTATGTCTCCTGGGACGGCGGATGGGTGAACAAGTCTGGTTGATCTGAGCGCCACAAGCCGGCCCGAGGGGGGAGGGTTGAGCGCTGACTGAGCAGCGCTCAAATCAACTGTGGCCGGTTTAAGCGCGGCTCAGTTCACCGTCAACAGCTATTTTGAGCACAAATCAGCTTGTTGCAGCGCAGCGTTGCAAATACAGACACTTGGATGAATGACGTAGGATTTATTTCGGCGTTGCACCAAAGAAATTGGTGCAGATTTCCCGCAGAAATTCCCGAATTTTCGAGTCGCACTTCAATCATGTGAGCGCGACTCAGGGCGCTGACCGACTCAGAGGATATGGGTCGGGCAAAGCCACCAGCCCTGCCCGGCCAACGCCGCCGCCGCCCGATCACGCGCGCCCGCATTCGGGTACAGCGCCAGGCAAGTGGCACCCGAACCGCTCATGCGGACCAGGCTCGCCGCCCCGTCTGCCGCCAATGCCGCCAGCACATCGGCAATCACCGGCTGGATCGCCACGGCGGCGGCGGTCATGTCATTGCGCAACGCCTGCAACGGCAAATCAGCCGCGATGCCGCCGCGATCCTGCCGGTCCCAACCGGCAAACACCGGGCCGGTCGGCACCGAAACGCGCGGATTGACCAGCAGCACCGGCGTGCCGCCATGATCGTGCGGCCAGGGCGACAGCGCCTCGCCCTTGCCCTGCCCAAGGCGTGTCTGGCTGAACACGCATACCGGCACATCAGCACCCAATGGCTCGGCAAGCGCAGCCAGCCGCTCCAGCGGCCAATCCAGCGCCCACAGCCGGTTCAGCAGGCGCAGCGCCGCCGCCGCATCCGCCGAGCCACCCCCCAGCCCCGCCGCGACCGGAATCTGCTTGTCCAGATGCAGGCGCGCGCCCGGCCATACGCCGCCTGCTGCCGCCAGCATCCTTGCGGCGCGCAGCACCAGATTGTCGTCACCCACATCCGCGGCTGCTGCGGTTGGCCCGGCCAGGCTGAGCGTCAGCGTGTCCGCCGCCTCGCCGTGCAACATGTCGCCGAATGCGGTGAAGGCAAAGATGCTTTCCAGATCATGATAGCCATCGGCCCGCCGCCGCCGCAGGTGCAGCGCCAGGTTGATCTTGGCCGGGGCGGGTTCGATGATCATCGTGGCCGGCATTGGCGCGGCAAGCCGCTTCCTGCAACTGCTATCGGAGCGCCAGCATGGCGCCGGCTGCGTCCAGGCCGAAATCCAGCCGCGCCTGCAACTGCCGCCGTTCGTCGGCGGCGACGGTCACCGTGCCGGCGCCGGATGCCGTCATCGCGCCCGTCATGGCCAATGCCTCGCGCCAACGGAAGCGCGCTTCGATGCGGCGCCCCTGCCGCCACAGCGCATCGCCAAGATGGCTCATGATCGTCGGGTCCTGCGGCTCCAGGCTGACGGCGCGTTCCAGCGTGTTCACCGCCTTGTCGATCTCGCCCAACCGCAATTGCATCCAGCCCAACGAATCGATGATGCCGCCGTCCCCCGGCCGCAGCGCCGCCGCCCGTTCGATCAGGCTGCGCGGCTCGGTGGCGCTCTCCCCTGCTTGTGGGCCGGCTTGCGTGTCGCGCTCCAGCAGGCTGTAGCCCAGATAATTCAGCACACTCGGCTCTTCAGGCATCAGCACCAGCGCAGCCCGCAGATCGGCCTCCGCGCCCGGCCAGTCGCCGGCGCGATCGCGCATCATGCCGCGCAGATAATGCAGGTTCCACGCCGTCGCGCCCAGGCTGGCGCCGAACCGGTCGATGGCCACGCCATAGGCGGCCGCCGCATCGGCATAGCGCTCGGCCCGGCGGTGCCAGCCGGCCAGCCCAGCCCAATCTTCGGCCGATGCCTCAGGTGCGTCTGCCGCCGTCTTCAGCAATTGCCCGGCCGCGGCCGCCTCGCCGGCGGCTTCCATCACCTCGGCCCGCCGCGCCCGCACCGCTTCATCCAGCCCCAGTCCGGCCGGCACCTGCGCCAATGCCGCCAACGCGCTCTGGGCCTGGCCGGCACCGCCCAGCACATCGCCGACGGTCAGCCAGGTGGCCGGCAGGTCCGGCGCCATGAAGCTGGCCAGCCGCGCGAGCAGCAGCGCCAGCGGCTCCGCGCGTTCGCGCGCCAGATCGCCGGCCAGCCGCACCGACAGCCATGCCAGCGCCTGGCGCGGTTCCGTCACCAGCAGGCCGAGCCGCTTGCCGGCCAACAAGCGCTCGCGCGCCGCCGCTGTCGGCCGATCGCTGGGGAACAGCACCGCCAGGGCCTCGTCGCGCCGCCCGGCCATGGCCAGGGCATCGGCCTGGCCCTGGCGCAGGAACATCGCCGCGACGCCGCCACCTATCCGTGCCTGGCGATAGGCCGTCGCGGCCTCGTCCCAGCGGCCCAACCACGCCAGCATATGTGCGCGTTGCTCGGCGACATAGGCGCGCATGAAGCCTTGCGAACGCTGCGGATCGAGCAGCGCCAGCGCCGTGGTGGTGTCGCCGCGCGCCGCTGCCGTCCACGCATCGATGATTGGCCCGGCCACCAACGGCCACCCCTGCCGGCCCAGCTTGCCGCGCAGCACTGCCACTTCCGCCCAATCCTTGCGCACGGCAGCGTCCGCCAGCCGCGTCATGGTGATTTCGGCATCGGTCGCGCCGGCTGCGACCAGGCTGCGCGCCAGCTTGAAGGCGCGCGGCTGATCACCGGCCGCCACCGCCAGATCCCAGGCCCGGCGCGTGACCGTGGTCGCAGCCGGGTCCGCCGCACGCGCTTCTTCCATCAGACGGGACGCGAGGCCGAGTTCGTTGTCCAGCGCGGCGTAGCGGCTGACGACATAGGCATGCAGCGCGGATTCAGCGGCCCTTGGCGGCGCGGCCTGGGCCGGAACGGCAAGGGTGAGAAGGAGGAGCGGGATGCGCATGCGGCGCGAGTGTGGCGTGGTGGGTATGGGTTGTCGAGGGGGGTGCGCTTCGGCGACAAGGTGTGTGCCGGGCGGGAACGGCCGGCGGCAGAGCCGCCGAGTCCGTTTGGGGTGCTGAAGGAAGCAAGGAAGGAAGAGCGCGGCGGAGCCGCAATGCCTGCCCCGGACCTGATCCGGGGTCGGACGAGTCAAAAAGGCGGCCTGAAGGGACCGCCTTTTTCGCTCAATGCCTGCCCCGGCGAAGGCCGGGGTCCGTGCTTGCGCGAGTCAGGCTGCGGCACGCAGCCTGACTCGCTGCGCATTACATATTCGGATAATTCGGGCCCCCGCCACCCTCCGGAACCACCCACTGTATGTTCTGCGTCATGTCCTTGATATCGCAGGTCTTGCAATGCACGCAATTCTGCGCGTTGATCTGCAGGCGCGGGGCATTTTCCTCCACGCCGACGATCTCGTACACGCCGGCCGGGCAATAACGCTGCGCCGGTTCGTCATAGAGCGCATAGTTCACCTCCACCGGCACCGACGCGTCTTTCAGGGTCAGGTGGCAGGGCTGGTCTTCTTCGTGGTTGGTGTTCGAAAGGAACACGCTGGTCAGCCGATCGAAGCTGATGACGCCATCGGGCTTGGGATAGACGATCTTCTTGGCCTCACCCTTCTTGCGCATATGGGTGTTGTCGGGCGTCAGCTTGAAGGTGAACGGCAGTTCATAGCCCAGATATTCCATCCACATCATCACGCCGCCGAGCACGGTTCCGACTGTGGTGCCGAACTTCTCGACCGCCGGCAGCACGTTGCGCACCATCTTCAGCTCTTCGGATACCCAGCTCTTCTTGTAGGCGGCCTCATAGGCGGTCAGCTCGTCGCTGCCGCGCTGCGCTGCAATCGCCGCCACGGCCGCTTCGGCCGCCATCATGCCGGTCTTCATGGCGGTATGACTGCCCTTGATGCGCGGCACGTTGAGGAAACCGGCCGCACAACCGATCAGCGCGCCGCCGGGGAAGGCCAGTTTCGGCACCGCCTGCCAGCCGCCATCGTTGATCGCGCGCGCGCCATACGACACGCGGCGCCCGCCTTCCAATATCTCGCGGACCGCCGGATGCGTCTTCCAGCGCTGGAATTCCTCGAACGGCGACAGGTGCGGATTGTCGTAATTCAGCCAGACCGAGAAGCCCAGGGCCACCTGGCCATTGGCCTGGTGATAGAGGAAGCCGCCACCGTTGGCATCGCTCAGCGGCCAGCCCTGGCTGTGGATCACCCGGCCCGGCACATGTTTCTCGGCCGGAATGTCCCACAATTCCTTCAGGCCGATGCCGTAAATCTGCGGCTGGCTATCCTTGCGCAGGTCGAAACGCTTGATCACCTGCTTCGAAAGATGGCCGCGCGCGCCTTCGGCAAAGAAGGTGTATTTGGCATGGATTTCCAGGCCCGGTGTCCAGCTGTCCTTGCGGCTGCCATCCTTGGCGATGCCCATATCGCCGGTGGCAACGCCCTTCACGCTGCCATCATCGTTGTACAGCACTTCGGCGGCGGCAAAGCCGGGGAAAATCTCCACGCCCACCGCTTCGGCCTGGCCGGCCAGCCAGCGCGTGAGATTGCCCAGGGATACGGTGTAGCAGCCGACATTGTGCATGAACGGCGGCAGCAGCGCGTGCGGAAATTCGGTCTTGCCGGTTTCGCTGAGGATCCAGTGGTGATTTTCCGTCACCGGCACGGTCATCGGCGAATCCATCGTCCGCCATTCCGGCAACAGCTCATCGAGTGCGCGCGGATCGACCACGGCGCCCGACAGGATATGCGCGCCGATCTCGCTGCCCTTTTCCAGCACGCACACCGACAGCTCCAGCCCCAGCCGCTGCGCCTCCTGCTTGGCGCGGATCGCGGCCGACAGGCCGGCTGGCCCGCCGCCCACGATCACCAGATCATAGGGCATGGATTCGCGTTCGCTCACGTGGCTTTCCCCAACTGTGCCGGCATTCGGACGCTTTGCCGGCGTTCCGACTGTCGCAGACTTGACATGATCCGACAGATAGCGGGCCAGACAGGGCTTGACCAGACACGCCGGCCTGCGGCTTGTGCGGGATTGTGCCGCCAAATGTCGCCCCCCTCGCTACAGATGCCGCCCGCGATGCGCTGGCGTTCCTGATCGCTGCGGGTTGCGACGTGCCGGTGGATGCGTCGCCGCGGCGCTGGCTGGAACCGGTTGCGGCACCCGCCATCGCAATCGCGGCGTCCCCGGACGCTCCTATCCCCGCCGCTGCGCCCCCTGCCACCGCCCGCCCTGCTCCGCCGGCGCGCGATCCGGCGGCACCGCATCCGGCGCTGGCCTGCGCCGATGTGCCGGCACTGTTGGCGTTGCTCGGCCGCTTCCCGGCGGCGCGGCAGCATCCGCCGCTGCTGTATCACGGCAATCTCGATGCCCGTGTCTGGGTGCTGATCGATCGCCCCGATCTGGACGCCGGGCACCGTGAGACCATCGATCGCATGATTGCCGCCATCGATCTGGATTGGTCGCACGCCGCACTGGTCAGCCGGCTGGCCTTCCCGACCCCGGGCGACAGCGAACCGACCCCCGATCTGCTCGCCCGCTTCACACCGGTGCTGGAACGCCTCGCAGTGCTCGCCCCACCGTCACATGTGCTGGCGCTGGGCCAGGTTGCCGCCGAAATGGCCGGCAGCACGGCCCGGCTGGCCAGCAGCCGCGGCACCTGGTTCGATTGGGCCGGTGCGCGGCTGCTGCCGTCCATCCACCCACGCACCATGGCGAGCAGCAAGGATCTGAAAGCCCAGGCCTTCGCGCATCTGAAATTGTTCAAGGCAGCGACAGGATGATGCGCCCGCCGTGGCCCCTGATCTTCGGGCTGCTGGCCACCCCCGCGCTGGCCATCACTGCACCGCCCGAACTGCAACCGCCGGCCCAATTGCAGCCGCTGGCGCCCGCGGCGACCCCGACGATGGTGGTGACCGGACTGCGCCCCGGTATCACCGCCCGCCAGCGCCTGGTGCCGCCGCAATTGAGCGAGGCCGAACGCATCGCCTGGCGCAGGATCTTCCGCGATCTCGATGCCGGCCGCTTCAGCAAGGCCGCAGCCGGAATCGCAACCGAGCCGCCAGGCCTGCTGAGCGAAAGCGCCCGCGCGGCCTTGATCGCGGCGCGCGGCCCGGTGCGGTTGACGCGCGCCGATCTCGCCGCCTGGCTGCTCACCAACGCCGATCAGCCGCTGGCCGCCAAGGTCGCCCGGCTCGCCGAAGCCATGCCCGGTGCCGATGCCGCGCCGTTGCCGCTGCTGCCCGAAGCGCGCGCCTTCCGCCCCGCCAGCGTGCCGGGCTACACGGTCGAGCGCGCAGCCGGCGATGCCGATCTGGCCGACCGATTGAAGCCCCTGCTGGCTGCCGACCGCAATGATGAAGCCGAGCGGTTGTGGCTGGCACAGGCCGGGATCTTGTCCCCTTGGGCGCGCAGCGAATGGGCCGCGCGCATCGCCTGGAATCATTATCGCATGGGCGATGATCTGGCCGCGTGGCGCATCGGCCTGGATGCTGCCGCCGGGCTTGGCCAAGGCGCCGCCGATGGTGCCTGGGCGGCCGGGCTGGCGGCGTTCCGGTTGGGCCGCTGGCGTGATGCCGCCGCTGCGTTCGATCTGGTGAAGAACGGTCCCGAAGATGCCCGCGCCGCCGCCTGGTTCTGGGCCGCGCGCAGTTGGCAGCGCGCCGGGGACAATGCCGCGCAGCGTGACCGGCTGGCGCGCGCCGCCACATCACGCAACACCTTCTATGGCATATTGGCGCGGCGCACGCTCGGCATCGATCAGGGCCTCGATTGGGCCGAGCCGGATTTCATCACGGCGGATTGGAATTATCTGAAGGACGTGCCCGGCGCCCGCCGCGCCGCCGCGCTGGTGGAAATCGGCCAGTTGGGCCTGGCCGATCGCGAACTGCGCCATCTCGCCGCGACGGCGCCGGCCGATGCCTATCCAGCCATCCTGCGGCTGGCGGCGCGGCTCGATCTGCCGGCCACGCAATACAGCCTGGCCATCCGCTCCCCGGTCGGGCTGGAGGCGCCGCTGTCGGCGCGCTATCCAGCGCCCGATTGGGTGCCGTTCCGCGGCTGGCGGCTGCCGCGCGCGCTGATCTTTGCCCATGCCCTGCAGGAATCGGCGTTCATCACCACGGCCGGCAGCCGGGTGGGCGCCCGCGGCCTGATGCAATTGATGCCCGACACAAGCGACCTGGTGCACCGCCGCATCAGCCGCGAAACGCCCGATGCTGCCGCCGTGGTGGGCGACATCACCGATCCCGCCTATAATTTCGAACTGGGCCAGACCTATCTGGAAATGCTGGGCAACATGGGATTGACCAGCGGTCTGCTGCCCAAGGTGATCGCGGCCTATAACGCCGGGCCCGGCGCGGTGCTGAAATGGAACAGCACCCTGGATGATCAGGGCGATCCGTTGCTGTTCATCGAATCCATCCCCTATCGCGAAACCCGCCAATATGTGCGCGTGGTGATGCGCAACCTGTGGATGTACGAACTGCGCGATATGGGTGCGCCGGCCTCGCTGGAGGCGGTGGCACAGGGCCTGTGGCCCCGCCTGCCCGGCATCGGCGGACCAACTGCCGTCAAACGCGAGGCCCTGAGCATACGCCCACGCCCGCAGCCGGGCAGTTTTGCCCCGGAAGCCTGGCCGGCAGACGACCGCGCCGTCGCCGGCGGGAAATAGCGCCCGTCAGTCCGGAAACCGCTCGAACGCCGGCAATTCATGCGCGTTGGCCATCCAGCCGATGCGCTCGGCGATCTGGATATGCAAACCCGCCGGGAAGGCATCGCAATCATCGAATGTCGCGGCCTGGATATCGACAATCCCCGGCAGCATATCGGCGTTGCGATAAAACAGCCCGGTGCCACAATCGCCGCAGAAACTGCGCAAGGCGGCGCCTGATGAATTGCGGGTCCTTGCCGTGCCGCTCGTCACGCGCAAAGCATCTTCGGCAAACATCGCCCATGCGACCATCGGTGCGCCGGCCGCCTTGCGGCAATCGGCACAATGGCACAGCGCGACGTGCATCGGGGTGCCCGCCACTTCGTATCGCACCGCGCCGCAATGGCAGCCGCCAGTCTGGGTCATCACCATCCTCCCCGTCGCAAACATGCGGAACGTATCAGGAACATGCCGGTCCGGCAAGCCCGCCGGTTCAACCCTGCTGCGTCAGGCTCAGCAGATTGCCTTCGCTGTCGTTGAACCAGGCGACGCGGGCACCGCCGTCGGGTGCATTCCAAAGGCCCTGCGCATCCTGGCCCAGTCCCGGATAGATCAGCATTTCGACGCCATTGGCCACCAGCGCCGCAACGGCCGCGGCGGCATCATCCACTTGCCAGCCCAGCACCGGATATTGGCCCGGCTGCCAACCAGGCACCGCCGTTAACCGGATGAACCCGGCACCGCATGGAAACTGATCGCCGAACGGATCGATGGCCGGCGCGCCGATGGCCAGCACCGGCCCCAGGATATCGCCATAAAACGCCCGCGCCCGTTCGCGGTCGCTCACGCAGATCATCACCATCAACCGTGCGGTCATCGCAGCTTCCTTTCCAGTTGCCGCCATGGTTGTTCATCCACCATGACACCACAGCCCCACACCGTTAAACCGCATCCCATGCCCCTGGACGAGTCACTTTTGTTCGTGTCCCTCAATATCGCCGTCCTCACGGTGAGCGACACGCGCACGGCCGCCACCGATCGCAGCGGCGACACATTGGTGGACAGGCTGACTGCCGCCGGCCACACGCTGGCGGCGCGCAGCATTGCCAGGGATGAGGTGCCGGTGCTGGTCGCGCAGTTGAACAACTGGATCGACGATGCCGGAATCGACGTGATCATCACCACCGGCGGCACCGGTGTCACCGGCCGCGATGTTACCCCCGAAGCGCTGGATCAGGTGGCCGAAAAGCTGATCCCAGGTTTCGGCGAATTGTTCCGCTGGCTCAGCTTCCAGACAATCGGCACCAGCACCATCCAGTCACGCGCCTGCGCCGGCGTGGCGCGCGGCACCTATATCTTCTGCCTGCCCGGTTCCACTGGCGCCGTGAAGGACGGGTGGGACGGCATATTGGCCAGCCAGCTCGACAGCCGCCACCGGCCCTGCAATTTCGCCGATCTCATCCCCCGCCTGCAGGAACGTTGACCGGTGCGTTATTTTGTTGATTGCGAATTCAATGGCTTTGATGGGCCCTTGATCTCGATCGCGCTGGTGCCCGAAAGGGAGACAAGGCCGGATTTCTATGCCGTGCTGCCCTGCCACCGCCCGCGGCGCTGGGTGGCGGATCATGTCATGCCGGTGCTGGGCGCCACGCCACACGCCCGCGCTGATGTGGTGGCGGCGCTCACCGCCTATCTGATCGGCGATCCCGATCCGCTGCTGGTCGCCGATTGGCCGGAGGATATCGCCCACGCCGCCAGCCTGCTCGCCTATCAGGGCCGCTGCCTGGTGCCGCATGCGCGCTTTGCCCTGCTCAATCTGCCCGGCTTCGACACGGCGAGCGCCAGCGCCCTGCCCCACAATGCCATTGCTGACGCCCATGCCCTGCGCCGTGAAGTGCTGGCGCGCGAGGCCCGGCCGGGCGGCGTCGCGGCGTGACAATGGCATTTGTTCTTTTTATGTTCTGATTCGGACCGTATACACGGGGCATGGCCATTCCGCCTGCCCCCTCCGGTCGCGGTGCGACCCACAACGCCGTTCCAGCCCGCTTCGGCCTCGCGGCGCGCACGGCGGATGGCGATTGGCTGGATGATTCAGGCCTGGTCGAAGGCGCACCGCCGCCGCTGCGCACCACCGTCACCATCGAGCGCACACAGACGATCATCACCCGCAACCAATCCCCCGATGTGCCGTTCGACCGTTCGATCAATGCCTATCGCGGCTGCGAACATGGCTGTGTCTATTGCTTTGCCCGGCCCACCCACGCCTTCCACGATCTGTCCCCCGGCCTGGACTTCGAAAGCCGGCTGTTCGCCAAGCCCGATGCGCCGGCGCTGCTGAAGGCGGAGCTTTGCAAGCGCGGCTATCAGTGTCAGCCGATCGCACTGGGCACCAACACCGATCCCTATCAACCCATCGAGCGGGATTGGAAGATAACACGGCAAATCCTTGAAGTGCTTGAGGATTGCCAGCATCCGGTCACCATCACCACCAAATCCGACCGGGTGTGCCGCGATCTCGATCTCCTGGCCCGCATGGCCACACACAGCCTGGCGGCGGTGATGATCAGCGTGACGACGCTGGATGCGCGCCTCGCCCGTATCATGGAACCGCGCGCTGCCACGCCTTGGCGCCGCCTTGCCGCCATCCGCGCGCTTTCGCAGGCCGGCGTGCCGGTGTTCATCTCGCTGTCGCCCATGATCCCGGCCATCAACGATCCCGAGATCGAGGCCATTGTCGCGGCCGGCGCCGAAGCTGGCGCGACCGGCGCATACAGCATTCCCGTGCGCCTGCCCCATGAAGTCGCGCCACTGTTCCGCGACTGGCTGGCCGCCCATTTCCCGGACCGCGCCGCCCGCGTGATGCACCACATCACCACCATGCGCGGCGGCAAGGACAATGATCCGCGCTTCTTTGCGCGCTTCCAGGCGCAGGGGCCGTACGCGGCGCTGATGCGGCAACGCTTCCACAAGGCCTGCGCCGTGCATGGCCTCAGCCGCGAGCGTATCGCGCTCGATATCGCGCAGTTCCGGCCGCCATCCGACCAGATGTCGCTGTTCTGACGGGAACCGCTATGGCCGGCATGGGTTGGACAGGCAGAGGTGCCCATGACCAAGCCGCGCGACCATGACAACGAAGACAATGAAGAGCAACGCGAAGCCGATCAGGCGCAGGACGTGGCCGAAGATGCCTTGGCGCCGGACGCTGCCGACAATGCGCTCGACAGCCGCAAGCCCGACGGCGGCATCACCGATGACGACAGCAATGTTCACGACACGGTGGACCTGATGAAGCAGATGGTCACCTCCGGCCGGATCGACATGGGCGCCTTTGCGGGCGAGCCGTTGATGGACGATGGCGACGACGCCATGCCGGGCACGCCGGCTGGCCCGATGCGGGGCAACGATGACGATGTGATGGGCATCTTGTCGGACCAGATCGACGAGGTCGAAGACAGCGGCGAAGACCCGCTGGCCGCCGTGGTCAGCGATGATGGCTGACGAACTGGTCCGAATGTCCGGGCATCACACCGTCGGCAGCACATAATCCTTGTATTGTTCGCGCAGCGCCACCTTCAGCAGTTTGCCTGTCGCCGTGTGCGGCAGGCTGGGCACCACGATCACATCGTCGGGCGTCCACCATTTGGCGATCTTGCCATCCAGATAGGCCAGAACGCCGGCCTTGGTCACATCAGCACCGTCCTTGGGCACCACCAGCAGCAGCGGGCGTTCATCCCATTTCGGGTGGTGAACGCCGATCACGCAGGCTTCCGCCACGCCGGGCGCGCCGACCGCGACATTCTCCAGATCGATCGACGATACCCATTCGCCGCCGGATTTGATCACGTCCTTGGCGCGATCGACGATCTGCATGTAACCCAGCGGATCCAGCGTCGCGACATCGCCGGTGTCGAACCAGCCGTCAGGCGTGAAAGCGCTCTGCCCGTCGCCCTTGAAATAGCTGCCGACAATCCATGGCCCGCGCACCAGCAGGCGGCCGAACGCCTTGCCGTCGCGCGCCAGTTCCTGGCCATCATCGTCGACAATCTTCATTTCGACGCCGAACACGCCGCGGCCCTGCTTGATCCGGACATTGAGCTGATGATCATAAGCCATTGCATCCGTTTCCGGAATGCCGGCACCTACCGTACCGAGCGGCGACATTTCGGTCATGCCCCACAATTGCAGCACCTTCACGCCCAACTGGTCGTAATGCTCGATCATGGCGCGCGGCACGGCCGATCCGCCGATGGCGGTGCGGTTCAATTTGCCGAGGGTTTCGCCGCTCTTTTCCAGATATTGCATCATGCCCAGCCAGATGGTGGGCACCGCCAGCGCCAGATCGACCTCCTCCTCCACGATCAACTTGTGCAGTGTCGGCGGATCGAAATTCGGCCCGCCCATCACCAGCTTGGCACCGGTGCAGGCCGCGACATAGGGGATGGACCAGGCATTGGCGTGATACATCGGCGCAATGGGCAGCACCGTGGTGCGCGCACCCATGCCGAACGTGTCGGTGGAACTGGCCGCCATCGCGTGCAGCACGTTGGAACGGTGGCTGTATTGCACGCCCTTGGGATTGCCTGTGGTGCCGCTGGTATAGCACAACCCGGCCGGTGCGGTTTCGGGCAGTTCCGTCCACGGCGCGTCAACGCTCTCGCCAGTGAGCAGATCTTCATAGCAGAGCAAGTTCAGGCTGCTGTCCGCCGGCATGTGCGCCCGATCGGTGAGCAGAACATAATGCTCGATCGTTGAGAGGCTTGGCGCCAGTTTCTCAACCAGTTTCAAAAAGGTTAGGTCGAAGAACAACACCCGATCTTCGGCGTGGTTGGCGATGTAGATGATCTGTTCTTCGAACAGGCGCGGATTGATGGTGTGCGCCACGCCGCCCATGCCGGAAATGCCGTACCAGCTTTCGACGTGGCGGTACGTGTTCCAGGCCAGGGTTGCGATGCGGTCACCCGGTTGCATGCCCAGCCGCCGCAGCGCGCCGGACACCTGGCGGGCGCGGCCGCGCACCTCGGCCCAATTGGTGCGATGCTTGGGGCCTTCGCAGGTCAGGGACACGATCTCGCGGGTCGGGTGATAAGTCGCGGCGTGGTCGATCAGCTTCCACACCAGCAGCGGCCAATCCTGCATCGTTCCCAGCATCATGCGTCTCCCCAAAGCGGCGGGCGCGCGTCGCTTCCGCTGCAGCGCACCTGATGGCCTGTTCTTACCGCCGCGATTGCGCGCGCGAAAGAGGGGCTTGACCGAAAGAACATTTGCGGAACATAAGATCAGGAACAGAAACGGAACACTTCACGCTGATTCGCCGGGGGACCCAAGATGACGATGTTGATGATGCTGCTGGCCTGCCTCGCCACCTGGGCGCTGGTCGCATTGATGCTGGGTGATGCCCGCGATGCCTTGCGTGATGCGTTGGCCGGCGACGCTCAGAGTGGCGGCTGGATGCCCTCTGCGCTGCCGATGGCAACCGTGCGCACCGCGCGGCGGCGATAGGAACGCACGGCAAGCGGCAGCGCACCGGCGTAGAGTGCGCTCAGCACTGCCAGTGTCGCCCACGGGTTGGTGAACAGCGCACCGGCAAACAGCCCGACCGCACCGAGCGCCGGCAAGCGCCACGACGGCCGCAAGCGGATTGATCCCCAACTGTAGCTTGGCAGGCTGGAGACCATGGTGAGGGCCACCAGCAGCGTGGTCACCGCCACCAGCGTCGCGCGCAGTGTCGGATCGTCCATCGCTTCCGGCGCCAGCCAGAATTGCACGAACATCGGGCTGAGCGTCAGGCCTGCCGCCATCGGCGCTGGCACACCGGTGAGAAAGCCGAGTTTCTTGTGCGGCCCTTCGGCGGCATCGATCTGCGCATTGAAGCGCGCCAGCCGCAGCGCGCAGGCAATGGCATGCGACAGCGCAATCACCCAGCCCATGTTGCCCGGCAGATACTGCAAGGCCCACAGATACAGCACCAGCGCCGGCGCCACGCCGAAGGCCGTCACATCTGACAGCGAATCGAGCTCGGCACCGAAACGACTGGCGCCCTTCAGCAGACGGGCGATGCGGCCATCGATGCCATCGAGCACGCCGGCCAGCAGGATGGCGCCAACCGCTTTCTCCCACTCCCCGCCGATGGCAAAGCGCACGGCGGTGAGGCCGAAGCACAAGGCCAGCACGGTGACGGCATTGGGCACCACGGCGCGCAGCGGGATGCCGCGGCGCACGGGCTGTGAACCAGGTTCCATCACCGGTGCCGTATCGCGCACATGCAGTTGCGCGCGCTCACTGCGCCTGCGCACCCTGCATGGCCGGGGTCCCCTTCACCGCCAGGATGGTTTCGCCGGCAATCGCACGCTGCCCCACTGCCACCGCCGGCACATAGCCCGCCGGCAGGAACACATCGACCCGGCTGCCGAAGCGGATCAAGCCAAAGCGCTCTCCCACCTTCAGCATCTGACCGACCTCCACCCATTTCATGATGCGCCGCGCCACCAGACCGGCAATCTGGGTAAAGCCGACGCGGACGCCGCCGGCATCCTCCATCACGAAATATTGCCGCTCATTCTCGTCACTGGCCTTGTCGAGATCGGCATTCAGGAACTTGCCGGGCACATAGACGATGCGCGTCAGGCGGCCCGCGATCGGCGCGCGGTTGATGTGGACATCGAACACATTCATGAACACGGAAACACGCGTCATCTGGCCCGGTTCCAGCCCGCCTTCGCCCAGCAACTGGCGCGGCACCTCCACATTGGTGATCAGGCTGATCAAGCCGTCGGCTGGCGACACCAGCAGCGCTTCGCCCAAAGGCGTCACGCGCACCGGATCGCGGAAAAACGCCGCTACCCAGATCGCAATGCCAAGCAGGATGAAGCTGAGCGCGGTCCATTCCAGCCACAATCCGCTGATCAGCACCGCCGCCAGCGCAATGCCGAGAAACTTGCGGCCCTCGGGATGCATGTCGGGCAGGCGATATTTGGCCGATTCGCCCGGCACCAGCGGCAGCGGGCCAGCGGGCGGTGGCGGTGGCGGCGCAACATTGGCCAGGGGCTGTTCAATCGGCGCCAGCACGGGCTGCACAGCAGGTTCGGCAACCAAGGGCGGCGGAGGCACCGGTTGGCCGGGCGGAATCTGGTCTTCGGGATCGTTCATGATCCCTGCTCTACCCCTGTGATACGCCGCTTGGCAATTCGGCGATCATCCCGCTCCATCCGAGGCGATTGCGCGGCCATGGCCTTTGCGCCACAACGCGGCCATGATCTCATCGTTGTTGCTGTTCTGCGGGTCACGGCCCGGCCATGATCCGGTGCACGCCGAACTGGCGGCGGGCCTGGGCGCCTTGTGCGCCGCGCGCGGGGTCACGTTGGTCTATGGCGGCGGTCGTGTCGGCCTGATGGGCGTGGCGGCGCGCGCAGCCAAGGCTGCGGGCGGCCGCGTGATCGGCATCATCCCGCGCCTGCTGATGACCACCGAAATCGCCCAGGATGGTCTGGATGAACTGCACGTCGTGGAGACGCTGCACGAACGCAAGGCACTGATGCATCGCATGTCCGATGCGATCATCGCCCTGCCCGGCAGCATCGGCACGCTCGACGAATTGTTCGAAAGCCTGACCTGGCGCGAACTCGGCATCCACGACAAACCGATCTGGCTGCTGGGCGGCAAGGATTACTGGCAGCCGCTGACGGCGCTGCTCGGCCATATCGGCGCCGCCGGGTTCGGCCCGCCGCATCTGGGCAGCCTCGCCGAACCCTTGACCGGTTTGCCAGACCTCGCGGAAAAGCTGGGAAACCATCAGGCAGGCGGCCATTGACCAGCCCGGCCGTGGCCTCCTAAGACTGCAGCATTCCGTCGCAGCTCATTCAGGATGCCTTCAATGCCGAAGATCAAGGTCGAAAACCCCGTCATCGAACTCGACGGCGACGAGATGACCCGGATCATCTGGCAGTGGATCCGCGATCAGCTGATCCTGCCCTATCTCGACATCAATCTGCACTATTATGATCTCAGCATCGAAAACCGCGACGACACCAACGACAAGGTGACCGTGGAATCGGCCAACGCCATCCGCGAATATGGCGTGGGCGTGAAATGCGCCACCATCACCCCCGATGAAGACCGGGTGAAGGAATTCGGGCTGAAGCGGATGTGGAAATCGCCCAATGGCACCATCCGCAACATCCTGGGCGGCGTGGTGTTCCGCGAACCCATCGTCATCAAATCGGTGCCGCGGCTGGTGCCGGGCTGGACCGACCCGATCGTCATCGGCCGCCACGCCTTTGGCGATCAATATCGCGCCACCGATTTCAAGGTGCCCGGCCCCGGCAAGCTGACCATGCGCTGGGAAGCCCAGGACGGCAGCCAGGTGATCGAACATGAAGTGTTCGAATATCCGTCCGCCGGCGTCGCCATGGGCATGTACAATCTGGACGATTCCATCCGTGATTTCGCCCGCGCCAGCCTGAACTATGGCCTCGATCGCGGCTGGCCAGTGTATCTGTCCACCAAGAACACCATTCTCAAGGCCTATGACGGCCGCTTCAAGGATCTGTTCCAGGAAGTCTATGACGAGGAGTTCAAGGCGCGTTTCCGCAAGGTCGGCATCGTGTACGAACATCGCCTGATCGACGATCTGGTGGCCAGCGCCCTGAAATGGTCGGGCAAGTTCGTGTGGGCCTGCAAGAATTATGACGGCGACGTGCAGTCCGACATGGTGGCACAGGGCTATGGCAGCCTGGGCCTGATGACCAGCATCCTGATGACGCCCGATGGCAAGACCGTGGAAGCCGAAGCCGCCCACGGCACCGTCACGCGCCATTATCGCATGCACCAGGAAGGCAAGCCGACCAGCACCAACCCGATCGCCAGCATCTTTGCCTGGACTGGCGGGCTGAAGCACCGCGGCAAGCTGGATGGCACGCCGGCGGTGACGCGCTTTGCCGAAACCCTGGAACGCGTGTGCGTGGAAACGGTGGAATCGGGCGCGATGACCAAGGACCTGGCGCTGCTGATCGGCCCCGATCAGGCCTGGATGACCACGGAGAAATTCTTCGAGGCCATCCGTGCCAATCTGGATATCGCCATCGCCAAGGGGCTGTAAGCCCTGGCCCTTGCACTCCCTTGTCGTGCCGGTCAGAAGGGCGGCAAGGGAGACTGTCATGAATGCAATGAACCTCAGCCGCCGCCATCTGCTGGCCGGCACCGCTGCCTTGCCTGCCACCGCCGCCCTGCCCGCCTTTGCCCAGATGGCCGGCCCCACCGCGGCCGGCGAAGATGGCAAGTTGCTGGCGCTGTTCGATGCCTTCTTCAACGAAGGCGTCGATGAAAGCCCGGAGCAGGCAACGTCGCTCGGGCTCGACAAGGGCGCGCGTGCGGCGCTGAAAGGCCAGCTTTCCGATCAATCGCAGGCCGGCCAGGCCCGTCGCCAGGCGCGCACTGCCGATCAGCTCCAGCGCCTGCGCAGCGTGAACCGCGCCGCCCTTTCGGAAGGCCGGCAACTCGATTTCGATGTGGTCGAATATGATCTCAGCCGCGCCGCCGCCAGCAGCGCGCGCTTCCGCTTTGGTTCGGCACGCGGCAATTTCCAGCCCTATGTGATCAGCCAGCAGCACGGGCCGTTCACCCGCATCCCCGATTTCCTCGATACGCAGCACCGAATCGGCAATGCCGCCGACGCCGATGCCTATCTGTCGCGCCTGTCGGCCTATGGCAAAACGCTCGACGACAATCTGGCCTGGGCCAATGCCGATGCGGCAAAGGGCGTGATCGCACCGGATTTCGCGCTTGATCTGGCGCTGGCGCAGCTTGATGCCATCCGTTCGACCCCCGCCGCCGATACCGTGCTGGTCACCAGCATCGCGCGCAAGGCCAAGGCGGCCGGGCTGGGCGATGAATGGGCGGCGCGGGCTGCCGGCCTAGTCGAACAGACGGTCTATCCCGCCTATGATCGTTACATCACCGGCGTGAAGGCGCTGCGCGCCAAGGCCAGCAGCGATGCCGGCGTGTGGAAACTGCCCGATGGCGCCGCCTATTATGATGCGGGAGTCAAATCCTCCACCACCACCAATCTCACCCCGGAAGAGGTGCACCAGCTTGGTCTGGCGCAAGTGGCAGACATCACCGCGCAGCTTGATACGATGCTGAAAGGCCAAGGCCTGACCCAGGGCAGCGTCGGCGCACGGCTGGTGGCGCTCAGTGAACGGCCGGATCAGCTGTTCCCCAACACCGATGCCGGCCGTGCCGATGTGATCAAATTGCTGAATGAGCAGGTCGCCGATGCAATGCCGCGCCTGCAGAATCTGTTCATCACCCTGCCAAAGGCCGCGGTGGAGGTGCGCCGCGTGCCGGCCTTCATCCAGGATGGCGCCGCCAATGGCTATTACCAGGGCCCTGCCCCCGATGGCAGCCGGCCGGGCGCTTTCTATATCAACCTGAAGGACACCGCCGAATGGCCACGCTTCACGCTGGCCACGCTGACCTATCACGAAGCCGTGCCGGGCCATCACATGCAGGTGGCGATCGCCCAGGAAAGCCCGGATATTCCGATGCTGCGCCGTCGCGGCGGTTACAGCGCCTATTCCGAAGGCTGGGGCCTTTATGCCGAACAGGTCGCTGATGAATTGGGCGTCTATGCGCAGGACCCGCTGGGCCGCATCGGTTTTCTGCAAAGCTTCCTGTTCCGCGCCGCGCGGCTGGTGGCCGATACCGGCCTGCACCACAAACGCTGGAGCCGGGACAAGGCGACGCAATATTTCGTCGACACGCTGGGTTATGCCAAGAGCCGCAGCCAGCGCGAGATCGAGCGTTATTGCGTCAACCCCGGTCAGGCGCTGAGCTACAAGATCGGCCACATGCAGTGGGCCAAGCTGCGCGATGCGGTGCGCGCCAAGCAGGGTGCCGCATTCGATGCGCGCAAATTCCACGAGATCCTGCGCGCCGGCGCAATGCCGCTGGTGCTGCTGGAACGCGAAGTGATGCGGCGGGCGTGAGCGACCAACCCATCGAGAACGGAGCCGCCATGCCCACCCAAGCCATGAACCGCCGCCAGCTCCTCGCCGGCACCGCTGCGATCGCTGCCACGCCGGCGCTGGCGCAACTGGCCGCCGCTGCACCGGGCAGCGCCGATGATCGCCTGCTGACCTTGTTCGATGCGATGTTTGCCGAAGGCATCGCCGATTCGCCGGAACGGGCCACGTCGCTGGGGCTGGACACCGGCGCCAACGCCGGGCTTAAATCGAAGCTGTCCGATTACAGCCGGGCGGGTCGCGATGCCGATCTGGCGCGCGCCGCCAGCCAGTTGCAGCGGTTGCAGGCCATCGACCGCACCAGCCTGACGCCGCCGCGCCAACTGGATCGCGATGTGGTGGAATATGATCTGGCCCGCCGCGTCGCCAACGAACGCCGCTTCACCTTCGGCAGCGCCGGCGGCAATTTCAGCCCCTATGTGTTGTCGCACAGCGACGGTGCCTATCGTTCGGTGCCGGGCTTTCTGGAAAGCCAGCACCGCGTGACCAGCGCCAGCGATGCGCAGGCCTGGCTGGCGCGGGTGGCGGCCTTTGCCACTGCGCTCGATCAGGAAACCCAGCGCATGAACCAGGAAGCCGCGCAGGGTGTCGTGCTGCCCGCCTTCCTGTTCGATCTCGCCCTGCCGCAGATCACCCGCCTGCGCACGGCGCCGGCCGCTGAGACCGTGCTGGTCAAGGCGCTGGCCGCCAAGGCGCAGGCCGCGGGTGTCGCCGGCGATTGGGCGGCCCAGGCCACAAAACTGGTCGAACAGCAGGTCTTCCCGGCACTTGATCGCCAGATTGCTGCCATCACCGCGCTGCGCCGCACCGCCACCATGGATGCCGGCGTGTGGAAATTGCCCGACGGCGCCGCTTATTATGACGCCGCGGTCAAATCCTCCACCACCACCAACTACAGCGCCGAAGAGGTGCATCAGCTTGGCCTGGCGCAAGTGGCCGATATCTCCGCGCAACTGGATGGTCTGCTGAAGGGCCAGGGCCTGACGCAAGGCACGGTGGGTGAACGACTGGTGGCGCTGAATGAGCGGCCCGATCAGGTCTATCCAAACACCGATGCCGGCAAGGAGGAATTGCTCACCGAGCTGCGCGGCCATGCCGCCAGCATGTATCCGCGGCTCGAGAAATTGTTCATCACCCAGCCGCGCGCGAAGCTGGACGTGAACCGGGTGCCGGTGGTCATCCAGGAAGGCGGCGCCGGCGCCTATTACAACAGCGGCACCCCCGATGGCAGTCGCAACGGCACCTTCTTCATCAATCTGACCGACAGTTTCGATCGGCCGAAATTCGGCCTGCCCACGGTCACCTTCCACGAAGGCGTGCCCGGCCACCATTTCCAGGTGATGCTGGCGCTGCAAAGCCCCGACGTGCCGCCAATCCGCCGCCGCGCCGGTTACAGCGCCTACACCGAAGGCTGGGCGCTCTATGCCGAAACGCTGGCGGACGAGATCGGCTATTATGACGGCAACCCGCTGGGCCGCATCGGTTATCTGCAAAGCCTGTTGTTCCGCGCCACAAGGCTGGTGGTCGATACCGGCCTGCACCACAAGCGCTGGAACAAGGACAAGGCGATCGATTACATGGTGGCGACCACCGGCTTCGCCAAGGGCCGCACGACGCGCGAGATCGTGCGCTATTGCGCGGCGCCGGGCCAGGCATTGAGCTACAAGATGGGCCACACCAAATGGGTGGCGCTGCGCGATGCGGTGAAGGCCAAACAGGGCGCCGCCTTCGATATCCGCCAGTTCCACGAGATCTTGCGGCTGGGCGCCATGCCGCTGGTGCTGCTGGAACGCGAGGTGATGCGTAGAGACTGAAGCTGGACTGAGGCTGGCATGAGGGTTCATGCTGGCGTGACACACCGGCGATCAGCCGCCATGGTGGTGGCATGGCGCTTCCGCTGGAATCCTCGGCCTTCAAGGACATGGCGCTCGTGCTGGGCGCCGCCGGGCTGGTCATACCGGCCTTTGCCGCGCTGCGCATCTCGCCCGTCATCGGCTTCATCCTGATCGGCATTGCCGCCGGTCCGTTCGGCATCGGCCAGTTGCCGGGCCTGGGCTGGCTGCAATTGTCCAGCCCGGAGGCATTGGCGGCGCCGGCCGAGCTGGGCGTTGCCCTCCTGCTGTTCGCGCTGGGGCTGGAACTGAGCCCGGACCGCATCCGCACCATGCGCGACAACATCCTGGGGCTGGGCAGTTTGCAGATGCTGATCTGCACCGCGCTGATTGCCGGCGTGCTGCTGGCGCTGGGCCTGGCGCTGGTGCCGGTGGCGGTGATGGCCGGCGCATTGGCGCTGTCGTCCACGGCGGTCGGCCTGCAATTGCTGTCGGCATCCGGCCGGATCAACAGCCAGGCCGGGCGCATGGCGGTGGGCGTGCTGTTGTTTCAGGATATCGCCATCGCGCCGATGCTGTTGTTGATCGGCGCATCGGCCGGCGGCAGTTTCTGGGGCGGCTTTCTGAAGGGCGTGCTGGCGCTGGCTGCCGTGGCAGTGGCTGCCCGCTATGTCGTGCCGCCCTTGTTCCTGCAGGCCGCGCGCACCCGCCGTTCCGAACTGTTCCTCGCCGCCGCGCTGGTCGTGCTGATCGGATCGGCGGCCACGGCGGCGGCGGCCGGCATGTCGCCAGCGGTGGGCGCGTTGATCGCCGGGCTGATGCTGTCCACCGGCGATTTTCGTCGCCAGATCGAAGCGGCCGTGCAGCCCTTCGAAGGCCTGTTGCTCGGTGTCTTCCTGATCTGGGTGGGCAGCGGCCTCGATCTCGGCGCCTTGGCCGCCGATCCCTGGCCGGTGCTCGGGGGCGCGGCAATGATCATCACGCTGAAGGCTGCGGCGATTTTCGGCCTGTTGCGACTGCGCAAGGTGCGCGGTGGCGTTGCCGGGCATGTCGCCCTGCTGCTGGCCAGTCCGTCCGAAACCGGGCTGATCGTGCTGGGTGCCGCGGTCTCGGCACGATTGATCGGCGGCCCGGATGCGCAGATGGTGCTGGCCATCGCCTCGCTCAGCCTGGCGCTGGCGCCGCTGCTCGGGCTGGCCGGCGCCCGGCTGGAACGCCAGGCCAACACCGGCCGCAGCGAGCCCATCCCTGCCGACACCAGCGACGGCCAGCGCACCGTCATCATCGGCTATGGCCGCGTCGGCCGGCTGGTGGCGCAGATGCTCGACATGCACGACCAGCCCTGGCTGGCGGTGGACAGCGACCCCGACGAGGTGCAGCGGCTGAAGCGCGCCGGCAAGGCGGTGATCTATGGCGATGCCCGCCGCCCGGAATTGATCGACAAGCTGAAGCTGGACACGGCCAAGGCGGTGGTGCTCACCATCGACGACATGCAGATGCTCGATCTGCTCGTGCGCCGCATCCGCCTGTCGCATCCCGATCTGTGCATCGTGGTGCGCGCCCGCGACGCCGATCATGCCGGGCAGCTTTATGCCCTGGGCGTCACCGATGCCGTGCCCGAAACCGTCGAAAGCAGTCTCCAGTTGGCCGAAGCCGTGCTGGTCGATCTTGGCGTGCCGATGGGGCCGGTGATCGCCTCCATCCACGAAAAGCGCGACCAACTGCGCACCCGCATCCGCGGCAGCGGCGCCGCGCCAAAGCGGCAGGCGCTGCGCAGCTTGCGGCGGGGCGTGACGAAACCGGATTAAGCCGGTTTGCGCCAGTCCATGATGTGGAAATTCGGCACGCGGTTGTACCGATCACGCTTGTCGGCCGGGCCGCCCGTGGCCGGGGGCTCGTCGAAATGCGCCAGCAGCAGGCCGCGCCCGAGCAACGCCTGCATGTAGCGTTTCAGCGGCCGGTGGTGGTTGATGATGTCGATGCCCTGCCAACTGGTGCGGCGCGGACGTTCCTCCAGATAATGATCGATTGGGAAATGCGGCTCGCCGGTGGCCGGTTTCACCCAGCCCAGATGCACGGCAGCGGTGTTGAACGCGGTGAGATTGGCAATCAGCAGATGACCGCCCGGCCGGATCGCCGCGATGATCCGCGCCAGCGCCGCGTCGAGATCGGGCATGTCGATCAACGACAGATAGCACACCGCCATGTCGAACCCGCCGTCCGCCACGGCCATGGTTTCGGCCGCGGCCACTTGATAATCGCCATCGGGATGCAGGCGGCGTGCCTGATCGATCAACGCGGCAGCAGGGTCGATCCCGGTGGTGTCGATCCCGCGCGCGGCCAGCATCCGGCAGAGGCGCCCTTCCCCGCAGCCGACATCGATCACGCGCGCCGGGGCATGCGCGGCCACCCGCGCCAGCATCGGCGCATCCAGCACATGTTGCCGGCCGAAATCGCCACGTTCGCCTTGCACGCTGATCCAGGCCTCTGCCGATGCGTCCCAACCTGTCATGCTGCCCGCCTCCAATGCGGCCGACGCCTTTGCGGGGCCGGGGTCACGGCGTCAACCTCGGCCCGATTTGCATCGTTATGTACGAACTGGTACATTCAAGACGATAATGGGGGAGCTTCTCATGCACGCAACACATCTTCTGGCCCTGTTTGGGCTGATCGCGGCCAGTGCGCCGGCCGCCGCACAAACACCGCCGGCGCCGGTGATCGGCCCCGACAAGGATGTCGATGGCCGCCCGCTGCCGTTCGGCCGGCAGGAACGGCTGCCGCCGGAAACCCCGGCCGGTTCCGGGCCGCACAAGGCGGTGATGACCAGCATGGCGTCACTGCCCGCCCATGTCGTCTACCATCCCGCAGCGCTGGCCAGCGCCGGCAAGCTGCCGGTGATCGCATGGGGCAATGGCGCCTGCATCAACGCCGGTAACCGCTTCCGCTATTTCCTCACCGAGATCGCCAGCCACGGCTATCTGGTGCTGGCCAATGGCGTGATGGCCAATCCGGCATTGGAGGTGGGCCCACAGGAAAATCCCGCCGTGCGCCCGCCCGGCAGTCCGCCGCCACCCCCACCGCCGCCGCGTGACCCCAACGCGCCGCAGCGCGCGCCGGGCACCACAACGCCCGAACAACTGATCGAATCGATCGATTGGGCCATCGCCGAGAACGCCCGGCCCGGCAGCCCCCTGTTTGGCCGCATTGATACCAGCAAGATCGCCGTGATGGGCCAGAGTTGCGGCGGCGTGCAGTCATTCAAGGTGGCCGGCGA